>AP018281.1:0-645000 GCA_002368355.1 Chondrocystis sp. NIES-4102 | reverse complement strand
TTATGAGTCGGCTACTGAGGATCTGATAATTAATTACACTGATATCAATAATGGTACAGTTTCTGATGGTTCTAGATTTAAAGGTTTTGAATCTATATTTTTAAATACTGGCAGTGGTAACGACGAAATAACTATAGGATCTAATATTGAAATTCTAGATCTTTATAGTGGTGCTGGTGATGATCGCCTTACTACCGCTTCTGGGAATGAGTATTTATATGGTCAGGATGGTGCAGATATTTTAAATAGCAACGGAGGTAATGATACTCTCTCTGGTGGTGCTGGTAGTGATACTTTAACGGGTGGAGATGGTCGGGATACTTTCCGCTTTGATAATCCCACTGATGGAGTAGATCAAATAGTTGATTTTAATGTTAACGATGATCTAATTGAAATTTTAGATTTTAATTTCGATAGTGAATTGGTTGAGGGTAATACTATCAGCGTGGAGCAATTTGTAATTGGTAGTAGTGCTATTGATAGTAGCGATCGCTTTATCTATGATGATCTTCTAGGTAAGTTATTTTTTGATGTGGATGGTAATGGGTCAACTGCACAGGTACAATTTGCTACTTTAGATAGTGGTTTAGCTTTGACAAACGCCAATATTTTTGTTCTCTAGTTTACTTGTATCAAATACACAGCAGTCTAAATGATTGGGGAATGATAGTTGCCTGTAGGGAATATAACTTATAAAGTTTTGGATTACTGTATAAAAATATGGCAAAAACTCGTTTTTTTTAGCTAGTCTGGAGTTATCCTAAAAATTCTAGACCTATATGGTAATTCAAACTTATAAATAACTAATATGAAAAAAGGTTCTCAAATACAACCATTAAAGAACTTAAAACTGAATAATAACCACAAAAAAACTACAAAAATAACTAGTAAGTTAGTTGCAGGCTGGGTGATTTGTCAGGCATTTCTCATGACAACCCCCACTTTAGCGCAACCAAAAAATAATAATGAGCTTAGTTACAGTCAGTTTCTAGAAAAACTAGCAGATAACGAAGTTACAAAAGTCGAACTAGATGAAACTACAAATAGAGCCAGCGTTACCCTTAAAGGACAACCAGAAGATCAAGCTCCCAAACAAGTAATTCTATTTGATCGTAATCAAGATTTAATTCCCAAAATTAGAGCCAAAAATGTAGATTTTAGTATTAATACTTCTGTAGACCGCTCAACTACTATCGGAGTTTTATTTAACCTATTAATCTTCTTTGTCTTGTTATCGGGACTAATTATGATTATCCGTCGCTCGGCTAATGCTTCTGGACAAGCCTTAAGTTTTGGTCGATCCAGAGCTAAATTTCAGATGGAAGCGAAAACTGGAATTCAATTTAATGATGTAGCAGGAATTGAAGAAGCCAAAGAGGAGCTACAAGAGGTAGTCACCTTTTTAAAAGAGCCAGAAAAGTTTACCTCAGTAGGGGCAAAAATTCCTAGAGGAGTATTACTTGTAGGACCCCCAGGGACAGGTAAAACCTTACTAGCAAAAGCGATCGCGGGAGAAGCAGGAGTACCATTTTTTAGTATTTCGGGTTCGGAATTTGTGGAGATGTTTGTCGGTGTGGGTGCATCTCGCGTCCGTGATTTATTTAAGAAAGCTAAGGAAAATGCTCCTTGTTTAATATTTATTGATGAAATCGATGCGGTAGGTCGTCAAAGAGGTACAGGTATTGGTGGTGGTAATGATGAGCGGGAACAAACTCTCAATCAGTTACTAACTGAAATGGATGGTTTTGAAGGTAATAGTGGGATTATTGTTATTGCTGCAACTAACCGCCCCGACGTGCTAGACCAAGCATTGATGCGTCCTGGTCGTTTCGACCGTCAAGTGATTGTAGATTATCCAGATTTACAAGGAAGACTGGGAATTTTAGAAGTTCATGCTCGCGGTAAAAAAATTGCTCCTGAAGTATCTTTAGAAGCGATCGCTCGTCGGACTCCTGGTTTTAGTGGTGCTGATTTGGCTAATCTTCTTAATGAAGCTGCAATTTTAACGGCTAGAAGGCAGAAGCTGGCAATCACTATGTTAGAAGTTAACGATGCTGTAGATCGCATTGTGGCTGGGATGGAAAGAATTCCTTTGGTGGATAGTAAAATTAAAAGGCTTACCGCCTATCATGAGGTAGGTCATGCAGTCATTGCTACTGTGCTTCCCAACCACGATCCTGTAGAAAAAGTTACCATTATTCCTCGCGGTGGAGCAGGTGGTTTGACTTGGTTTACTCCCGATGAGGAGATGGGGTTGCAAACTAAATCGAAAATTCTAGCTCAGATTACAACTTTACTAGGTGGTAGAGCAGCAGAAGATGTAATTTTTGGCAGGGATGAAGTTACTGATGGTGCTAGCCACGATATTAAGGTGTTAACCGATAAAGCGCGGGAGATGATTACTAAATACGGGATGTCTGATTTAGGTACTCTAGCCCTCGAAGGACAAGAACAACCTGTATTTTTAGGCAATGATTCGGGTAGTAAACATGAATATTCTGAGGAAGTAGCTGCCCAAATTGATGTACGTATTCGTAATATTGCCTCAACTTGCTATGAAAAAGCCAAAACTATTATCAGTGAAAATCGTGTAGCTATCGATCGCATTGTTGATATTTTGATTGAAAAAGAAACAATCGATGGTCAGGAATTCCGCGAGTTGCTAGCTAAGTTTTCTCCTGTTTATCAAAAGCAAAAGTTAGATGCTTTTCCTAGTCTTTTGAAGCAATAAGTAACTTAATACTAGGCTGATAGCTATATTTAACTAGTCATCAGCCTAGATAATTTATACTTTTGTTTCTTCTAGCATTAATTTTGAACGTTTAACATCTTCAGGAATGGCAACGGGATAGTCCCCTGTAAAGCAAGCAGAGCAAAAATTCTCCGTATCTTCTTGGGTTACTTTTAGCATACCCTCCCAGGTTAAATAAGCTAGAGTATCTACCTCAATTCGTTGAGCAATTTCTGCAACTGACTTGGTAGCAGCGATTAATTGATCTTGGTTATCGGTATCAATGCCATAAAAACAAGGATGGGTTACAGGGGGAGAAGAAATTCTCATGTGTACTTCTGTTGCACCAGCATCCCTTAAGGCTTTGACAATTTTTTTACTGGTTGTACCTCTAACAATCGAATCGTCAACAATAATTATTCTCTTACCCTGTAAAGCATCTTTAAGGGTATTTAATTTCATACGAATACCTGCTTCGCGCATACCTTGGGTTGGCTGAATAAAAGTACGCCCGACATAGCGATTTTTAATCAATCCTTCTCCATATGCAAGACCTGATTCCCTAGAAAAACCAATAGCTGCGGGAATCCCTGAATCTGGTACACCAATTACTAAATCGGCATCGACAAAGGATTCTCTGGCTAACTGTCTCCCTAGACGAATGCGATAACTATATAAAGTCTCGTTGTGCATTACACTATCAGGACGAGCAAAATAGATCATCTCAAAAATACATAGTTTCTTCGCAGCTTCCCCAGCCCAATTTATGGAAACTAGACCAGACTCAGTGATCCACACCAACTCGCCAGGATTAACATCTCGTACATATTCAGCCCCAATAATATCTAATCCACAGGTTTCTGAAGCTAGAACATAACGATCTTTACTACTATCTTGCTCGGCAGGTAAAATACCAATTACTAGAGGACGAATACCATTGCGATCGCGCGCCCCCATTAGCCCCTCAGGAGTAGCAATCGCTAAACTATAAGCCCCAGAACATAATTTAAAGGCACTAATCGCACCTTCTACCCAGTCTTTACCATTATTTACTTCATCGGCGATCGTTAAGGCGATCATTTCTGAATCGGTAGTGGTAATAAAATCTACTTGCTTACTAGCTAGGTGATTTCTCAATTCAACGGCATTGACTAAATTACCATTATGTGCAAGAGCCAATTTACCTAATCTTGTGTCTAAAATTACAGGTTGTGCATTTTCCTTTAAACTAGAACCTGTGGTGGAATAGCGCGTATGACCGACTGCTATTTCCCCTGGCAATTGTTCTAAAATCTCTTCATTAAATACTTGAGAAACCAAACCCATGTCTTTATGACAGTAGACTCTTCCTTTACTCAAAGTAGCAATTCCTGCTGATTCTTGCCCTCGATGTTGCAGGGCATAAAGACCAAAATAAGTTAATTTGGCAACCTCCAAAGCTTTTTCTGGAGCATATACACCGAAAACACCACAGGCTTCTTCTGGTTTATCTCCATCGTGCTTACTGATTGGAGAATCTTCTATCCAATCGAAAGATTGTTGTGGCATCATGCTCCTAGCTTGCTCCTACTAATTATCTAAAATGAATATTTAAGCTCTAAACTTCTTTAAGCTAACTGCTATTGCTGATAATTGTTCTAAAGCTATCGCAAAATGTTATAGTAATCAGCCATAACCTTTACTTTCCTAAAAAGTTATCAAGCTTTTGAGTATTAATGATTTTCCCCAAGATGATTAGGGATTAATCTATTTTCTATTGCCTGTGACCAGGTGCTAGAAATTTCTTTGATCTTAACATTAATTAAAGAAAGGTTATCATTAGTTAAAATATTCAAATCCCCCCCAAACTGCTCTACCTGACCGATTTTTACCCAGTAATCAGATAAATGCTCTTGCAAATAAGCTTCCCAAACTTGGCTATTATCTGGGTTAACTGACACAATTATTTGACTTGCCACTTCTCCAAATAGTAGCTCATCCAACCTTTGAGACTCTGACACAGCCATTTTAACCGTCGCCCCAAAGTTATTACCAATACAGGCTTCTGCTAGTGCTACAGCTAGCCCCCCCTCTGCCAAATCATGAGCAGATGCAATCCATCCTTGACGAATGCCGTAGCGACACACTGCTTGCACATTTTTTTCTAATTCAAAATCCACACTGGGGGGTTTACCTGCAACTACCTTGTGAATTGTGGCTAAATATTCCGAAGCAGATAGACTAGGATGCTCATAACCCAATAAATAGATCAAATCCTTTTCATTAGTCCAAGACTGCCCACAAATTTTGCTAAGATCTGGAACTAAACCCACCATCCCAATTACAGGAGTAGGATAAATCGGCTGGGGATTGCCATCAGAATCTAAAGTTTCATTATATAAAGATACATTGCCACCTGTTACGGGAGTAGCAAGTTGACGACAAGCATCAGCAATTCCTCGACAGGCATTTGCTAGTTGCCAATATCCCACAGGCTTTTCAGGACTACCAAAATTAAGGTTGTCAGTAACCGCTAAAGGTTCAGCCCCCACACAACTGAGGTTACGGGCAGCTTCGGCGACGGCTGCTTTTGCTCCTTCATAGGGATCGAGATACACATAGCGAGGGTTACAATCGGTAGTAGCAGCAACACCAATGGTACATTCTTGTGGTTTGGCATCAACGGGGCGTATTCTAATTACCGCAGCATCTGCCCCCCCAGGCAACAAGACAGTATTATTTTGTACCTGATGATCATATTGACGATATACCCATTGTTTAGAAGCGATGGTGGGGGTATCTAATAGTTGTAGTAAAATTTCGTTCCAAGTTTTATATTTTCCCTGAACATCGATACCTTGATAATCACATCCTGGTAAACTTTCAGAAGTCCATTGGGCTGCTTCAACAGCATAAGCAGGGGGTTCGCTCAATAATTCTCGTTTATAAATCGGTGTGTCATCGGCAAGGGCGGTTGCGGTAACTTCTGCTGCTATTGTGCCTTGATATAAAATTCTGACTACAGGTTGTTCAATTACTGAACCTGCAACCACTGCATGAAGTCCCCAACGCTCAAAGATTTCAATTAATTCTGCTTCCCTACCTTTTTGGGCAACAAACAGCATTCTTTCTTGGGATTCTGAGAGTAAATACTCATAAGGAGTCATACCTGTTTCCCTTGCAGGTATCAAATCCAAATCTAATTCAATTCCTACTCCGCCTTTATCTGCCATTTCTGAGGTAGAACAAGTCAAACCTGCTGCCCCCATATCCTGGGCTGCGACTACTGCACCAGTTTTAAATGCTGCTAAACAGGCTTCTACTAAAGACTTTTCTAAAAAAGGATCGCCAACTTGCACCGCAGGGCGATCGTCCATTGAGTTATCGGTTAATTCGGCACTGGCAAAACTTGCCCCACCCATACCGTCTCTACCAGTAGTTGACCCTACATACAGTACGGGATTACCAATACCCGATGCTCCTGATTTAACAATTTCATCGGTTTCCATTAATCCTAATGCCATAGCATTAACTAGAGGATTACCTGCATAGGCGGAATCGAAATAAATCTCTCCTGCCACTGTTGGCACACCAATACAATTACCGTAATGTGCTATGCCTTCAACCACTCCTTGAAATATGCGTCTTGTGCGAGCATCTTCTAAGTTACCAAACCGTAAGGAATTAAGAATGGCAATGGGACGTGCGCCCATAGTAAAGATATCGCGTAAAATACCACCTACCCCTGTGGCTGCACCCTGGAAAGGCTCTACTGCGGAAGGATGATTGTGGGACTCGATTTTAAAAGCTAGCCTTAGACCATTACCAAGATCTACCACTCCTGCATTTTCACCAGGGCCGACTAAAACGCGCTCGCCTGTTGTGGGAAACTGACTTAATAGAGGTCTGGAGTTTTTATAACAGCAATGTTCTGACCACATTACCCCAAACATTCCTAATTCTGCTTTATTGGGGTGACGACCTAAGCGATGGACAATTTCCTGATATTCCTCTGGCTTAATACCTTCGGCTGCAATTTCTTCAGGACTAAAAGGAGTAGGTTCAGTTTTAGACATATTAACCCGACAGTAATGGCACAGGGTTTATTGTATCTATATTCTGATGATTTTGTTGCTAAAAAAATTTTATTCATTATTTTCTACTAGTTATATGTTTAAGATTTTTTTCGGGAACACTAAAGAAATAAGTTCTCTGGAGGAGTATTAATTATGCTAAATAATGGAGCAAGCAACCAAAAAAGTTGTCAAATCAAAACTCCTGATGGTTTACAACCTAGACCATTACATTACGACTTCTCATATAAAAAGCCCTTTCCCTCACATAAATCTATTGAGCAATTATTACATGAAGGTTACGTTGGCGTAGATTATAAATTAGTTAATGATAATGCTTTTGCTGCTGTTGCCTATAAGTTTAAAAATCAGATTAAATGGACGATTAGCAATCAATTTGCCGAAGAAGTTTGGTTAATGACTACTGACATACAAGCATTGCAAAACTTATCTAATTTTATGCTTAATAAGTTTAGTTGGTCGCCCATTCTTTATTTTGAAAAACCTAAAAAATCTTATATTTTTACTCCTAGAAATAATACAGAAAAAGCAGCTATTGAAGCAACTATTTCAGGTAAATATGGCTGGCAAGGATCGTTATATTCTTTAGAATTATATGAATATCAAGATAATGAGGCGGGGTTTATTTTCGCCACCAAACCATTAGATTCATCTGAACAAGAATGGCTACTGGTGAAACTAAATTTTAGTGATTATACAGGTTCTTGGAGTCATCATGAAGGGACACTAGAAGAAGTATATTATATTTGGAAAGAAAAAATTCAACTATCAGAGCCTAATTATAATCCTAGTTCGGATGAAATATTAGATGCAATTAAAGATTAACTTGATGAGGATAATCTTAGTGGGTGTGGAAACTGATAGCCTAACTTTACATCTTCCCAACTCGAAAGTTGCATGAATATAGCTAAGTTTACTTGGTAAGCTAAATAGGGTAAACCATATAACAAGTGCGCGATCGCACTCTTAATTGATATGATGATTTTGCCTGGTGCTACAGTGAAAATTACCAACCCCGATGATATTTACTATAACTTTCAGGGATTAGTACAGCGTCTTGATGACGGTAGAGTCGCAGTGCTATTTGAAGGGGGGAATTGGGATAAACTGGTTACCTTTAATTTATCTGAACTAGAAGCTGTTGATTTAACCAAGAAGAAGAAATAGCGTTATTACACCCAGGATAAACAATATATTAGGATGAATAGAATTTAATATCTTACTTCATCCTTTATTTCTTATCCAAAAAACGATGCGTCTGCCCCTATCTCAATCTGTCAGTGATGATCGTCATCCTCAACATATTGGCGAAGTTATAGAAACCTCTACAACTGAATATTTAGCCCAATGTTTAGAACCTGAAGATCTAAAATTTCCTGTAATGCCTCCTTTTGGTAGCTGGATTAAATCCTTTGATGAAGAATCTGGCAATAAAATTTTAGCAGTAGTTACATACGTTACAACTAGTCCGATAGATTCAGTGCATCGTGCGAGGGCTTTGGGGCTATCCTTAGCAGAATTAAGGGAACAACAACCTCAAATTTTTGCCATGCTAAAAACTGAATTTAGAGCAGCGATCGTCGGTTTTGAAACTCCTAATCAGAATAATAGTAGTGATGATTATGGTCGAGTATATCAATATTTGCCTCCTCGTCCGCCCCAAATCCATCAATCTGTCTATCATTGTGATGCAGCAGAGGTAATTCATTTTACCGACAATCTAGATTTTCTCAGAACCCTTTTACAAGTTAAAGATATTCCTGTAGAATCCTTAGTCGCTGCTGCGGTAAGAGATGTTTATCGTCTACGATCTGCAAATCGTGAGTGGTTGGTGAATGTTGGGCGCACTCTTAGCACCCTATTAAAAGATGATTATGACCGTTTGCGCTATATTTTGAGTCAAATTCACTGGTAAAGTATGCTACTTAATAGAGAATTTTAATTAGTACAGTAATCATTACCTGTAAAAAGGTAGGTTTGTGTTGAGTGTCATCTGAGGAGACGGAAGCTGAGGCTGATTTAGGAATAGATTTGGTGACGGTGGGTGATAGATCATTAAGTGGTATGGTTTCGATAGGTTTTTCCACAGGCTCATTTGCAGTCGCTTCAATCTCTTCTGGCATCGCTTG
Source organism: Chondrocystis sp. NIES-4102 (assembly GCA_002368355.1). Taxonomy (NCBI): domain Bacteria; kingdom Bacillati; phylum Cyanobacteriota; class Cyanophyceae; order Chroococcales; family Chroococcaceae; genus Chondrocystis; species Chondrocystis sp. NIES-4102. The sequence goes on along the minus strand of AP018281.1, from coordinate 636,067 downwards.
CTGAAAAGGTTCAGGGATAGTATCTTCCAATTGTGGTAGTGAGAGAAGATGACATTTATCTAAAAATTCTTCTAGTTTCTGACGATCTTCTACAGCAGCCTGACGGGCATCGAGAGCGCATTGTGCTAAATCATTCTTCCCAATATATACTAGCCATTTTTCTAAATCTTCCCTGATTAAATAATTGGTAGCATCAACTGGGAATTGTTTGCATAATTCTAATAAATCTTCGGCATTGTAGACTAATTGACCGTTGGGAAACTCGAAAGGCTGAATCATAATCTTAAAATTTTGATTGAGTCAGATAATCATTTAACTTTATCTTGGCACAGTTATTTGAATTACTTAAATATTGGCTACAAGTAGAATGGTTTTTAGGGCTACCTACTACCTACTCCAGACTCCGACCCGATAATCACCCGAATTGTCATAAACTAATCTTGTACGGCTATAAATAATGTGATTTTAAAATAATTAGTTAGATTGATTATTGACATATGGGTAATACAGTTTGGGAATTAGATTTTTATTCACGTCCAGTTTTAGATGAAAATGGGAAAAAGCTGTGGGAGGTTTTAATTTGTGAAAGTCCCGATGATTTAGATCGTTCCCCAGATAGTTTATTTAAATATGCCCAATATTGTCCTAGCAATAGTGTTAATTCCTTATGGCTAAAAGAAGCAATTGAAAGCGCGATCGCCCAGGCAACTACATCACCCAAAAAGATTCGTTTTTTCCGTCGTCAGATGAATAATATGATCATCAAAGCCTGCGAGGATGCTGGTATTACTCCCCTTCCCAGTCGTCGTACCTATGCCCTCAATCAATGGCTGGAGGAGAGAAACCACGATTTTTATCCCCAGGAAACTGGATATGATCTTAAAACTGCCAATACCCCCTCAGTACAGTATCCTCCCTTAAACCCAATTCCTCTTCCTGATGCTGTTAGGGGTGATCAGGGGGATAAATGGACTTTTGTAAGTTTGGCAGCCAGGGACTTTGAGGAGATGAAGGAATGGGATATTGCTTTTTGTGATTCTTTCTCCCTTTCTTTATTAGATATTGCTGCTAATACGATTATTCCAGGCTTAATTATTTATTCCCCCCGTGCTAACCCGCTAGCAGCTTGGATGTCTGGGTTGGAAATGGGCTATCTTCAGTTAGAAAAAGATTTACGTCCGCAATTGCGTTTAGAAACAGGTTTAAGTGATAGTTGGACATTAGTTAATTTGACTAATCAAGCAACCCTTAAGCAAGCCCAGGACTTTGAAATAGCCAAAGAAAAAGCGAAGGGGGTACACTTTTTAGCAATTCAATCAAATCCAGATGTGGAATCTTTTGCAGGATTTTGGTTACTAAAAGCTTGATCTAGATAAATAATAATTTGTCTATGAGTTGAGGTCAATCGGTTTGCCCATGATATAACCTTGGGCATAATCAATACTAATTTCGCTTAGATGTTTGAGGATTTGATCGTTTTCTACAAATTCAGCGATGGTTTTAATGCCCATTAGATGGGCTACTTCATTAATTGAATTAACAATAGCGCGATCGCATTCTTCATTGAGAATGTTTTTAACCAAACTGCCATCAATCTTTAAATAGTCTACAGCCAGATTTTTCAGATAAGTAAAAGAAGATACTCCACTACCAAAATCATCCAAGGCAAATTTAACCCCTAAGTTTTTCATGGCTTTGATAAATTTTTGGGCGTGGGTTATTTGAGCGATCGCTGCGGTTTCGGTAATTTCAAAGCATAAACATTCCCCAGGTACATTAGATTTGCGAATAAGATCGATGGCATAGTTGGTAAATCTTTCATCATTAATACTAGCCCCAGATAGATTAATCGAGACTAAAGCTTTATTAGGTGCGAAATTTCGGGCATAGGATTTTAAAGTGGCTTCTAATACCCAGCGATCGACAATGGTAATTACTCCATAACGTTCGGCAACAGGGATAAACTGTTCAGGAGTGACTAACTTGCCAGTTCGATCTTTTAGCCGTAAGAGGATTTCGTAATGTTGACGTTGCTGACCATCATCTACTATAGGTTTAATCAGTTGTTTGACTAGATAGAAACGGTTTTCTTTGATGGCTTGCGACACATTAGCAATATGCCCCATTTTGGTTTGTTCTAAGTCTATTTCTTGGTGGTTATTTTCCACAACGTAAATTCGACCACGACCTAAATTTTTTGCCTGATAACACGCTACATCTGCACGACTTAATATTTCCGTAGCATCTGTAGATGTACTGGTAATCCCCACAATGCCAATACTGACTCCCACATCAAATTCAACACTATTCCACTTGAGACGATAATTATTAATAGTACTAATTAATTGTTCACAAATTTGTTCTGCCTCGGTAATAGAACAACCTTCTAGTAGTAAACCAAATTCATCGCCTCCTAATCGACCTAAAGTATCACCTTTGCGAATCATACTTTGTAATAATTGAGCTAATTCCGATAGCAAGCGATCGCCGATTAAATGCCCTGCGGTATCATTGACAATTTTAAAGCGATCTAAATCCAAATAGCATAAAACTGCTTCAGTTCGATATTTTTGCGCTCTTTGAACTGAATATTTAAGTTTTTCATTAAATTCGCGCCGATTGATTAAGCCTGTTAAATCATCGTAGGTTGCTTGATAGGCAATTTTTTTATAAAGATTTTGTTCTGCGGTAATTTCCTGTTTAACTCCTCGATAACCTATGAATTTGAAATCCTGATCAAACAAGGGATTGCCATTGATTTTAAAAATTCTTACTCCTTCTTCATCCTGCAAACTAAAGGTAAAATTTTTAAACGGCTTTCTTTCTTTGGTAATTTGTTCAAAAAGTTCCCAGTCAACATCTAGGTTGGTATTATCACGATGTAGATCGGGAGGATATCTACCCAAAAGCGATGCAGGTTGTAGCCCACATAAATCTTTTATATCCCCAGATATATAGGAGTAGCGCAGTTTGGCATCTAATTCCCAAAAAACATTTGCCCCAGCTTCGGCTAAATCTTTATATCGCTGTTCGTTTTCTTGCAAAATTCTATTAGCAATAGCCCGCTTGCGTATCTTTTCCATTAGTAAGACAATTGTCAGTATGGTGGAAAGAAAACTCAGGGCAATAATTATTACTAAGGTGCGATATCTAACATAAAAAGGTGGTTCTAAATAGAGTAATTCACTCTCGTTAGGTAATAGATCCAGTTGGATATTGTAGCGTAGCAACTGCCGATAATCGAAAACCCAACGATTCTTTCCCATCAAAATTGGGCCGATTTCATCAGGCTTTACTCCATTTAGAATTTTTTGAGCCAATTCAACCGCTTGTCTAGTATGATAGTCGGCATCGAAAACTTTCCCTCCCACCACACCCCGACCCAAACGAACGGCATTTTCTGTGTAGATGGGGTTAGGAATTCTTGATTGTAAAATTTCTGCGTCTTGTTGCGGATCAATCAAACTTCTAGAATTGTTATTTTGACGCAATTGACCAAGAAGTAGAATTGGCACATTATCTGGATATTGACCTAAGCGATTTTTAATCTCTTGAGGAAATAAATCATTAACAACCTCTACTTTTAGTGCTTTATTTCTGATTTGTTTAATTTCTGCAATTTGCTCTAGGTTGACTTTGCCCATTTCAGTAGTATCATTGATAACTATTATGGTATCTGTCCACATCTGACGGGTAGCTTCTATCGCCGTGTCTTTAACAGTAGGATTTTCCACAACTCCTGTAAGCCAGGGAGTATCTAACATATCTTGTCGCAGATTATTAATACCTAAAAACACTACAGGTATATTGCTAAAATAGCGATCATGCTGTTGGAGAATTAGGTTTAAACTCGGATCGCCCACCACCATTAGTAGGTCAATAGGTAGACGCTGGTATTTCTTGTTAATGTAGCTGATAAACTGATGGCGATGTTCTAGATGTGGGTGAGTTTTGCCATCGAGAAATTCATGAAAAATATTAGTTTTGCTATTTGTTTCTGCAAAGCCTTGCTCTATACCTATTTGTTGCTGCTTTGTCTCAGATAATTCTCGGTCATAGGAATGAATTACTAAAACATTATTTTCGGCATTAGCCTTAGCAATACCAAGATTGCACCAAAATAAACCACAAAATATAAAACTGCCTGACTTTGTAGACCAATGACCAATTAATGTGATTATATTGATGAGCAATGCACGACTGTAGGACATTAATTATATATAAATCGAATTCATGTTTTATAAAATATCTAAATAAACTTGAATCTTCCAGGTAAATATTATTAATTCTTTATATCTTCATCTCAACCTAGCAAAGCAATTGGGTATAAACACTTAGTATAAAATTAAGTTAATCAAAAAATAAAAATAAATAGGATAAATAATAGTGAAAAAATCCCAAAGTAAATTAGACTCAGAATTGGCGCAATGGCAATGTGTGAAAAATTGCGGTGCTTGTTGCAATCTTACCCCTGAAGATCGACCAGATTTAGCTGAGTATTTATCAGATCAAGAATTAGAACAATATATGGGTATGGTGGGAGAAGACGGTTGGTGTATTAATTACGATCGCGATACTAGAAAATGCTTGATCTATTCCCAACGTCCTAATTTTTGTCGTGTGCAAGCTGATAACTTTAACAAAATGTATGGAGTTGTAGCAGCAGAATTTAATGAATTTGCGATCGCCTGTTGTCAACAACAAATTATCGGCGTTTATGGTGAAGATAGCGAGGAATTAAGCAGATATAACCAAGCGATCCTCACTATTCAATAAACTATAATTTAATCTATGTATACATCGTCGCCAGGCTCAGTTTGTGCGTATGCCCATTCAATATCAGGCATCGATTCAAAGGCTTGACGCACCGATTTTTCCCAAAGATTGCGAATTCTGGCTAAATAAGGCGCACCTAGGCGTAATTCTAAGGTATGTCTCAAGTCAAAACTATCGGTTTTATACATGACTAAATTTATGGGAGGCCCAACAGAAATATTAGATTTCATGGTTGAATCAATAGATAATAGGGCGCATTTGGCAGCATCTTCTAGGCGGGTATCGTAGGTAATGGTGCGATCTATAATAGGTTTGCCATATTTAGTTTCACCAATTTGTAGAAAAGGGGTTTCTTTGGTCGCCTGAATAAAGTTACCCTGACGATAAATTAAATATAATTTTGGTTCTTCCCCTTTAATTTGCCCCCCTAATAAAAAGTTACAACTAAAGTCAATACGATCTTTTTCTAACCAGGGTCGATCTGTTTCCTGAATTTCCCGACTTTTACTACCAATATAAGTAGCAATATCATACATATTTGTCAGAGTTTGGAGATTTTTCTCTTCTTGATTTTGAATATCTCGATTTAATCTGGTTAATACTCCTTGAGTTAAAGATAAACTACCCGAAGCACAGACAATAATTACTCTTTCCCCTGGTAAAGATAAATCAAACAGTTTCTTATAAGTAGAAGCATAATCTACTCCTGCATTCGTGCGAGAATCAGCAGCCATGACAATTCCAAACTGATTGATAATACCGAGACAATAGGTCATATATTGTAAATTTATTTTGCAAATTAACTATTTAATTGATGACCGCAGCTACTACAAAAGCGATCGCTAACTTTAGCTTCAACTCCGCACTGGGAACAAAAACGTTTGGTGATTTTGCGAGACTGAGATCCCATACTCATGGACATATTCCCCATCTGCATCGACATTGAATTAATATCCATCGACATATTACCCATACGCCGAGGCTGCATTGGTTCAAATTTGACTTTTTGTTGTGTAAAATTATCTGATGCTATGGATTCTAAATCTACTGGAGTGGCATTAGATGTAGATGGTATGCCATTAATTGTACTCATGCCATTAGAACTAATTCCAATAAAATACTCACCTTGGGTAGCTTCAATTTGCAAAATATAATTTTCCCCTGTACGAAATAACTGGGGTGGTTTTACCCAATTACCTGTAGTAAAGCTATTTCCCTGACTTTGTTGTTGTCCTGGACTACTAGTTGTTAAATTAATCTTAGTTTGCATACCTTGATTACTAATGGTCAGTTGTTGCGTACCATTAAGACTTGCGCGATAAGCCATAATACTTGCCCCGTAGATTATATTAAATTATTTTAAATCAATACCTAGCTTTAATTTAACGCCCTACTTTTTCTCGACCTCGACTTTGATGCTGTGGCAGAGGGGTTACCCTAGCAGGTTTTGTCAAAGTATTGTGCATTAATTTACTGGTATAGGCGATCGCCATTATCGTAGTAATTAAACCGATAACTGAAGCAATAACTTGTTTTGGGTGATCATGACTACCTGAAACTAAATTTACACCCACTGAAGCGAGATAGACATACAAAGCAATTACAGGTAACATCGCGATCCAAGAAACAAACAAATATTGCCAAAAATTTATTTTAGTTAAGCTAAAACCATAATTTAAAATATTAGACGGAACTATTGGCGATAAACGAGTTAATAATACTATTTTCCAGCCTTTTTGAGCTACTGCATGATCAAGTCTACTCCAATGGGGTCGTTGAGCCAGCCATTTACTAACTGCTCCCCTAGCGATCGTTCTACCTAAGAGATAGCAAGTAGCCACACTTAAGGTATCGGCAAAAGAAACTATAATTAATCCTGGTATAAAACCAAATAAACTACCCGCAGCCAAAAATAGAAAAATTGCAGGTAATCCTAATAAATTCGCTAAAAGATAGATTCCGATAAACACAGGGTAAGCGAAGTTACCTAGAGAACTAAGCCAATGTTGCCCAATCAGAAGTAATTCTTGCCAATAGACCATAATTTTCCAAGTTTACTGCTAAAGGTTTAATTAACAGCAGATATGACATAAAATTGCCGAATTGTAAGTAATAAAATATAAAATCTCAACCTTTCGTTAATAAGTTGTTAACATCTGGAGTTTAACTTAAGAATATTAATTTCTCAACATTGTCTTATATTGTTGCCTTTTTTGTTCTTAAATAATTTATATGAAGGTTAATCGTCGTCATTTTCTCCTATTTTTCGGTGCTATTACTGGTTCGGTGGCTACAGGTACTTGGGGAAAATCTCAGCAGCCCCTTGGTATGGCGAAAGCTATGGCTGAATCTAAACCATTAAGCTTTGAACCTGTGCAAACACCGATCCCATTAAATATCGACGATCTTGCTACTGCTCAACAAATCAAAAAATATGCTAATTACACTGTCGTAGATGACTTGGTGTTACCCTCTGGTTTTACCTATGATGTCCTAGCTGTCTGGGGCGATCGCGTGGGTGATTCTCGTTTTGGTTACAGTGCGATTCGTTCACCTTAAACCTACATTAGTAGGGGGACAGGTGGCTTCTGGTAAGGAATAAAACCACCAGATGACAACTTAGTTTCCGATGTGGGTGAAAACCCCACCGCCCTAATGCGGGGCTGAAAAGCATACAGCGTCCTCACTCGTAAGGGTGAAGTGAAGTTTCCCCAACATCTGAACTGATAATCCAGAAGTTGAAGCGGGAGTAAAGCGGGGGTACATGGCAACATGAACTGGCGATAATTGCTGAAAACGTCAACCCGTAGCAAGAGTTCCATAACCGACCCTGGACTGAGGCAAAACCGAGGAAAAGGACATCGTGGAGGAGAACAAACAAAGTATCGTAACCATCTCAAAAACCGAACAGGGGATATAAGCTAGTGTGAAAGACACACCCTGCGACCCGAAATAACGGGAAGTCATTCAAAGGAATACAACTCTTGTAAAAGTCTGTATCGCATTTCCTGACACATAGGTGGATAGATACCCTCTAAAGAACTCAAATACGGAAACTAGGAACGAAGTAACCTTCCTTACGCTCCTAAATAATTAGGTAGTCAATTAAGACGAAAAATCTGAGAAATCAGGCAATAGGAAGGAAAGATGGAATAAGAAGCCAAAGCCTAACCCGAACTAACGGGTAATGCTGGAAAAGAGATGGGGTAATGCCCAGGATATGCAGACGTATTCCGCAATGTGTATTGATTGAAAGGTTGCAAGTAAACAATGAACATGACTAATTCTGATTCAAAATTGAATACAGAGGTATGGGAAAATATCAATTGGCGTAAAGTCGAACGATATGTCTTTAAATTGCAAAAGCAAATTTTCAAAGCTTCACGTCAAGGCGATCTCAAGAAAGTTCGTCAACTCCAGAAAACATTGATGAGGTCTTGGTCAAATCGGCTACTATCAGTTCGCAGAGTCACCCAGGATAATCGTGGTAAGAAGACAGCAGGAGTAGATGGAATTAAATCCCTAACACCCACTGCTAGAATCAAACTCGCCAAAAATCTTAGAATAAAAGGTAAAAGTAAAGCTACTCGTAGAGTATGGATACCTAAACCTGAAAAAGATGAAAAGAGACCTCTTGGAATTCCGACGATGCACGATAGAGCCTTACAAGGTGTGATTAAAAACGCCATCGAACCAGAATGGGAGGCGGTTTTCGAGCCAAATTCCTATGGGTTCAGACCAGGACGAGCCTGTCAAGATGCCATACAACAAATCAGAGTATCAGTGGAAAGAAAGCCCAAGTACGTACTTGATGCGGATATTTCTAAATGCTTTGATAAAATCGACCATGCTGTACTACTCAGTAAACTTGGGTACACAGGTAAGGTAAGAAAACAAATAAAAACTTGGCTCAAGTCAGGTGTAATTGACGACAATACATTTCTAGAAACTGAGGAGGGAACGCCCCAAGGTGGCGTAATAAGTCCTTTACTCGCAAATATAGCCCTTCATGGATTAGAAAATCATCTAAACGAATTTGCAAAAACCATTGACATGAAAAGACCTGATGGTCGCCGTCAAGAAGGATGGCAATCGAAAGTAAAATCACTCAACTTTGTGAGATACGCAGATGATTTTGTCCTAATGCACAAGGACAAAAAAGTAATTCTAGAAGGTAAGAAAGTTATAGAAAAATGGCTATCAAAAATAGGTTTAGAACTAAAACCATCAAAAACCAGAATCGCCCATACTCTTTTACCAGAAGAAAGCGAAGATGGAAAGGCTGGATTTAACTTTCTTGGATTCCATATTCGTACTTTTAAAGTCGGATATCATTCAAGTTTAAGGTTAAATACAGGCAAAAGACCAGGAATTAGAACTCTTATCACTCCAACCAAAGAAGCCTACAAGAAACATCAAGAAAAGCTGAAAACTACAATCAAAAATAAAAAGATTAAAGGACAAGCCGAACTAATAGGAAAACTAAACCCAATCATTAGGGGATGGATGAACTATTATAGAACTTCTGACATAAGTACTGTAGGTGGACACTCAAACCAAGATAACGACCTTTATCATAAATTGAGAAGTTGGAGCAGAAGAAGGTGCAAGGCGAAATGGAATAGTGCGTATACGAGATACTGGAATTATGTGAATATAAAAGGTAGAAAAGCGAAAAGATTCTCAACTGGAAGAGGTCGAAACGAACTATATCTTATAAGTCACACAGATATCTCATGTAGCAACAGATACGTAAAAGTAAGAGGTGATGCAAGCCCTTACGACGGTAATCTTAGCTATTGGGCTACCAGAATGGGGAATCACCCAGAAATGGACAGTTTAAAAGCCAACTTACTGAAAAAACAAAGAGGCAAATGCACTCACTGCGGATTATACATCCGAGATGAAGATATACCTGAAACCGACCACATTAAAGCCAAAAAGCTGGGAGGGGAAAACGTATACTCTAACTACCAATTACTTCACGGTCACTGCCACGACGAAAAAACGGCTTTCGATTTAATTAAGATAAGAGAACAAAAGATGTCCAAATACTTTGAAAAAGTAGCCAAGGAAATTAATAAAATGAATTGGCATTGGATAAATGACGTTTTAGTAATTAATTAGAGATAAAAACCTTGAAGCCTGTTAAAAAGACAAATAGCAATACCTTTGAGTAGCCGTGTAAAGGGAAACTTTTACGCACGGTTTCGGACGAGAGGGGAGAAATGGCAACATTCTCCTCGACTCTTCTATAATGATTATTTGTCCTTGATTGAAACCGCCCCCAATGAAGGCTTCCTTACAGTTAATTTTGAATATATCAGTGGGGCAACATGGATGCAAACCTATCCTCAAGTAATTGGTAAACAGCTTCCCTTTGCTGAATTGATTGCTTTTGCCGAAGCTAATGAGGGGGAAATCAATGCTTTTGATCTTAAAGACCAAGACCCACTCAAAGAAAAAATTAGACAGGTTTCGAGGGAAGGGTTAATTGATCAGGGACTGGGGATAATTTCAGTTAAACGTAATCAAGATGGGTTGTGGGAGCGAACCTATTCTGCTGCTGATCGTCGCGTTACAGGTATTTCAGGCGATAATAATCCTCAACAATTATTGAAGTCTACAGGGGCAGCAGTTGCGGTGTTTCGCAAACAAAATAAATTGGGTTATGAAGATAAAATTGGCGATCGCATTATTGGTACAAGTCAAAATTGTGCTGGGGGTACTACTCCGTGGGGAACAGTACTTAGTGCTGAGGAGAATTTTCAAGATCAAGTCCCTGAGCCTGTTATGGCTGATGGTTCTGCTTTTGCCCCCAATTATAAACCTTTTTTAATTACCGCAGAAGATGTTGATGGTCGGGGTAATGTTTTTGGTTTGGCAGGGAATAAATATGGCTGGATGGTAGAAATTGATCCTGCTAACCCTCAAGATTATGGCACAAAACATACTTGGTTAGGACGCTATCGTCACGAGGCTTTTGCTATTCGAGCCGTTAAAGATAAAAATTTGGCTGTTTATTCTGGCTGCGATCGCCGTGGAGGACATTTATATAAATTTATTAGCAGTGACTTGGTTAAAGATCCACAAGATAAGTCTAATTCTCGTTTATTTGAGTCGGGGATGCTTTACGGGGCTAAATTCTATCCTAATGGTGTGGGGGAATGGATTCCTTTAGCTGCTGATACTGCGATTGACCCTGTATTACCTGAGCAAGTAGTCGGTGGTATGGTAGTTTTACCTCAAAGCGATCGCACGGTTGGGGGAGTTATGGAAGTCTCCACACCAGAGCAAATCAAGTCATTCACCTCTAAATTTAAAACTTTAGGAGATTTATATAAAGGTGATAACCCAGAAGAAATACAAGGAGCGATTTTAATTGATGCTCACTTTGCAGCTAGTGCTGCTGGTATAACTTGTACTGCTCGTCCAGAAGATACGGTAATTAAAGCTGATGGTACTTTATTTATTGCCTTTACTTCAGGATCTTCTAGCAGCGACGGAGGGCCCGATCGCTCTATTTTTGTCAGTCCTGATGGCAACCCTGATTATGAATATGGTTGGATTATGAAACTAAAAGAACAAGGCGATGCTGCTGCTTTTGGTTTTACTTGGAGTATGTTAGCGACTGGCGGAGAGGTTGCTTTGGGTGGGTCTGGCTTTGCTAATCCTGATAATCTGGCTTTCGATCAAGCTGGTAACCTTTGGATGGTCACAGATATGTCTACTAGTAGCCACAATAAAGCTGTACCCAAAAGAGATTTAGAGGATAACCTTACAGGAGTGTTTGGTAATAATTCTGTATGGTATATTCCCCTATCAGGCGAGGATGCAGGTACAGTTTATCCCTTTGCACTCGGCCCTATCGAATGTGAATGTACAGGCCCAGCCTTTGATCAGGATAATCTAAATTTATTTTTGTCTATCCAACACCCAGGCGAAAAAAATGGGACTCGTCAAGATATGAAGACAGAACTGAGAGAATTTGAATTATTAGCAACAGATGGCAAAGTTTTTAAACAACAACGCCAAGTCCCTATTGGTTCAAATTGGCCCAGTGGCAAAGCAAATCAACCCCCTTTGCCTAGAGTGGTAACAATTCGTCGAGTTGATGGGACAGCAATTATTTAATTAGTTCTTGCCGTTACCTACAAAAGCCAGAGTCAAACTGTCGTGGACTAGGAAATGATCTAAGTGATAGGCTCTTTCTTCAGTTTTTAGCAAGATTTGTTCATAGAGATAACGACTAGCGCGATCGCCCAAACTTTCGCATTGAGCAGCTAAACGGCGTAGTAACTGAATTATTTCTTGTTCTGCTGCTAAATCATGTTCTACCATCTGACGCTCACCAAATACACCATCAGCTTCAAGGGTAAAACAGCATAACTCTGCTAACTTAGTAAAACTAGCAGCAGGAATTCCTCCTAACCCATTGAGTCTTTCAGCCAAATCATGAACGTGTCCTTGCACTTCTTCGTAGCTAGATGCAAAAAACTCGTGTAAAGAGTAAAATTCTGACCCTTCAACTACAAAGTGATGTTTCTGATATTGTAAATACAAACCTTGAAAACTGGATAAAGCTGTATTCAATCCTTCACAGACAGGCTCAGTAACGCTTTTGTCTAGTAATACAGGATTATCTTCTACGTGTCCAAATGGACGTAACAAACCTTCAGCTACAGACATGGTATTTTCATTAAGTTTAGGTTGTTGACAATACCAATCTATCACGAAACTAGATTTTTAGACCATAATTTTCTGAATAATTTCTACTAAGGATTGTCTTTTATCAATTAAAGCTATAGATTTTTTAAGAGGAATATTTGGTTATTGGAGCTTAATTATTAGATATACCTGAGTAATAATGTTGCTACTGATTGGTATTCAGCACTTAGATATTGCTCAAAATATTTATTGATTCATCCCAAACAAATCTAGGGATAAGTAATATCTGTTACTTACCAATCACCTTAACTGCACCTATCCCACCAAAATACAAAGCTAATACTGCTCCAGCTAATAAAGATTGCGTCAGAGGATCGGTAGAAGGAGTTAAAATTGCTCCCATAACAACCGAACCTAGTACAACGTAACGCCAACCTGCCAACATTTGCCCTGAAGATACAATCCCTAAAAAGCCTAAAATTAATTGAATTACAGGTATTTGAAAAGCCAAGCCTGTACTAAATAGCAATAATAAAACAAATTCAAAGTATTTATCAATCGACCAGGACTGCTCAACTACATCGCTACCATAATTAATAAAGAAATTGAGTGCAGCAGGAATTAAAGCAATATAAGCAAAAAGTAATCCTGCAAAAAACAAAATACTAGATCCGAAAATGACAGGAGCAAGTAAACGACGCTCGCGCCGAGTCAAACCAGGTAAGACAAAGCGCACAATTTGATAAAGAATCATCGGACTTGCCAAAACCATACCACTATAACCAGCCACCTTAATTGAGACAAAGAAAAACTCTCCAGGAGCTAATTGCAAAAATCGTACATCTTGCGCGGGTACTTCTAAAATACGCACTAAAGGTCTGACAAAGATAAAACAACCTATAGCAGCAACTACTACTGCAATTAGAGCGTAGAAAATTCTTAAACGTAATTCTTCTAAATGATCAAACAAAGACATTTCGACTTCTTCAGGAAGTTCGTCTAAGTAAGCTTGTCTCTCTTTTTCGGTAACGGGGGTATCTAAATTGGGTGATGACATAAATCGATAGCCAGAAGTTAATCAGTCTGAAAACTTAATGCAATTACTAGTTTCTTGTTTCAATAATTATATCTATATCTTTGGTCTCTCCTATTTTTATGAGTAATTAAACAATTACTGGTGCTTATGTATAGACAAGTTTTTAATTCTATAGACACCGTACCATAAGCCACTTTTGATTGATTTGGCGAATTTAATACTGATGTAATAGTTCTAATAATGCTATCTTGCTTAAGACTAATCCACTTGAGATTGGCAAAAATAATATTTATTAACCACATAGGATAGATCAGTTCTTGTAAGGTAACTTATGACAAAATACGACGTGTATGCTTTAGGTAATGCGCTATTAGATATTGAATTTGAACTTTCGCCTCAAACCTTAGAGGAATTAGGGATAGAAAAAGGCGTGATGACCCTTTTAGATCAAGCCAGTCAAGATAAAATCGTCGCTCATCTAGCAGACTATGAGCAAAAACGTTCCTGTGGAGGATCAGCAGCCAATACCCTAATTGCTATTAGTCAGTTTGGAGGGAAAGCATTTTATTCCTGCAAGGTAGCTGATGATGAACCTGGTAGATTTTACACCCAAGATTTACTAGATTGTGGAGTAGCTACTAATTTAGAAAATCATCCTCCTGAGTCGGGGGTAACAGGTAAATGCTTAGTATTTGTAACCCCAGATGCCGATCGCACTATGAATACTTTTTTGGGTATTTCAGGTAACTTTTCTGATACAGAATTAGTACCATTCGTAATTGAAAATGCGAAATATACCTATATAGAAGGTTATTTAGTCAGTGGTGAACAGAGTAAACAAGCAGCGATTAAAGCTAAGGAAATTGCCGAGGGTGCAGGTAATAAAACTGCCTTTACTTTAGCTGATTTAAACATGGTAAAGTTTTTTAAACAAGGGCTATTGGAGATTATTGGTTCTGGAGTTGATTTTCTCTTTGCCAATGAAGGGGAAGCACTGTTGATGGCAGAAACCGAAGATTTCAACGTCGCAGTAGACTATCTTAAAACTTTAGCCAAAGAATTTGCTATTACTCGTGGTGCTAAAGGTTCAGTAATTTTTGATGGAGAAGAATTAATTGAAATTGCAGCTTTTCCAGTTAAAGCAATTGACACAGTGGGTGCAGGGGATATGTATGCAGGGGCATTATTATACGGCATTACCAACGGTCTAACTTTGGCGGAGGCTGGACGTTTAGCTTCCCTAGCATCGGCTAAAATTGTAACCAGTTTAGGGGCGCGTCTAAAAACTCCAGAAGTAAAAGCTCTTTTAAACGAACTAAAAGTAGCTAATTAATCAAGTAGCCAGTAGCAATTCGGGCGGTTAACATCTGGAGAATATCTTCAAATTACGCCCTCACAAGTAGTTAAAAAAGACAAGGTAGTTAGGTAGAAAATAGAAATGTAGCTCAATTCCCCCTTACTTATTACTCACTTATCCTCCGCGATTGGGCGTAGCCCACCATTTGCGATCGCTTTTTCAGATTTTTTCTTAATTTCTTAATTATGCCAAAATACATTATGTGGGGTAGTTATTGCGAAAACGCCCTAGAAAAAAGAACCCCATTCCGTCAAGCACATTTAGATGGTTTGGCTCGTCAACAGGCTGATGGTATCCTAATTACTCTAGGCCCAACTAAAGATAATACCCAAGTTTTTGGAATTTATGAAGGCGAGAATGAAACTGTGATTCGTCAACTTGTAGAGTCTGATCCCTATTGGCAAAATGGTATCTGGACTGAATATGAAGTTAAAGAATGGATACAAGCCTTTTAGATATTGCATCGGATCAAGCTTTATACCCTAAGTCTTGGGTTTGCTTCAAAACTAGTTAAAATAAAGAGCAAATTCCTTAAATTCTATCCTTTGATACAGCAATGCCAATGGATCTTTGTACTAAATAATGAAACAAGTGGTTAAATAAAGATAGGCAACAGGAGAGCAATGTATGAATGCATCGGAGCGAGCTAAAGGATTAGATATTGCTACCAAAATTGCCTCTACAGTTACTTTGTTTAAGGCACAGTTTCCCGATGCCAAAGCTGATCTAAAACCCTGGAAAAATGATCCTAATACTCGTGAATTAGTTGATCCTGATTCAATCGATATAGGTTTTCATTTTCCTGGTTGGAGTAGACGTTATCAAAGCAACAGTATTTTGGTACAAATTCGCTTTTATAAAGATCCCACCGAGGAAAAAGAACGGTTTATTGGGGTAGAAACCTGTGGGTTTAGCCATGTTGGACAAGCTTGGAAATTCTCCACTATAGATAATTGGCAATTTGTCGGTAAATGTCAACCTGCCGAAGATACAGAAGAACAATTAAAGTTATTTTGCCGTCAGGTATTTGAATTATTTAATTAATAAAAAAAACAAGCACCAATTTAGATGCTTGCTCAATGGATTGTTAAATAAAAACTAGAAGAAAATATCTATAAATTTATAGTTGTGACCGAACAAACTAAATTAAGTAAAATTTTTCAAATACCTGTATTATTTTTAATCTATTACCTATTACCTATAAACTAGTTTAAGCTGCTTGTGGTTCTAACATCAAACCTAATTGTTCAATTCCTTTATGTAAATGTCTAGTTACAGTCATTGGACTAATGCCGATATGTTTAGCTGCTTCTTTGCGAGGTAGATCCCACAAAAATACACATTCAATTGCTGCTTTAGTTTTTTCTTCCAATTGATTCATTGCTCTTTGTAATTGTAATTTATCATCTTCTAATTTACGTTTTTGATGATAATTAGGATCAGCAAGAGTCTCACCAAAAGTAATGGTAGAATCGAGAGAATTATTAACTACAGCATCTAAACTAATTGGTAAACGATTTTGTAAAGCTAATTGGCATTCACTCCATTCTGCTAAAGGAACACCCAAACCCTTTGCTAACTCTGTATCCTTGGGTAAACGTCCTAGCTTTTCAATCAAATCCTTACGTAATTTTTTCCCTCTAGTGTGAAGTTCTTGCCATCTACGAGGAATACGCATGATACTACCACGATCTCTTAAATAATGTAGCATCTCACCTCGAATATAAGGGATGGCAAAAGAACTAAATGCTGAACCTAGGTTTGGATCAAAACGTTCAATTGCTCTAATTAAACCTAAATATCCAATCTGTTCTAAATCTTCATAGGGTTCGGCACATTTACGACAAATTTGATGGGCAACTTTTCTAACTAAACCTGTATTTAACTCAACTAACTTATTACGTAATTTTAAGGATGGTTGACGATGATAATCCTGAAGGAATTTCATGTAACGGTAATTAAGAGCTTGAGTAGTCATAACAATAAAGTTTTTCCTGATCAACAATCTATTTATATGAATCTAGATTTAATTTTCTGTTGTTAAAAAAATCTGCACCATAGTCGTTTTACGGAAAATCTCTAGCAAGGTTTTTTTTTCTACGAGCAAATACGCATTTTAGACATAATTGTTAAAATTTTTATAGAATATAAATAAACAAAAAAAACAGAAACAGTATTAACTATTTCTGCTAATTAAAAACCCTAATTTTAAAATCAATTTATAACTTATTAAGTTCTGCTGTTAAAACACTGATAGTCGAGCGAATCTGATCTTCAGTATGATTACAAGTAATAAAAAATCTTAAGCGTGCGCCGTTTTGCGGAACTGAAGGATAAATCATAAAAGGAACATTTATTCCTTGCTTAAACAAATTTTGTGATAGTTGAATTGATTTTAAAGAATCTCCGACAATTATGGGAATGACTGGGGAATCTTTACTCATTCCAGTATTCAAACCCTGTTGTTTAGCTAAATCTAAAAAGAATTTTGCCCGATCTTGCAGAATTGTTGCTCTTTGGGGTTGTGCTTTAAGGACGCGAATTGCTGCTAAAGTCGCTGCTGCATTGGGTGGTGACATACCAACGCTAAAAACAAAACCAGGGGCGGTATATTTAAGATATTCAACTATAGCTTTACTACCTGCAATATAGCCACCACAGCTTGCAAAAGACTTACTGAGAGTACCCATCCATAAATCTACGTCTTTGGGGTTTATTTGCCAATATTCACTAATCCCACGCCCAGTTTTGCCTATTGTTCCCATAGAATGGGCTTCATCGACCATCAAGAATGTTTTATACTGCTGCTTTAACTTAATAAATTCTGGCAAATTAGCAATATCACCATCAGTACTATAGACTCCTTCTATAACAATCAAGACTCGTTGATAACGGTGTCGGCGATCGCGTAGGATATTTTCTAGATCTTCTGTATCATTGTGAGAAAATGCTACTAAACTTGCTCCAGAAAGGAAACAGCCCTGAAGGATACTATTATGGCTAAGGGAATCATAAATTACTAAGTCGTTTTTGCCGAATAAATGACCTATGGTAGTCACATTTGTGGCATGACCACCTACCATCATAATACTGTCCTCTACACCTAGAAAATCAGCAAGTTCTTGTTCTAATTCCCTGTGTATTGGTTTTTCACCCGAAATTAAACGGCTAGCACAAGCAGATGTACCGTAGCGATCAATCGCTTCAATTGCTGCTTGGGTTACTTGAGGATCACCACACATCCCAATGTAATTATAGGTAGCAAAATTAATAAATTCCTGACCACCAATAATAGTGCGATCGTTTACTATGGTTTCTTGGGGAATAAAAAACGGATTACCGTTACCTAAACTGGCTACCTGTTGTTGTTGAGCTAATAATTTTTGATATTCAGGAAATTCTTCAAATTTATAATTTTCGACAGGTATTTCTAAAGAATTATGATCAACAGTATTTTTAGCTAAATTATCTATAGTGGTGGGCGAGACTTCCCTTAAATCATCGATTGAATTAACTGAGTCTTGAGGCAATTTACAATTAGCTAAATATTGCGCTAAAGCTTCTATATTTTGATAATCCCACAAGAGGGTAGGTGGCAACCGACAACCCAAATAATCTTCTAAACCGCCTGATAAATTAATCGCCTCTGCCGATTCTAATCCATATTCTTCAAAATCCTGAGTTACATCAATTTGATGTGGTTCAAGATCTAGAATTGTTGCTAACTTATCAATTAACCAAACCTGTATTGCTTCTGCTTGAGAATTTACATTTAAATTATTTGATTTACCATTAATACTTCCAAAACTATTTTTACTTTCTTTGCCATTTAACGTTTCATTGAATAGTGTCATTACTAACTCCTACACCACTTAGTTAAAAATTCACTGTGGAGAACTTAGCCACCAGCAGAGAATGGTAATTTTGATCTTCGCTTATTGGTTTGGTCTAGCCGACACCTTCTAGACCATAATTATCGGACTCGATGGTCATTTTGCCATGAACCCCCGCCAAGATACTAGGATATCCAGCAGGGGTTAAAATTAATTGTCTATTTTGTAACATAAAAATAATAATAGCGACCTCACTTGCTGTTATCAAATCTATAGATTAATAGATCGAATTTATAACAAACTAGTGTAGATCGCCAGTTATTAGCAAAATTTATCTCAAACAGTTTTAACTTGCAATATATTCTCGAACATAGTTTCTACGTCTTCTTAATAGTGATAAAGCTTGATGCTCTAATTGACGTACTCGTTCACGACTAAGGCTCATTCTTTGACCGATTTTAGCTAGGGATAGTTCATTGCCATCATTTAAGCCAAAGCGCAAAGAAATAACTTCTTGTTGTTGAGGGGTTAGATCTGCCATCAAATTATACAAATCTTGGCGTAATAGCTGTTGAGTTGCATAATTATCTGGTGATGCTCCTTCATCTTCTAATAATTCGGATAATTCAGTATCCTGATTGTCACCAACACGGACATCTAAAGATATGGGTTGACGAGCAATACTTAAATACTCCCGAATTTGGGAAGTTTTTAAACCTAACTCCTTGGCTATTTCTCTAGGTTCAGCACTACGTCCAAGTTTTTGAGATAGTTCTCGTTGAGTTTTCTTAATTTTATTGAGCTTTTCGGTGATATGAATTGGTAAACGAATGGTACGGGCTTGTTGAGCGATCGCTCTAGTGATTGCTTGACGAATCCACCAATAAGCGTAGGTAGAAAATTTATACCCTTTGGTAGGATCGAATTTTTCGACTCCTCTTTCCAAACCTAAACTACCTTCTTGAATTAAATCGAGAAACTCCATATTACGTTTTTGATATTTTTTGGCGATCGCCACTACTAAACGTAAGTTTGCCTCGATCATTCTTTGTTTGGCTCTTTGACCCTCACGAATAATCCTGTTAATTTCTGTTTCACTCATTTGGACTTTGTCCGCCCACTCCTTCAGACTGAGCTTAGTTTCTAGCTGCTGCTCTAATTCTTCTTTTTCGGTTAACAGGATCATCATTTTCTGCACTTGTTTACCATAAACAATTTCTTGTTCGTGGGTTAACAAGCGTACCCGTCCAATTTCATGAAGATAGGTTCTCACCATATCTGCTGAATAAGTTTTTTTTGTGGTTGTTTTTTCTATGTTGGCGTTGGGCATCTGTACAGTTATGACTCCTTATAAACTGATTAAAAGTCAGCAATACTTCGTTTGATTTTGAACTGTCCGACTATATTTTTAGACGCAAGCTTGAAAATAAAGGTTCAACTATTTGGCTAAAAATATCAGATTATTAATCGATCAAATACCTACTATAATTTGGGGATTTTTAGTGACAGTTTTACTGATTTACTTTATATATATGATGAGGTAAAAAAATTTATGCAAGATCAGGTTTTCTGGGTGGATTGCCGAACAATTTTTTTAGGAGACAGGAGACAGGAGACAGGAGACAGGAGACAGGAGACAGGAGACAGGAGACAGGAGACAGGAGACAGGAGACAGGAGACAGGAGACAGGAGTGGTGAATAAAAAGTAATCCCACAAGGGGACAATGAGAGTAATCCCACAAGGGGACAATGAGAGTAACGAGTAACGAGTCAGTAGGTAGTAAGTAGTGGGGGAGGGAGTAGTGGGGGTTTAGGTAATATTCACGCTATTGATAATTAAGAATGGATTCGGGCGGTCAATAATTTGAAGAAAATTCATTCTTTAGCCCTCGGATAATTGATAGTTACCCCAGCCTCACGGTTCGAGGTCAAGCGACCAAATTAATTATCAATTGTCAATTGTCAATTATCCATGTTTAAGCGTATTGATAATAACCCAAAGTTAATAGTTACAAAGAAGGCGATCGCTAACCAAGTAAGAAAACAGTAGCGAGTTAGTCCAAGGGCTTGATTGATTTTCGCTCCCGAAATTACTTCAAGATCATCTCCTAATAAAGGTTTATCTTTAACTATTCCTTGATAAGTATTTTTACCTCCTAACTGAACTTTGAGAATGGCTGCATAGATAGATTCACTCCAACCAGAATTAGGACTAGGATCTTTGATACCATCGCGACGACAAATAGCTAATACCTTTAAAGGTTGTCTGGAAAATAAACTCAATGTTAAGACAGTTAGACGACAAGGAAGCCAAGTTAAACGATCTTCTAGCTGCGCGCTAAACCAACCTAGATCTGTATAGGGTTCACGTAGATACCCTACCATCGAATCAAGGGTGCTAGCAGCTTTATAAGCTAAGGCGAGGGGAACTACACCCAAACTGGGAATTAATGCCCCTAAAATGGCATAGAAAAGTGGGGCGGTGACTCCATCAACTGTATTTTCGGCGACGGTTTCGAGTAATGCGCGTAATATTTCTGATTCTGATAGGTCTTGAGTATCACGTCCTACATACATACTTAAACGCGATCGCGCTGTTTCTAAGTCTTGCTCGGTTAAAGGTTGTAAAACATCTTGAACTGCAACTCGTAAACTTTTACCCGCAAAACAACTAGCTAATAATATGATCTGGCTGAAATATCCAAATAAGGGATGAATGAGTTGACAAGTAAAAATTATTACCCACCCGATTAAGCCACTACCCACAATTAAACCAGATCCAAGCAAAATTCCAGCTAAACGACGTTGCCAACCTGGGAGCAAGTATTTTATCGCCCAGTTACTATAATTAGTTATTACCCACCCCATTAACTGTACAGGATGAATCCATCCCCAAGGATCACCAATTAAATAATCTTCTAAGGCTGCCAAAACTAAGATAAAGCTTGAATGTTGAATTGTCATAAAAAACTATAAGCGGGTAAATTCCAAACTTGAGGTTGAAACTCTAGGAGGGAATTAAGTACTTGATCTGCTGCGGTGAATAAATCATGGTCAAATATAGGATCGGGAATAGCTATTACCGACATTCCTGCCTCTTTGGCTGCCTGCATACCAGCGATGGAATCTTCAAATACTAAACATTGTTGAGGAGCAGCATTTAATCTTTGGGCGGTAAGTAAAAATATATCTGGTGCAGGTTTTCCGTGTTTTAGTTCACAGTCGTCTCCTAAAGTTACTACCTGAAATAATTTCACCCATTGCTGATGATTAATGGTTTTAAGCCCAAAATGATGACGTGAGGAACTAGAAGCAAGTGCTTGGGGAATTTGATGACAAGATAGATGTTCAATTAGTTTGATCGCCCCAGGTAAAGTTTGACAACTAGGATACAAAGGATATATTAATTTATTTCGTTCTGCAAGATAGGCTTCAACAGTTAGGGGTAGTTGCAAAGTATTAACAATAATGGTGGCGGAATCTATAGTTGTGCGTCCAGCGATCGCCATCTTAAGATCAAGATTAAAGGTTTTATCATAGCGTTGTGCAATGGTGCTATTAATTTTTTCATTGAGAGATTCTGTATCTAATAGCAAGCCATCCACATCATAGATAATGTGAGTAATAGGTTTAAACATAAATTTGCCAAATACTAATGTTACTAAATCTATAAATTTGTTGAAAGGAAAAGGATTGATGAAATTAAATAATTAGTGACACCCAAAGGCGATCGCAGATGAATCATATTTATCTGTAAATGTTAGTGTAATGTACTCTATACATCTGTTAGGGCAGGATAAAGTAATCTTGTCTCTTTTATCTTTCCCAAATTGCCACTGATAGGTAATCTTTAACACATCAGTAATTAAGTTAGTAAGTTGCGATAAAATACAAATCGCCTTAACAAATATAGCAACAGGATTATGGGTAACACATTCGGACATCTATTTCGCATTACAACCTTTGGGGAGTCTCACGGTGGTGGTGTGGGAGTGGTAATTGATGGTTGTCCCCCCCAACTTGAAATTAGCGAAGCAGAGATTCAAGTAGAACTAGATCGCAGAAAACCAGGACAAAGTAGAATTACAACTCCCAGAAAAGAAAGTGATACCTGTGAAATTATTTCAGGGGTGTTTGAAGGGAAAACTACAGGTACACCGATCGCCATTTTAGTACGCAATAAGGATGCTCGTTCACAAGATTATGATGAGATGGCAGTTAAATATCGTCCTTCTCATGCTGATGCTACCTATGATGCTAAGTATGGTATTCGTAATTGGAAAGGTGGGGGGCGTTCTTCTGCGAGGGAAACTATTGGTAGAGTGGCAGCAGGAGCGATCGCTAAAAAAATTCTCCACCAAGTCGCTGGAGTGGAAATTGTTGGTTATGTAAAAAGTATCAAGGATATAGAAGCACAAGTTGATCCGAGTACTGTTACCTTGGAACAAGTAGAAAGTAATATGGTTCGCTGTCCCGATGCTGAATGTGCCGAAATCATGATTGAGCGTATTGATTTGGCAAGGAAAGATCAGGATTCTTTGGGCGGTGTAGTTGAATGTGTTGCTCGTAACGTCCCTAAAGGTTTGGGTGATCCTGTTTTTGATAAGTTAGAGGCGGATTTAGCTAAGGGTGTGATGTCTCTACCTGCTACTAAAGGTTTTGAAATTGGATCGGGTTTTGCAGGCACAACTATGACTGGTAGTGAACATAATGATGAGTTTTATATCACTGCTGATGGTCAAACACGTACAGTATCCAACCGTTCAGGGGGAGTACAAGGTGGTATTTCTAATGGCGAAAATATTGTTATTCGAGTCGCTTTTAAACCCACAGCCACTATTGGTAAGGAACAGAAAACAGTTACTAAAACTGGGGAAACAACTGTACTAGCAGCAAAAGGTCGCCATGATCCTTGTGTCCTCCCTCGCGCAGTACCTATGGTTGAGGCAATGGTTGCTTTAGTGTTATGCGATCGCCTTCTTTATAATCAGGCACAGTGTAAAACTTTAACTGGTAACTGAAATAAGGTAGTAGGTAAGAAGTAACAGGTAATGGGTAAAAAATTTAATTTCTCACAGAAATTTTAGACTATTTACCCGACCAAGTAACCCAATTGTGGGATGTGTATTCTTGTTTTCTTTCACCGCCATTCCAGCTTACCTGATTTAGATTTGCTCCTTGAGTATCAGCTACAGTAAGATCTGTACCCGCTAGTTGAGCGTCAGTTAAATCAGCATTGGTTAAATCTGCCCCACTTAGATCAACATCAGTGAGATTTGCACTACATAAGTCTGCTTTGTGTAAATTAGCACAACGCAAATCAGCACCACTTAGATCTGCACCTCTAAGATCCGCATTCTCTAAATCTGCACCAATTAAATTGATTTCTCCTAAATTAGCACCTACTAAAGTTGCGTTACTCAAATTGGCATTGGTTAAATTTGCTTGTTGTAAACAAGCACCACTTAAATCTATATTACTTAAGTTAGCATTGCTCAAATCTGCTTGAGCTAAGTTGATGCGCGTGAGATTAGCAGCTTGTAAATCAATTGAATGTAAACTTGCACCCTGAAAATCTATTTTACCTTGGCGGTATTGATTCAGTATTTGTATTGCTTTCATAATTATTGACGCTTAATAATTAAGGATTGCATAATTGTAGAAATAAAATTTGAGAATCTTGTGAGACTAATTAATAAGTAATTTAATTAAAATATTAAGCAAATCTTATATATAATTTTTATGTGTAGTTTAAATACAAGTGACAGCATTTGATATTATATTGCCTACAGACTTATTTATATGTTTTGATTTTATATTTTAGGTAATGTTGAGCAAAAGTTGACAAAGAAATTTATTTAGAGTTGTTGATAAAAATTTTTCTAAACTAGACAAGGAGAAGGAAAGCGTTAAAACCAATGTATTACAGGTAATACGCGTTGCCTACGAAAACCGTTACACTTGAGATAGTGATTTCCTTGGTTACACTGCTAAGTTAGAAATAAAATAAGCAAACGAAGTATACACAGTAGGTATAAAAGTCAACAGTGATTTATCTGTAGAAGTTAATGGTATTAAGAATAAGAAGGTTGCTGAAAGTGTCTACAATCACATGAGAGACGTTATCACTTATCGTAAACACAATAGTTTTGAAAAAGCTTATGGCAATAATTCTTTGACTTTTGGCAAAGAAGATGCGTCTGGTGCAATTGAAGACGATATGGGTGTTAATTATAAAATTCGCGCAACAGAAATTAGTCAAGTAAATCGTATAATCGGACTTATGGCATTTGTGATTAATACTAAATATCTTGATAGTGGAGAAGGTTGCATTTTTATTGGTTACAATGGAGTTTCTCTAATGCTCTTAAAGTTAAACGACTTAAGGAAAGTTAGCAAAAGTTAGGAAAATCTTATGTTCCCAAACATCAAATTATCGAATCTATTAGTACAAATGATGGTCAATTAACCACTGAATTTAGGTTTTTTGAAACTAAATTGTTAAAACCAGCAGCGATCGCGTAACTTTTGTGCTTCTTCAAGCTAGTATCAATATAATAGCAATACTTATAAATCAACTAAACAAACTATGGCATTAGCATTAACTAAAGATAATGTGGAAACTGTTTTAGACGAACTACGTCCTTATTTGATGGCTGACGGTGGCAACGTTGAACTTGCAGAGATTGAAGGACCGATTGTTAAATTGAAATTACAAGGTGCTTGTGGTTCTTGTCCTAGTTCTGCTATGACTCTTAAAATGGGGATTGAGCGTCGATTAAGAGAAAAAATTCCCGAAATTGTAGAAGTGGAACAAGTATTTTAGTAGTCTTACGATTAATGGTTTTATCAAAGTATTTTTGATTAATTGAGTCTACTATTTATTTTTAGTTTAATTGATGAGGAATAGATTATTGTTTTATTCCTCTTTTTTTGTTGTCTAAAAATGTTAAGTGTAGAAAATGAGAGCAGGGAAATTTATATACCAAATATAGTTAAAAATCTTTTTTAAAACCCTTACAATTATATATTCTAAGGTTTTTAGTACAAATCGAAAACTAATATTAGCCACCGCCTTATAAATAGATCAGAGTCAAATTTTTGCTCTCTTCGCCTTGAAGATTATGGCAATATATTTAATTATATTTTATCTAATTACTAAGAACTGATTGCTGACAGGAATTAATTATTATTAGATTTAAATAATGATTTAAGATGAATTTATCTTCTGCCTCAATCAAATATATAAGATAAATAGCGATGGATAACTGCTGATTTGTTAATCTTTAGTTAACCTGAATTATTATGCCAAGAGATATAATACTTCAGGTTATTTTAAATTCATTGAGAAACGAGATAATCTTAATTTCTAATATTTAAAAATAGAGCTTGATGATAACTAATTAGCTGCAAGCAAGCCATTATTAATAATTTGATAATCAATAAAAGATTGAAAAATAGCAGCAATGACTTGGATTGATTTTGGCATTCGCTTGACCATTGCGTTTATGTTAGGAATGGGAATAGGTATTGAACGACAATGGCTAAAAACTCGCTCTGTTTTAAAGACTAATGTACTAGTAACCCTGGGCGCAGCTATGTTTGTGATGCTTTCTGTGATGACTCCTGGAGATGCTAGTCCAACTAGGATCGCTGCACAAGTAGTGTCAGGTATTGGATTTCTTGGTGGTGGTGTTATTTTACGTGATGGTGCTAGTGTTAGGGGAATTAATACCGCAGCAACTCTTTGGTGTGCAGCAGCGATCGGATCTTTAGTAGGTGCAGGACATTTACCCCAGGCTTATTTTAGTACGGCAGCAGTGGTGGGGGCAAATCTTTTACTTCGTCCTATGGTACAAGTATTCCAAAACCAAAGCGATCGCCATGCGGCTCACTCGAAACCTCACATTAGCACTTTTGGTACAAATGCGAATTCTCCATCTCTAAGTGAAACAAAAAAGCTACAAGTACAGTATCAGCCATTAGCTGTTACCTCCCAACCAGCTATTACATATATGCTGCGTGTCAATTGTTATGCAGTGGATGAAAGCAGAGTATTAAATAAATTATGGCGATCGCTCACTAGTAAAAATATTAATTTAACATCAATTCAGAGCCATCAACTCCAAGACTATCCACATAAAGTAGAGGTTTTAATTGAATTTGTGGTGCAGGAGGAAAATAAAGAACTAGGTTTTTTAGATGCAGTGACTCATATTTTACAGTCTGAGGTAACTGGTAATTCCTGTGATTGGGAGTTTTGCAGGAAATAAATATAATAAAATTCTAAATATAATTGAAATTCTAGGTTACACAGTAGTATAAATCTGTAACAAGTGATCCAATTTTAAGATCAATTATTTAAATCAAGGTTAAATTCAAGTGACGCGACCACGGGCTTCCGTCACCCTTGCACGGGTTAACACTTCCAATGAGCGATCCTAACTTATTACAATCACCGATGTATCTTTAGGATAAATATACTTGGCTGGAGAGGAAAGCGATTAAATGTTTAAGAAGAAGCTGAAAATCAACCAAAAAAATACCGTATTGCTAGTTTACGTATTAATACTATGTTTATTAGCACCATTAATTGTACTCTTAAACAATAGCAATGTTGAGTTTTCAGATAAATTTAAGTCAAAACTAAATTCAGTTGTAAATATAACTCAAGGTAATAAGAATCTAGAGTCGCCAAAAAATCGAACTAGCCTGGGCGATCGCATTTTGATTCGTGCAAACATGACTTCTAGTAAACAAGCTGGTATCCAAGCCTATGCCTCCCAAGACTATAAAACTGCTCTACAACAGTTCCAAAATTCCTTAAAAAGCCAATCTAACGATCCTGAAACCTTAATATATTGGAATAACTCTTTAGCTAAATTACAAGGTGACCCATTAACAATAGGAACAAGTGTACCAATTGGAGGAAATTTAGATGTAGCTAAAGAAATACTTCGAGGAGTTGCTCAAGCACAAACCAGAATTAATCGTAACGGCGGGATAAATGGGAGATTGATGGCGGTAAAAATTGCCAATGATGATAATGATCCAGCGATCGCCCTGGAAATTGCCAGAGAATTTGTTAAAGATAAGGAAATTTTAGCCGTAATCGGACACAATGATAGTAATGCTTCCCTAGCTGCTGCTCCTATTTATCAAGCAGGGAAATTAGTAATGATAACGCCCACAAGCTCGGCAGAAGGCTTATCGGAAATAGGCGATTATGTTTTTCGCACCACTCCCAACACCAGAGCCTTATCGGAAAGTTTGGTTGATTATGCAATAGAAGTTGCTGGTAAAAAGAATATAGCTATCTGTGTAGATTCTGAGTCGGAGGTTAGCAAATCTTTCCAAAAAGAGTTTACCTGGGCAGTATATAACCGTGGAGCAAATATCATATCAGCCCCCTGTGATTTTGCTGCTGCCAATTTTAACCCTAGCGAAATTCCTTCTCAAATGATTAGCAGTGGTGCAGACGCTCTTTTCCTCGCTCCTTCCATTCGTAATGTCAACTCTGCTATTGCAATTGCCCAAGCCAATCAAAATAGATTAACTTTATTGGGTAGTCATTCCCTCAATACTTACGCCACCTTAGCTCAAGGGCAAAAAGACGTTAATGGGATGGTAATATCTGCTGCTTGGTATCCTCACGCTCGTATTAATAATACTTTTGATCTCGATGCTCAAAAACTCTGGAAAGGAGCGATTAATTGGAGAACTGCAATGGCATATGATGCAACCGAAGCAATAATTGCAGCTTTAAAAACAGGGGTGACTCGCGAGGCAATAGATATAACACTAAGCAATCCTTTATTTACAACACCAGGGGCAACCAAACCCATCCAATTTTTACCTTCAGGCGATCGCAATATGCAGGGAACTTTAATTAAAGTACAACCTGGCAATAAATCTGGAACTGGTTATGATTTCGTCTTACTTGAACAAAAAAAAAGTAGAATATCCTTAAAATAAACCCAACATATGCCACCAAAATCCCCCAACGCCCAGCCACACAGGTATATAAACCAAACTCAAAAGGAATCCTACTCTACACCAAGTACTGGCATTAATATAACCTGCACTATAATAAATGGGAGCTTCGGCTGTTGCATAATGGGTTAAACATCCCGATAAGTTCATAAAGAAAGCCAGGGTTAAAGCTGCATACATTGGTGGAGTGCCAAAAGATAGGGCAATAGGCAACAAAGCTGGATACATTGCACTTACTAATGCTGTCTTACTGGCAAAAAAGTAACTATTATAAAAAGATATTAAACTAAAAATTAAGAAAGCTGGCTGCCAAGCTAAATCACCGAGAATCTGACTAAAAGATTGACTCGCCCAAGAAATCAATCCCAGTCGATAAAGATTGGTTGCCAACATCAAGAGAATGGAAAACCAAATAAAAATATCCCAAGCTTGACGCTCTTCTACAATATCATTCCAAGTTAAAACTCTACTAAATAACAACAAAACTATGCCAATTAATGCGGTGGTTGCACTTTCTATGGCGAAAAATCGATTACCAAAAGTCCAAAGTAATAATAAGATAATTAAAATAGCCAGGGTAAATAATTCTGCTTGCTTGATTTTTCCCATTGCTGCTAGCTGACTTTTTGCCAGATAACGAGCTTCAGGAGTTTTTTTAAGCTCTGGTGGAGAGCAACGATAAACAATTATCGGCATTGCTAGTAAACAAATACTTCCAGGTATTAAAGCAGCCAAAGCCCAGGTGATCCAATCAATTTTAATACCCATTTCACCAGCAAATTCAGCCATAAAAGGATTGGCAACCATTGCAGTCAAAAACATTGATGTTGTAATTTGAGTACCTTGATATCCCGTCTGCATCAAAAAAGTTCCAATGCGATTGGCAGTACCATCATGGGGTTGACTATCATAGATACTAGATAGTGACTTGACTATGGGAAAAATTACACCGCCTGCTCTTGCATTACCACTAGGAATTCCAGGTGAAAGAACTAAATCTGTAGCTAATAAACCGTAACTTAAAGCTAAAGTATTTTTGCCTAAAAATGTCATGAATAAATAGGCAATGCGAGTAGCTAAACCTGTTTTGATAATTGCTCTGGCGATCAAAAATGAACTTAGGGTGAGCCAGGAAGTTGTGCTACTAAAACCACTCAACCCCTGATCTAATTCTAAAGTGTTGGTGATGACACACCAGACTAAGGCACTCATAGCTATTAAGCCAAGAGGTAGAGGTTTGATAATAAAACTAATAATAGTTGCTAAAAAAATAGCGAGTAAATGCCAAGCCTTTTGATCTATTCCATCAGGAGGGGGAGTAAACCAAACTATAGCCCCTAAGAGAATTGGTAAAAGTATGGCTATGATCTGACGAGGGCTGACTTTTGTTAGGGAATAAAACTTTTGAACAACAGCAGATACTAGCAGGAAAAGCAGGATACCGAATTTATCATTAAATGAAGAAGAAAACTTTTTGTTTTTTCCCCCAATTTTGACTGCTTCTTGACGAGAAAAACTAAATTTGGGTTTACGTCTTGGGCGTTTAAATAAATTGGAAGTAAGATTTTGCTGAGAGTTGTTTTGATTTTTTTTGGCTCTCATCAATAATATTGTTGCTCTGTCTGGTTTTGGTTTGCTCAAATCTATTCTTATCTTATTACTTAGTGCGTACTTTAATTAGGCAACACTTGGCTGACAATTTAGATTCCTTGCAGCAATATTGATTTGAATTAGATGAGCAACTAACTCAGATATTTTGTATCTATCTAAAACATGGCTTTGATAAACAGCATTATTTAATAAACAGTAACCCGAATGATGCTCAAAAGTTAAAATGTTGAACTTACTGTTTGGGGTGTTGAGGGCGTAGGTTTGTGCAAATTGCAGTAATTTAGCTAAACTTGCCATAATTGGTGTATTAATTCCTGCTATTTCTGCCATTTCTACAGGTGCAGTAATTAAATTTATTTCCCCTAATTGACGACAAGCAAAATCTTGAGCTAGTGAAGGTAAGTGTTTTTGGCTACCTGGCTCTGTTATGTAATCATATACCTTTTCTTCGGATGGTAAATTGGATCTTTCTATGCCATAGGTGACAAAAACTTGTTTAATTTCAGCTAGGATTGTGGCAATTAAATTGTTAACATGAGGATTAGCGGTTAATTCGGCGATCGCACAACCTGTTAAGGCAGCTAGTACATTTGTTGCTAGATTAATTGCTAGTTTTTGACAGACTTCTGTACGAATTTTTTCTGTATAACTGGTTGTTAAGCCATGATTAGATAGCAGGCTGCATAGGTAATGTATAGTCGGCTTTTGAAAACAATATTGTTGAGCATTGACTAAGCCTACTAGCATTTTGGGAGGTTTTTTAACTTCTATTAAACCTTGTTTTGTCTTGCCACAGGGAGCTTTCACCACACATCCGACTAAAGTGCGATCGCCTAATAATTTCAGAATTTTACCACCAGGATCAATAGCATTTAAGTAATTACGAGATTTGATTTGTCTTACTAAATTGGCATCGAGACAAGCTAAATAATTATTACCAGCAAACCACCAATAGGGTATACCGTTTTGAGCATGAAAAATTAAGCTATTTTTATGTGAATGATCACGGATATAAGGCGCAACCGCAGCTAAATTATTGCTCTTTACCGCAACAATGATAATATCAAATATTTCTTTTTGTTCTTCCTCTGTGTCAACAAAGCGCACCTGGGGATTATTGGGTAAAATACGATATTTTTCCCCCCAAGGATAGGATAAAGTTATTCCCGCTTGCTTAATTTTTTTGGTGTAATTGCTTTGACTTCGCCCGACAAAAGTAACTGTTAAATTCGCTTTTACCAGAGATGCTCCTATTAGCGATCCTACTGAGCCTGCGCCAACAATTAAGATACTCTTGGTATTCATTTTTTTCTATTTATATATTTATTCTTTACTTAGATTACTTTACTAGTTAATCATTTTAAAACCGCCCTAAACCCTCAAGTTATAGGTTCTATTAAAAAATATAAGTTGAGCAAAACTTTTTTTTTGTTCCCTTGTAGGTTTTATATATATATCAAGTAAAACGGTTAATCAAGATTCAATGATGTACTTGTAAGCAAAATAAGTATTTATTTTCATCTAAAATTAGTTATTTAAATTTTCTGACGTTTGGTTTAATACTGCATTAAAGCTATATTAAGAACTTAATTTAAAATATACTAGATAATCAGCCCGAAATGTATTCTACTAAACAATTAAAGATTAAATTTAAGTTTTGTATCTGATTTTAATTTATTTATTCAAGTCAGATCTTTGCTAATAGTTTTTATATAAAAGATAGGCTATGGCAACTATTTAGATTAGTAAATAAAGGAGTCAGGAGTCAGGAGTCAGGAGTCAGTAGGTAGTAGGTAGTAGGTAGTAGGTAGTAGGTAGGAGAAGCGTATTGCTAAGAAGTTAAAAGTTATCAAACACGGATTAGCTGCACCTTCTAGCCAAGAAGCGTATTGCTAAGAGCTAAGAGCTAAAAGCTATCAAGTACGGGTTAGCTGCGCCTTCTAGCGTATTGCCAAAAGCAATAAACTACTGTACCTAAATACTTATTGACATAAATTTTGACTCCAATTCTGATCACCGCGCTCGAGGCGACATTTAAATTGTTTACCTGCCCAGATGACGTGCCATTGAGATTTAGCCTCACCATAGGGAGCAAATTCAACTAAATAACGGATACCTGAAAGGGAGTCATCAGCTAAATTTGTTTGGGTAATAGTAACAGTAGCTAAATTGTCGTTTGGATAGTCTATTTGTACGTATTCAGTTTCAGATTCAACAGTATTAGTTAAACCGAGGGCAGATAAAGCGATCGCTTTGGGATCTTTGCCATAGGGGCTGGGCTTATTTGTTGACAGTGTCATATTTTCGCCGTTTCCCAACTCTTCAAAATTACCCCAATATTGATTAATATTCAAAGGTAAATAATTATCTCTAGCTGCTGGCGTTGCTTGAGGTTTTGGGGTGTTGGTTTGCCAAAGCTCAATTGTGTTCTGAGTTACCTTTGCTAGAATATCAGACTGGGGGCTAAAAACAAGAGCCTGAATATTTTTATCTTTAGATAATCTCTGAAGATTTCTTACAGGTAAGCCTGTATTGAGATCTGTTATTAGTGAAGAGTGAAAATTACCTGCGATCAGGCGACTATCAGCACTAAGACTAAATAAACCATTGCTACTATAAAGATTATCAGTGTGGGGAAATATTGCCCCTGTCTGCCAATTCCAAACCTTAATTTTGCCATCATAACTACTACTAACCAACTTGGTATCATCAGCAGTAAATTCCAATTGTGCAATACTATTAGCATTACCACTCAAAGATTTAAACGGGGTTGCTTGAATTTCATCTAGCTTCCATAGCTCAATAGAATTATTTAAATCTATACCTGTGGTTGCCATAACTTCACTATTAGAGCTTATAGCGATCGCCTCTATGGGAGTTTTATTAGCAAAACTAAATAACTTTTCCCCTGTGGGAAAACTCCAAGCAGTTACACCCACACCACAAACACCATAAAGAATTTTACCCTCACTATCAAACAGTACTTGCCGACACCCATCAGACTCCGTTAGGCTTAAAACCTTTTCCCCCGTGTTAATATCCCAAACTATCAAAGAATGATCAGCAATAAGAGAACCTTGACTTAAAGTAGTAGTTGCCAAAAAATTACTATCAGGACTAAAAGCGATCGCTGTCGGGGCAATTTTGAGTTTAGCTTTTGAGGCATAATGTCCAGGTAAGATACGTTGTATTTCCCCAGTTTCCACGTTCCAAATGCTAATCAGATTCCCCCCTACTCCCACTAATGTTTTAGCATCAGGACTAAATTTCAAGCTATTGATTGGTGTTGGAGAAATTAAAGAGTGGGTTTGAGTTGCATTTTCCCAGGCAGTATCTAGGGAAGAATTAATAATATTATTAGGGTTAGGATTAGCTAAGACTGATGAGTGTAAATTTAAAGTACCAATCATCCCAGGTAAAATAACAATACTTACCGTCATTAAAGATTTAATATAGTGTCGGTTAATCATTTTTTTGTAACGTAATTATTAATTTTGCCAAAGTGCGATTATATATAAAATGTGTACTTTTTGCTTTTAGCTTCTTGGCTTTGACGCGACCCTATTGCGTGCTTGATAACTTTTAACTTTTAGCTGTGAGCTTCTTAGCTATTAGCTTTTCACTCATATTTATTACCTACTACCCACTACCTACTACTAACTACCTAATTCCTCCTAACTACCTACCTAAATTCAGCTTCTTTGTGTAAAGAGCAATACCAAATTAACAAAATAAACAAACCTGTTCCCAATAAATATTTAATAGGGCTAGGAATTAAAGGATTAGGAGAAAGAAAACCTTCAATTGTTCCAGCCATGAGTAACATGGGGATAATGCCAAAAAGCAATTTTGCAGCTTCAATACCATTGTTTTTTAGAGCATCCAGACGGCGATATTTACCAGGGAAAACAATCGCTTTACCAATTAATAACCCTGCACCACCAGCGAAAAAAATAGCAGGTAATTCCAAAGATCCATGAGGAAAGACAAACGCCCAAAAAGGATAGGCTAAATTATTTTTTCCCACCAGGGTAGCAACTGCACCAATAGATAGACCGTTGTATGCCATGATCACTAACGTATAAATACCTGCGGTAATACCTCCAGCGATCGCTCCAAAAGCAACAGAAAGATTATTTATAGTAATATTGCTAGAAGCTAACGGCTCTATACCAACAATTGAACCCATCCATAATTCCCCATCTTCCTGCACAGTTTTAATTAAATATTCAGGTACAGTGACAGCCAAAAACGTCGGATCTCGCCAGCCATACCACCAAGAAATCATTGCTGCGATCAAAAATACTCCTGTGGCGATCGCTATATATTTCCAATTTGAGCGTACTGTTTGCGGAAATCCCCAAAGGTAAAACTCTTTAACCTGTTGCCATTCCTGGCGTTGTGACCCTTGATATATCTGGTTGTAACCACGGGCAGTTAATTTTTGTAAGTCTTGAATCAAGATATTGCCTACTTGTCTACTGCGCGCCCTGGCTAAATCTGCTGATACTGAACGATACAGACTTGCTAAATCTTTAATCGACTCAGCAGAAAGGGTTTTAATGCCGTTTTTTTCTGCTTCCTGTAATAAACTATCTAAACGTTTCCAGTTTGATTCTCTTCTAGCTATCCAACGTTGAATATTCATCTGTTTAATCGTTAAATTACAGAACATTCATATCTGGCTAGTTTAACCTCAATGTTCTAAAAAATACTGGGCAGGAAGGGGATAATTCCAGTTAACAAAGACGTTTTTGTTTACAATAAATTAAAAGAAAGTATTAAGAAATATTAATATAATTAATTTTATGGCAACAACTGCCCGTTCATTGAGTGTATTAAATCAGCAACACCCACAAAAATCCAAAATCATTGTGATCGGTGGAGGAATAGGAGGATTAACAGCAGGAGCATTATTAGCTAAACGGGGATACCAGGTAAGTATCTACGATCAAGCAATTGTACCTGGAGGATGTGCTTCTACCTTCAAACGTCGAGGATTTACCTTTGATGTGGGAGCAACTCAAGTGGCAGGTTTAGAGCCAGGAGGAATACATCACCGTATTTTTCAAGAGTTAGAGATTGAGCCACCCGAAGCTACTAATTGTGATCCTGCCTGTGCAGTTTTCTTACCAGGAGAAACCCAAGCAATTAATGTTTGGCGAGATTTGGATCGATGGCGGGCAGAAAGAGAAAAGCAATTCCCTGGTAGTAAACCTTTTTGGCAGTTATTAGAGCGTTTATTTCGGGCAAGTTGGCGATTTCAGGGGCGAGATCCTGTTTTACCTCCCCGTAATTTATGGGACATCTGGCAATTAATCTCAGCAGTCAGACCTGATACATTAATTACCGTGCCGTTTACTTTGATGACGGTTAGTGATGCCCTAAAACTTTATGGTTTGCAGCATGACCAACGTTTAAAAACCTTTTTAGATTTACAACTTAAACTATATTCCCAAGTAGGGGCGGATGAAACTGCTCTATTATATGCAGCCACAGCTTTAGCCGTATCCCAAACTCCCCAAGGACTATTCCATTTACAGGGAAGTATGCAGTTATTGAGCGATCGCCTGGTAGCTGGGTTGGAAAAATATGGTGGTAAACTTTTTATGGGTCATCTTGTCGAAAAAATTCATACTGACCAAGGTAAAGCTACTGCGGTTACTATCCGTAACCAAAAAACTGGTGAAGTTTGGACAGAAATAGCAGATGAAGTTGTTGCAAATGTTACTGCTCAAAATTTAGTTAAACTGACTCAAGATGCAGCTTTAAATAATTATCAACGTCGAGTTGCTAAACTACCTCCTCCCTCTGGGGCGTTTGTTATTTATTTAGGAGTTAAACGCGAGGCAATACCCCCAGATTGTCCCCCACATCTACAATTTCTCTACAATCAAGATGAAGTGATCGGCGAAAACAATTCTTTATTTGTGTCTGTTAGTAAACCTGGAGATGGACGCGCCCCCACAGGACAGGCTACCCTAATTGCTTCCTCCTTTACCGATACTACATTATGGTGGCAAGGAAACGAGCAAGATTATCAGCAGATTAAACAACAATACACTGATGAAGCGATCGCACGCTTAAGTTCATACTTTGATCTAGTACCAGCCAACATTGTTTATATTGAAGCTGCAACACCTCGTACTTTTGCTCACTATACGGCTCGTGATCAAGGTATTGTAGGAGGATTGGGTCAACGTTTAATTACTTTCGGCCCTTTTGGCTTTGCAAATCGCACTCCCATTAAGCATTTATGGTTGGTAGGGGATTCCACCCACCCAGGCGAAGGTACAGCAGGGGTTAGTTATTCGGCTTTAACTGTTGTTCGTCAGATTGATAATCAGTAAATTCCCCGTATTTTAAGTAATAAATATAACCTGAAAGGGTAAATGTTCCAACTGATGTTATCTAGATATCTTAGGGTTGGCGATCGCACTTTTTTGATAATATACTCGTGTTAATTTAAATTAGAGCAAATAAATTCATCTGGATGCAAGTATTAATCTCATCTTGCTATATATTCCATTATCAAACTTAATTAAGAGTGCTTTGTTATTGACTAAAGACATCTTAGACAATCAAATAACCTATGAAGCATAAATTACCATCATTTACCAATCGCGCCCTATTAGAGCTTGCATTAACCCATCGCTCTTATATGAATGAACATCCTGGAGTGATGGAAGATCATGAACGATTAGAATTTTTAGGTGATGCAGTATTAGGGTTTGTAGTCGCCCAAATGCTCTATCAAATGTTTCCAACCATCAATGAAGCACAACTTACACATTTGCGATCGCGATTAGTTGATGAACAACAGTTAGGTGCATTAGGGGCGCAATTAGGTTTAGGGGAATTGATGCGTTTAGGTAAAGGCGCAGCCAAAGATGGAGGAAGAAACAATCCTTCC
Organism: Chondrocystis sp. NIES-4102; assembly: GCA_002368355.1. Taxonomy (NCBI): domain Bacteria; kingdom Bacillati; phylum Cyanobacteriota; class Cyanophyceae; order Chroococcales; family Chroococcaceae; genus Chondrocystis; species Chondrocystis sp. NIES-4102. Next base: position 598,880 of record AP018281.1, on the reverse strand, counting down.
CTACTTAACGATACCTTTGAAGCTACTTTAGGGGCATATTTTTTAGATGCAGGTATTGAAGCAGTGCGCGATTATATTTTAGAAATTTTTCAGCCCCTAGCAGCAGAATTAGTAGCACAAACCCTACATGAGCCTAGTTCTACCCATGCTACTATAAACCAGCCCCAAGCTACTTTTATTGATAGTAAAAACCGTTTTCAACAATGGGCATTAGCTAATCATCGTACTCCACCGATTTATAAAATTATTGCTCAATCAGGGCCCGACCACGCTAAACAATTTACCGCCCAAGTATCCGTTTTAGGTAAAATCTATGGTGAAGGAACAGATCGTCGCAAACAAGAAGCGGAAAAAAGAGCAGCAGAAGCAGCATTAAAAGCAGTTGAACAAACTTTTAGCTCTTAGCAATACGCTTTTCAATAATAAATAATGATTCCTGTCTCCCCTATTCCTGACTCCTTGTCTCCTTGTCCCTATTCCCTATTCCTGACTCCCTATTCCTGACTCCCTATTCCTGACTCCTTGTCTCTCTATTCCCTATTCCCTATTCCTGACTCCCTATTCCTGTCTCCTTGTCTCTCTATTCCCTATTCCTGACTCCTTGTCTCCTGACTCCTGACTCCTTCTCCCTATAAGGGGTAATTGATCTAGCAACTATGAGTAGACCCTTACCCCTTAATTTTAAACTTGATGCGTGCAAGCAGTATCCCTAATCATCGCCTACACACCAAGCCAAGAAGACAACAATGATCCAAAATATACACCCATGACTCAAAGATAATAGCCAAGAGATAATATTTATAGGTATAAATGCAAAAGTTTTGATTAATATCCAATTACTAATCAAAAGCAAACTCAAAATAATTGCCACTGGCATAAATAAAAGCCCAAAGTCAAAAGTTTAATTAACTATTTACGTAACTACCGCCTCTACTAATTTCATTATTTAATTAATTCTCGCACATCAGTAACTTGACCTTTGATTGCTGCTGCTACTACCATTGCAGGACTCATTAACAAAGTTCTACCCGTAGATGAACCTTGGCGACCTTTAAAATTACGATTAGAAGAAGAAGCACTAATTTGATCTCCTTGTAATTTATCAGGATTCATTGCCAAACACATAGAGCAACCTGGTTCTCGCCATTCAAAGCCTGCTTGTGTAAATATTTTATCTAAACCTTCTGCCTCTGCTTCCTGCTTGACTCTTTCTGAACCTGGAACAACAAAAGCTTTAACCTCTGATGCTACATGATGCCCTTGTGCTATTTTAGCTGCTTCTCTAAGATCACTGATTCGACCATTTGTACAACTACCTATAAAACAGACATCAATTTTTGTACCTTTAATTGGTTCACCTGGGGTTAATTTCATATATGTATAAGCTTCTGAGGCGATCGCGCGATCGCTCTTAGGTAGATCCGACTGCTGAGGAATTGTTTCGCTAATACCTAAACCTTGTCCAGGAGTAATTCCCCAAGTTACAGTAGGTTCAATCTCGTGCGCCTTAAACGTTACCACATCATCATAAACTGCATCCTGCTCACTGCAAATACTCCGCCACCATTCAACAGCCCTATCCCAGGCTTCCCCTTTAGGAGCAAAATCTCTACCTTTGAGATAGGCAAAAGTTGTCTCGTCAGGATTTACATAACCACAACGCGCCCCTCCCTCAATTGCCATATTACAAACAGTCATGCGCTCTTCCATATTCATGGCTGCAAAGGTAGAACCTGCAAATTCGTAAGCATAGCCAACACCACCTTTTACCCCTAGTTTACGGATGATATGTAAAATGACATCCTTAGCAAAAACACCATAGGGTAATTCGCCGTTTATTTCAATTTTACGGACTTTTAGTTTTGCCAATGCCAAGGTTTGAGAAGCTAAAACATCTCTTACTTGCGAAGTTCCAATGCCAAAAGCGATCGCTCCAAATGCTCCATGAGTTGAAGTATGAGAGTCACCACAAGCAACTGTCATTCCAGGCTGGGTTAAACCTTGTTCTGGAGCTATTACGTGTACTATTCCCTGATTACCTGAACCAACGTTGTAAAATTTTATTCCGTAGTCTTGAGTGTTTTTTTCCAACGCTTGCATCATTTCTTCTGCTAATTCATCAGCAAAAGGACGGGCTTGATTTTCTGTCGGTACAATATGATCTACTGTGGCAACTGTTCTTTCGGGAAACAGGACTTTTAAGTTTCTTTCTCGCAGCATGGCAAAAGCTTGGGGGCTAGTTACTTCATGGATTAGATGTAACCCAATCAATAATTGAGTCTGACCTGAAGGTAATGTACCAACGGTATGTAAATCCCAAACTTTATCAAATAATGTTCCCTTACTCATATAACCAATCGCTACTGATAAATTTATCTTGTGCCTCTGGTATATTTTACAGTTTTTGTCTTGAATGCAGTTTAGATAGTTACTTTCTCTAGAAAAGGAGGTTGTCTAAATTTAATTATTTTGGCAGGATTGCCCACCGCCGTTGCATAATCAGGAATATCTCTAATTACTACTGTACCAGCCCCGATAGTACACCATTTACCAATACGAATTGACGGGATAACTACTGCTCCTGCTCCTATGTGAGTTCCCTCTCCTACTTTTACATGACCACATAGGGTTGCATGGGGTGAAACGTGGGCATAATCCCCAATTTCATTATCATGATCTATACTAGCTGCTGTATTAACTAAAACGTGTCTGCCTACTTTGGCTGCCGATTGTACGATCGCTCCTTGTAAAATTACTGTACCTTCCCCAATTGTAGCTTTGGGAGAAATAATTGCTGTCCCATGAATTGCCTGACCATATTGGGCATTGATCCTAAGCATTGCGTCTAGTTCTGCTCTTCTTAAATTATCACCGACGCTAATAATTAAAGGTGCGTCTAATTTGGGAAAAGTTTCTCCTTGCACCCTTATTCCTGAATCAATTGCCATAGTCTTTAGTTTTGCATCAGCAGGTTTGTCGTCAAAAACTCCCTTTACTTCTATTCCTAAACTATTAAGAATATCGCTGATAACTTTGGAATGTCCCCCTGCTCCGTATAAGTACATATATTTAGATTAAATACTAGAATTTACAATTAGATTGGTTTTTTTATTGCGTTATTTTTTTCAAATTTATTACTTTAGTTCGCTCCTTTTTTACTTTAAGAGCAAAATTTTAAATTGTAAATATATTCTTTTTTAAGAGGTTAATTTAATTGTCAATGATTACCATAGTTATATTGATGTGATCAAAATCACCGTAAATTCTCGCAATTTATGATAGTTTTATTAAAGATATTTCGGAATTTATTTAGCCGAAATTTAACAATTAATGTGATTAAATAACAGAGACAAATAGCTTTACTCAATTACTTATAAATTTCTTTTAATTTATAGCGATCGCACTGATCTTTATTTAGTATGCAAGATTCAAATATCAAAAATATCTCAAATTCTTTAGATCAACAATTACTTAATAATCAACCTAATTATGATCTGGTAATTGTCGGAGCTGGTATCTCTTGTGCTTATACATTGATTAATTATATTAACCGTCTACAAGCCAAATTAAAACAAAAAGTAGCTACTGATACATATGCCCCAATTAAAGTGGCAGTAATTGATAAATCTGGGGAATTTTGGACAGGAATACCCTACGGTCAAAGATCTGGTCAACAATCATTAATTATTACAGCCCTCGATGAATTTTTACCAAAACCAGAACGCGATCGTTTTATTAATTGGTTAAATACTAACTATAACGAGGTATTAGATAGTCTAAAACAAAGATCTGGAGTATTAACTCAACAGTGGTTACAAGCCTATGAAAAGGCGATGCTAGAAGGAAACTGGGATAAACTATTTATTCCTAGATATGTTTTTGGTTGGTACGTTACACAACAAGTAAACTCTTTATTAGCAGAAGCTCAACAAGGATATTTAACCTGCGATCTCTTTACTGCCGAAGTGTTTAATATTCAAAAAATACAAGATAACTATCAAGTTGAATTTACTACGTCCACATCAAATAATTCGATGTTTACTGCTAGACAAGTTATTTTGGCTATAGGTAGTCCTCCTAATAAAGCTTCATTTGTTCAACAGTTTGAAGCTCAGGAAAATACTAAGCAAAATATCTGCTTTATTGGCAATATGTACGAACCTTCTCAAGATTATAATATTGAGCAAGTTAATCAATTCTTAACTCAATCTTCATCTAATCAAAAACTTGGCAATCAAGTTTTAATCATAGGTTCTAATGCCAGTGCTTTGGAAACATTATACAGTTTAAATAATCTTCCACATCTGCAAAACAAGATCAGTAAATATATCATTATTTCTCCCAATGCAGAATTTCCACATCGCATTTATGAACAACCAGTATCTACAACCTATACTCCTCAAAATTTAATATCTTTAGTTAAAACTACTGATTTTACTGCCAAACAAATATTAGAAGCGGTTAAAAAAGATGTCCAAGCTATTGCAGATCAAAATGAAACAATTAGCAGCACCTATGCCCTAATTTCCCAAGCAGTTATTAATGCTCTTAATAAACTAAGCCTTGAGGAGCAAAGACAATTTGTTGTCAAATATGGAGTTGAAATCGGCAAGTTTCAAAGACGTGCAGGGACAGATTATCTTGATGTAGTAGATAAACTAATATTTCAAGGCAAAATAGAATTTATCAAAGGTAAATTTGTAAAAACCATACCTTTACAAGGTGAAACAATAGGGTTTGAATTTATCACCCCAGATGGCACAACAGATGTATATACCAATCCCATTAAGGTTATTATTAATTGCGCTGGGTTTCAAAACGTGGCTCAATCATCTTCCCCTTTAATAGCCAACTTAATCCAACAAGGTATATGCACTCCTAATGAGTCTCTTTGCGGATTTGAAATGAACAAAAATTTCGAGGCGAATGATAATTTTTATTTAATGGGTCCGTTGGTAGCAGGAAATATTAATGACCGTTTAAAAGTTTGGCACGCTGAAAGTTGTGGACGCATTATTAGCTTATCTCAACAGCTTGCAGAAGTTTTAATTTAATTAATTTGTCTAAAAAAGTTATATATATTCTAAAATCTTTAAATTAGATAAAATCTATTTATATTGAATTTTATGAAAAACTTTTTGACTAAAATGCCCAAAGGATATAGAGTATCGCTCTTTTCTTTTTTGGGCTTATTTGCCTTATCTCTTGTTACCTGGAAGCCTTTAGCTATTAATTATGGTAAGTGGTTAGCTGCGGGAGAAAATAATCCTCAAGGTGATATGTCTGTCTTGCTTTCAGGTAGTGAGCAACGCTTAGAAACTTTAATAAAACTGTATAATCAAGGTAATGTAGGAGCTATTTATTACGCTGCGGGGATTGATGAGACACCAGCAGATTTAAAGTCCTATCATGATATTTTTGCTAAATATAATATACCATCAGATAATTTATATTGTGGGGAATTAGTCGAAAGTACATATCATGAAGCTCAGGCATTTAACAGGAAACTACCAGAGGTTAAACAGCCTGTTAAAAAAATTATTTTAGTTTCCGATTACTATCATCTTAGAAGAGGTATTTGGAGTTTTAAACAAATATTTGGTGATAATTTAGAAATTACCGCCTATTCTACGCCAACATCTCCAGAAATGTCAGATCCTCAATGGTGGAAACATCAAGTTGCTCGTGAGCAGGTAATTAGTGAAACTAAAAAAATGGCTTTTTATATGCTTTACTATGGTTTATTAGGTAGAGAATCATTGCTTACTCATGGTGATTACAATAAAATTACCCAAGGAAAAGTATCCAAAGGAGTTGCTAATCCTTGTCAAATAGTTTTACCCCAATTAACTAAAGCAGTCAGTAGCCAAAAATAATTAACACAAAGCTATTAACGCATCCATCCCCTGGTTAATAGCTTGAGATACAGCATAAAAGATTAGTTTAGAACAATTCGGATGATTATCGGCTATTAGTGATAGGGGGTAGGAGTAAGTAATAGTGATCAGTGAAAAGCCAAGAAAGTAAAAAATACTCCTTAATTACCTAGTATTGCTATAACTATGAGTGCGTCAAAGTTAGACACAATAGCTTTGCAATCCCTTTTAAAGACAGGGTATTAATACGAATTAATCATTTACTACACCTACTAGAATTTATTATTTGAGTGGCATCAATGTATGTTTAACTCTAAATCCAACTAGCAAAAAGTTATATTGCTGAAGGAATACCGTTACTATTGTATAGTCTTGTTAGTATCAAGCTCATCCCCATTAACCATGATTCTGATATTGGAGGTATGGCAATTTTTCTTGACCAAATTAAATGTAATAGAGTAAATATAAGGGTAGATATTGTAGCAGTTAACCATATACAATGAGAAGTTAATAGGATAGATATTGTATAGCCACGAAATATAAATTCTTCAAGTAGGCTTAATATTAAACTTAATCCAAGAACAGCTAGGCTGCCAATCAATAGCTAGGGGATATTTTGCCTGTTTGAATTAAGCAGAGCCAAAGTAAATTATAAATAGAAAATCATAATTAAACTCATGAGACTAAGAATTAGTCCCAGAGTTATTGCAGCAAAGATCTGAGGATGTGGAATAAAACCAATACTCAAAAATTGATAAATCTTTAAGCTTAATTTTTGCGATTGTAGTAAGGCTTTACTAGGCTGCCAATCAATGAATCGAAATACAACTAATGCGATCGGCAACCAAATAATTGCCCATACTCAAAAGAAAGTAAATATTTTGCTCCAGGATGTATTAAACATCTTGATTAATTACAACTAGGAATATATCGCCCTCGTTAACAAAGGCGATTTTAACAGAAAGTTTATTCAAAAAATAATTAATTTTCTGCTGCACCGTTTTCTTCACCATCAATCTGTTTGAGGTGAATATGTTTATATCCTAATTTGATTTCAAATTTATCTCCCTCTTTCAATCCCATAGCTTGAGTGTAGGTAGAGCCGATAACAATTTGACCGTTTTTATGAACACTTACTCGATAAGTAGGTTCACGTCCACGCCCATCTTTTGCTCCTTCTGGATCTAGAGGAACTCCCTTAGCAGCAAGTACTGCATCATAAAAATCAGTTAAGTTTACGCGCGTTTGTTTATCTTTAGTAGTGGTATAATATCCACATTTTTTTGCTGTTTCACGTCTTGGTAAATGGGATAGCTCTTTTACTTTTTGAAGAAGAGCTTTTCCTGTTAGTGGGGCTGTAGCCGTTTCAGTCATATTACTTTAAATTTTCCTCCAATTTTTGCCAAATTTAAAATTAAATTATTTAGTCTTATTTGACATTATAAGAAATATACCGTTAATTCTCTCTATTGTCACAATTTTTCTCTAATAATTATTTTTTTTTTAATAATGTCATACAATTTATTTTAAGTTATTTAGTCGGACGTTACAAATTCTTGATGAAATTGGGGATAAGTTAGTAGCTTAAATTTCTGATAAATTATAGTTGAAAGTTATTTGAAATAGCAATTTTACTGTAATAGCCAACTAAAAATCTAGATTTTAGAGATTTTAAAATGTAATTCCCTTACTTATGCTGTTAAATATTTAAATAATGAAGCATTGGACAAAATTAATTATCAACTTGATAAATGTTAAATATCAATAAATCATCAAAAATAATTTTGGTTACTGGTGCGTCAGCTTCAGGGAAAAGTGAATTTGCAGAAGTATTAGCTGCTAAAACAGATCAAACAGTCATCTATCTTGCCACTGCTAAAATTAATGTTGAGGATCGAGAATGGTCTTTAAAGATTAATAAACATCAACAAAGAAGACCCTCAAACTGGCAATCTTTAGAAATATCCACCGAATTACCAATATATATTACTGAGGCTTTATCGACTCAATGCTTATTAATAGATTCCCTTGGTACTTGGGTAGCCAATTTTATAGAACTAGACGAGAGGGAGTGGGGAGAAAAGTGCGATCGCCTGATAGATAGTTTACATCATACTAAAGCAGAAATTATTATTGTAGGGGAAGAGACGGGATGGGGAATTGTGCCTATTTATCCATCAGCAAGATTATTCCGCGATCGCTTAGGAAATTTATCACGACGGATTGCTAACATTGCCAATATAACTTATTTGGTAGCAGGGGGTCATGTCCTCAACCTCAGTCAATTGGGTGAACCATTAAGTAATTATGAAATTTAGCTTATAAATCCTGTTTTTTTCTTCACGACCCACTACTATCTAAAATAAGAAGATATAAATGTATTACTAATTTTTTATCTCTTATTAGTTCAGTATTATTTATTTAAATCAATAAAATTAACGATCTTATTAGAAAAGATAAATATCTTTGCACTGATAATTTACGTTCCCTCAATTGAAATTAAGCATTCAGCAATCATGGAGAGTAAATATGGCATCAGAAACACAAGTTAGAAGTTATCTAGCACACTGGTTTCAGTTGGGTAAAAAGTTGGTCTTGCACAACGGCACAGAAACAATACTACCACAACCAATTATCGTAGGTCATCGCTTTTCAGACCAGTTTGAGGAATGCTGGCAAAAAATTATCAGCGTAGGTGGCAAGGACTGCTATCTTGAAGGTAGTGTAACTACAATTGAACAATTACTTTCTCCTGCTTGGAATATAGACAAGTGTGCAAGATGTGAAATGCCTGTACCAATAGTTGATCTTGGAAATCAACCTTTAGATTGTGTTTGTAGTGATCTACCCAATTGGCCGAATAATGAATTACCGCAACCACGCTTACCGATTAATAATTATACACAGTTAGATAAAATTAAAGCTCGTTTATTATCTAAATAAAAAAAAAGAGGAAATAGATGTATTTCCTCCCAATCGTTGTTTATCGTATAAAAAAACTAAAGTTATACTGCTTGAAACTAGTAACCAAGATTGCTATAGCTATCAATTGCAGGGATATATTGACTTGCATCAATCTGGGTTTGATTGTTGTTTTGGGCAGCGTTTTGATTAACGATGTTACCACCACCGATAGCAGCACCAGCATTGGTGTTACCTTGGACTGATAATTGATTAGTTGGGTTAAGATAACCGTTAATACCTAGTTGAGCTTGATTACTATTTTGAGTCGCATTTTGTAAAATTAGGTTAGCATCACCAACCGCAGATGCAGAGTTAGTATTATTTTGAATATTGGTTTGTGTATCTTGAGCAAAAGCTGCAACGGGAACGAAAGTTAGGGTTAAAGTTGCTAAAATACCAAAAGTAGATTTTTTCATTGTTCTAGACCTCGTTTTATATAACTTAAATTAAGTAGGTTTTGCTTACATTTATTAGTTATGTTGAGTCTATTTTTTTATGCAGTTTTTTAAAATAGCACTACGAGATAATGTGATGGCATTTTTTAATTGTTAGCTTTTATCTCCTCTGCTACTACCTACTACCTAAACCCCCGATAATCAGTTAAATTGTCCTAAACCAATCTTTTAGAAAAGCTTGTATATGTAGGTTTTAGTAATCTTGATCAGGGTTTAATTACTATTGTTGCCATAGATTAAATTAAAATAGCACTATTACTCATAGTCGATAACCAGTATGGATAATAGCTCAAATAACAACATAGATTATGATTTAAATTCCATTCAAGAACCTATAACTAATGCTTCTGAACCTGTTAAACAAATTATCCAACAAGTTTTACAGTTAGAAAAAGATAAACTATATTTAAAAACACCAAGAAATATTAATGAAGATATCTTGAATATTATCAAAAAAGTTGTGCAATGAAACTCAACTCACTACAGTTATGCAACTTTAGACAGTTTTATAGTCAAACACCATTGATCAAATTTGCTAGTGGAGAACAAAACACAACAGTTATATATGGTAATAATGGTGCAGGTAAGACTACAATTCTAAATGCTTTTACTTGGGTGTTATATGAAAAATTTACAGCAGCGTTTGCTAATCCACAACTTTTAATTAATCAAAGAGCGATCGCAGTTGCCAAAATAGAACAAGCAGTAGAATGTTGGGTAGAATTGCAGTTTGAACAGGATCGTAAACTATACCAATTAAAACGTAAATGTTATGCTCATAAGAATCTTCAACAACAGATAGAGTATACACCCACAAAACTATTTATGTTGGTAGCTGGGGAAGATGGACGTTGGTATCCGACTTTAGAAGCACCTGAAGATATTATAGAAAGAATTTTACCAAGTAGTTTACATCAATATTTTTTCTTTGATGGGGAAAGAATTGACGGTTTTTTTCGTCATAATCAGGAAGCCAATTTAGCCGAGGATACGAAAGAATTATTAGGAGTAAAAGTTTTAGATCGTGGGATAGAACATCTCAAAAAAGCCAAAAAAACTTTACAGGAAGAATTATATGATTTAGGAGATACTCAAACTAAACATTTAATTAGTGAAGAAATAAAATTAGAACAAGTTAAAGATAGTCTGCTAACTCGACTCCAAACGATTACTATTCAAATAGAACAATTAGAATTACAAAAATCTAATTTATCACAGCAATTATTAAAAATTAGTGGTGCTGCTCAAATACAGGAATTAAAAACCAAATTATTACAACAGCAAAACCAGGTAAAACAAGCAATAGTTCAAAGCAAAAAAAACCTTAAGCAAAAATTATCTCAAGCTGCTTATCTAATATTTTTACCTACTATTAATCAGAATTTTATAAACTTATTAAAACAATTGCGCGATCGCGGTCAAATATCCACTGGTTTAAAACAAGAATTTATTCAACACTTACTTGATCAACAATCTTGTCTTTGCGGTACAACTTTAGAACCCGATACAGAAGCATACAATAATGTTAAGGCTTGGCTGGAAAAAGTTGAAATTAGAAACATTGAAGAGGGAGCAATACGTCTAGAAACTCAAATGAGTACAATAGACTCGCAAATAGCCGATTTCTGGCAAGAATTAGACTCACAGCAAAGCCAAATCAATCATCTATATTTACAACTTAACCATCTAGAAACAGAAATAGCAAGGACAAATAAACAACTTAAAAGTTACCCAAATCAAAACATTCAACAACTACAACAAAAAATAGAACTAATTGAAGAACAACTTAAAAACCTAATTTTAGAACAAGGTGAAAATCAACAACAACAAAATGATAATTTAGCACAGTTAACCAAAATAACCACTAAAATATCTAAACATAGAATTACCGAAAAAAAGCAAAAACTAGCTCAAAAACGTATCAATCTAACTCAAGAATCAATTATTAGATTAGAAGAGGTAAGAAGCCGTTTAGAACAGCAATTTTGCCTAGCTTTACAACAAAAAGTTCAGGAAATATTCAGCTTTATTTCTTTTACCCCCTATATACCTAAACTCAGTGCTAATTATGAACTTACTTTAGTAGAAAATACTTCGGGAATTGAAGTACCTGTTGCTGCTTCTACAGGAGAAAATCAAATCCTTAGTTTATCCTTTATTGGAGGTATTATCGACCGTGTTAGACAGTGGAGTCGGCGTAATACTTTGGTAGGTTATGATAGTAGCACCTTTCCTATTGTTATGGATTCTGCCTTTGGTAGTTTAGATCAAATATATCGCCGACAAGTAGCTAAAGCTATTCCCAAATTAGCTAATCAACTAATAATTTTAGTGACTAAAACTCAATGGCAGGGGGAGGTAGAACAAGAAACCAGACAAAGAATAGGTCAAGAATATGTGTTAACTTATTATTCCCCTAAAAATAATTGTGAGGCAGACGGGATAACTATTAACCAACAATATTACCCATTAGTTAAAGCAAGCGATAACCATTTTGAATATACTGAGCTTACCATTGTTGAAAAAAATATTCTTCAATGATTACCACGATTTGAGATACCAATAATTTAAGTTATAACAGTATGGCTAAGTATTTTAGTAATAAATTATAAGAAACGGCGAGGAGAAATTTATCAATGCTCTTCTTAGATCATACCCAAGTACAGTACTGTAAAGTTAAGGATAAAGAAAAGGACAAACTGATCTCAGGACTAATTTATAATGGCTATGTTTTCTTAAAAGCTAAAGCCTTTCCCAAAGAAGAATTAGAAGCAGCAATTAAAGAATGCCGAGAAGAATATTTAGACCATAAAGAGCGATCGCAAATTGCCACTTTATTAGTCAAAGAGACTAGCAGTGTTGGTATTTGGATGCACAATAAAAAGTACACCCCAGAAGATGCTAGCATCACTTCCCAGCCTGACAATGAGCCAGATGTAGTAAGCAATCCAACCAATAGTAATACTAATCGGATTAGTACCCGACAATTAGCCTTAGAAATGCGATCGCCAAAGGGAGTAGAAGTAAAAACTCGTCGTCAAAAACTAAAACTTTATCAACGTTGTTTTTTAGGCAATGAAGCAGTGGATTGGATAGTCCAACGAGTTAAAGTTTCTCGCCCAGATGCCATAAAATTAGGTCAAAAAATGTTAGAAAAAGGTCTAATTATGCACGTTTTAGACGAACATCCATTTAAAGACGAAGGGTTGTTTTATCGTTTTAGAGAAGACGACGGTAAAAGCCTCTGGGATAGCAACATTTAAATACCCGTAAGATTTAAAAATTACTATATTCTGATATTGCTGTAGTCAATTTAGTAATTACATCTGGTACAGCGATCGCGCCTAATTCCCCCGAAGCTCTAGTACGGATACTCAAAGTATTATTTTCTACTTCCTTATCTCCCACTATTGACATCACAGGAATTTTCTGTTTTTCGGCATTGCGAATCATTTTACCCAGACGTTCACCACTAATATCGGCTTCGGCTCGAATTCCTGCTGCCTGCATCTGTGCTACTACAGCTTTTACATAGTCTAGATGAGCATCCCTAACGGGTAACAAGCGTACTTGTATAGGAGCTAACCACAGGGGAAAATCTCCTGCATATTCTTCAATTAAAATGCCAATTAATCTTTCCAATGAACCAAAAGGCGCACGGTGAATCATAATTGGACGCTGACGAGATCCATCCTCAGCCACATATTCTAATTCAAAGCGTTCGGGCAAATTATAGTCTACCTGTACTGTTCCTAATTGCCATTCTCGCTCTAGAGCATCTTCAAAGATAAAATCAAGCTTAGGCCCATAAAAAGCAGCCTCGCCAATTCCCTCAAAGTGATTCATCCCGACGTTTTCTACTGCACGACGAATAGCATTTTCTGCCTTATTCCAAGCCTCATCTGAGCCGATATACTTATCTGATTGAGGATCGCGGAAACTAAGACGGGCTTTAAATTTAGTAAGCTGTAAACTCTTAAATACAGCCAAAATTAAATCTACAACTTTTAAAAATTCATCGTCCAATTGCTCAGGTGTAACAAATAAATGAGAATCATCAACGGTAAAACCACGCACCCTAGTTAACCCGCCTAATTCCCCAGACTGTTCATAACGGTATACAGTGCCAAACTCCGCAAGACGCATGGGTAGCTCTTTATAAGAACGTAACTCACTCTTATAAATTTGAATATGAAAAGGACAGTTCATTGGCTTGAGGGCAAAACCTTGTTCGGCTGCTGCTTTTTCTGCGTCCTCTGCCATCATCGGGAACATATCTTCTTTATAATTTTGCCAATGTCCCGAAATTTTAAATAGGTCTACCCGTCCTAGGTGGGGAGTCACTACAGGTAGATAACCTCGCTTAATTTGCTCTTGCTTGAGAAAATCCTCTAATTGCGATCGCAAGATAGTTCCTTTTGGAGTCCATAATGGTAAACCAGGGCCTACGGGATCGGCAAAAATAAATAAGCCTAGTTCTTTACCCAGTTTACGATGATCTCTTTTTAACGCTTCTTCCTTACGACGTTGATATTCTGCTAACTGTTCGGGAGTTTCCCAAGCAGTGCCATATATTCTTTGTAATTGAGCGAGGTTTTCATCGCCACGCCAATATGCCCCAGCCACACTTTCAAGAGCGATCGCTTGAGGATTAATTTCTTCTGTATTAGCTACATGGGGGCCCGCACAAAGATCCCACCATTGATCTCCTAGATGATAAATCGTAATCGGCTCACTTACACTATCTAGAATTTCTAATTTGTAAGTTTCCCCTAAAGCTTCTATCCGTTGTCTTGCTTCTGAGCGACTTACTTCTTCTCGCACTACGGGTAACTTGCGATTAATAATCTTAATCATTTCCTTGCGGATTTTGTTTAAGTCCTTTTCAGTGAAGGCATCTGGACTATCAAAATCATAATAAAACCCGTTTTCTGTACAAGGGCCAATCGTTACCTGAGTTTTAGGAAACAACTTCTGTACTGCCATTGCCATGACATGAGACGTGGTGTGACGAATTCTCTTTAATGATTCAGATTCACTAGTGCGGGGTAATTTAATTGGTTGTTGTTCTTTTTCTGCTTCAGGCATTAGCGGTAGTAAAAAACGCAAGTAATCTCGTTATATTTTAACTTGGGATTGCAAGATAAAATTTGCCAATCGAATATTACAAATAATAAAAACTATATTAATTTTTGTAAAAGCCGTTAAGATAAATATTGAGATAATAAGCTAATTTTAAATTAATGTCCACAGAACAACCGACTGAAAAGGAGTTACTTAAGACGGTTTTAGAGCCATTGTTAGAAGATTTTCAATATTGGTTTGAGCGATCGCGTTCCTTATTGGAATCAGAGCAAATGTCTTTTTTTTCAGATCAAGAACAAGCCCAACTGTTAGAGAAAATTATTCAAAGTCAAAAAGAAGTTCAAACAGCTAAGATGCTCTTTTATGCAACAGAAGGTTCAGCAGGAATCGACTCTAGAATGTTAATTCCTTGGCATCAACTAGTTGCAGAATGCTGGAATGTAGCTCAAAAACAGCGATCGTTTAAAAATCAGGGCAATTAAAAATTTCCAAAATCTTAAACAATAGTCACAAAAAAACTCGTCATTATAACTTATAGTCATGAGTTTATTAGGGAAAATAAAGATATGCTACATCTAATATACATTTTAGTATTTACCATCATTGCAGTTTTAGCCATCAGTAACTTAATTCGCAGTTTAGTTACTTTAAGCGCGCAGACACAAAAGTTTTATCCTCCAGACTATGGCAATTCCAGCAAAACTCAGCCTCGCTATCGCAAAGAAATTCATCCAGAGCTTTTAGATGAGCAAGGTAAAATTATTGAAGAACCTTTATTGGTCATGCGTTCTGTATCCGTAGAAGATGCCCGCTTAAAACTAGATGCATTATATGATGCTTCCCCCAGTAAAACTATTGATCCAGAGGAATAATTCCGAAGCAATAATTGCAGGCGTAATAATTTAATTAAGCTCAACGACATTTATAGAAAGTTTTTGGGAACTATAGATCTTGCAGTTTTCAACTAATTTCTATGGCAAGAAAACCCGACGAATATGTAATTCATCTTCTAATCTCTGGTGGACACAGAGAAGAAGTGCGTTTTAATACAGTTCAAGAATTCCAAAAATGGTATAGCAGTGAGCTTATGACCAAATCTGATTCTGAAGATTTTATTAATGTGCCAATTAAGAATATTCAAGGAGAATACATGGTTGTCAGACCCAAAAGTGTTTTGGCGATTCGTGTTGAGCCTATTTTCCTCGGTTCTGTGGAAAGATTTTAAATTATTTAAATTAGAGGTGGGATAAATAGCTTAAGAGATCTGCCATTTCTTTTTGGGTTGGTTGAAATTTAGGCATTGGTGGAGTTAATCCGCTAGTTACTTGTTTGATGAGGTTTCTAGGGGATTTACGCTTAGAAATATTTTCTAATCTCGGCCCAACGTTTCTATTAGCCTGCAAACTATGACAACCTGCGCAATTAATTTGAAAAATAGCTGATCCCTTTGTCGGATCGCCTTCTAAGGACAGTACTGCTTTGACATAAGGATCGGTATCTTGTTGCCAATAGATCCCGAAGCTCAGACCGATAACCAGCATTACAGCCATTAAAATTAGAATTAGGCGGTTTAGCCAAGCTTGAGATTGGACTAATTGGTTATCCACTGTTTATCTTATGTATATTTATGAATGTTTACTTAATATTTATTATGATTTATAAAATAGCTTAAATTTTTAAAACAAGCTATTCAAAAGTTGAGTAAACCTTTTAACTTTTATAATCAGCTTAAATATCATAGATGATAGATAACTATGAGCATATTAGTTTGGTTATGATAGCTTGAGGATAAGCGTTTTTGTCCTTAATTAATTTATTTATAGGAGAATCAAGTAAGCTTGGGTTAAACGGTCTATTTGTGACACACATACCAGAATTATCGTAGGATATATCTAAGTTAAATAATTTTTTTAAGGAGATACACTGTGATTGAACCTCTATTATTAGGAATTGTATTAGGCTTAGTTTTTATGACATTATCAGGATTATTTTTTGCAGCCTATATGCAGTATAAGCGTGGTAATCAGTTAGGTATGGATTAAATAAAAATCCGTGTTTGTCAGATACCTTGAGGTAAGCAAAGCAAAAACCTGATTATATAACTGTTAAGATAGTCGATAATTTAGACGACAGTTAAATTAAAAGTCTCATACTTTTTTGTATAGACACCCGTTAATAGTACCTGAGTAATGATTAATTACTTTCCAATCAAGTTTAATAAAAGTGAGCAAAATTCTCTCGGTACAGTTTAACAATTAAAAATTGCTATAAATTTTGATTAAGCTACGTAATAGCGAAAAAATAATTATTTGGGATGAGATAGACATAAAATTCACTCATCCTTTTTTATTAGTTTTCAGATGCTCTATTAGCCAAACTTTGCAAAAATTGTAGATCATAGCTACTGTTGCCATATTGCTGTAAACAGGCTTGTCTAGCTTGAGGAGTTGCAATTAAATCAATGGTTAAATAACTAGGGGGTTTAATTACAAGACGCTGTGACCATTCTATAGCGGTGATACCAGGACTAACCTCAATTCCTTCCCAATATATTTCAGGATAAAGACTATCTACCTGACTGGGTTCAAGACGATACAAATCAAAATGATATAAAGGTATTCGTCCATTGAGATATTCGTTAATTAAAGTAAAAGTTGGACTAACAATTAAATCGCTAATCATTAAACCCTGTCCAATTCCTTGAACAATGGTAGTTTTACCTGCACCTAAATCACCTGAGAGGAGAATAACACTACCTGCTGGTAAATGTTGTCCTAAAAGATAACCGAGATGTTTAGTAGTTTGACAATCTGGCAGAAATATGTTTAACACAATGGCAGAGATAAAATCTTAAATTGAGGTAAAATAATTGACTTTATTAAGAAAACCCTTAACAAATAAGAATTTGAGACCTATAAATAAATAGCTAATTGAATGATCAGCAAAAGTTCATCAAAATTTCACAATAGAGAGCGGTCAAACATACACTTTCTTTATATTAAATTGATACATTATTATATAAGCCAAGTAACTTTAAGTCGGGATAGCAAACTAAGGCGGACTAATCAGACTGTTGGATTTTGCTACTTCCCTTATCTCTTTAAATTAGTATAAATAGGTTTTGCTTTTAGGTAGTGCTAACCATCGTTTCAAAGATGCACTCACCTGAACAGAAAAGAAGGCTCGCAGCACAAAAAAATTGAGGCGAGAATAACTTCGCCCCGAAAAATAATTAAGCTATGTTGGCAACTTTACATTTAACCTAAAATTAAATTAATTGCGTGTCAGCCATTTTTGAGCATTAAGACGCTGTATAGTATACATAACCAATAAGTCCAAAGTCACTTTGCGCTCATCAATCATAAAAGATTCAATGGTACTAGGATTATTGTCATAAGTTGTATAAGAAAATGCCTTTTGTCCTGAAATACTTTCATCAGGAAAATAAATATTAAAAGCGCGATCGCCTTTTTGCCATTTACCTCTTACCTGCCAACAGGGTTCATTATTATTAGCACCTTTAATGGGAACTGCTTGTTGCACAAAGGTCAATTCCGCATCCTCAATGCCTTGTTTTGCCATAGCTTCTTTAAGCGCAGGAAGATAATGCTCTTGAATAAATTCACTAAATGGCTTTTCTTCTATACTGGGTTCTTTAGGTTTTTTTGCCTTTGCTTCCTTCGCAGGGGGGTTAGCATTTGCTTGTTCTTCTGCGCTAGGGTTTGTCTGTTCTTGACTATTTGTTTCCTCTGCCATATTACACCGAATTTACAGCTTGAGCTTAGGTTTTAACTTGAGAGTCATTTTATCATGGCTATTTGAGCAAGAAGCAGACAACTAGACAAAGACTAAGGAAAAAATTGATTATAAAGATGGGTTGTTGTAGGTAAGAGAAGCTATTGCACCTCTAAAAAAGAAGTAGGCATCCCAAACTAAATAACTATAAAATCCTACCAAAGCAATAGTTATGAATAGCTTTTTCTTATTAAGGATTCCTTGGCTGGCGTAGGCTAACCAATAAATAAGAAAAGGAGTTGTTAGGTAGCAAAAAAATCCGTATCCTAATGATTTAAAGATTATTTGAATTAGTTGATATTCTATATGGTTTGAAATCTTTAATATAACCAGAAGAGATAATGTGCCTGCAATAAACTGGACAATACTATTTTGTAAAAGGGAAAATAAAGGACTTTGATTATCTTGAGAGTTCTGCATTTATTAGTAATATAAATAATTTTTAAATATAAATATCTTCTTATTCTGTAATTATATCTAAGTATTTATATCTATTATTTAAAGTTTTTGCGAAGTTAATAAGTAATATTATGTAGATTAGATAAGTTGTGCTTAGAAGTGACTTATACCCAAAGGCAGGAATTAGATTTTTTTAGCTTATTATTCGCACTTCCTAGTAAAATCAATACGAGAAAATACTAATATCCCAGTAAAAGCCATCATGTCTGTAGGTAATGAACCCCCAGAAATTTTAGAACAGAAGCTAGCCTATAAAGGTCGCAAGTTCAACTACGAAGTAATTAAACTACGCCTACCCAACGGTGTCGCAGGTGAATGGGAGTGTATTCGTCATCCTGGGGGTGCTTTGGCTGTCCCCGTTACCAATGATGGTAAATTTGTTTTAGTTAAACAATATCGCTTTACCGTTGAGGGCAGACTCCTAGAATTTCCAGCAGGAACAGTAGAAAGCCAAGAGTCGCCTTTTGAAACTATCAAACGGGAGATAGAAGAGGAAACAGGGTATAGGGCTAATAAATGGCAGGATATGGGCAAGTTTATCCTTGCGCCTGGATATTCCGATGAATATATTTATGCTTTTTTGGCACAAGATTTGGAAAAATTAGCAACTCCACCGCAACAAGACGAAGATGAAGATATCGAAGTGGTATTAATGAGTGAAGAAGAATTAGAAGCAGCTATCCTCGCAGGTGAACCTATAGACGGGAAATCCATTGCCAGTTTTTATATGGCGAGGGCTTATTTAAGAGGACAAGTTAGTAATCCTTTGTAATCTTCTACCAAATTAGAAATCAAAAGTTTTTACTTCCACCTTTTTTATTATTTGCTAGTAGCTACCTTGGCAAGTTATTCACGATTTATTAACTATAGGATAAATCTAGGATCTTCAATTTTTCAAAATAAGACTTATGTATGGCAGATTCAGTTAAACCAACAATTTTACAAATTGACGGCTATACAATGCGACTATTTTGTATTTCTGATTTAGATACCCTCGCAGCGATTTGGGCTGATGTTGAAGTGACTCGCTTTTTACCCAGTCATGATATGCCAATTCCTAAAGCAGATGTTGAAAATCTTGTATCTTTTATCGATCACTGGAAAGTGCAAGGATATGGAATATGGGCGATTGAAAGAGATACTTCGTCTGCGATCGCTGGCTATTGTGGTCTTTGCTATCTTAATGAATTAGATGAAGTTGAGCTTCTCTATGGTTTAGCTAAATCCTATTGGGGAAGAGGAATTACAACCCAAGCAGCAAAGGCATCAATATCATATGGGTTTGATGTGGCTGCTCTTGATAAGATTATTGCAATGGTATTGCCTGAAAATCAAGCTTCAAGAAGAGTTATAGAGAAAGCAGGTTTAGATTATGAAAAAACGGTACATATGTTTGATCTGGATGTTCTTTATTACTCGTTATCGCGTAATGCAGCGTAATATCCTTTGATAGTTTACTGGGGAAAGTTTTCACTCTCACTTGCTATTTACTCTTGCTTATTTCCTGTCTACATTTAAAAATTCAATTTTGTCTATCTATTTATAAATGCTTTAGTGCGTCCACTGTGCTGTTAAGTGTTTACAGTTAATTCAGAGGCTTGTCGCGATCGCTCTTGGTGCTTCAATGGCAAGACTTAATTATATACAACTTGGCGTAAATTTAAACGTAACATTGATAGAAAAAAAGCGACTACTATTTGCAGTCGCCAGTCATGAAGTATAAATCAACTAATAATTACCTATACTAAGAATTTTGTATTATATATTGCTACAAGATACAATTAGTTCTTAGAGAGTCTGATTAGTGTTCAAAAATGTTTTGATATTGCAGCAAATCTAAGGCGACAAAGGTAGGAATTACTTGAAAGCATTGTTGAGCTAGTTGATAACGATCTTCCCGCTTGAGCATGGTAGTTAATTTATCTT
This sequence comes from Chondrocystis sp. NIES-4102, assembly GCA_002368355.1. Classification (NCBI taxonomy): domain Bacteria; kingdom Bacillati; phylum Cyanobacteriota; class Cyanophyceae; order Chroococcales; family Chroococcaceae; genus Chondrocystis; species Chondrocystis sp. NIES-4102. The sequence goes on along the minus strand of AP018281.1, from coordinate 578,320 downwards.
TGACATCTAATAGATAGCGAACATCATTAGCAGCGTAACTATACTGCTGTGCAGAAAGATTTTCCGCATTACCCCAGTCAGAACTTTGAGCTTTTTTATCCAATTCAGTTTGCATAAGTTCTGCAACCAAACTTTTCAACCCATGATTAGAAGTATAGGTGCGAGCAAGTTTACTAGCAATTTTGGTACAAAAAATAGGAGCAGTATCGATGCCAAATGTATTTTTAAATTGTGCTACATCAAAACGAGCGTAATGGAAAACCTTAGTAATATCCCAAGAAGTAAGTAATTTTTGTAAATTAGGTGCTGCTGTTTGTCCTTTAGCAATACGAATAGCGGTAACAAAGCCTTGCTCATCACATATTTGTACTAAACACAAGCGATCGCGCCCTAAAACCAACCCCATAGTTTCCGTATCAATAGCGATCGCACTTGCAGAGGAATAGCGAGCTAAACTAGCCCCATCTAGATCTTCATCACAAATTTGAATGTTATCAAAAGCCATATTGCTAAATTAATTTCCTATATTTTTCTAAAGTAGATCACCTAAATGTTTAGCCACTGTTTGCACATCTTTATCCCCTCTACCTGAGCAGTTGAGAATAATTCTTTGAGTACCAGTTAGTTGTGGGCAAAGATATTCTAAATAAGCAAAAGCATGGGCGGTTTCGAGGGCTGGGATAATGCCTTCTTGTTCGCATAGTAAACGTAAAGCTGCGATCGCCTCAGTATCAGTCACTGCATAATATTCTGCTCTTTGTGTATCTTTTAAGTAACTGTGTTCTGGCCCTACTCCAGGATAATCTAACCCTGCGCTAATTGAATGAGCTTCAATAATTTGTCCTTGAGTATCTTGTAACAAATAACTCATTGCTCCGTGTAAGATACCTGGACGACCTTCGGTAAGGGTAGCAGCGTGTTTACCTGAAGCAACGCTTTCTCCTGCTGCCTCCACACCTATTAAACGGACGTTAGAGTCTGGGATAAACTCATAAAACAAACCTATGGCATTTGAACCACCGCCAACACAAGCAAGTAAAATATCGGGTAGTCCTCCCCACTTTTCCAGACATTGGGCGCGAGTTTCTCTGCCTATTACCCCATGAAAATCTCGAACCATCATTGGGTAAGGATGAGGTCCTGCTACTGAGCCTAAAATATAGTGAGTGGTTTCTACATTAGTTACCCAGTCGCGAATTGCTTCGGAGGTAGCATCTTTAAGTGTTCCAGTCCCAGCCGATACAGGTTGCACTTTTGCTCCCAACAAGCGCATTCTAAAGACATTGAGCTTTTGTCTTTCCATGTCTTCTACGCCCATGTAAACAATACATTCCAAACCAAAGCGAGCGCAGACTGTAGCAGTAGCTACTCCGTGTTGTCCTGCTCCTGTTTCAGCGATAATACGTTTTTTCCCCATCCTCACTGCTAGTAAAGCTTGGGCGAGAGCATTATTAATTTTATGTGCGCCTGTATGATTTAGATCTTCGCGTTTGAGATATATTTGGGCTTGTAAATCTGGACGACTATAATGCTTACTTAAACGTTCGGCAAAATAAAGAGGATTAGCTCTACCTACATAATCTTTTAATAATCCCTCTAATTCCTGGTTGAATTCTGGGTCGTTTTTATAGTATTTATAAGCAGTTTCCAACTCTGCCAAAGCAGGCATTAAGGTTTCTGGTACGTATTTACCACCATAAGGACCAAAGCGTCCTAATTCATCAGGGACAGCAGCAAAATTATCCTCAGCCTTATTAGTTTGAATGGGAGTAGCAGTCATAAATTTTTTTACATTTAATAGTCAGTGTTATGACAATTTTACAAATAAAGTTAGTTCTAAAGATAAGTAAAGATATTAACATTATTTAATACGGCTGTTTAAGATGTAGGGCGAACAAAAATTTAGTCAAATTTTAGATGCCTCTCTATGGCGAAAACTATCATTGTTAAGCCGTTAGGATTAGTATTGCAAGCTGCTGGTTTGGTTTCTCCTAGACAGGTGCAAATAGCTTTGCAAGAACGCTTAGTCTCTTCTAATTATCGCCTGGGCGAGATCATGGCTCGTCATGGATGGATATCTCAACAAACAGCCGATTTTTTTGCTGACACGTGGCCAAAATTGCCCACCCAGAAGTTAAACCTACCTTTAGGACAATATTTAAAAGCTGCGAATTTGATTGATGATCTTCAAATTACAAGTATCCTACATCAGCAGGTCATTAATAATTTGAAATTTGGACAGTCTGCGGTATTGGAAGGAATTATTTCGCAAACTACTTTAAACTTTTTTCTAGATCAATTAGAACTAATCAAAACTAGTCAGAAAAATAATCCACAAAATATCAATCTTATTAGTGAACAGCAGTTAGCTGATTGGAATCGTATCGAAAATCATCTTTTATATAATCGACAATGCCAGCCAAAAGAACTATTTAATTTATATCATCAGATTTGGCACGAAGAAGAAATAGAAGCCACTTATAGTAAGGCGGAGGCTGAATTGATCCAAACGGGGCTTGTGGTTCGCCATTGCCATAAAATCAAATTAGCTCCCCAACTTGATCGCTATAATTTTAGTGAGAATTGGATTGAAAATCAGCTAGTTCGTTTACAACCCTACAGCAAAATTAAAATTAAATTATTTAATTTAGATATAAAAGCTACTCTTCCTTATAAAGTTTTAGTTGAGGTTAAAGCCTGGACTAATAATCAACCATTTTTGACTCATAAGTTATATCAAATTCTCCGCGATCGCGAATCTTTTATTCCGAGAAACCAAGAAGCTCAAAAGATCTCGCAATTAGTACGGCATTATATTATTAACGATTGGTCAACTAATTTGGCTGCATCTCATTTAGTTGCTCTAAGTTCTCAACTACTTAATCCTCCTATTGATCTACAGTTTCTTTTAACTAGTTATTTAGAAATTAGGCAATGTCAACCGCTCATGTTTAACGATACACCTGAACATAATTATCTTTTAGAAATTGGTCTTATCAAGTTGTATGGAAATCAAGTTAAAATAGCTAATCAGATCTATTATCAGGTTTTTAATGATTTGTGGTTGAGACAACAGATAGATGCTCATGATCAAGTAATTATTAGTTTATCTGAGCCTCGTCAGAAGTTACCCTTAACTTTAAAACCAACTGCTAGCAATGTGACTAAGCCAAACAACAATTCCCAATTAATTAAATTTATCCTATTATTACTGTGCTGTTGCGGTATTGGTTGGGTAGGTTTTAGCTTGATTACTCAATATCTTGAGCTTCGACAATTCAAACAAGCTAACGATTTACTGCAACAACAAAAATATAGTCAAGCGATCGCAGCTTATGATCGACTTTCCCCAACTAAGCCCACACAACAACATCTACTTTGGCTAAATAAGGGCTATGCCTTTTCTGGTTTGAAGCAATATGATGCTATGTTGCAATCATGTTATAGAGCAACTTCAATTATTCCTAAATCTGCTTTAGCCTGGAATTGTCGTGGGGAGGCTTTATATTATTTACAAGACTACGAAAAGGCACTTTTGGCGTTTGAGCAAGCAACTAATAGTAATCAGCAGTTGGGTATTGCTTGGATAAATAAAGCTCAATTACTATTTAAGCTAGGAAAATATCAACAGTCCCTAACAGCGAGTGAGCAAGCAATTAAATTACTTAAAACAAATCAAGATATTAATGGCGCGATCGCTTTTAACCTTAAAGGGGAAAATCTCCTCAAAGTTAACCAACCTCAACAAGCACTGTTAGCTTTTGATCAAGCTTTGGCAAGTGTAGCTAATTATCCATCTGCTGTAACAGGAAAAGCAATAGCTTTATATAAATTAGGGAAGTATCACAAGGCAATTCCACTATTTAAACAGGTTTTAGCCAATCAAGAGTTATTATCTCCACAACAAGCAACAATTTGGCTATATCTTGCTAACTGTTTTTGCCAAACTTCCAAACCAGAATATACTGCTGCACAATCCGCTTTTAATAAAGTTATGGAGTTGAGCGAAGATCAAGAATTACAAACAATAGCTCGCAAAGGGTGTGGAATTAGATAGATTAATAACTAACAACTGTGATGAAACCAAGCAGTCAAAGCGATCGCCAGAGCATCAGCAGCATCATCAGGACGAGGGATAGAATCTAAAGATAGTTCTCGTGCAACAGCTTCTTGGACTTCTATTTTAGGAGCATTACCATATCCCGTTAAAGCCTTTTTAATTTCTGGGGGGGTAAATTCAACATAGGGAATATTAGCTTGACCTAAGACTAACATCAAAACTCCCCGTGCTTGTGCTACGGTGATCGTATGACTCATCTTATAGAAAAATAACTTTTCGATCGCCACCAAATCAGGATTAAGTTCGGCAATTATACTATGTAAGTCGTCGTAAATAGTACATAGGCGATCGCTAAAGGGGGTTTTCGCCTCAGTTTGAATTACCCCAAATTCCTCAAGCTGAACTAGATCAGTAACCTGATTAATCGGTTGAGATGTCTGACAAATAATTGTGCCAAATCCTAAAATAGCTATACCTGGATCTAATCCTAAAATTTTCATTTATGGGCAAAATTCAAATAACATTCATTTTAGTCATCAAATCCTTAAAAATATTTCCCATAATATTTAATCCTCGATACATTAAAAGCTAAGAATTAATGGTTGACTTAAATGAGACAATAAATATCTTGTAATAAATCTACATATAAAGAGGAGAACTGTTAAATGCTAGAAGAATACAGAAAACTTTCAGCCAGCAGAGAAGAAATGGGAATTCCCCCGTTACCTCTAAGCGCGCAACAAACATCAGAATTATGTGAACTATTAAAAAATCCTCCCGAAGCAGAAAAAGGAGAACTACTTAAATTACTCAGAGACAGAGTACCACCTGGTGTTGATGATGCAGCTTATGTCAAAGCAGGGTTTTTAACGGCGATCGCTAAAGGTGAGGTCAAATGTCCCATAATTTCCCCTCAAGGGGCGATAGACTTATTGGGTACAATGATTGGAGGATATAACGTTCAGTCTCTAGTAGATTTATTAAAATCCTCCGATCCTGGTATTGCTGGGGAGGCTGCTGCTGCCCTTAGTAAAACTCTTTTAGTATTTGATGCCTTTAACGAAGTTTTAGATCTTTCTAACAATAATCCCTATGCTAAACAGGTAATTGATTCCTGGGCAAATGCTGAGTGGTTTATCGGTCGTCCAAAACTACCCGAAGCTATTACTGTGAGTGTCTTTAAAGTACCAGGAGAAACCAATACGGACGATTTATCTCCTGCTCCCCATGCCACTACTCGCCCCGACATTCCTCTCCATGCCTTAGTCATGTTAGAGTCGAAAATGCCCGATGGGTTAGATACCATTGCTCAATTAAAAACCAAAGGACATCCTGTTGCTTATGTTGGTGATGTTGTTGGTACAGGTTCATCTCGTAAATCTGCGATAAACTCCGTATTATGGCACATTGGACAAGAGATACCTTTTGTTCCCAATAAAAAAGCTGGTGGTTATATCCTGGGTAATAAAATTGCCCCAATTTTCTTTAATACAGCCGAAGACTCTGGCGCATTACCTATTGAATGTGATGTAAGTCAGATGAATACTGGGGATGTAATAACTATTTATCCCTATAAAGGCGAAATAAAAAACGAAAGTGGAGAAATAATTACTACCTTCGCCCTCAAACCCGATACAATTCTCGATGAAGTACGTGCAGGTGGACGTATTCCCCTCTTAATAGGTAGAGCCTTAACTGATAAAACCAGAGCAGCATTAGGTTTACCTGTCTCCGAAATCTTCACTCGTCCAACCCTACCTACAGATACAGGCAAAGGCTTTACTTTAGCGCAAAAAATGGTGGGTAAAGCTTGTGGTTTACCAGGGGTGCGTCCAGGTACAGCTTGTGAACCCCACATGACTACCGTAGGATCTCAAGATACCACGGGTCCAATGACACGGGATGAATTAAAAGAATTAGCTTGTTTAGGTTTTAGTGCCGATTTAACCCTACAAACTTTCTGCCATACCGCAGCCTATCCCAAACCTGTAGATATCAAAACCCATAAGGATTTACCAGACTTCTTTTCAACTCGTGGGGGGGTAGCTTTACGCCCAGGTGATGGTATTATTCACTCTTGGCTCAATAGAATGTTATTACCCGATACTGTAGGTACTGGTGGAGACTCCCATACTCGTTTCCCTCTTGGTATTTCCTTTCCTGCAGGTTCTGGTTTAGTGGCTTTTGCTGCTGCTTTAGGGGTGATGCCCTTAGATATGCCCGAATCTGTATTAGTTCGCTTTACAGGAGAATTACAACCAGGAGTCACTTTAAGAGATATAGTTAATGCTATTCCCTGGGTAGCCATCCAACAGGGTAAATTAACCGTCGCTAAAGAAAACAAACAAAATGTCTTTAATGGTAGGGTGATGGAAATGGAAGGCTTACCCAACCTGAAAGTAGAACAGGCTTTTGAACTTACCGATGCTACCGCCGAACGTTCTTGTTCTGGTAGTACAATTAAACTAAGTGAAGAAACTGTAGCTGAGTATTTACGTTCTAATGTTGCCTTGCTTAAAAATATGGCAGCCAGAGGTTATAAAGATGCTCGTACTCTGATGCGTCGGGTGGCAAAGATGGAACAGTGGTTAGCCAACCCAGAATTAATGTCTGCGGATGCTGATGCGGAATATGCAGATATAATTGAAATCAATCTCAACGAAATAAAAGAACCCATTGTCGCTGCGCCGAATGATCCTGATAACGTCAAGTTAATGTCTGAATGTGCAGGAGATAGAGTAGATGAAGTATTTATCGGTTCTTGCATGACCAATATAGGACATTATCGTGCTGCTGCGAAAATCCTCGAAGGTGCAGGGGTGGTTAAAGGGCGTTTATGGATTTGTCCCCCAACTCGCATGGATGAAAAACAATTGCGTGAAGAAGGGGTTTATGGAATTTTTGCTGCTGCTGGCGCACGGACAGAAATGCCTGGGTGTTCCCTATGTATGGGTAATCAAGCCCGTGTGGAAGACAATGCCACTGTTTTCTCAACTTCTACCCGTAATTTCAATAACCGTATGGGTAAAGGAGCGCAGGTTTATCTAGGTTCTGCCGAATTAGCTGCCGTTTGTGCTTTATTGGGTAAAATTCCAACTGTAGAAGAATATATGGCAATTGTTCAAGAGAAAATACAACCCTTTGAAAGTGATTTATATCGCTATCTCAATTTCGATCAAATAGTTGGTTTTGAGGAAGAGGGTAGAGTAGTTCCTTTAGAACAGATGCCTAGAATTGAAGATATATTGGGAATGCCTGTTTAAGTAATTAATTTTTGGGGAGAGTAATAATCTTTCCCCAACTGGGTTTATGGGGATGGGAAAGTAATAAATGTTTGCTACAAATAGAACTGTTTTTAGGTAGTGGGTAGTAGGTACTAGGTAGTAGGTAGCAGGTAGTAGGCGCGGAAAGCGTCCCTGAGCGCAAGCTTGCTTTGGCGACCAAAGCGCGAACGTGACGATAGTAGGTAGTAGGAGTAGTAGTTAAAGCTAGAAGCTAAAGGCGTTGAGCCATCAATGACCAGTTAATAATTATAAGTGCGATCGCGACAATTGAAGAGTATATTTTAATTAAGCTTTTACTTAAAGCAGGAATGTTATTTAAAGTAGCAAATTGAGAACATAAGTTCAAACCACTGTTAATTACACTACTCAACATATTAAAGATGGTTTGATCTAGCACAATCTTATCCACACCACTAATAAAATCCGTCAATACATCTGAACCTATCCCACTGCTATTAAAAGCTGCATTGGTATTGTAAATAAATTGCTCACCGCCAGAGAGACTATTAGTTAGTAGTATTATTAGTAAGGGTATTGATATTTATGGTTGACAATTATTAATTAGTCGCCTGACTTCGGGAACTTTTGCATCATTAGTAAATAATCGACTACTATCCATTGCTTCAAAGCTCATTTTAGTGAAGTTACTTTTTTCTAGAGCTTTAATAACTGAAGTTGTTGTTGCTTTGGAAAGAGGGTTGCTAACTACAGTATCAAAATAATCGCTATAGAAAACTTTGATATTTTTAATGGAAACTGGACTGTCGTGAACACTACCATCTCTAATCCAAAGTCGAGGTTTATCGTCTATAACAGGGCCTTGACCAATTGGTATATGAATTTTCAAAACCAGTAAAACCTCGCTTTTATTAGTACAAACAAGCTCGATGGCACTACGACGAAATGCCCTAAAAATTCCGTTAGAAAATTCATTACGATATGCACTCATTAATCCATTAGATAAAGTTCTTAGTCTTCTACCTAGTACAACCTTGTCAACAACTTTTACGCCATCAGGTAACATTGAGTAATCATTCAATGCTTTATTAGTTCTTTTTTCAACTAAAAGAATAATTAGGAAGAGTGACAAGATAGGAATTGAGATATATAGAAATATATTTTTAAGATTATTCATTTGATTTTAATTATTACTAACAACTGTTCATTATAATATCTAACTTAATTTTATTTAAATCTAAGTTATTCCGATAAAAATTTTTAGATAACTTACATATTTAATTATGGCTAAATTTAATTATATTCGCTAAACAAAGCATGAGGAAACTAATAAATATTTTTCCAAATTACTTGGATTTATAACTTAATAAAACAATTATCGCTATTATAATAATTAAAAAGTTGTTCAATATTAAGAGATGAAATAATCATTAATAATTTATAAATTTATAGTAAAAAACACAAATATTAACGATTAGTATGAAATTAAGCAAAAGTGAATTAAAATAGGATATATAAAATTAGCAATTAATTATTTAATGCAATAATTGTTCTTAGTTGACGCAGAGAAAATAGTTAGATAAATATTGAATCTGAATAACCACTGATTAATTATTAATGCCAACTGATTAATGGAGCTTAAATATCAAAATTAGTAATAAACAAGTAGCCATAAAGATTTGGAAGATAACACCAAATATTTTAAAAAATTATAAATTAGAACAATATAAAGATAATTAACGCAGCTACTATATCTAATTGCTACTATAAAATTTGTTTAAATACCCTGAAAAGTTTAAATGAAAAAAATACTAGTTACAGGAGCAAGCGGTTTTTTAGGTTGGAATTTATGCCAAATTGCACAAAAGAATTGGCAAGTATTTGGAACTTATTTAAGTAATGTAGTAAAGATACCTGGGGCAACTATATATCAAAGTGATCTAACGGATTTTAATACTGTAGAACAACTATTTAAAAATATCCGTCCCGATGCCGTAATTCACACCGCAGCAGCTTCTAAACCTAATTATTGCGAAACTCACCGCGAAGAATCCTATGCTATTAATGTTACAGCCTCAATAAATATTGCACGTCTATGTGGTGAATATCAAATACCTTGTGCTTTTACCTCAACAGATCTAGTTTTTGATGGCAAAAATCCTGTTTACCAAGAAAGCGATCGCGTTTCTCCGATCTGTTATTATGGCGAACAAAAAGTAATAGCCGAAGAAAAAATGAGCGAAATATACAGTGCGATCGCTCTATGCAGAATGCCTTTGATGTTTGGTTTAGCAAGTCCTGTAGCTGCTAGTTTTATTCAGGGGATGATTAGTAATCTCCAAGCAGGTAAAGAAATAAATTTATTTATCGATGAATTTCGTACCCCAGCCAGTGCGCCAACTGCTGCTAATGGATTACTTTTAGCCATAGAAAAACAAGTACAAGGCATCTTACACCTAGGAGGCAAGGAAAGAATATCTCGTTACGATTTTGGCTTACTCTTAGGGGATATATGGCAATTACCAACAGAATTAATTAAACCCTGTAAACAAGCAGATGTAGCAATGGTTGCACCGCGATTGGGCGTAGCCCACGCTTCGCGATCGCCTGATACCTCTTTAGATAGCAGTAAAGCATTCGCCTTGGGATATCAACCCCTATCTTTAAAAGCCGAGTTGAGGGCAATTAAAAACCATCAATAATCAAAAAACTTACAGGAAAAACATTTTTAAGAGTAACCTTTTAGGTACAATACCCGATCAGTTGTTTTTAGGAATAAACGAATTTATGGGACGTGCCGAAAAAGTTGTCTTAGCCTATTCAGGTGGAGTAGATACCACCGTATGTATTCCTTATTTAATGAATGAGTGGGGAGTCAAAGAAGTAATTACCTTAGCTGCTGATTTAGGACAGGGAGATGAACTTGGCCCAATTCAGCAAAAAGCTTTAAAATGTGGTGCTGTAGAATCCTTAGTGGTGGATGCTACCGAAAGTTTTGTTACAGATTATGCTTTTCCTGCGATCAAAGCCAATACACTCTATGAAAATCGCTATCCCCTATCCACTGCCTTAGCCCGTCCTCTCATTGCCAAATTATTGGTTGAAGCTGCCGAAAAACATGGTGCTGATGCAGTTGCTCATGGTTGCACGGGGAAAGGAAACGATCAAGTACGCTTTGATGTAGGGATCATGGCTTTAAACCCCGATCTAAAAGTATTAGCCCCTGCTAGAGAGTGGGGAATGAGTCGGGAAGAAGCGATTTCCTATGGTGAAAAGTTTGGTTTAGAATTCCCTGTTAAAAAATCCTCCCCCTATAGTATCGATCGCAATTTACTTGGTCGTAGTATAGAAGCAGGACCTTTAGAAGATCCCATGACTGAGCCACCCGAAGAAATCTTTGTAATGACCAGCGCGATCGCCCTTACTCCTGATGAACCTGAATATATTACCATTGGGTTTGAACAAGGTTTGCCTGTAAGTCTCAATGATCAACAACTTTCACCCGTCGATCTAATTACTAGATTAAATGAACTAGCAGGTAAACACGGTATCGGACGTATTGATATGTTGGAAAACCGTGTTGTAGGGATTAAATCACGGGAAATTTATGAAGCACCAGCCTTATTAGTATTAATTGCTGCTCATCGTGATTTGGAAAGCTTAACCCTCACTGCTGATATTACTCAATATAAGCGCGGTATAGAACAAACCTATGGCGAATTGATCTATCGTGGTTTGTGGTATAGCCCCCTCAAAGCAGCTTTAGACGCATTTATAGATAAGACACAAGAAAGGGTTACAGGACAAGTAAGAGTAAAATTATTTAAAGGCAATGCGATTATTGTCGGTCGTCAATCGGATAATTCTATCTATGCTCCAGATTTAGCAACTTATGGCGCAGAAGATGAATTTGACCACAAAGCAGCAGAAGGCTTTATATATATTTGGGGTCTACCTACTAGAGTTTGGTCTCAAAAAACCAGAAAATAATTAGCTAGTACATCGGTTCGGGATCAAGGCATCAAGTTATCAATTATTAAACAATAATTAAGATGACTAAGGGTTTTGCTCCCGCCGAACTTCAAATTTCGTCTTAATATTCTTAAGCTGTATAACTGCTTGACGAAAACCTAATACAACCAAAATATTAGAAATAGTTAAAAAAGCTTCAGCACTACCATGTAACCAATCAACATCAGCTAGGGCTTGACCGTAATGAACCTTGGCATAAATACCTGCGGGTATAGTAACGGCGACGAAAATCAATAAAAAATAAAACCCAATTAAAGCCAAACGTGGAGTTTTACCCGAACGAGTCATAAACCACAAAAAGCCTAAATAGGGAAATAAAGAAATCGCAAACAAACTATCTTTATTCATCACATCACATAATTAAGGGACATTTTTAGCTTCTTAGCAATACGCTGTTAGCTCTGAGCTTCTTAGCCTTCCAATAATACCTACTACCCAAACCCCCACTACCTACTACCTAATATCACCCTCCCCTATCCTGACTCCTGACTCCTGACTTCTTGATGCAGTCCAATACGGGGGAAACCCCCTTTTCTGCGTGCTAATCGCTCCTGACTCCTGACTCCTGTCTCCTGACTCCTTTAAATTACTTAACCCCAGATTTAGCGGAATTTTGCCAAATACCCCAAGCAGCAATACAGACGGTCAAATTGCCCACCACAGTCATCGATGCTTGCAAAGTAACTAACCATTCCAAAGAGGAAGAATTATCAAAAAAATGCCAAGTGCAGGCACACATAGCACTAATTAGCGCAGGTAACATAGCAAAAGATAAATTATGCCAAGAGCGATCGCCTGTAATTTCTCCATACTGCCAAATATAGTAGATGGCAGCAACCCATTCAAGAACGCTAGAGACATGAATTATCCAAGTCGGGATTGATAATGCGTGCATTATTTAATTATTGCTTACTCACTTTATAATATAAAGCTTATTATTTAATTACTCGCTTCAGGATCTTTATCTTGAGTTGGTGGTATAGTTGGAGTAACAACGGGTTCAGGTTTAGTAGTTTCGTTGGCTGGTGTAGGTTTGGTTGGTTTTATTTCTGGTGGTGGAATGACAAAGAAAGCCCCTGCTGCCATTGCTAAACTTGCAAAACCGACAATAACAGGGGTTAATCTTTCTGTTAAAGGTTGTTCTGGTTTGCGATAGCGTCTGCTTACAGAGCGTAATTCTAAGTTCATATTGGGTAAAGCTGTACGATCTAAATAGAATTGATCGATCGCATCAACTAAATCAAATAATTCGACAGTAGTTAAATTTACCTCCACTGGGGTTTCCGCGCTTCCAGGTTCAGGATCGAAAGTTAAACGATGGAGATTTTTCTCTTGGACTTGAGTTAAAGATATTCGCGGATATCCATTACTGCTTTTGAGGGGGTGAGGTAAGCCACTGAGTAGTCCCTGAGCATAATTACTAACAGCATGGGCGATATTTTGTAAAAAAACACTTCCACCACTTAACTTTTGCTGGGAATTGAGAAAATTAAATTCAGCATTAATTAAAATAGACATGGGTGGTTTCCCATCTAAAATATCTACATTTTCCCTATCAGCATCTTCCATCCCCTCTAAAATTAAATTACAGTTAGGGAGACTATACTGTCGCTTAGTATTCATGATCTATGCTACTTCTCCATCAAACAAACTAAACCAAATACGCTCCATACCTCTTGTACCAGTACAAAACAATAACTTATTTAACAGGGATAATGCCAAGTCATTTAATTGTTCTTCTGAGGCAATATAAGCTGATACTTTAGCACGGCGAGAATTCATCCGACTACGAAAATGAGCGCGAAATCTTTCTAAATATTCCGAAAGACGAAAATGATTATCAATGGGTAGATTTTTCTCTCGCATCTGCTGTTCGGCTACTAATAACTGTCTAATAATAACCATTAATTCCCTGGATCGATAGGCAGCAATGATCACCAGTGCCTTAGCTTGATCTTGACTTAGATCTTCTCTAGTATAGGAACGTCGCCAAGGGTTACTACAACGTAAACGCCACAGGTTGACGCGATGTTTAATAATTTCATCAATCTTCAATTGTCTTGCCATGGCTAACATATGTTCTGAACCCCCTAATTCCAAAGCTTCAAGAGCCAGCAAAAGTAAATCAATTTGTTGTTGAGTATGAGGGGAACAACCTTTAGCAGGCAGTAAGATGTCTGGTAAAGTATTTAAAATTGAAGTCTGTCTGTCCACTGGGGCAGGAAAGTCTGATTCTAAACTTGCAGGTTGGGTCATTATAAAATTAAGTCCATATTCTAGTTATATATATTATTCTTTGTCGAGGATAACAAATTAATTAAAGAGTGCATTGGATGCCACAACTATCAGAATTGCAAGACAATCTTATCTAACTTTATTTAATTATGGAACTCAAATCTCTCATTCGCGCTATCCCAGATTTTCCTAAACCAGGAATTGTATTTCGAGATATCACTACATTACTTAACAATCCTCAAGGTTTACGCCATACCATCGACCAACTTACTCAGCAATGTCAAACCGCCAATTTATCACCAGATTACATCGTGGGGATGGAGTCACGGGGTTTTATTTTTGCTACCCCCCTAGCTTATCAATTAGGTGTTGGCTTTGTGCCTGTACGTAAACCAGGTAAACTTCCCTCCGCCGTCTATTCCGCAACTTATGAACTTGAATATGGCAGCGATCAATTAGAAATTCATCAAGACGCGATCGCTCCAGGTTCTAAAGTTTTGATTGTTGATGATCTACTGGCTACAGGTGGGACTGCTAAAGCTACCAAAGACTTACTAACTCAGATTAATGCTGAGGTGGTAGGTTGTCTGTTTGTAGTTGAATTAGTATCCTTGGGTGGCAGAGAGAAGCTTGGTGATGTACCAGTTTTTAGCTTGGTGGAATATTAAACTATAATCTTATTTTGAAGTTATTAATACTTAAAGCGTAATCTAAAAAGATTAGGCAAGCTTGGTCTAATTGTAAGTTGACAAAACCAAGGTCATAGCCAATATAGAATTATCCATAAATTTTATCTCAATGTCAGAAAGACAAAAAAAGGAGTGAGGAGTGGTTAAGAACAATCAAATGATTCAAGCGATAGGGATTAGTACAGCTATCGTCATTAGCAATATCAGTCTAGCTACTGCTTTAGAAACACCCAATTCTGCTATTAAAAATAATTATCCAAGTACGCTTATCAATTCCGATGGGAATAAAATCGCCCAGACACCAGAAACAACTCAAAATAATACGGTTGATATTATTAAACCTCCTATTCAACCAATTCCCAATACTGAAGATTTAAATTCCAGTCCCAACCCCCTATCATTCCCCACACAAGCGGATGAAGTCGAAGTAGGGACACAGCAACCAATTACTTTAGAGCAAGCGATCGCTATAACCCTCAAAAATAACAAAGACATAGAAGAGGCAAGAATCCAAGTTGAGCGAACCCAAGATCAATTGACGGAGGCAAAATCTGCCCTATTTCCCACTGTAGATCTTAGTGGTGGGTTGAATTATAGTAATTCCGCTCTATTCGATAGTACTACTGAGCAGCTAATTGATGAAAGAGTAGCAGGAATTATTGAGAATAATCCTAATGTTTCCGAAGCAGATGCCAGGCAGTCGGTAGAGGATCAATTAACTAATACTTCATCTGGTAGTTTAACTTTTAATACCGACGTTAGTCTCAATTACAATATCTACGATGGTGGTCAAAGAAATGCCAGAATTCGCACCGCCGAAAAGCAGTTACGCACCAATGAATTGGAATTGGAAAGAGTTGTTGAACAGGCGCGCTTTGAAACTTCTAGAGATTACTACAATCTACAAAATAGTGATGCCCAGGTAAAAATTGAAGAGGCTGCGGTGGAAGATGCCTCTCAAACCCTTAAAGATGCCCAACTATTAGAAAAGGCTGGTTTGGGTACAAGATTTGATGTATTACGGGCTGAGGTGGAATTATCTCAAGCACAGCAACGTTTAACTACCGCAACCGCTAATCAAGGTATTGCGCGCCGACAGTTGGCAGAAACCCTAAGTGTCTCCCACAGTACTGATTTATCTACCGCCGATGCCATAGAAAAAGTTGGTACATGGGAACTATCTCTACCTCAAACCATTGTACAAGCTTTTAAAAATCGAGCGGAATTAGAGCAATTATTATTACAACGAGAAATTGGCGAAGAACAAAGAACTATTGCCTTATCCCAGCGTCGCCCTACCGTTAGTGCTGCTGCGACTTACGGACTAAACGATGATTTAGAAGATGATTTTGATCCAACAGATCAATATCGATTAGGTTTACAAGCACAATGGCGAATCTTTGACGCAGGGGCTGCTAAGGCTAGGGCGCAACAAGCGGAAAAAGACTCTCAACTAGCCGAGACACGTTTTGCTAACCAGCGCAATCAAATTCGCTTTCAGGTAGAACAAGCTTATTTTGGTTTAGAGGCAAATAGAACCAATATTGATACCGCCACTAAAGAGGTACAACTAGCCGAAGAAAGTTTGCGTTTAGCTAGATTACGTTTCCAGGCTGGAGTTGGTACTCAAACTGATGTAATTGATGCTCAGACACAGTTAACTACCGCCCGTGGTAATTTGCTATCTTCGATTATTGAATACAATCAGTCCTATAATCAGTTACAAAGAGAAGTTTCTAATTTTCCTGATAATGGGCTGCAAGATTTACCGTAATTGATGTAATGAGGTTAACGAGCGCAAAAAGTACCTTAGATTGGCTTTGGTTAGTTTGCAGTGTTAGTGTTCTAGTGCTGCCTCTTTTTCCTTTGATGGGGGCAGTAGGACTTTTACTAGTCAGTATAAAAGTTTGCCAAGTTTATTATCGACAAATTATTGCTAATCGTCTTAATCAGGCATTGGGAATTTTAGCGGTCATTTTAATTATCAGTTCAAGTTTAGCAGAGGACTCCCAATCTGCTTGGTTAGGGTTAGCTAATTTTCTGCCTTTTTTTTGGCTCTTTATTAACCTGAGAATGCTAATCTCAAAGCGTATTGAGCTAAGACAGTTATCTTGGTTATTAATACTGCCTTCCCTACCAATTGTGATTTTAGGTTTAGGGCAATTATTCGCTGCTTGGCAAACAATACCATTAATAGAGTTGATTCTGGGGTGGGAATTAGTCCCCCAGGGAGTGCCAACGGGCAGAATGTCCGCAGTATTTATCTATACTAACTTTTTAGCTATTTATCTGGCGATCGCTTTTTGTTTGGGTTTGGGTTTATGGTTGGATACTTGGCAACAGCAACCATCTACTAAGCGACTTTATCTCTTACTCTTACTTACCTTAATCCTTTGTGCAGATCTCATCGGTTTAATACTAACAAGCTCCCGTAATGCTTGGGGTTTAGCAGTCATTAGTTTTATGGCTTATGCCGTTTATCTGGGTTGGCGTTGGTTAATCTATGCAGTCACTTCAGCTACCACTGTAATTGCTTGGGCATCTTTTGCCCCCGACTTGGGAGGTAGACAGTTAAGGCAAATTGTCCCTGCTTATTTTTGGGCAAGGTTATCGGATCAAATGTATCAACGTCCTGTAGAAACGTTACGCATTACTCAATGGCAATTTTGCTGGAATTTAATTCAGAGTCGTCCTTGGTTTGGTTGGGGTTTACGTAACTTCACTCCCTTGTATGAAGCTAAAACGGGCTTTTGGTTTGGACATCCCCATAATTTGTTTTTGATGTTAGGTGCAGAAGCAGGGATTTTTGCTACTTTATTGCTATTAGCTATTATCGGCTCAATTATCATTCAAGCAGTTAAGCTATTAAATACTTGGTCGGATCAGCAATCACATTTACTTTTTTTTAGTTATTTAGTCGCTTTCTGTGGTTGTATTCTCTTCAATTTAGCGGATGTAACTATATTCGATTTTAGAGTCAATACTATAAGTTGGGTACTGCTTTCTGCTATTAGTGGTGTAGTGACAGCAAAATTACCTAAAGCTTAAAGCTAGGAGTCAGGAGTCAGGAGGCAGGAGTCAGGAGTCAGGAGTCAGGAGCGATGCAGCGCGCAGAAAAGGGGGTTTCCCGCGTATTGGACTGCATCAAGAAGTCAGGAGTCAGGAGTCAAATAAGGATAAGCTATGTCTACGACAGCTACGCAACCGCAAATCAGGAGGCAGGAGTCTAGTAATAGGTAATAGGTAATAGGTAGTAGGTAGTAGGTAGTATTTGAAGGCTAAGAAGCTCATAGCTAATAGCCCAAAGATAAAAATATCCCTTAAATATCTCGTATTGCTATAAATAGTTTAATCAATTGCAGTCGCTAATTATCCATTGTTAATTATTACCCCAAATGGAGATTCTCATTGTTGAAGACGAGCAGGAAATTGCTCAACTTATAGAGCAAACATTAACTAGAGAAGGTTTTGTATGTCGCATTGCCAATAACGGACTAACCGCCCTAGATACCTTTAGACAACAACAACCAGATCTAATTATTTTAGATATAATGTTGCCTGGTTTAGACGGTTTAGAAGTTTGTACTCGCATTCGCCAACAACCCTATGATAAAGACCCTTATATATTAATGCTTACTGCTAGGGGCGAAGAAATCGATCGCGTGATAGGGCTTTCTACGGGGGCGGATGATTATTTAGTTAAACCTTTTAGTCCTAGGGAGTTAACTGCTAGGGTAAGGGCTTTATTACGCCGTAGTTTGCGTCATGGAGTCGCAGCAGAAAATTCTCAAATTTATCGCACCAGACATTTTACCGTAGACTTGGATCAACATTTAGCCACCAGACAAATAAATGCTCAACCAGCCCAGGAGTTAGATTTAACTACCCTCGAATTTAATTTACTAGCAACTTTTATTAGTTATCCTGGGCGAGTTTGGAGTCGCACACAATTGATTGATAAACTTTGGGGTAATGACTTTTTTGGTGATGATCGAGTAGTTGATACCCATATTAGAAGGTTGCGTAAGAAAATTGAGCCTGATACTACTAACCCAACCTTTATTAAAACTGTTGTTGGAGTTGGTTATAAGTTTGAGGACGAGAATATTTAAGGGTTGTTATCTGAAATCTTAGCGAAATGACTTTAAAACATTATGTTAAATAGTTTAATTATAGGGTGGTATTCTTATTTCTTCCTCTTTTGTTATAGATAAATAAGATAGTGTCAATTGTTTAAAATATCTGAATGTATGAAATATTATTAACTGTAGTAATTTGCTAAATTTCTTCTGGCTCAGCCTGAGCATTAGATTGTTTTTTAATATCTG
Source organism: Chondrocystis sp. NIES-4102 (assembly GCA_002368355.1). Taxonomy (NCBI): domain Bacteria; kingdom Bacillati; phylum Cyanobacteriota; class Cyanophyceae; order Chroococcales; family Chroococcaceae; genus Chondrocystis; species Chondrocystis sp. NIES-4102. The sequence continues at coordinate 559,734 of AP018281.1, read as the reverse complement.
GCAAATAATAGTTACTTCTATCTATTTTAATAGCCATATCTAAAATAGAAACAAATCTTTTGTATAATAATAATTTCTTTGATGTCGTTGGTCGTAAAAAAAATTGTGTTAATGATAAAAGCAATGTAAAGAAAGTAACACCACCAAGTGATAAAGATATATTACGACTTAAAACATCTAGTTTTAGCTCTGTAATGTAGCAAAAAAAGAAAATACAAGAAATAACTAATAATTGAATATTATCTTTAGATTCATCTTTAAGTGTCTGCTGATGATTAACAAGATTCATAAAATTATTCTGATAAATAAGACCAGCTAATTTACTTGTATTATTAGCTATTTCTATAGCGATCAAAGAATCATTATTAATCAAACAGAGGTTATCAATATTATTTTTATTATTTACTATATTAGTTAGGAGATGATAAGATAATAATATTATAAAAAACATAAACATAATTATCAAACAGATAATTGTATATCCGAATAACACAATGTCTTGAATTGATAAAATTAAAATTATTTTTACTAAACCCATTGTTAGAAACATAAATCCTAGAAAGCCAAATATAAACCAAAATATTAATCTATATTTATTAGAATCTATACAATTAACATTTGTCACTGTTTTCTTCTGATTATTGGTAAATTTTTCAAATTCTTGGTGGATAAAATTTATCTCTCTTTTAATCTTTTGCTTATCGATGATCATGTATAGATAATATGTTATTCATAACGCATTATTCTTGTACATATTAAAACTATAGAAGATTGATAATTTGTCCGCGTACTAATAATTTAATAACTATATATGTATATTAATAATGAAATATATCTTGTTTTACAAACCTTATGGGGTATTGTGTCAATTTACCGATGATGGAAGTGAAATTAAACGTGCAACTCTCAAAGATTATATTCCCATTACTGGAGTATATCCTGTGGGAAGATTAGATTTAGATAGCGAAGGATTAGTATTATTAACGGATAATGGACAACTACAACATCGATTAGCAGATCCCAAATTTGCCCATCCTCGTACATATTATGTGCAGGTAGAAGGCATCTGCGATCGCACGGCTTTAAATAAACTAAGCAACGGGGTTACTATTAAAGATTATCGTACTCGTAAAGCTCAAGTCCATCTATTAAATTCTGATCCTGATCTACCCCCCAGAATTCCTCCTATTCGTTTTCGCCAAACTATCCCTACTTGTTGGTTAGAAATGACTCTAACTGAAGGACGTAACCGCCAGGTAAGAAGAATGACTGCTGCGGTTGGGTTTCCTACTTTAAGATTAGTTAGAGTTGCTTTAGGTAATAAGTCTCAACAAATAACTTTATCTGGTTTGCAACCTGGTCAATGGCGTAAATTAACTACTGAGGAAGTAGATATGTTAATTAAATTTAAGTGATAGTTTTAAATTAATAGTTAATAGCAAGGGCGCGAAAATAACCAAAGACATAGGACGGATTAAGCTTTTAGCTATTAGATCACGGGTGCATAAGAATACACTGGAAACGAAAAATATAACGATGCACCACTCTTATAGACACTTAATAATATTTTTGATATTCCTAGCTAATTTTAAGATACATTGTTATTTTATTTTAAACATCTCTAAATTATTAATGAATGGATCTTTTAGCCAATTTACAATTATTAAGTCAGTATAATAGCTGGATGAATCAAAAGGTTTATCAAGCAGCCCAACAATTAGATGAAGAGCAAATTAAACAAGACCAAGGCGCGTTTTTTGGGTCTATTTTTGCCACACTCAATCATATTTATGTAGCAGATATTATTTGGCTCAAGCGATTTAGTCGACATTCTGAGAATTATCTAAGTTTAAATGATTTACCACCTATACCTAGTTATACAGTTTTAAATGAAATAGTAACGGAATCATTTATTGATTTATGGCAATTAAGACAAAATTTAGATAATTTAATTATTAACTGGTGCTTAGAGATTACCCTAAAAGATTTAACTCATAACCTTACCTATACTAATACCAAGGGAGATAAATATTGTAAAAACTTTGGACAATTAGTACAACACTTTTTCAATCATCAAACCCATCACCGAGGACAAATTTCAACCCTATTAAGTCAACAAGGAATCAATATAGGAGTTACAGATCTACTAGATATTATTCCCTCCCAAATATAAAGTATTACTATATTGATTAATAGCGTCCTACTTATACCAACTCCCTACAATAATACAAGAAAATCAAATTAACTTCTTTGTCCCCATTCGTCCCCATTCGAGGATAAAAGGATGAAAGGATAAACGCCTTTGCGTGAGATTTAGACTAAAAATATTAAAGGATAAATTAATAACGTTTTACTTATTCTGTGACATCTTAAACATTTTCTCGCTAACTGCCATATTCATCAAAGAACGTAATAATAAAATAAACCAAAAACTAGCGAAACAAAATAAAGCGATCGCCACACCCTTTAACTGACCTACTAATAATACAGAGCCTGATAATAAACTAAATCCTGATAAACAAGTATAAATCAAACTTTTAATTCCTAACTGAATTTGTTTAAGCGATCGCTCACTTTCTGTCGCCTTAACTTTAACTTGCAATTCACCTAAATCTAGGCGAGATTCCAAGCGCATAATTGATAGTTGAGTCCGATTTGGTTGCTTGAATTTATATTGCACAAAATCCTTAGTTTGCTTGGCTAAAATAGCTAACATACTACCTTGTTGTTGAGAAAAAGCAATTTGTTTTAAAAAAGGTTGGGCTGCTGCTAATAAATTATATTGAGGATCGAGAGCGCGAGCAATACCATCGAGAGTAGTTAAAGATTTAACAATAAACGTCATTTGTGGAGGTAGACGAAATGGTTGTTGCTCAAAAATAGAATATATTTCGTCAGTTATTTGCTCAAAAGCTCGAACATCTACAGGTTTATCGCGAAATTCCTCCAGCATAAAAGCAATCATCCGCTTAACAGGAGTCATATCAGCAACAGGTTCAATTAACCCCATATAGATTAATGTTTCTACTACTTCTTCTGTGTCCTTTTTTAAGACTGCAAAAAAAGTTTTGATCATCTGATCTTTGGCAATGGTTTTTACTTCCGCCATCGTGCCAAAATCATAAAAAATAATATCTCCTCTTTGACTTACTGCCATATTACCAGGATGAGGATCGGACTGAAAAAAACCATCCTCTAAAAGTTGTTTTAAATAACAAGTAATACCCAGTTGAATTACTTCTTGAGTATCAATTTTACTTGCCTCTAAAGCCAAACGATCATCAATTTTAATTCCTGGTAAATATTCTAAAGTGAGAATCTTAGAAGTAGTATATTGCCAATAAATTTTAGGAACAGCAACGCGCTGATAATTCTTAAAATTACTACGGAAGCGATCAGCGTTTTTACCTTCGTGAATATAATCAATTTCTAAATATAATAATTCAAAAAATTCGCGATAAATTGCTTCTAAATTAAATTTTCTTAAATCTTTAATTAAACGATTGAGCCATCTAACTAAACGGTGTAGAATTTCAAAATCCAGATTAAATAACTTGTATAATCCAGGACGCTGAACTTTAATTACCACCTCTTCGCCTGTATGGAGTCGGGCTTTATGAACTTGACCCAAACTAGCTGCAGCGATCGCTCTTGGCTGAAATTCAGCAAAAAGTTGAGTAATGGGTTTACCTAATTCCTGTTCAATAACTGCGATCGCCAAATCTGAACTAAAGGAAGGTACTCTGTCTTGTAATTGACTAAATTCTTGAATATATTCAATGGGAATTAAATCAGCACGGGTAGATAAAGCCTGTCCAATTTTAATAAAAGTTGGTCCTAAACTAAGAATATTTCTAACCAACCATTTAGCTAAATAATGTCTACGTCGAGGCGAATTATTACCCGTTAAATTATCCCACCACAACGAAAATAAAAATTTACCAGTAATAGTAAAAATTTTAGCTTGACGAAAAAATGGCGAATAAGGATACCCTCCAAGATTTAAAGATGATTTTCTTCGTGCTAGCTTGTTGTTATTTTGCCATTTCATAAATGAAAACGTTGCTGATTTTAGGTGCGAAACTGGAAGTAATAAATATAGTCACGTTCAGCTATTAGCTTTTAGTGAAATTATGTAATTAATTAACTGTCATACTTCAATGCAGCAACATCTATAAATATCTCCTCCAACCGACTAAACCTATTGTGACAAACAATAATAGCCTAACTAATAGTTGGTTGAAATTGAGGTAATTTAAGCACAAAACTAGTTATGAAAACAGTTTCATCTTCAAACGTCGGGTCACTACTCACTTCAATAGTACCGTTGAGATGTTCAACTAAATACTTAACCAAAGTAAGACCTAGACCAGTTCCAGGTACAGCCCGATCAGTCACTCCTTGACCACGACGGAATTTATCAAAGATATAAGGAAGTTCTTCGGGAGTAATACCTGCACCCTCATTAGTGATGGTGATGACAATATCTCTACCTTTAAAACTTACTTGGCTGATTACAGATAACTCAATTGTAGTATTAGGATCAGCATATTTACCTGCATTTAATAGCAATTCATTGAGAATATGCTCCAAACTTTCAGGATCCGTATTAATTTTTAAACTAGTTTGAGAAATAGAAGTATTTAACAACAATCCCTTTTCACTTTGCCATTTATTCCTAAAAGAACCAGCCATCCGCTCAATAGCTGTATTCAAATCCAATTCTTGAGGACTATAAGTAAGCTTTCCCGACTCAACTTCTTGTAAAGTTAATAAATCCTTAATCAAACCATATTCCCGATTCCATTCCTGTTCGAGAATATTTAAATACTTCTCACGCATAGCAGGAGAAATTTCAGCTTGACGCAACATTTTAATTGCCATTTTCATACTGGTTAAAGGCGTTTTCAACTCATGACTCATACTATTCATAAAGTCATCCTTTAACTGATTTAATTTCTGTAGCTGTTCAATATGTTGGCGCATTTTTGCCGATAGTTTCGCCTGTACATCAAGACTAGATTTCAATTGAGCAGTACGTTCATCAACAATTGATTGCACCTGATTTAAAGTTTGATGATGAATAATAGCGGTACTCATTTGAACACTAATCCAATCAATCAAATCAAGCTCATCTTCAGACCAACAACGAGGTGAATTTTGCTGACAAACCAAAAAACCTAAGACAACTGCATTATCCTTTTCACCATTTTTTTTACCCATTAGGGGGATCATCAATAAAGCAGAACCACGAGACTCAACCAGAGTAGGAAGCTTTGAAGTTATTAAATCAGGAAAAGGAGTGTTAGAGTCGCAAGATAAACATTCTGGGGCATTTTGCCAAGCTTGTTGACATAAATCAGAATCATGTAAATTAAAAGCCAATTCCTCTTGAGCGGTCAAATTCTCGGCTTTAAGACTCCAGTAAGCAGCAATTTTTACTGTGCCTTTAATTACTTGTGGTCGACGTGCTTTAGCCATCAAAGGATTCTGATACTTCAGCATCAATAGCATCCCCCGATCCACCTTGAGAGTAGTACAAATTTTGGCAAGACAGGTATGAAAGAGAGATTGAGGGTGAGTACTTTGACTAATTTCTCGACTTAGATGTTTAAGCAGGGATTGATATCTAGCTTTAATTTGAGCCTGTTGTTGGAGTTGTACCTGAGAGAATGCGATCGCCATGGAATTTGATATATTTGACAATAATTCACGTTCTGAGTGAGTCCACTCAGAAGACTGGGATCTTAGCAGCAAAATCAAACCGTTAATTTGACCCTGATATTTTGTGGTAACTGCTAGTGATATTTTATTTGGCAACAGTGTTTGCAACAGATGATCTAGAGGTGAGAACCCACTCGACCTTGTTACGTCTGATAATCTAGATGATGAACCATGATCATTTAATTCTAAATTTGATAACTGTTGCACAATTTGGCTTTTCACCGTTGGCGGTAAAGTAACTTTAGCTGACTGCCAATAGCCAATTGTATCGATATTTTCAAAATTAATTGTAGAAAACACCATACAAGTCTCTGCCAAGAGCCAATTGCCGATCAACATCGCCAACTCGGACAGGAGAGTCATACTATTAGAACTTTCAAGGATAAGTTGCAAAATACTATTCTTTATTTCGTCAACCCCTAATGTGTCTTGCATAGTTTTAGGCATCTCTTGCTGCTCCATAATTTAGGTGTGAGATTACTATTGGGTGATGATTTGAATAAACACTTACAAGGTTGATTCATCATAATCTCAATGATTTATTCCCTAAAGAGAGACAAGAAAGATTGATTATACAGCCTATAACTGACTCTCACAGGACTTAGCATTCCCATTTTTTTCAAATTTATACCAAAGTAATTATTTTTCTCAAAATATAAATTTCAATTACTTTTTGGTTTTATTATCTAGTGTAAAAGTAATTAATTATCTTTAGCATTTGTAGGATTACTCAAACTAACTAAAAATGTCCAAATCCTTTAGTTAGATTTAATGTTTCTTCAAGGTAGGTATTATTTGGGGTGACGAAATGAATATCGCAACTTTTAGTTATTTTGCCAATAATTGAGGCATTTTGTCCCAACTCTTGCACTAATGTAGTCGCCAACTTTGGAGGTAGAGATAATACTAATTCAAAATCTTCCCCCCCATAAAGTAACCATTCCCAGGCTGTCTCTCTTCCTACTAGTTTGCTCAACCCAGAAAAAATTGTTAACTTATCTTGTTCTATGACTGCACCTACATGACTATCACGACAAATTTGAGCGATCGCACTTGCTAAACCATCACTACTATCCATACCTGCGATCGCAATTTCTGAAGGGATTTTAGCTAGATATGGCAAAACATCTAATCTTGGGCGAGGTCTTTGATGAGCTTCTATTAATTGGGCGCGCTCATTGGGCAACAATTTATCTCCTAAACTAGGATCTTGTAATAGTGCTAATCCCCCCCTAGATAGTCCGTGTAAACCTGTGATCACTAGAACATCTCCTGGTTGAGCAATAGATCGCCGAATTGCTCTATTTGGGTCAACTTCACCTAAAGCGGTAATTGCCACACTAATTACATCCGAACGACATACATCTCCCCCTACTATTGCCCCGCCATAAATTCTAAGAATGGCATCTATCCCTTGATAGAGATTTTCGACCCAACTAACTGGGAGATTTTTAGGTAAAGACAAACCAATAGTAATGCCTATCGGGGTAGCCCCCATAGCTGCCAAATCAGATAAATTAGCAGCAGTAGCTCGCCAACCAACATCATAAGCCGTGGTAGTGCGATCGCTAAAATGAACCCCGTCAACCAAAACATCAGTAGTAACAACTAAAGATTTACCAGGTTCGATATCTAAAATTGCTGCATCATCCCCCACAACATCTTGAGGACAGAATTGCTGAATTATTTCTAATAAACCCTGTTCACCTAAATCTTTTACCAGAAGAGGTTCATTATTCATTTTTTATTAACAATTACTCTAATCTACTATTAAAATATTAAAGTATGTCATAGATAACACAACATTATATCAAATTAGCGTAAGGTTTAATCTCAAAAGATTTCAAGCAATTATAATTAATAGCTTAACCTATCAATTATTTAACATTTAATTATACTTATAGCAGTCTTAAAAGTTTTTCAACTATTATCTCAAACAATGTTTTTAAAAATAATAAATAATGGCTCAAAGCAAGAAGCTCAAAACCAAAATTTATTTTATTACTAATTAATTAACAAAGTATCGTATTTACCACTCACCACTTAAGGTTGTTTCAAATTATCAATACCATCAATTACCTTGGCGGAAATAATTTTATCCCCTGCGGTTAATTCCTCCAAAACTTCTTTACCTTTAACCAAATAACCAAAGACAGAATAACGTCCATCCATCAGGTTGTAACCTGGGGGAGTCATCTCAGTATCAAACTTAAAGAAGAAAAACTGAGAAGAGCCACCATTAGCATCATCAGCAGGACGAGCCAAAGCCACTGCACCATAAGCATTAAAAGGAATAGCAGGTTCGTCTAAATAACGCCCCAATTCCTCCAAAGTTTCACCATAAACAGGTAGATCATCTCCTTTAACCAATACCTCTATAGGAATGGCGCGATATTGCTTAGTTTTAGGATCGATAAAACCATCTTCTTTCCCTGGGGGATCGCCTGCTTGCAAAATATAAAACTCTTCAGCACGGTTGAAATCCAAGCCATCGTAGAACCCACGTTGTACCAAATCAACAAAGTTTCCACCATTAACAGGCGCACTATAGCCATCGACTACAATTTCTAGATCACCTTTGTTAGTTTCCATAGCAACGGTAGCACGACCAAGGAGTTGAGGCAGATTGCTGTACTCGGCTGGTACTTCAAAAGGAAATCCTACTACCATTAATTGCTCCAAGTCACCTACTAAGGTAAGTAATTCTTGTCTAGATTCATAGACAACTTCCTTATCCTTAGCTTCTACAACTGTAGTTAACTTTTGGATTCCACTAACTAATTGATCGATGATAGATTCCGCTTGGGCTTGACGTTCATCAGGGATAGTCGCCAAAAGCTGATCACGACGAGAAGTTAAAATATAATTCGCGTCTTTGAGATCACGACTAATAGTTTTCCAACGCTTACCACGTAGTTGATTAGAAATATCTTCTAAACTTTTTTGAAGTTTTCTTACAGCATCATTATCAATAGGTAAAGAATATCGAAGAATAGCTCGTGGATCAGTAACAGCATCCCCCTGAGCCAAAACCGCCCTTGCTGGTAATTGCCAGCCTAGCCAAGTGGTAGTCAAAATTACAAAAGTTAGTAAAGTGGTTAAAACGCGATTAGTTAACCAGGACTTACCCCACCGAACAGGTATCTTAGGTGTGTTCATCATAAATTGCTAAAGTTAATCTTAAATTACAGTGTCAACAGAGGACAAAATAAATCTACTAAGGTGTATGTTCTTAATTATTGATCGCCCTTGTCAACATTTCTTTACCAATTGAAGTTGAAACTCATCCTCTTCATCCTTTTTCCTGTATCCTCCATCGGGTACAATAAAATGTCGATCTCTAAGCAATTATTGTTAGCTTCATGATTTCTAGTAATGACTTTCGCACAGGGGTTACTGTCGAGCTAGATGGGTCTGTCTGGCGAGTAGTAGAATTTCTCCACGTCAAACCAGGTAAAGGTTCAGCTTTTGTCAGAACAAAGCTCAAAAACATACAGACGGGCAATACGGTAGAAAAAACCTTCCGTGCTGGTGAAACTGTACCGCAAGCAAATATCGAAAAACGCACCATGCAATATACCTATAAAGATGGTGAAGATTTTGTGTTTATGGACATGGAATCTTATGAAGAAACGCGCATGGGTGGTGAGAACTTGGGCGATCGCGTTAATTTCCTCAAAGAAGAAATGGAAGTCAATGTGCTGTTTTGGGATGATAGAGTATTGGAAGTGGAACTACCTACTTCCGTAGTTTTAGAAATTACCGAGACAGATCCAGGGGTTAAGGGAGATACAGCGACAGGAGGAACTAAACCCGCCATAGTAGAGACAGGGGCGCAAGTCATGGTACCTTTGTTTATCTCAATTGGGGAGAAAATCAAAGTAGATACCCGTGACGGTTCTTATTTGGGTAGAGAAAATTAATCACTAGTGTCCAAAAATTTCTAGAATAACGGTGTAGTTTGTGTCTATAAATTTTCAAGAACTTCGGGACTTATTAGGGGCGATCTCTCAAACCGATATCACGGAGTTAGTTCTCAAAAGCGATGACTTTGAATTAACTGTACGTAAAGAAATAGGAGCGACGGCTATAGCAGCCCCTCAAGTTCCAATTTCTTCAATACCTCAAACCACTCCCCTTCCATCTGCACCAACTCCCACGGTAACTGTTGCTGATATCAGTACGGAAAAACCACCAACACCAACGGTGGACGATAAAAAGTGGGTAGATATCACCTCGCCGATGGTCGGAACATTTTATGCTGCTCCTGCTCCTGATGAAGAAGCCTTTGCCTCAGTAGGCGAGCGCATTAATAAGGGGGATACTGTTTGCATCATAGAAGCGATGAAGTTGATGAATGAAATTGAAGCGGAGGTATCTGGGGTGGTGATGGAAGTTGCCGTTCAAAATGGTGAACCTGTGGAGTTTGGACAAGTTTTGATGAGAGTAAACCCAGGCTAAAATATTATGGAAATTCTGACGATTGTACTGTCAGGATTATTATCTCTAGTATCTGGGGGTGGTATAGTCCTTGATTCTATAGCTAAGTCGCAAATTCGCTCCCAAGTAATTAGTTTAGAGCAGCAAGCGATTCGTGTAGATAATGTTCCTAGCTACCAAATTGCTCAGGGAAAATTACAAAAAGTCAGAATAGCTACCAGAGGTCTGACAATAGAGCCTGCTTTTAAAATAGCGGTTTTAGAGTTAGAAACCGATGCTATTGAATTTGATATTGCTAAATTGAATCTCAGTAGTCTTGAGGGGTTGCGAAATTCTTTAAAGCAACCTTTGCAAGGGACAGGAAAGTTAGTTTTAACTCAAACTGATCTAAATCAAGCTTTACAATCCCCAGAAATTTTAGCCCAACTCCAGCAAGCTTTGAACCGTTTAATAGTTAGCAAAGCTGGTTCTAGTAATATTGCTTACCAACTGCTGAAGTTGGAAGTACAATTAAAGTCGGAAAATCGCTTAGGAGTAAAATTAAAGTTAGCTAGACAACCAACTGATCATCAACAAGATAATTCCCTTAAGACTGCAAAAAATAGTCCCACGGAAGAATTAACCCTGGTTTTAGGCTTTAAAATTCAGGTTTTAAACGGTAAATCAATTGAGATAACCGAACCACAGGGAAGTGTCAATAATCGTCCTATGTCATCTCGAATACTTAACGGCTTTGCCCAAGGTATTAGCGATCGCCTTGATTTAACTTCTCTGGAAACCAACGGAATTTTAGCCCGTATCTTACAATTAGAAATTAATCAAGAGCAATTAAAGTTGGTTGGTTTTGCTCAAGTGGCAACAAAAGCACCACAATTATCTTCTAAAGAGATAAAAGTAACTCAATTCGCTAAACTTTGATTTTTTGATCTTTAATGTTTATTTCTCTCAAGCAGGAGCATCATTCATGCAGGATCGCAATAAAAACCGTTTTTCACTGCCTTTAATCGCAGCCATTACTGGGATCGTTATCGCTGCTGGGGGAGGGGCTGCTTGGTGGGCAAAGTCTTCCCTAGAACGACAAGCTCAAAATTCTCAGCCTGTTCCATCCCCTATAATTAAACAAGAAGAAGTTCCCACTGCTCCCGAACCTATTACCCAAGAAAAAGTTGTGGAAATTTGTTGGCTTAACCCAACAGATAACAGTATTGAATTGGTTTCTGACACTATGACTTTTCAAAAGTCGGTAAAGTCTGAACGGGTTTTACAAACAGCTTTGGAAACTCTTTTAAATAGTCCCCCCCAAGGCTCGAAATATACTACCGCTATTCCTGAAGGCACTAAGCTACTAGGTTTAAATGTTGATCAAAAAGGAATTCATCTCAATCTATCTCAAGAATTTGTCTCTGGTGGTGGTAGTGCTTCTATGAGCAGCAGATTAGCTCAAGTGATTTATACTGCCACTAGTGGTAATGAAGCTAATGCAAAGGTGGCAAAACAAGTTTGGCTGAGTGTTGAAGGTAAACCACTGACAACTTTAGGACAAGAAGGGTTAATTATTAGTCAACCGATCACTAGACAAGATTTGCAAGCTAACTTTCCCCTATAGAATTAAACCCTTACTTTTACTCATTAACACTCAATATTTTATCTCTTAACTATTAATTTTCTTAACTATTTGATCAAAATACCAATTGAGCCAGGGAGCGAGTAGGCTATAAAACCTATTTAAGATAGTAAGCTCCACTCCTGGTGTAACAGTAAAGTGACCTTGTTCAACTCCTCGTATAATTTGCTGGGCTACTGCTTCTGCTGTCCAAGTGTTGGCGGTTGCTGTAATTTCTTTGGTTTCGGGGGGTTTTATTTTGTTTTCTGCTGCTAATTGTGGTGTGTCGGTATCGGGAGGATAGACAATAGTAATGCCAATTCCTTGTGGTTTTAATTCTCCTCTCAAGGATTCTGCCAGCCCTCGCAGGGCAAATTTACTCGGACAGTAGGCAGTATACCCATAAATGCCAATTAATCCAGCACCTGAAGAAATTAAGACGATCCTGCCTCGACGACGTTTTGCCATTGCAGGTAATACAGCTTTAATACTATAAAGAGAGCCAAAATAATTGATTGCCATAGTCTGCTCAAATATCTCAATGGGAATTTCGCTAAAATAACCAGGATGAGCTATACCAGCAGAAGTAATCAGTAATTCGGGTGTGCCGAATATGGCGATCGCACTCTTGATGGCTAACTCTATTGATTCTGACTGGGCAACATCTGCTAAAAAAATTGCTATTTGCTGTTGGGGATTTATCTTTATTTTTAGTAATTCTTGTTGCGTGGTGATTAATTTTTGGCGAGATCGAGCGATTAAAGATATATTTGCTCCCTGGAGTACTAGTAGTTTGGCGACCGCTTTACCTATGCCACTTGAGCCGCCTGTAATGATCACGTGTTGTTTTAAATAATTCATCTTTTTAGATCATCTCTCAATAAGCTTCAAAACTTATTTAAAAAGCTTAGTATGGAAAAGTCCCATTGATCTAAAAATTCTTTTTATGCTTCTTGTTAAGTATCAATCCCATTTTGTCAAAATAATTAAAAAATGGGTAAGGAAATATACGGTAATTGCCATCGCTCTATTTACTTGCTGTTATATTTACGGGTCAAAAATAGAACCAAATTGGTTAGAAGTTGTCTCAATTGATCTGCCAATTGCTAACTTAACCCCAGCATTTAATCAGTTTAAAATTGTGCAAATTAGCGATCTACATATTAGTCGCTTTATGCCAGAAAAACGTTTAAATAGAATTATTAAATTAGTTAATCAGCAACAGGCAGATGCGATCGCTATTACAGGTGATTTTATTACTAAAGGTGAAACTATCAATCTTCCAAGGTTGGAAAAAAAGTTAAGTCAATTAAATTCCCAATCACCCACCTTAGCTGTCTTAGGAAATCATGATCACTATCGGCAAGCAACGCCTAAACTAAAACAAGCCTTAGCAGATACCCACATAATTAATTTAGATAATCAAATCTATACAATTGAAAGAGGTCAAGAAAAATTGGTGTTTGCAGGAATTGATGATCCCTACTGGGGTCAAGGGGATCTTACAAAAGTGCTTGCTCAATTACCTAATAATATTCCTGCTATCTTACTTGTCCACGAACCAGATTTTATCGGCGAAAGTGCTAAAACTCATAAGTTTGCCCTACAATTATCTGGTCATTCTCATGGAGGACAGATTAGACTTCCTTTTCAACATCCCCTGATACTACCCTATGGTGGGAAAAAATATTTTGTTGGACAAAACCAAGTGGAAGATACCATTGTCTATACTAATCGCGGTTTGGGTATGACAGCATTACCATTGCGTTTTGGTAGTCGCCCAGAAATTACGGTTTTTACCTTACATACGGTGTTTTAATTGTTAATTTATCCTAGTCCACCACCAGTAGCAATCTCAATTACCTGCATTAAATCTTTAACACTACGACACCCCGCAGGTAAAAGACAAGGATAGACATTTAACCCCACTATTTGATTTGCTGCTTCGGTAGTGCGAGTATCTAGGGTAATTAGGGGTAGATTTGATAAATATTTTGATCGTTTTAGCGATAGTAAGTATTTACTAGGATCACAAATATGAGAACTATCTATAACTATGGCATCTAAACTCCAAATTCTTGCTAGCATATCTGCTTGCTCTAAACCGTCAGCCTCAATGACTCGATAGCAATAATCAGGTTGTTGTTGATTATTATTTGACCAATCGTGTTCAATCCAGTTTTTGAGGTTAAAATCTAAACTTGGACAATCATTAGTCGTTGAATTTACTGCTCTTAGCTCAGGATAAATACAAAGCACAGTAAAATCACGCTTAATTTTATTAGTAGTTGAGGTGGAATTAACAACTGAGGTGGTTAACTGAAAACTGGATCTCGGTAAGATTAAAGTTAATTGACATCCATCTGCTACATCACTACTGATAATTTCTCCCTCTAATTTCTCAGCTAGATATTTGGCAATAATCAGGTTTAGATCGGAAGTTGATTGTATTAAATTTAAATCTGTTGTTGGTGATGAGGAGGAACAATTAAGTATAATTGCAACGGATTCTGAGGAATATCTTTGTATTGCTATTGTTGGAGGATTAAGGGGATTAGTTCGTTGAATTAATTCTAAAATTAGGTGGGATAGGATGCTAGATAGATAAAGTGGATCGGCGATCGCAATTTCTAATCCTCTGTCTATTTTTAAGGTTAATAATGTTTCTAAATGGGTAACATCTATCTCTGTTGTGCAGCTTGATTTTAATTTTATTAATACTTCTTGATAAATTCGGATCAAGCTTGATTCTAAATTAATTGTTTCTGGCTTTAGTTCTAATTTTTCCGTAGTTAAATTGGTAATTTCTAGTAAATCATTGACAAGATTCATCATTTTTTGCCCGCTATTATATATTAAACGCACATAACGAGCCTGACGCTTATTTAATGCTCCTAATTTTTGGGCTTGTAATAAATTAGATAAGCCGACGATACCAGTTAAAGGTGATTTTAGTTCGTGACTAACAGTAGCTAGTAGTTTATTGATAATTGTTTCTGTATCTGCTGAGTTTGAAAATGATGATGGCAATTGCTCTGAATTATTTGTTAATGCTTTGACGGCAAAAACTAACCAATATTTCGCTTCAGATTCAACTTTCTGTAAGCTTTTGGCTAAAGTAATAGGAATTTTAATCTGATACCAATTTCCTATTTTCTTAATTTGAATATCTAAAACATTACTACTATCTTTTATTTCTTGATCTTCTTGCCAATGAGTCGAAATTTGACAATCAAACAGATATTCTTGGGAATCAAAGATTAAATTATTCTTGGCTGATACCGTTGGTAATTGAGAGATGGTTAAATAGTTATTATTAGGACAATAATTAGTAGTATGGGCAGGTACTGACATTTGCTGTTGTTTTTGCCACCAGTTTACTAAACTAATATCTGATGATAGTGATGGTTGTTGATCTAATTCTGGAGTAGTAAGAATTAGTTCTTGCCAATATTTATTCTTATAGTAATCTCTGCCCCCAAAGCTTTCAATTTTAAATGGTAAAGCGATTAAATCAATCCAGTTTAATAGTGATGGGTCAATAACTGGTAATCTAGAGTTATTAATCGCAGCTTGATGGGAATTACCAACTAGATGTTTTAATATTGCCTCTAGGTTAAGTTTACCAAGTAATTTGCCTGCTGCATCCACAATTAAATATACTTGTTTGGAGTCTATTAAACAGTTATTAGATAAATAAGTCAAAAACTCTTGTAGTTTATAATCTCCTTGATAAACAATTGCTGGTTTTATCAAGTAATCCCAATTGTTACGACAAGGCAAACGACTATCTTTATAAGTTGCAGTTGTATTTTGAGGATGAGTCTGCATCATCACTTGCTGTTGCCAAACTTCAGCTAACTGCACTAGTAAGTTAGGCGCGCTAATTGTTCCCCAAATATTATCAGCTAAAGGTACTGCTAATAAATCACAATTAGTCTGTTGAAAAATTCTAAGAATACTTCCTAAATCTGCATCTGGTTGACAGATTGGAATTGAGAAAACAAAATCATTCAGACAAAGATCGGAGCTAGACATGGATTTTTTTTAAATTCCTGTTGTCAGAAGCAAACTTACATCTATTGCTAGACTAGGTTTAAAGATATTGACACCAAGTAACTTATTAATTTTTGAATGATTCCTCTGAGGTTAACATTACTGCGATCGCTCTGTATAATCAGATATCTTAATAATTAGTTACATTTTACCAATGTTGACAAAATCTTTAATATACATATTAATACCTTCTATTGCTAACAAACACGAGGTTTTTGGTGATCAGTTATTACATTTCACAAACTGCGTCAATAAATGTTAATTTTTTATAAAGAGTATCAGCTAATTGAGAACAAATCACCATTAAACCAAGGTGACGCGCACAAAGGATGTAACATCTGCTGGCGTTGAGCGTCATAATATGTACGAGTGAATGCTTAAGATAGCTTATATTTATGCTCATGCTGCCGAAGTTGCTGTCTTAATAAAAGTTTAAACTTGGACTGGGCATTGTCAGATAGTAGCAGCCATAACGTCCAACTTACGAATAATGTCAGATTATCAAGACCATTTCCATTCCTCTGAAAATTTTATTTCCAACAAACTATATATCTGCTTGTTTGCGCCTCAACAGCAGTTAGCACAATCGGTGCTGAATCTTTTAGCAAGCGATCGCTATGAACTAAAATGTCTTAGTTTAGCCCAAGATTTAGTTAATTTTATTATTGAGCATAAAGAACAGATAGATTGCATTATCTTTATTAAAAATAATGATCAAGAGAACGTTTTACAAAATCTTTGTCAAGCTCAAATTCTGTTGCCCACTTTAATTCTCGAATCTGATGCTGTAGGGCTGATGGCTGACGATTCTACCAATTTTACTGCAAATCAAACTTTATATCATCAAGCGGAAATACATTTATATCCCACTCAATTGACAGAAATAAATGCTTATATCAAGCTTGCTATCAGTAAGTTTTTAAATTTAGCTTCCAAATTAAATATTAACTCAGGGCAAGTTATAAGTGAACCATTAGCAGAAAATCCTCATACATCTTTAGTCCTACAGCAACATAAATTAACAGAAAAATTAAAAAAAAGATTAGGTTATTTAGGAATATATTATAAACGTAACCCTAATCAATTTTATCGTAATTTATCTTCAGAAAAACAAAAAGAATTAGGGCAGCAATTGTCTAAAAACTATCGTCAAATTTTAATTGACTACTTTCGAGATAATTCAGCAATCAATGATTTAATTGACGAATTCGTAGCTCTGGCTTTTTTCGCTGATGTTTCCACGTCTTTTATTTTAGAAATACATATGGAATTAATAGATGCCTTTTCTCAGCAATTAAAAATAGAAGGTAGAAGTGAGGACATTTTGCTAGATTATCGTTTACCACTAATAGATATCCTGGCTCATCTTTGTGAAATGTATCGCCGTTCGATTCCTGGAACAAATATCTCTTTAGAATTGTTATATAAGTAGAATAGACGATATAGTAAATTGAGAAGTAATTGAGGTAACTTAATATTTTTTAAGCAAAATTTAAGAGATATTGCCCAAAATTTGTTGGCAAATTATTTAAAATGATGGATCAGTTTAAAAAAACTTATGTTTTAAAATTATACGTTGCTGGAAATACGCCAAATTCAGTTAGGGCATTAAGAACGCTAAAAAATATTTTGGAACAAGATTTTCAAGGAGTTTATGCTCTAAAAGTAATCGATGTATTGAAAAATCCCCAGCTAGCGGAAGAGGACAAAATTCTGGCAACACCAACCTTATCTAAAGTACTACCACCACCAGTTCGCAAAATTATCGGTGATTTGAGCGATCATGAAAAAGTCTTAATCGGCTTAGATTTGCTATATGAAGAAATTCGCGATCGAGGATTGTAGAATCTTAGTCTAAAAATCTAGTATGCTGTAAAATATTATACTGTCACAATTGAAATTCACTAGCAATTGCTCGAAGCAGCAATAACAATTGTCCTTCCTAGCTTTAGATGAACGAACCAAATCCTAATAATCAGTCACAGCCAGCCGAACGCTCAAATAAAGGGGTTAATAAAATCCGCACCATGATCGAAGGATTTGATGAAATCACTCATGGTGGTTTACCAGTAGGTAGAACTACTCTAGTTAGTGGTACTTCTGGTACTGGTAAAACTTTGTTAGCAGTTCAGTTTCTATATTTAGGAATTGAATACTTTGATTGTCCTGGTATTTTTGTCACTTTTGAAGAATCACCAAAAGATATTATTGAAAATGCTTATAGTTTCGGGTGGGATTTACAGAAATTAATAGAGCAGGGGAAACTATTTATTCTAGATGCTTCACCTGATCCTGAAGGACAGGAAGTGGTAGGTAATTTTGATCTATCAGCTTTAATTGAGCGCATTCAATACGCCATCCGTAAATACAAAGCCAAGCTGGTATCTATTGATTCAGTAACAGCCGTATTTCAACAGTATGACGCAGCATCGGTAGTAAGACGGGAGATATTTCGTTTAGTAGCTCGTTTAAAACAATTAGAAGTAACTTCCATTTTAACCACAGAAAGAGTGGAAGAATATGGTGGGATCGCTCGTTTTGGAGTTGAAGAATTTGTATCTGACAATGTAATTATTATTCGCAATGTTTTAGAAGGAGAACGTCGTCGGCGAACTATTGAAATTCTAAAATTGCGTGGTACTACCCACATGAAGGGGGAATATCCTTTTACTATTACCAATGATGGGATTAATATCTTTCCTTTAGGAGCAATGCGCCTTACCCAACGATCTTCTAATGTGCGTCGCTCATCAGGAGTAAAAACCCTCGATGAATTGTGTGGTGGGGGTTTTTTTAAAGATTCTATTATTTTAGCCACAGGTGCAACAGGTACAGGGAAAACATTACTTGTGAGTAAATTCTTAGAAGAAGGATGTCGCCAGGGAGAGAGATCTGTATTATTCGCCTATGAAGAATCGCGGGCGCAATTATCTCGCAACGCCTCATCTTGGGGAGTAGATTTTGAAGAAATGGAAAGCAAAGGATTACTTAAACTATTGTGTTGCTATCCAGAATCAGCAGGATTAGAAGATCATTTACAAATGATCAAATCAGAAATTGCTCAATTCAAACCTTCAAGAATTGCGATCGATTCTCTATCCGCCTTAGCCAGAGGAGTAACTAATAATGCTTTTCGTCAGTTTGTTATCGGTGTAACTGGTTATGCTAAACAGGAAGAAATTACAGGTTTTTTTACTAATACCACCGACCAATTTTTGGGTTCTAATACAATCACAGAATCTCATATTTCAACCATCACCGATACTATTATCTTGTTGCAATATGTAGAAATTCGTGGTGAAATGTCACGAGCAATTAATGTTTTTAAAATGCGTGGTTCATGGCATGATAAAGGTATTAGAGAATATGTTATTAGTTCTGATACAGAGGAAATTCCCTACATTAAAGATTGTTTCCGTAACTACGAAGGCATTATTAGTGGGTCGCCATCCCGTGTTTCTGTTAACGAAAAGAGTGAACTATCAAGGATTGCTAGAAATGTTCAAGATATCACAATTGAAGGTACAAAAGATGAGGAAGAAATCAAGTAAATGGGTTTAAATTATGCTTAATAATTAAGTTAGGGAAAAAAGTTTAATTGATAGTTTTATATTTAATGCTGCTGTTGAAATATTTTAGTTAAATCTAAATTAAATTCAGGCAAAACTTTATTATGATCAATTGTTATAGGTCAGCTTAATATTTAAGTTCCTCTCTTTTACTGTACAAAATATACTTATGAATTTAAACAGGTAAATTAATACCTATAAATGCACTATATGACATAAAAAAAGAGTCGGCAAATAGAAAGAAATGAGTATTACTTAATAGCTAAAAACTATTTTATACGGATATATAACTGGAGCGACGGGTATCATTTTGTAGTAAATATTTAAGTAGTTTAATTTTAATTGAGCTTCTTAGCTTTTAGCTTTTAGCTGTTAGCCTTCAAATAATACGTACTACCCCCTACCTACTACTGCCCTCTCCAGACTGCTAAATCCTGACTTACATTGTCCCCTTGTGGGATTACTTATTACTCGTTACTCCTAACTTAACCTCCACTACCTACTACCTACTGCCCTCTCTTGTCTCCCACTAACCACAAACATAAGCTTTTACCTCCTCATCTGCTTGAATCAGAAATTACCATTAATACTGCTACAGTTTGTCGAAAAATTGACTACTATGACTGGTAGAGCAACTTTTTAATGTATTAGGGTTTATAAATCATGATTGTGGTAATGAAAGTAGGATCTCCAGAAGAGGAAATTCAACGTATAGAATCAGAATTACAAGAATGGGGACTGACACCTGAAAAGATTATTGGCAAACATAAGATTGTCATCGGTTTAGTAGGAGATACCGCATCTCTCGATCCATTGCAGATTAAAGATATAAACCCCTGGATTGAAAGCGTGTTAAGAGTTGAAAAGCCTTATAAGAGATCTAGTATAGAATTTCGTCATGGGGAACATAGTAATGTTGTGGTGAGTACTCCTAATGGTGATGTAACTTTTGGACAAAACCATCCTGTAGTAGTGATTGCAGGGCCATGTTCTGTGGAAAATGAAACAATGATTGTCGAAACAGCTAAAGCGGTTAAAGCTGCTGGAGCTAAGTTTTTACGTGGAGGAGCTTATAAACCTCGTACCTCTCCCTATTCCTTCCAAGGTCACGGTGAAAGTGCTTTAGAATTATTAGCTGCTGCAAGAGATGCTAGCGGACTGGGAATTATTACTGAGGTGATGGACACTGCTGATGTGGATAAAGTCTCTGAATTTGCAGATATTTTGCAAGTTGGAGCGAGAAATATGCAAAACTTCCCTTTATTGAAAAAAGTCGGCGCACAGGATAAGCCCGTGTTTTTAAAAAGGGGTATGTCTGCCACAATTGATGAGTGGCTGATGGCAGCAGAATACATTTTAGCTGCTGGTAATAACAATGTTATTTTATGTGAGCGAGGAATTCGGACTTTTGAGCAAAAATATGCTCGTAATACTCTAGATTTAGCAGTTTTACCCGTATTGCGTTCATTAACACATTTACCGATCGCAATTGATCCTAGTCATGGTACTGGTATAGCTCAATATGTACCACCAATGGCCAAAGCAGCGATCGCAGCAGGAGCAGATTCTTTGATGATTGAAGTTCATCCTAACCCAGCCAAAGCTCTTTCTGATGGGCCCCAATCTTTAACTTTTGATGGTTTTGAACGTTTAATGAGAGAATTAGGTGTAATCGGTCAAGCTGTTGGACGTTGGGAAAAGCAGTTAGCAGTTATCAGTGACCAGTAACCAGTTATCAGTGGACTTATGAACGACAAGACACCCGATAAATTAGATTCCGCAGCTACTACAGATGTTCCAGAAGATAATGTTACCCCGATAAAATGTTTTGGCTCTTCTGTCTTTGCTTCTGTGTTTGCTTACGCGAGTTATGTATTATTTAATTCTATTGTGCAAACTTATGCAACCAAAACAATTACTGCAACTAATCCCTTGGTGATTAATATAACTAGTGCCGTTAGAACTTTAGTTATGGGAGTTGTCGCCCTAGCAACAGGGGTATTTGCATTAGTGGCTGTTGGTTTATTTTTATTAGGTATTCAACTAACAATTAAGAGTCTTAAAAAAGCTTAGTCCTTTGGGGGTATGGTGGGCAAAAAAATCTAAAGCACTTAGAGTTAATTAAATTTAAGCTCGCCTTACTAATCTAAGCCCTGATTATATCTAAAAAAATTAATGCCAATGCCAAAATTAAGTTTGGGAGCGCGTTTGTTTATCTCCCATTTGCTGGTAATGATGGTGGGGTTAGGAAGCTTTGTAGTTATTGCTAAAGTTTCTTCTCCCCGTATGTTTGTTTTTCGGCTCGAACAATTGGAAAAAAGAGGTATTTTTACAGTTCGTTCAGCCCGCACCTATTTAGTAGAAGGGTTTCAAAATGCTTGGAATCGTAGTGCTATCTTATCAATTATTGTAGGTGCAAACGCAGCAGGGGTAGTAAGTTATGTCTCTTCTAAATGGATTACCCAACCAGTGCAGCAAATGAAACATATAAGTCAAAAATTTGCAGCAGGAGATTATGAGCAAAGAGTCCCTGAAAGTTCTATACCTGAATTAAATCAATTGGGGGTAAGTTTTAATTCTATGGCTAGTAGTATAGGGGATGTTGAACAACGCAGACGAGAATTAATTAGCGATTTAACCCATGAATTACGTACCCCTTTAACGGTAGTCCGTGGTTATCTGGAAGAATTAGCAGATGGGTCAATAACTGGTACTCCTGAATTATATTTGCGCTTAGTTAAAGAAACCAGAAGATTAGAAAGATTGATTCACGATCTGCAAGAATTATCGAAGGCTGAAGCAGGTTATTTGTCGATCAATTCCCAGTCTTTTAAATTATATTCTTTACTAGCTTCCTTAGTAGAACGCTTTGCCGATCAATTATTAGAAGAAGGCCCAACTCTTAGACTAGATTGTCCTAAAGATATACCTAACGTCTTAGGCGATCGCGATCGCACTGAGCAAATTTTGGTTAATTTATTGGGTAACGCTATTCGCTACACACAAACAGGGTCAATTATTGTATCTGCAACTAAAGTTCATAACCTGGTGTGGGTTGCTGTAAGTGATACGGGAGTTGGTATTGCCACCGAAGATCTACCCTTCGTCTTTGAACGTTTTTGGCGTGCTGATCCCTCTCGTGCTAGCCATTCTGGGGGAACAGGTATTGGACTTGCTATTACCCGTCGTTTAGTTGAACTCCAAGGTGGTCAAATTGAAGTGGAAAGTGAATTAGGTCGTGGTACAACTTTCCGCTTTAGTCTTCCCATTGCTTAAACCCCATACTTAGACTTTGGGTTAAATTATCAAAAACCTAGTCAGAGAATTATCAAAATCAACGTCATAATAATAATATTTGCAATTCTTCATAAATATCTCAATTAGAAATTATGGCAACTTCCGAAAACCAATACGAAATTCAAAAAACCGAACAAGAGTGGAAAGATACCCTAACAGATGAACAATATAGAGTACTGCGTAAACATGGTACAGAAAGAGCGGGGACAAGTCCTTTAGACAAAAATTATAACGAAGGTACTTATCTGTGCGCTGGTTGTGGTCAACCTTTATTTAGTTCCGATACTAAATTTAATAGTGGTACTGGATGGCCAAGTTTTTATCAACCTCTAGAAGATGCTATTGATACTAGTGTTGATCGCTCTTTATTTATGACTAGAGTCGAAGTACATTGTAGTCGTTGTGGTGGACATTTAGGTCATGTATTTAACGATGGGCCAAAACCTACTGGTCAACGTTATTGTATGAATGGAGTATCTTTAGAATTTGTACCTGAGAAAAATTAGTAATCACCTAGATAATTTTCCACTGTGACTTCTCCAGACGTTAACTCTTCGAGTATAACGCTGGCTTCTCCAAACCTCGGAGGGTAGAGAGAACTTCCTTTAAGGTACTATTAGTAGTAGATGCAATCACTACTGGATTCCCTTTACAGCGTTTTATAGTGGGGAACAAGTCCAGCCCCACTCTCTTGACATTGATAGAGGCTGAAACGTCTCTATCAATCAAAAGGTTTAATTCTTCATCCCAATACTCCCGAATACCGCAATCAGTAAAGACAAACTCATCTTTGTACGGCAACAACATTGAGGTGTATTGTGGATTTACAGGTATTACCAAAGCCCCAGCTTTTTCAGCTTTGAACTTCAGTATGTTGAAAAACTGACCAAAAGCAGCATCAGCCCAAGACTTATTTAATCCCGATTTCGCCGACTGCCCATTAGGTAAAAATTTACCATTAGTATCAGTTTTTGCTTTATTCCTTCGACTCAACCCAACAAGATTGAGCTTTTCATGAAAGAAAACTTTTTTGCCCGTTTTCAGTAGCGCGTGGGCAGTATTGTAAGCGTGATCTTTTCTAGCTCTAGCTATTGAGGAGTGAAGTTTTGCTTCCCGTTTTGCTAGTTTTCGTCTTGATTTACTACCTTTCTTTTTGGTAGATTTGCGTTTTGATACCTTGGCTAGCTTGTCTCGTGAGGAGCGAAAAGACTTAAGGCTAGGCAATTTAACACCTTCGCTGGTAGCCAGATAATCATCTTCATGCAGTACTGCATCCATCCCCAAGGAATTATTCCAACTGGGAGTAATATTTGATTTGAAGTCAGGTACAGAATCATCTTGAAGCCGTAGATTAATATACCATCCGTCACTTTTTTTGATTATCTGT
The DNA here is from genome assembly GCA_002368355.1 of Chondrocystis sp. NIES-4102. Lineage (NCBI taxonomy): Bacteria > Bacillati > Cyanobacteriota > Cyanophyceae > Chroococcales > Chroococcaceae > Chondrocystis > Chondrocystis sp. NIES-4102. Next base: position 535,658 of record AP018281.1, on the reverse strand, counting down.
GCTTGCTTTAATACTGCACCATTAGGCAGTGGACGATGATGGCGCACATTGATTATGCCAATTTTAGGTAATGATAAATAAAGCCATTTGCCTCCAACAGAACAAGAATGTAGTTTGAAGGAGTCAAACACTATTGACCTAAAACGAGCAGTGTTTTTATATCTTGGTTTTCCACTACGCTTTCCTTTTGAATCACCAGCAATGAACCGCTCAAAAGCTAGTTTGACTCTTTTGCACACCTCTTGTAGTGTTTGAGATGGCACAGAGTTAAAATCTAGCAATTCACCACTCCAGCCTACAATAACCAAATCTTGTTTGATTACGGGTAACTGCTTTTTCTGTCCGTAAAACTCAGGTTTGTCCTTGAGTTCAGGCAAATGACATACCAAAAGACATCTATCAATGTAGCTACGATTTTGTTCCCACCAGTCAAACCGCTCGCCAAGCTGTCGATTATACCAATACTGACAAATCCGAAGCCAGTCATTGAGTACTAGCTTGTGTTCTGTAGTGGGCTTTAGTCGGTACTGATAATTGTAAATCAAAGTCAGCGTTGTTATAATTGGATACAGTTATTGTAGCACAAGAAGAATGAGGAATGATTTTGTTTCTAGTGCCAGGTCTGTATCTGATTTAAAAGCTCATTTAGTTTTGACAACCAAGTATAGAAAAAAGGTTTTAACTGGCGAAATGATTAGCAGATTGAGAGACGTGATAACTGAATTGTGTGAAAAATGGGATTGCAAAGTGATTGAGTTCAATGGAGAAGACAATCATATACATTTGTTATTTCAGTACTACCCACAAATGGAACTACCCAAATTCATAGGCAATATTAAATCAGTTACCAGCAGGAGATTGAGACAAGAATTTCCAGAAGAAATAAACAAAATTTATTGGAAAAAAGTATTTTGGAATGAGTCTTACTTTATAGCTTCTTGTGGTGGAGTTACAATATCTGTATTAAAAAATTATATCGAGAATCAAAATACGCCAAGCTAGACCCAGCCCACGATTCATCCAGACATTCGGCTGCGCCAGAATGCTGGGCTTCTCGTGGTTTGGCTAAACTAATAACCGCGATTTAAGATAGATTAGCAAAAATCAATTCAAGGTAAATCTTTGAAGCTAATACCTATAACTATTGGTTGGCAAATTGCTTTAATGAGTTTTGTCAACCTACCTTCAGTAGCCCAACCACCAAAAAAAACCTTACCCACTGCGCCAAACCCCAGTAGTGAGCAGTTAGATATTCCCTCAAGCCTTATCCAACAAAGCCCAACTTTACAACGCTGGTTAAAAAAAGTCCCCAATGTTTTAGAAGAAATTCGTAATGATCCTAGTTTTAGTACACGTGTACGTATAGGTTTTACTAGTTTTCCTAGTAATGAGGATGCAGGAGGAATTAATCTAGGAGTAGAAGATATTTTTATAGATCGTACTGGGTTAACTATTAGTGCTGATTACTATGGGGCAAAAAATGGCGATCGCCATGCTGCTGGGGTAGATCTTCATTATTTTCTTCTGCCTTTGGGAAGCTATGCAAATATCGCCCCTGTAGTTGGGTATCGCTATGTTCAAAGTCATGATTTTAATAGTGATGGGCTACACTTAGGCATGAGACTGATGTTAGCTTTATCTCGCACTGGAGGCGGTGATCTATCAATTACCCAAAGTTTTGTAGCCCCAACTAGTAATCAAGAAGTCGGAATAACTTCTTTATCTGTTGGATACGCTATCTTTTCAGACTTACGTTTGTCTGGCGATTTAGAATGGCAAAACTCCCCAAAAAATCAAGATAGTCGCGTCGGTATCAATTTAGAATGGCTATTTTAATCCTAATGATCCTCAAGGGTGAGGACAGGTTAAAATCATACGGGTTAGTGGTTGTTGCTCATTTTCTGCACTAAGATCCGATAATTCCAAATTACCCCCCATGGTTTCCAACAAAGTTTGAGATAGCAATAATTTCATAGGGGCAGATAAACTAACATCCTGTAAAAGTTGGCGCATTTGAGACAAGTTTTGAGCAACCCCAGGATCAGGATCTGTTATTTTATTGTCTGGTAATGTCTGACTATCAAAATTAGATTTTATACTTTGACTTTCTTGCCAGCAAGCGATGGGACAATCAAAGTCTATTGTAATAATTACCTTAGATGCAGTTATTTGAGTGATTGATAAGGTTATCGCCCCTGTATTCATTAAAGAAATACCACTATCAATTAAATTAAAAATCAACTGAATCAGGCGAGAGCGATCGGCAAATACAGAAACTGTAGGATCGCAGGGGATGATTTGCAATTTTAAATTACGATTAGCAGCTTGAAGATAAGTTAGACGGTCAATTTCAGCTAAGATTTCTGCAAGTTGTAGAGATTCTAAATTTAGATGATTGCTACCATATTCTATTTTAGAAACGGCAACAATTTCATCAATCAACTTCATTAACTTTAATGCAGATTGATAAGCTTGCTCGATAAATTCTTTTTGCTCTTGGGGACTTTCACATAAATCAGATAAAATCAATTGATGCAGTCCAATCATACTACTAAGTGGCGAGCGCAATTCATGGGAAGTTCGAGCTAAAAAGCCAGCCTTAAATTGACTCATTTGAGCAGCCATTTGATAAGCAAGCTGTGCCTGTTTAAGTTCTTCCTTAAGCTCATCAATTTCATTCATAATTTACCAAAAAGGTTTGAGACGAAGAGTCAACTATAAATCCACCATCACTTATTGATGTTTAGTTACAAATTAGCAACTTATTTTATTGCGATTAAAACAATTACAATAATTTTAACTAGTAATATCTAGTTACAGTATGCTGTTAATCAATGTTACATTAAATTGCTAGAGACATTAAGCTCGACGGAAAAATTGAAAATATGATTTTAATCTAGTTACTCAAATCCTTGGCAACTTTAAGAATTCTTTTATAGACAAAGGGTATGAGCAACTACCATAATCAAACGAGCTAGCATGGCATAATATAAACCCAAAAATCAAATAAGAGGACTAATATGACAGATATACATGAGCAGTTACAAAAAGAAAGAGAAACCGCAAGACAAGTTTGCAGTACAGATGGAGCAACCTCTGATGAATGTGCTGCTGCTTGGGATGCAGTAGAAGAATTAGCTGCTGAGGCATCACACCAAAAACAGAAAGCTCCTAAAAAAAGCTCTCTAGAAATATATTGTGATAATAATCCTGATGCTCTTGAGTGTCGAGTTTACGAAGACTAATTATTGCTATTTTGGCGTTACTAAATAAGTCTGCGCAGGTTTGGGCGAACAAAAAAGTGTTAAACCGAAAAGCTGACTAGCTTTATAGGATAAGTGCGCTGGGGCTAATCTAGGTAAGATCCCACCCTAGTTACAGCCCCTAAAAATCTATCTAGACATAGATTCTGTAATGCCGTTTTTTTAAATTAACTGTTAAGTCTACAATTAAATAGCTATTCGTTAAATTGGATGAGGGTATACTATATTCTCATCTTTATTTTTTATTTTCTTAGGCTAACATCAACTCTCAAAGGCGATAAAACCCCTATACTGTCCTTGTTGAGGTTGACTTTAAATAATTGTTGATGCACCCTTATAAAGAATCAAAATTTGTTTTACCTAAGACATAGATAATAATAGACGCAATTGCAAAAAACAATAAATAAATGGATATTTGGTTTAGACCTTTAGTATGGATGGACTACCGTTTAGGAGTAGTGGTAACGGTAATTCTACCTTTTATATTATTAATTTGGGCTTTATTTCAAAGACAAGAAGCCATACAAAAACTATTGATCATCTATTGGCGAGTTGCTAGTCTATTAATGATTACGCTCTATCTATTCATTCCTGGTTGGAAAATTGGCTTTATCAGTAGTTTAGCTGCACGTATTTTAATTCCTATTTCTCTCTGGTTTTGGGTAGATTTAAACGAAGAAATTCGAGATCTCCCTCAAAAGCCGTTAAAGTTAGTATTAACTTCCTGGCGTTGGGCAATAACTGCCTATTGCGTTTTAGGAGCGATCGCGCTTTCTATTTTTCTTCCCTGTGGTTTTTCTGATGCTAAACTTGCTACTGGTTTCTGTCAGGTTTGGCTTGAAGCTCCCCAAGCTTATCGTAATTTCTTTCACAATAAGCCAGACAATGAAGGGTTTTTAGGTTTTATGGGCGCAGTTGGATTAGTAATTTATGTTATTTATTTAGTTTATTTTGTTTTAATTCGTTTGGGTAAACAGGGACGATCAGCATTAGAGCAGTAATATAATCAAATAAATTTTAAAACTAGAATCTTTATGTCTCAATCGATTGGTTTACGTTTAGAAAACTATACCCTCAAGCGTCGGCACGAAGTGTTAATAGTCCATCTAAAAACTTCCTCTGGTGAGGCTGATACTGTAATGATCTACGCTGGTTTTTCTAGTTCTTTGATGAGACCGACTGCTTTTGATCCTGATATACCTATTATTGCCCCAGATTCTCAGATTGTTTCTATCGATCGCCTGCAGAGTCCTTATGATCCTCAATCACCTCAGTATATAGAATCAGGGCTTACTCCAGAAGCTATGAGCGAAATTCTCCAAACTATGAATCTTTAAAAAAAACTGATTAATCTATTTCTACATTAAAATTTTTCCCATAACTACAGTCTATCTCTCAGTTGACTTTAAGTATATATACTGAGAGGAACTGTAAACTATGGTTTGATAGTACAGTCTTGTTGCATTTTATGTATGTAATAAGTATTACGTTAATAATCATAAAAATAGGCTATTTAAGGAGTATATAGGTGTGAAAAATATAGCAACAACCAGATTCGATAACAGTCAACTACCGACAACCCCTTTATTTGGGACAGATGGCATTAGAGGTAAAGCAGGAGATATCTTAACTGCTCCTTTTGCCTTACAACTGGGTTATTGGGCGGGTAAAGTTTTAAAAACAGCAAGTAATAACTATGGGCCTGTTATCATAGGACAAGATTCGCGTAATTCCAGTGATATGCTAGCAAGTGCGATCGCAGCAGGTTTAAATTCTGCTGGTTTAGAAGTCTGGCATTTAGGTTTATGTCCCACTCCCTGTGTTGCAGCCTTAACTAGTAGCAGTGAAGCAATTGGCGGTATTATGATTTCTGCAAGTCATAATCCTCCTGAAGATAATGGGATTAAGTTTTTTGGTGAGAAAGGAACTAAACTTGCTGATGTTTTAAATCAAGAAATAGAAACTCATTTAAGAAATAACCAAAATCACGATACAGATGTGTTGTGGGGGAAACATTACTATCGTCCTGAACTAGTTAAGCAATATGTTCAACTGTTAAAAACCTCCCTACCTGCAAATTTCAATTTTCAAGGAAAACGAATAGTCTTAGATTTAGCCTGGGGTGCATCCGTTAAAGTCGCGCCTGCAATTTTCCAACAATTAGGAGCAGAAGTAATTACCCTGCATGAATCAGCTAATGGGGATCGCATTAATGTCAATTGCGGTTCAACTCATCTAGGAGTGCTACAACAAGGAGTTAAAGAGCTTGGGGCAGATTTAGGATTTGCCTTTGACGGAGATGCAGATCGAGTAATGGCAATCGATAGTCGAGGCAGAATTATCGATGGAGACTATATTCTCTATCTTTGGGGCGATTTACTAAGACAAAAACAACAGCTACCAGACAATTTAATAGTAGCTACAGTGATGGCAAATTTAGGTTTTGAAAGAGCCTGGCAACGTTTGGGTGGAAAAATGGAACGCACCGCAGTCGGCGATCGCTATGTTCAAGAAGCAATGTGGAACACAGGTGCAATGTTAGGAGGAGAACAATCTGGGCATATCCTCTGTCATCATCATGGGGTATCAGGGGACGGTATTCAAACCGCTTTACATCTAGCCACATTAGTATCCCAGTCGGGAGTTTCTTTAGCCGAATTAGTAGATAAAAGTTTTCAAACCTATCCCCAAATTTTGCGTAATGTGCGAGTAGAAGATCGAGAACGTCGTAGTAAATGGCAAGAATGCGAACCCGTCCAACAAGCGATCGCACTGGCAGAAAGAGCAATGGGGGATCAAGGTAGAATTTTAGTTCGGGCTTCAGGTACAGAACCTCTAATTCGGGTAATGGTAGAGGCTGCCGATCAGCAATTAACTAACTATTGGACAAATAAATTGGTAGAAGTTGTTGAATCTAATCTAGCTGCTTAAATAATTGCAGTTTGAGCCTGTATATATCGATATTCCCATTAAGGAAATATTATCTGCGATGGGATCAGCAATTAAAAGTAATTTTATATTAATTGATAATTGATAACTATATCCTGACTCGTTACTTGTCACTTATTACTACCTACTACCCCCTACCCCCTACCTGACTCCTGTTAATGAACGATAATTCATATAAGTTGAGAATTACAAACAATCTAAGATATTTTAAAGTTTGGGGCAGAAAATTTTATATAATAAAATGCCTATAGTACAAAGCTGACCTTGACTAATAGAGCAGCAATGCCTACAGAAGCAGCGAAGTAATCTCGTTTTTTAAAATAACCATGCTTAATCCAAATTTGGAAGCAATCGAACTCACCAAAGAAGAATATCAAAGGTACTCACGCCATATCATCTTGCCAGAGGTAGGATTAGAAGGGCAAAAACGCCTCAAGGCAGCTAGCGTTCTTTGTATCGGTAGTGGTGGTCTTGGTTCTCCCCTACTGTTATACTTAGCAGCTTCAGGTATCGGCAGAATAGGTTTAGTGGACTTTGATATTGTCGATAGTTCTAATTTACAACGTCAAATCATACATAGTGAATCCTGGGTAGGTAAACCAAAGATTCAATCAGCTAAAGATAGAATTTTGGGCATTAATCCCAATTGCCAGGTAGATTTATACGAAACTGCCATAACTTCAGCCAATGCCTTGGATATCTTAGCCCCCTATGATGTAGTCATTGACGGTACAGATAACTTTCCAACTCGCTATTTAACCAATGACGCTTGTGTGTTATTAGACAAGCCCAACGTATACGGTTCTATCTTCCGTTTTGAAGGACAAGTAACCGTCTTTAACTATCAAGGTGGGCCAAATTACCGCGATTTATATCCCGAACCACCACCACCAGGGATGGTTCCTTCCTGCGCCGAAGGGGGAGTACTCGGAGTTTTATGCGGAATTATCGGCACAATACAGGCAACAGAAGCAATAAAAATCATATTGGGGGCAGAAAATACCCTCAGTGGTAGATTGCTACTATATAACGCTTGGGATATGAAATTCCGTGAATTAAAGCTGCGACCTAACCCCGAACGCCCAGTAATTGAGAAACTGATTGATTATCAAGAATTCTGCGGTATTCCACAAGCAGCAGCAGCAGCAGCAGAGGCTAGTAGTGCAATTGCTGACATGACAGTCCAAGAGTTAAAACAACTCCTAGATAGTGGTCAGGATGATTTTGTACTATTAGATGTTCGTAACCCCAATGAATACGAAATTGCCAAAATTGAAGGTTCAGTATTGATTCCTTTGTCAGAATTAGAAGACGGTAGCAGTATTGAGAAGGTTAGAGAATTAGCCAATGGTCATCGTTTAATTGCTCATTGCAAATTAGGCGGGCGATCGGCAAAAGCTTTAGGTATTCTTAAAGAAGCAGGAATTGAAGGTACAAATGTTAAAGGTGGTATTACTGCTTGGAGTCAGGAGATAGATCCTAGTATTCCTCAATATTAGTGATTATTAGTTATAAAACTGCTTCACTGTTAAAAACCCACTCCCCAATAAGCATGATCTACCTTTAGTATGGTTGTCAGTTAAATATATTGTTGAATTGCCATGAAAATTTTAGCAAAGGCTATTCGTTGGACTAGTTTAATTTCTTTTCCTGTTTTCCTGTTAACCATTCCTAATCATGCTGCTTTGGCGGGAGATATTGGCAGTTGTGCCGAAAGTTTAATAGTTGACGGTGTGAGTAAATCAGCAGCAGCTATAGCTTGTGCCGATGCTCTACAACCTAATGATCTATCATCTTGTGTGGCGGATATTAAGGAAAGTACTAATATAAAAGGCGAAGATGCTTTACAAGCCTGTTATCGTGTTCGTAGACCTGATGAATTAGCTAATTGTGTTATCGATCTAAGCAGTGGTTTAGCAGCCGAAAAATCAACTATGGCTTTAGATAACTGTCGCCGTAGTTTGTTGCCAGATCGCTATGCAGAATGCACCTTAGATTTAACCGAGACGGCTCAAATACCACCAGAGGAAGCCATGAAAAGCTGTATAGCAGCCGAATTCTATCCAAGTAAACAAGATCCAGAAACTAAATAGTAATAACAATGTTGGTGAGTTAATTTATGAGAATCTTAATAATGTTTTTTCGCATTATTATTTCAATGATCATATTTTGATTCACCAATTATTTTGGGAAGAAAGCAAAGATTATTTCACCCCTTGTAGCATCTGTAACTGCTTTTGCGATACTTCGTGATAGCTTAGGGATAATCTTGTAATTTACTGTAAGCATCAGCTAGATTAAAGTGAACATCTAAATCATTAGGATTGAGTTTAATTGCTTGAATATAATCGGCGATCGCTTTTTCATAATCTTTTAATTCACTGTAAACAAGACCACGATTAAAGTAAGCTTTTACATGACTAGGATCGAGTTTAATTGCTTGATTAAAATCGCCTATTGCTTTTTTATAATCTTTTAATTCACTGTAAATAAGACCACGCTTAAAATAAGCTTTTACATGACTAGGATTAAGTTTAATTGCTTGATTAAAATCGCCTATTGCTTTTTCATAATCTTTTAATTCACTGTAAACAAGACCACGATTAAAGTAAGCTTTTACATAACTAGGATCGAGTTTAATTGCTTGATTAAAATCGGCGATTGCTTTTTCATCAGATGGATAAATCATTCCTTCTTTGTATTCAATACCACGATTAAAATAAGCTTCTGGATCATTAGGATTGAGTTTAATTGCTTGCTCAATTTCGGCGATCCGATTATAGTCTGGAACAGTTGGGCAAGGGAAAGCTTCCTGACTATAACAAACAGTAGTCATAACTAATAAATTACTGCAAGTAATCAAAGCGGTATGAAGTATTTTCTTCATCATTCTTATTTTTTAAGCTGCATCAGATAGATTCTTTTTCTTGGTATTAATTTACGTTGGTCTTTCTGATTTATTGCAGTTATTTGGTATCTTTTTATTAGCGGTTGCTATATGTTGTTACTTCAATAGCTTTGTTTATCCTGGTGTTATCTTAGAGCTTATCTTCTAGCTACTGTTAAGAAAGTTATATATAAAGATAGGGTATCGTCAAAAGCTTCGGATCAATATTAAATTAACCAAGGACAAGTTATAAAAAGATACTTTTTCTCTTCTTCAGATAAATAAGCCAAGCAAGACTATATTCTATTGTGTAAGCTAGCCAAGGCAATTACGGAAAGAAGCAACAGCATTTAAAGCTATCTTTAGAAAAGAGTTAGAGATTACAATATTTACAGCAAAAAGCTAAAAGATAATTTAGGTTGTAGATAGTTTATCTTAAATAAATCTTTTTTTTCTCAAGGTTGTATACAAAGTTAGCTTATATAATTAGTATAGATACTGCGACGCTGCGCTAACCAACAAAACATTCTGGCAATCTCCGCAGATATTTAGATACCAACGCGAACACTAAACGTTATTAATGCGGTATTGTAGATCTTCTCAAACTCCCCATTAGCTTAAATATATGTAAATTTAATGAGGTAAATTCTCTCAACCAGTATGACACTTCCTAGTTTAGACGGCATTGGGTAACTAAGAGCAGTAAGATATATTTGCCTAATAGCAATCCGTCTGTAATAATAGGCAAAACTTAAATTTAATAGTATTAAATGTTTTTAAAAGATAAATATTAACTAAGCGGTATTAGCAAAATAACTAATTACTTATCAAGTAATTTACAGGTTATTGGACACAATAAACAAACAGTAGATAGCGTAATGATACATATTAACATGATCAAATCACTAATTCGTTGGAGTGCTACTTTAGGAATAGCAGGAACGGCTTTTATAGGTATAGCAATTACCGAAAACCTGACAGCCCAAGCTTTACCTCAAGAAGAAGTATTAAAAAAACTCGATCCTGTACCAGTTTTTACTATAGCTGATGAACAGGGTGCGCCTTTAGTAGCATCAGGAGAAGATCAAGCAAAAGTTGCAGGGGTTTTTATTAGCCAAAATGATGCCAATCAATTTGTTAATGAGTTAAAAACCAAAAATCCAGAATTGGCAAGTAAGGTTAAAGTTGTCCCTGTTTCCTTGGGCGAAATATATAAACTTTCTGCATCCGCAAAAAATCAAGAAAATGCTCTAAATTTTGCCTATGTACCTGAACCAGAAGCGGTAGACTCTGCTAAAACTATTGGTGAGGCGAATAAGCAACCATATCAGGGTGGAGTTCCTCTATTTGTTGCCAAAGGAGGAGAAGATAAAGGATATTTAACCATTGAAAGAGATTCCCAACAAGTCATTCCTTTCTTTTTTGATAAGCAACAGTTAGAAGAAATGGTGGCTAAATTTAAGCAACAAAAGCCTGAAATAGCTAATAGCGTCAATATTGAAGTTGTACCATTAGAGGGTGTAATTGAAACTCTAGAAACTAGCGAAGATAAAATGCTAGAAAAAATTGTTTTAGTACCTACAACCGAATCAATTCAATTCTTACAAAATGTCGCCCCAGCACCAGGTAGTGGCACAACTCCTGCACCTGCAACAACCCCAGGACAGTAATTGCTATTATTGAAATTAACAATGAATGAGTATCTGGGTAGTACACTAATTCATATATAGTAGATACTGTATTGATTTTAAAGATGTGGCAGCTTGAATATATCTGGGAAAGAACTCTATCATTGGCAACAACAGGCTAAAGGGCGAGCGATCGCGGATTGTATCGATCCCCATGAGGTAGACTGGTTACTTCAAACAGTGACCAATTTAAGCAGTCTCTCTTTACGTTTAGGCTCTTGGCAGCATCAATCAGAAATAGAATGTCGTAAATCTTTACTAGAGTTAAATCAGCTTTGGCAACAGCGTCTTCAAGAACGTATACCAGTACAATATCTGGTAGAAACGGTTTTTTGGAGGCGTTTTCAATTAAAAGTAACCCCTGCTGTCCTAATTCCTCGTCCCGAAACTGAATTGATTATTGATCTAGCTCAAACCGCTAGGGAGCAAAATAACCTATCATTAGAGGCAAAACAAAACTGGGTAGACTTAGGCACAGGAAGTGGCGCGATCGCCCTTGGATTAGCTGCTAGTTTTCCACAAGCTACAATTCATGCAGTTGATGTAAGTTGCGAGGCGTTAAATATTGCCCAAGAAAATGCCATAAACTGTAAACTCAGCGAAAATATCCGTTTCTATCAAGGTAGTTGGTGGCAACCCTTAAAACATTTACAAGCTCAGGTTACGGGTATGGTTTCTAATCCCCCTTATATCCCCACCGCAGTCATAGAACAGTTACAACCAGAAGTAGTTAAGCATGAACCACATTTAGCTCTCGATGGTGGTAAGGATGGTTTAGATGCTATTCGTTATTTAGTTCAAACTGCACCTCAATATCTAATTAAAAGAGGTATCTGGTTAATTGAAATAATGCAAGGTCAAGCCCCAGCAGTAGTAAATCTTCTACAACAACAGGGAGAATATGAGGATATACAGGTATTTCAGGATCTTAGTGGTATTGAACGTTTTATCTTAGCATTTAAAAAATAAATTTATATCTATGGTTAAAGTTTCCCAAGCAGAATTAATAAAAGGCGCGATCGCAGGCTCTGCGGTGAGTTTTCCTACCGATACTGTACCCGCTTTGGCTATCAAACCAGAATTAGGTTCAGCTATCTTTCAACTCAAACAACGTCCTGCAACTAAACCTTTAATCTTAATGGGCGCAACTATCGATGATTTGCTTCCCTATCTTACTTATACCGCCTCAGAATTAGCAATTTGGAATCAATTAATCGAGCAATACTTACCAGGTGCGCTCACTCTAGTTTTACCAGCTTCCCCTAAAGTCCCTGCTGCCATTGACCCCACTAACTCTTCAACCGTCGGCATCCGAATTCCTGCCCATGCTCTTGCTTGCCAAATATTACAGCAAACTGGGGTATTAGCTACTACTAGTGCCAATATTTCAGGACAGGCTGCACTACTGACCATGACGGCGATTAATGAGGCTTTTGCCGATGTTTTAGTCCTAGAAGATGCTAATTTAGACGAAGATGCTACAGTTGGTAGTGGGCTACCTTCGACAGTGGTAGCTTGGCAAAACCAACAGTGGAAGATTTTACGTCAAGGAAGTGTAATTATTGACTCGTAGTTAAGTAGTTAGCAGACAGGAGACAGGACTCAGGAGCGATGCAGCGCGCAGAAAAGGGGGTTTCCCTCGTATTGGACTGCATCAAGAAGTCAGGAGTCAGGAGACAGGAGTCAGGAGACAAGGAGATAAGGAGACAGGAATCATTATTTATTATTTAAAGGCTAAAGGCTAAAGGCTAAGAGTTAAAAACTAACAGCTAAAAGCTAAGAATCTAAAAAATTTTCCGTGAGTTATCTCGTATTGCTACACATTCAACCTAGCTTAATTCTTCTCGCAACATATTCTGATAAATTTCAGGCAAATAGCGACTCATTGAATTAGTTTCAATTCCGTATCCCAAACTTGTCCAAGTACTAGAAAGTAGTTTCAAAACTTCAGTTATTTCTCCTTGACGCAATAATTGTGGAATATTTGTTCCCCAAGCATTAGAATCACTTAACCAGTCATGCACCACCGCATCCTGATATTGAGCTTCAAAACTATAACTTTTCCATCGCCAAAATCCCGCAGGGTTGGGGTGATATTTTCGAGCTTGTTGATCCCAAGTTATATCAAGCATTTGATAACGTCCAGCAGCAGTACTACATTTACCTATATTCGGCCCTGTGACAATTGGCACACACACTTGAGGATGAGCAGTTAAATCTTCAGTGTATTGACCCCCATAAATAACATTATAGGGACGTGTAACATTGGCTTCGCTAGCAGTAATAGTTCGCATTAAAGCTCGAATATAGGGGTCGCCACCCTCCATTACCAACGGCAAAGTTCTATCTTTACTAGGCACACCCTCAATATTTGCAGATGAATCTGATGCTTGTCTATCCCATACCCTTGTAAGCCTAGTTAAGAAATTCCAAGATCCTTGTAAAGTTGACGGTCTATTAATATATCCTGCTAATTGCCATAAGATTAAAGCCAAACAACCGAGATAAAGAAACTTACTAACTTTATTATTTAATTGCATTACTAGGCAGCCTGATAAAACAATGGAATTTTAATCAAATAAATAAAAGTCTGATTAAACGTTTTAATTTTCAATCTATAACTACAGCTTATTCTAGATTAAACAACTTGAGTGACTTCTCCAGACGTTAACTCTTCGAGTATAACGCTGGCTTCTCCAAACCTCGGAGGGTAGAGAGAACTTCCTTTAAGGTACTATTAGTAGTAGATGCAATCACTACTGGATTCCCTTTACAGCGTTTTATAGTGGGGAACAAGTCCAGCCCCACTCTCTTGACATTGATAGAGGCTGAAACGTCTCTATCAATCAAAAGGTTTAATTCTTCATCCCAATACTCCCGAATACCGCAATCAGTAAAGACAAACTCATCTTTGTACGGCAACAACATTGAGGTGTATTGTGGATTTACAGGTATTACCAAAGCCCCAGCTTTTTCAGCTTTGAACTTCAGTATGTTGAAAAACTGACCAAAAGCAGCATCAGCCCAAGACTTATTTAATCCTGATTTCGCCGACTGCCCATTAGGTAAAAATTTACCATTAGTATCAGTTTTTGCTTTATTCCTTCGACTCAACCCAACAAGATTGAGCTTTTCATGAAAGAAAACTTTTTTGCCCGTTTTCAGTAGCGCGTGGGCAGTATTGTAAGCGTGATCTTTTCTAGCTCTAGCTATTGAGGAGTGAAGTTTTGCTTCCCGTTTTGCTAGTTTTCGTCTTGATTTACTACCTTTCTTTTTGGTAGATTTGCGTTTTGATACCTTGGCTAGCTTGTCTCGTGAGGAGCGAAAAGACTTAAGGCTAGGCAATTTAACACCTTCGCTGGTAGCCAGATAATCATCTTCATGCAGTACTGCATCCATCCCCAAGGAATTATTCCAACTGGGAGTAATATTTGATTTGAAGTCAGGTACAGAATCATCTTGAAGCCGTAGATTAATATACCATCCGTCACTTTTTTTGATTATCTGTGCTTGCTTTAATACTGCACCATTAGGCAGTGGACGATGATGGCGCACATTGATTATGCCAATTTTAGGTAATGATAAATAAAGCCATTTGCCTCCAACAGAACAAGAATGTAGTTTGAAGGAGTCAAACACTATTGACCTAAAACGAGCAGTGTTTTTATATCTTGGTTTTCCACTACGCTTTCCTTTTGAATCACCAGCAATGAACCGCTCAAAAGCTAGTTTGACTCTTTTGCACACCTCTTGTAGTGTTTGAGATGGCACAGAGTTAAAATCTAGCAATTCACCACTCCAGCCTACAATAACCAAATCTTGTTTGATTACGGGTAACTGCTTTTTCTGTCCGTAAAACTCAGGTTTGTCCTTGAGTTCAGGCAAATGACATACCAAAAGACATCTATCAATGTAGCTACGATTTTGTTCCCACCAGTCAAACCGCTCGCCAAGCTGTCGATTATACCAATACTGACAAATCCGAAGCCAGTCATTGAGTACTAGCTTGTGTTCTGTAGTGGGCTTTAGTCGGTACTGATAATTGTAAATCAAAGTCAGCGTTGTTATAATTGGATACAGTTATTGTAGCACAAGAAGAATGAGGAATGATTTTGTTTCTAGTGCCAGGTCTGTATCTGATTTAAAAGCTCATTTAGTTTTGACAACCAAGTATAGAAAAAAGGTTTTAACTGGCGAAATGATTAGCAGATTGAGAGACGTGATAACTGAATTGTGTGAAAAATGGGATTGCAAAGTGATTGAGTTCAATGGAGAAGACAATCATATACATTTGTTATTTCAGTACTACCCACAAATGGAACTACCCAAATTCATAGGCAATATTAAATCAGTTACCAGCAGGAGATTGAGACAAGAATTTCCAGAAGAAATAAACAAAATTTATTGGAAAAAAGTATTTTGGAATGAGTCTTACTTTATAGCTTCTTGTGGTGGAGTTACAATATCTGTATTAAAAAATTATATCGAGAATCAAAATACGCCAAGCTAGACCCAGCCCACGATTCATCCAGACATTCGGCTGCGCCAGAATGCTGGGCTTCTCGTGGTTTGGCTAAATAGCTGATCCCAACTTTGATTACTTGCTTGTGGACTAGTGACTATCTCAACAATTTTTGATTTTGCTGCTGGTTGAAACAGTGCTTCGATACATACCTGGGCGACTTTCTGACGAGGAATACTACCTTCAAATAAAGTGTCAGCTTGCGACATCACAATAGACTCTGTATTATCTTCGTTTTTTAAGCCTCCTGGTCTGACGATGGTGTAAGTTAGACCACTAGACTGTAGATAAGCTTCTGCTTGCTTTTTCCAATATAAAACTAGCCAAAATAAATTTAGGGGATGGAAAAACTTCGAGACGCAAAGGGAGGAAACCAAAACATAATGTTCTATTCCTATTTCTTTTGCTGCATCTACTAAATTTTTAGTACCTTGATAATCTACTTGATAAGGCCCAGAAGGATCTAAACTAGGACTTGCACCAGTAGCACAAATTAAAACGCTACAATCAGTAAGAGCAGTTTTTATAGTAGCTGGTTGTAATACATCTCCTACTACTAATTCTGCTTCGGCTGGAAGTATGGCTTGGGCTGACTCTAGGTTTCTGACTAATGCTTTAACAGGTATGTTTTTTTCCACTAGCTGTTTTACTATTTGTCTGCCAGTTTGTCCTGTAGCTCCTGCAACTAATACTCGCATAGAAATCTTAATCACACCTATATACAAAAAAAAGTGTTTTGCTAATAATTAACACCTTTATTGTATTTATCTTAACAGTAGGGTGAAGTTATAAAGCGGTACTTTAGAAAATCATATGCAGTCAAAATATATCGATCATTCACAAAAGACAGTGCTAGAAATTGCCCCATCTAATCCTATGCAGCTTAGTTGTAATCCATCTGTAGAACAGAAAATATTTGTCTTTGATGTTAGTTTTATCGGACAAATGGAAATGTATAGTGATGTCGATACAGTAGCTGAATATTTAAACGCTCATGAGGGGTGGTTTTGTCGTTGCGCGCAACCGATGCAGGTTGAACCATTGGGGGATAATGGTTATGTTTTGACTATCGGTAAATTTGGCTCTTTTGGTTATGAAGTTGAACCAAAAATTGGAGTAGTATTGATGCCACCTGTTGGTAGAGTGTATGATATGCACACTATTCCTGTACCTAATTATGAATCGGTTGGGTATGAAGTTAATTATCGAGCATCTATGGGATTAACCCAAATTAATTTAGATCAGCCTGAAGTGGTTAAGCAGGGATTATTTAATAAAAATCAGATTACTATTAATTGTATTACTCAGGTTGCTTGGACATTGGATTTAACAGTAAAAGTAGAATTTCCCCAGTTTATTTATAAGTTATCACCTTCTTTGATTCAATCTACAGGCGATCGCGTTTTAGCTCAAATAGTACGTCAAATTTCCCCTCGTTTAACTTATAAAGTTCAGCAGGATTTTCATACTAGTCGGAATTTACCTATTCCACCTAAAAGCAGTAGACATTTAAATCAAGTCAATAAGTCTTCTCTCTAAGATAGATTTAAAATCTGAATTTTTTTAGATCCCAAGCTATATTCTTGACGTACTTAACCGAAATCTCGAAGATAACAACGGATTAAGCTATTAGCTTAGGATCTCATCCCTTATCTACCGCTTCGACTCTTCTATTGCAGCTTGTTGATTAACTTAATAAACATTTTTGCTCTTTCGAGCTAATTAATGCGAATTGATATTATTTCTTTTCTCAATTAAAGAATCAAACTTAAGTGGAACTTCATAACGGCTCTTAACTATTGCTGTATCTTTCCAAGGTGGATACCAGTAAGTTTCCTGAATTACAGTCTTATTTAGGGATAAATTTAATTTAACTACACTCAGGTTACTTTTTCCTACAACTTCTGAACCTTCTTGTAGCCAAGGATTACGCCATACCCAGGTGATAATAAATCGAATTAATTTGCGCCAAATTGATAATTTCTCTTGTATATGTCTTGACGGTATCTTCCAAGGTAAGGATTGAGTAGGTTGTCGTCTACACCATTCTATATGGTATTGCCAATCTGGAAGTGGGTACTGTTTTTGCAGTTTTTTAAAGATCCACCATTGAAAGCGTGGTAACTTAACCGCTTTGGCTGGATGATGCCAACCCATCCAACGTTCGGATGATTCGGGTAATAATGATTTTAGTCGAGAATGGATAATTTCGGTGGCGATTTCGGAATTTTTAATAGCACTGGAGGTTAACTGTACCAAAACAGACGTTTGTAATGTACTGCGCTCCCAATGTACTAAACGCACCGCACAACTATAGTGAATGTCTCCTGAAAGAATAATTACCTCTTCTCTTTCGCGACAAAGATTATGTAATAAAGTGGTAAAAGCGTCTTGATTGAAATTCCAGGAGTCACCCACATCATTACTAAAAACTCGCTTACGGCTCAATTCATACTCTTGAACCATATCAATTATGCCCAAGGTGACTAGATTAGTAGGTAACACCAAAATAGTTGCTTTAATGTGGGCTGGTTGGCTTTTGAGGGGGAGTTCTAATTGTTCTTCAAAGGCGCAGGGAGATAATAACATGGGGGGAGTTATCTTTTGATCTTCTCCAGGGGGATAACCACGCCAGGTGCGGGTATCAAGAACGATTACTTCATGATTAGTGCCATAAACGGTATAATTCCAGGGAATATAATCTTTATCTCGTGCCAAGATAAAAACATCTGCATCTGGCTGTAATTGAGGGTTGCCTGTAATGGGATCATTGGCTGGGATACCCAAATAGCGATCGCATTCTATTTTTGCTGCTACATCTTGCCCTTGTGATTGTAACCATTGCTCTGCTGCTTGGAGTAATTTCTCTCCATTTGTTCCTGATTTAAAATATTGGGGAGTGTTGCCCCATGCTTGAAACAGCGCGTAGGTAAGTAACCCATTTTGAACTGTTCTTTTACCCAGAGGTTTACCTAAAACACGCTCGCACCATTCACGGTTTAAATACCAATCATCACTAATATCGTGGTCATCGCAGATAGTATGTACAGGTATATTAGCTAAGGCTCTTCTTACTGCTGTCAAATCTTGACAAAAACCTGCTATTTCCCGTATTTCCTGTTGCCATACTTTTAATTTCTCGCGATCCCTCAACCATCTTTGACCTAGAGGTAAATGCTTGGGCATCAATACTGGCGACCAACTCAATAGATAAACCGCAGCGTATTCTCCAAAACTGAATAAATGACTTTTAGCTTTATCTGTTTTTCCATGTAGCATACCCGTCATTCCCCCTTCTATACGAGCGAATTCTGATCGTCTACCTGGCATTATTTCATCACTTAAAATTGTTCCCTCAACACAGGGTAAGGCTTCTGACCAACCTAACAACCGTTGATTTACTCCTTGTGCCAACCATAATAGGGGATCTGCTACATCATCACCATAGATTTGGTCTCCTGTTAAAAATAGCTGATGGGGTCTATTGTTTGGGACTGAAGCTTCTTCTTGGATTAAATTATCTAGACAGCAAAGGGCATCCCTGCCACCACCATGAGGTTTACGACAAGATCCATGTACAATTTTTAACTGATTTATATCCCTTGGCGGTAGGGCAAAAGTCGGTAATTGATGAGGAAAATAACTAAGACTATCGGATTTAGTTGATTGTTTGAAGGTAGGCAATAGATAATCATCTGCTTGATAATAACTATTATCCTGATTTGATCTCGCTGAGTCGTTATGCTCTTGTATTGCTGCTATTAAGTTAAGTTCTCCTGCTTGAGAAGTTACAATCAGATCATAGGCGTAAATTCTTTCTGGTTGTAAGCAAAGATTACCCACGGGGGTAGCAGTCACCGCCACGATATGTAAACTGTGTCCTAAAGCTATAGTCTGCCTTTCGCCCAATAACAGTATTTTCCCTAATATAGAACCACGCCCAGCTTCGGTGTCGTATACTTGGAGCGTAATGGTTGCAGATTGTCGTAAAGCTAGCCATACAGTAACTTCATCTGTTTGAGTATGACGCAAAATTGGGCCTGCGAGAATTAGAGGTAATTGCTCAGGTATATATTGAATAGGAGAATCTAAATTAGGCAAGAGAGGGTCAAACTTGTTAATAAAACAGTTGCTAAAACAATGACTTTTTCTAAATGCGATCGTAACAGAAATTGCACTTAAATAGTAACTATCTTGATACTTTGTAAATAATTTATAGTTACTTGTTTTGAATTGTATTTAATCATACTGATTACTACCTTAAGAAAAATAAACTAAATTATTTCTTCAAAATTAATTAATATTTTTGCTTGGCTTTTTATGGATCAATTATGATCAATAATCATAGTATATTTATAATTTATCCCGATTATTAATAATTAAAATAATATGAATCAGGAATCTAATACTAATAAGGAAAATTTCCTATACCCACGCAGCAGTTATCATGGTAATTTTTCTCCTCAAAATCTTGCTTTTAATGCTAACTTACAAGAATTTGCTCAACAGGTAGCCTATATTTGTGGTTTAGAAACAAATGGTAAAGTGACTTCTGCGGAGGCTTATGATCGTATCAAAAAAGTATGGCAAGAATTAAAAACTTCTAAAAAGCAACTTTTGGGACAAAACCCAGAGATAGAAAAGTAAAAAAACTTTATTTGTTAATTACTACTTAATTAAATTTTAACCTGTTTTAGCAACTTAAACTATTAGTAATCATAATTTAAAGAATCATTTAAAAAAACTTAACTTCAGGCAATTAGGCTAGCACCTGTGTAGAAGGAGCTAGTTATGTTTTTAATAAAAATAATTTTCGTTGCCTGGTTATTACTCCTCATTGGAGATTTCCTATCCACATTTTTTTATCATGTTCCAGAACACGTTTTCGGCAAATTTCATACTATCGTACATCATGGCAAAAACCGTAATTTTATTCATTATGCGGTATTAAGTAGAAATCCCTTAGTACTGTTAGATGGATTTTTAGGTGCTTTACCCTACTTTATTTTTATACCTTTTGGATGGCAGATATCACCCATAGGCACAATTTTAGCCATAATATTGGGAGAATTACACGTAATTTGGCGGCACGTTTCGATTATCAATTGGCAAACACCGAAACTTATCACTTTAATTTGTAAACTATTATTTATTACTACTCCAGAAAGACATTGGCAACATCATCAAAATGCTAATTTAGCCTATGGTGATATTTTTACCTTTTATCATGTGCCAGCGATCGCTTGGATGAAATTGCTGCAAAACCTGAAAAAAAAGTATCAACAAGGCATCAAGATATCCAAAGCTTAACCCGTTGCTTATCTAAAGTTTACTTTAATTATCTAAACTAATACTCAGATAGTCCGATGGCAAGATAACCTGCAAAAAATATGCTACTGAGTCAAACGAATAACTCCCAATTAGTTATAGGTATAAGAGAAAGCGAAATACCTTTACAACAGTATGAGCGAGGAGATGAAATCGCAGTTTTAGATTCAGGTATCTGGCAAGTTTACCGAGGTGTGGTGCAATTAAGCAGAATTCAACCAGATGGTAATGAAACTATCTTGGGATGGGTGGGTGCTAATGGGATATTTGAGAATATTATTAATAACGCTTTAGTATCTTATCGTGCAGTTGCCCTAACTGACGTGTATGTAAGACGTTACTCAATAAATCAAGTGATGCAACATCCTCTACTAGCTAGACAACTAATTACCCAATTGAGCGATCGCTTGCTACAATCAGAACAGTTATTAGCAATTATTGCCTTAAGGAAAGTTGAAGAACGTTTAAGACAATTATTATTAATGCTCAAGGAAGAAATAGGACAACCTGTAAGTGATGGCATTCGCTTACAAGCTCGTTTTACTCATCAACATCTAGCAGAAGCAATTCATACCACTAGAGTAACAATTACTAGAATTTTAGGCGACTGGCGAGAACAAGACTTAATTTATTTTGATCAAGAGAGACATTTAATAATTAAAAATCTGGTATCTATTTAAAGATTATCCCCCTTCAATGTTTGCCATAAAAGCCGAGGGGAAAATAAAGACGTAGGAGATTTAATTAAATGCCCCACTTTAGTTAAAGCAAGATACACTTGAGGATCAATAGTTGCCTGAGTGATCAACTTTTTAGTTAATGGTTTAATTATCTTACCCAGTAGACTAGGGGGAATTCTTCCTTTAGTATTTAAAAACAAAGAATCTTGGGTAGTAGCCAAATTCCAATGCAAAGAATTACTTTTAGCTAAATCTTTCTGAAATAAAACAGAATCTAATCCTGATTTATTTAACCATTGTTGTAAAACTAAAACAGCTAAAGCACTTACCGTCATTCCCTGACCATATACTGGACAAAGAGAACAAACTGCATCCCCAAGCACAATTAACCCTGAAGGAAGATTAACTTTTTCATAATGACGTAACCTATTTTTAGTAGCTCGATAGGCATAAATAGGAGAAGTTGCTTCTGCTTGGGTAATAGCTTCATAGAAACCAGGATGACGCAGACTACGGGCGAAATCCAAAAAACCTTGATCATCAATGGGTGGAAAATCCCCTTGATAACCACCTAAAGTAGCTATCCATTCCCCCCCCTCAATCTTGGCTAAATATCCTAAGCGAGGCTGTTGTGGCGGACAATGATTAATTAACATAACTTTCCAAGGATATTCGGCTGCTTTCGGCTCTTTGTAGCGACGAGTCGCATATCCTAAATGGGCATCAACCACAGTTTCTGGTGGAGGAGTAAAACCAAGATCTTTTAACCATTGGGGAGTTTTAGAGCCACGCCCACTACAATCTACAACCAGTTGGGCGGTTAAAACTTCCTCACCATCACTGCTTTGAGTTGTAATGCCTTTGATTATATTATTCTGGCGATCGCCAATTAAGCCCTTAACTCGATGTTCTGACCAAAATTTAATTTTAATATTTTTTCTGAGGGATTGCGCGATCGCCCATTCAAGCAAAGGACGACTACAAGTTATGGAAACTAAATCAGAAGGGTTTAGATCACGAGCCAACCATCCAACTTCACTATAAACATAAAACTCCCGTCCCCAATCAATGGTTAACGCCCCATTATCTATCAATTGAGTGATAAAATCATTGCCAAATAACTCAACTAATATTCTGTACCCTTTGGTTAATAAAATATGTGGTTGTAGCGATTGTGGTACACCTTGGCGTGGTTGTGGGACTACGGGTAAGTTATCTCTTTCAACTATAATCACTTCAGCGAAATAGTCCGCAAGTATACGAGCAGCTAATAATCCAGCTATACTACCTCCAATTACAATTGCTCGCTCGCCAATAATATGTTGTTGCTTAATCATTCAATGCTTTTTACCTTGATAGGAATGTTAATTTTTAAAGAGTAAAACTAGGTTATTAATAAATTTTTAAGTGCCTTACACTTTGACTGTACCTAAATAAAAGCCAAAATCAATTATGAATGGTAAATATATACAACTAACTACTTGTCATCTATTAGTATTATTAAATTTAACTTTAATTGCCATATTAGGGTCTTGGACTCATTGTTTACCTGCCAATGCTTTACTAAGACAACATTATGAAACTGCTAATCTTGCACGTTATCATGCTCAAGACTCCATAAAAGACAGCGATGGTCACACTTGGCAAGTATTATTATTTCCCAAAGATTACCATGCTAATATGCGCTACTATTTACGTTTGGTGGGATTTCCTGGTATAGAATCATTCCTTCATCCCCAATCTTTAGAAATAATTACCAACCAAGGACAAACTTTCACCGTTGCAGATGCTTATCAAGAATTAGCCCCTGCACCTAACGTTGGTCAATATGAACTTACCGAAATCATCCCCCAATTAATTTATCAAAAAAGTTTAAAGCTAGTTGTAACCCTAAAAACAAATCGAGATTTATCCCTAAAGATTCCTCGTGACGTAATTACAGAATGGCGGTTACTCACTCAAGAACTAGAATTGAAGCAATAATCATCAATTGATTTAGTATTTATGTATTATAAAAATTATCTTAGCTAAAAAATTAGTAGCGTCGAACCAACGCCAGTTAATATAGATTACTTTTACTTGTTATTTTAGAGTAGCGATCGGGAATTATAAGCATATATTCCCTAAAACATAATTGAAATATCTATTTTAAATTAATGAATGGAGAAGAATTGCTGTCGCTCTATCAACAAGGAAACTACGATTTTAGTCGTGCTAATCTTAGTCAAATACAGCTAATGCAGGTTGATTTAATTAACATCGACTTAAGTAGAACCGAATTAGACTGGGCAAATTTGAGTGGTACAAATCTTACGGGTGCAAATCTAAACCGTGCAAATTTAATCAATGCGCGCCTAATAAAAACCAATTTAGCAGAAGCAAATCTAAAATGTGCTGATTTAGCGGATGCTGATTTAAGTTGGGCTAATTTAGAAAAAGCTTGCCTAATTCGAGTTGATTTAAGTAATGCTAATTTGAGCCAATCCTTTTTTCAAGATGCTAATTTAGCGGATGCTGATTTAAGTAATGCCAATCTAACTAGAGCTAATCTTAGTGGTGCTAATCTCAGTCGTGCTAACCTTAGTGGCGCAGATTTAACAGGGGTAGACTTAAGTGGTGCAGATTTCAATCGGGCTGACCTTAGTGAGGCTAATTTAAGTAATGCTAACCTCAGCTATGCCAATTTTAATCGGGCGGATCTTAGTGGTAGTAATCTACGACAAGCCAACTTAGAACAAGCAATGTTACAAGGAGCAAATCTAAGATCAGCAAATTTACGATCAGCCATACTTGCAGGGGCGATATTAAAAGAGACCGATCGCGGTAATAGTAGTTTAGCCACCATTTCCCAATTAAGCATGACCAATGGAGAATATAAAAACAAAATAGATTTATGTTCTGCCAATCTAACCAATGCCAATTTAGAAGGGGTTAACCTGCAAAATGCTAACTTAAGATTTGCCCTATTGTTTAAAACGAATTTAGAAAAAGCTAGTTTAGAAAATGCAAGTTTAGTTGACGTATATTTACGGGGAGCTAATTTACGAGGAGCTAATCTAAAAAATAGTGTTTTAAGTAGTGTAAGTTGGAAGGGAACAGTAATGCCTGATGGCACAATTCATCCTTAGCAAGTAACTTTAGTTAATTCGGGATATAGAAGTTTATATAAGTTAATCTAACTTAAGGATTATAAACCAAGAATAAATTTAGCAATACTAAAGTAAATCAAAACACCCAAGACATCAACGGCAGTAGTAATAAATGGTGCGGACATCAAAGCAGGGTCTAAATTAAAAGAACGGAACAAAAAAGGTAAAGCCGAACCAGCAACAGAAGCCAAAAGAGCGATCGCCACTAAACTAACTCCGACAGATATAGCTACCGCCAAATTTCCTTGGAGCAAATATGCCCAAACTGTAGCCATCACCCCTAAAATTAGACCTAATAAAATCCCTGCTGTCGCCTCGCGAAAAATTACCTTACCAGCCCCCATATTTTTAATTTCTTCGGTGTTTAAACCGCGAATAACCACCGTTGAAGACTGCGCCCCGACGTTCCCCCCAGTTCCAGTTAATAAAGGGATAAAAGCAGCAAGAATGACAACTTGTTGTAGCAATTGCTCTTGAGAACGAATAATAGCCCCAGTTACAGTGTTAGTAAGTAGCAAAACAAACAACCAGACAACACGACGACGGGCTACTGTTAAGAGGTTAGTTTGAAAATAATTGTCTCCATCCGACTGCACACCACCTAAAGCGTAAATGTCCTCAGTGGCTTCCCGTTCAATAATATCAATAACATCATCAACAGTGACTACCCCTACCAACCTTTCCTCACTATCTACTACAGGTACAGCCAAAATATCGTAACGTTGAATAGTGCGGGCTACTTCTTCTTGATCCGTATCCGTATGTACAAAGACCACATCACGAGTCATGATGTCCCCCAAACTTTTCTCTGGGATAGAAACTACCAAATCCCTCAAAGAGACAATTCCTGTAAGTTGACGAGAAGCATTAGTTACGTAGAGATAATAGACAACTTCTGAAGCATTGGCGACACTTCTAATCCTTTCCAAAGTCTGGGCTACAGTTAAATTATCTTTCAAAGAGATATATTCAGGGGTCATAATTCGCCCTGCGGTATCCTCTCCATAACCTAATAAAATAGCGGTAGCTCTCCGTTCTCCAGGACTCAACTGAGATAATAAACGACGTACAACTTTGGCAGGTAATTCATCAAACATCCTAGCGCGATCGTCGGGGGACATCTTATCTACTACGTCTAATACTTCCTGTCTTTTAAATTCTTGAATTAAGGCTTGTTGCACCTCCGTATTAAGATATTCATAAACTTCGATCGCTTCTGCTTTAGATAGCAACCGAAAAGCAATTAATTGAATAGATTCTGGTAAACCTTCAATTGCTTCTGCGATATCTACTGGTTGGACAGGAATTAGTAAAGACTTTGCCCCTTCTAAATTGCCATTATTTAATAATAATTCTAATTGTGATCTAACTAGCTGTCTTAGCTCGTTGTGCTTAACTCCATTTTGTACCATATATTACTTCCTATAATACGAGTTTATATTTACCAGATAAAAATAAATTTAGAGATTTCAGTGATTTTTATATTTTTTAACATTGTTTTCCAGCTTCAGATGAATCCTTTTAATTGGGCTGTGTTAACCTACTAAGAAATAGAGATTCGATTCGGTAAGCGTGTTTATTTCAATTGGTCTTAACCTTTTGGCTACTTGTAGATTGGCAAGCTTTACTGCTGAAATATTTATCTCAAAAATAATTCCGTCAATCAGGAGACTCCCAATGTCAATCTATGTAGGCAATCTTTCCTATGAAGCCACTCAAGAAGATCTTACGAGCGTTTTTGCAGAATATGGTACTGTATCGCGTGTTTCTCTCCCCAGCGATCGTGACACAGGTCGCCCAAGAGGATTTGCTTTTGTTGAAATGAGCAGTGAAGACGAAGAAGCTAAAGCAATTGAAAGCTTAGATGGTGCTGAATGGATGGGAAGAGAATTAAAGGTAAATAAAGCCAGACCACGCGAAAATAATCGTAGTGATCGTAGTGGTGGTGGTAATCGTCGTTATCAAAATTCTTCTCCTAATTATTAAGAAAATTAATATTTATGGTTCTTTTTCGATAATAAAGCAATAACAGTACTTTATTGTTTTTTTGGTATTTATACGGTGATAATCTTTATCACTGTATGGATCAAAATTAGTATTAATCTTAAAATATGAGCGCAGCCTGCTCAAAAACTGCTATTAATTTAAAGAAATAGTTAAATTTAAAGATCAAAAATAGGAAATCTATGCCTCTAACTCTTTCAGGAGAACAGCAACAACTTTTCGATCGCAGCTTGGCAACTATTCAAAAAGTTGAAGGTTTATTTGTGGAGGCAAAAGTACTTTTTCCCGATTTTAATCCCGACACAGAAGCCTTAAAAAAACAACTTGCTAACCCTTTCTCAATTTTTATTTGTGGTGAGTTTAACGCGGGTAAATCTAGTTTACTTAATCAATTAAATAATCAGGAAATCGCTACTGTAGGATTTTTGCCTACCACGAAAGAAATTGAAGCCTACAACCCCGAAGGCTTTGGTGGTTTGGTATTTATTGATAGTCCTGGAACTAATTCGATTATTGAACAACATCAAGTACTAACCGAAAACTATCTCCAACAAACAGACATCATCTTATTTGTTACTTCGGTAGAACGTCCCTTAAGTAAATCTGAACAGGATTTTTTAACTTTAGTAGATAATACTTGGGCGCGTAAGATTATTGTCGCTATTAATAAAATAGATATCGTCCAAGAAGACGAAGCAAGACAAATTCGCGAATATATTAGTAATGGGTTGAGGGAAATTTTAGCCCAAATGCCTCCAATATTTGCCATCTCAGCTAAATCTGGTGCAGGAATTGAGGAATTAAAAAGCTTTCTTTTGGCATTTTTGGCAGAAGATGAAAAAGTAAAATTAAAACTTCAAGGGCCACAAAATTCTTTATTAGTATATTTAGAACAGCTAGAACAGCAAAACCAAAATATACAGTCAAAATTACAGTTAGAAAAAACTATTTTTGACCGTACTTCTCGCCGAATTGAGGAAAGACTAGAAGAATATAATCTGTTGTTTAGCATCTTCCGTGACAATATTGATGATCTTTTTACCAATCTAATAGAAGCAACAAATAAAGTAATTGATAGCAATACTTCCTTTCTAACTGTATTAAAAAGAAGAATCACCAAAGAAGATGATTATCTAGAAGCCAAACTAGCTAAAAGCATCAAAGAGATACAATTAGATAAAAACCTGCAAGAAATTTTTTCAGAAGCGATCGCAACTTTTCTTAAATACCGTGAACGTATTATCAGGGAAGCAAAAGAAGATTTATCGACAGCCATTACAGTATCTGAGGATCAATTAACTATCCCTACCGTTAATACCGATAAACTGGAAATTGATCAACTATCAAGCAAAATAAAAGATGCTGCTGAAGAAGGACTAGATAGCTTTTGGCGTTTAGGTATTACTGCTGCTGCTACAGGTTTTGGCGGACAATTACTCTTTAGTGCTGCTTCTGCTGATGCTACCGCTTTTATCATTGCAGGGCTGTTTGGGTTAATGAGTTTCAATGCCTTACCCCGAAAGCGTCGCAAAGTAAAAGAAGAATTGGAACAAACCTATCGTAATCTTCAGGAAAACTATACTAAAACTCTCAAAGATTCTTTAGCAGCAGAACTCAATAAGTGCTTGCAACAGTTTGCTGATATAATCCGACCAAAACAGGAAGAATTAATAAATAAGATAACAGCCAGCGAGTCTATTACTAAAGCAATAGCAGAAATTAAGACGGAAATTCAAACCATTAGTACCGAAGTTGAGCAATTATCTCTTAAAGATGAGGTTAAGGTGAGTTGAAATAGGTAGGAGACAGGAGACAGGAGACAGGAGTCAGGAGCGATTAGCGCGCAGAAAACGGGGGTGCGGAATGCACGCTTTCAGCAGACATTTCGAGGCGACCTCGATCTGCTGCCCAGTTTCCCGAAGGGCGACGGTGGACTGCATCAAGAAGTCAGGAGACAGGAGTTAGGAGTTAGGAGGTAGTAATTAAAGCTAACAGCTAATACTAATATCAAAATACGCAAAAGTTGGGTAAAACTCGATTTCTACCCAACATATCTATATCAAACGTTCCTTAACTATTAGGGACAACACGTTCTAATCTTGCACCTAAACTTCGCAGCTTAGTTTCTAGGTCTTCATAACCACGATCTAAATGCTGTAAACCGTGAACGGTGGTTTTCCCTTCAGCAGCCAACCCAGCTAAGACTAAAGCAGCAGAAGCTCTTAAATCGGTTGCCATCACTGGTGCGCCAGAAATAAATGGAACACCTTGAACAATTGCATGACTACCTTTGACACGAATGTTTGTGCCTAAACGTTGTAATTCCGCTACGTGACGCAGGCGATTTTCAAACACTGTCTCACTAATCACACTATTACCTTTACTGATACTCAGTAGGGCGGTAAATTGTGCCTGCATATCTGTTGGGAAACCTGGATAGGGAAGGGTTTCAATATCTGTGCCGTGGAGTTCGCCTGGAATAATTCGTAGACGTTTCGATTCAATGTTACCACCAAACATTCTACCCTCATCAGGCTCTACTATAATTTGACACCCAATATCTTCTAATTTAGCAATCACGGGGGCTAAATGTTCGGGAATTACCGAGGTGAGAGTAATTTCTGAATGGGTAATTGCTCCTGCAACTAAAAATGTCCCTGCTTCAATGCGGTCTGGAATTACCTGATAGTCTAGGGGATGTAACTCAGCAACTCCTTGGATGGTAATAGTATTTGTCCCAGCACCGCTAATTTTTGCTCCCATCTGGTTACAGAAGTTAGCCAAATCTACTATTTCAGGCTCTTGAGCAGCGTTTTCTATTTTGGTTGTCCCCTTGGCTAGGGTAGCTGCCATCAGAATAGTTTCTGTAGCACCGACACTAGGATAATCTAAGTATATTTTTGTCCCTTTTAGACGTTGGTTATTACCCAATATATTGGCATGAACAATACCGTCTTCAATGGCAACATTTGCCCCCATAGCCTGTAAACCTCGAACATGAAGATCTACGGGTCTAGCACCAATAGCACAGCCTCCAGGTAGAGGGACACGGGCTGTACCTAGTCTAGTTAATAATGGCCCAATTACGAAAAAACTGGCTCTTAATTGAGAAACTACATCATAGGGGGCTTCTCTTGGCTTGATGTTACTCGCATCAATTTCTAAAACATCAGCATCGCGTTTAAGTTGGACTCCCAAAGCTTGGAGAATTTGCCCCATACGTTTGATATCGACTAGGTTGGGAACATTCCTTAAAGTCGATTTGCCTGCACAAAGTATTGACCCTGCCATTAGTACCAGAGCGGAATTTTTCGCCCCACTAATTTTTACTTCACCTTTGAGAGAGTGACCTCCCCAGATTTCTAAGACAGCCTGGGGGTTTTGGATAGCAGTTTTGGTTTGCGTTAAGTTAGAGATAGAATTAATGGCTTTTTCCTCTTGATAGTAAAAAAAATAATTTAATTTAAGCGTCTACATATAAATAAAAAAGACTCTAGGAATTTAACTAAAAAGCTCAATAGTGCTGTTGGATATAAATTTATTAGGAAGTTTGACATTTAGCCTCAAAGTCAATCATAATAAGAGTCTATGGGTAAGAGAGACTCCGCCGACGGGCAACGGAGCTTCCTCTGACTTCGTAAAAAATCTGCGGAACTGGCGGAATTGGTAGACGCGCTAGATTCAGATTCTAGTGTTTGCTTAAAACTTTCGGGTTCAAGTCCCGAGTTCCGCATGGGTAAGCAACCAAAGTATTACCTTCAATAGTGCTATTCGTCAATAGCTAGTGAACAATATAATTTTAACCAGCACTAAAAATCCTCTAATCAAACAGGTTCGTAAGCTGCATAGTGCCAAAGAAAGGCAAAAACAAAATCTGTTACTTTTAGAAGGAACAAATTTAATTGAAGCAGCTTGTCAAGTCGATTATAAGTTAGATATTCTATTTCACACAGATCACTGGCAAGAAAATAATCAGCTATTATGGGCGCAAATTACTCGAAAAGCCTGGAAAACCCAGCTTGTCAGCCCAGAAGTTTTAATAGCGATCGCCACAACAATTAATCCAGATGGTGTAGTCGCGATCGCCCAAACCCGTATTAATACTCAACCTGTTATTGCTCAAACTAAATTGGGTATTGCTATAGAAAGATTGCAAGATCCTGGTAATTTAGGCACAATGATCCGCACCGCCGTCGCAGCAGGAGTAGATAGTTTTTGGCTCAGTGCTGATAGTGTAAATATTAATAACCCCAAGGTGTTACGCGCCAGCGCAGGGGAATGGTTTCGTCTACCTCTGGGGATAAGTAATAATTTTGTTGAATTAGTACAATTGCACCAAAAAGCAGGTATACAGATAATTGCCACGACTGCTCAAGCTAAAAAAAGTTACTGGGATATAGATTTTACTCGTGCGAGTTTAATTTTATTAGGGAATGAAGGAGCAGGATTATCCACAGAATTAATTACAATAGCTGACGAGCAAGTTACAATTCCCATAACTAATGGTGTAGAATCATTAAACGTGGCGATCGCAGGATCTTTAATTTTATACGAAGCTAAAAGGCAATTAATTAACAACTAATCAATAACCAGTGTAACTATTGCTTAGAGCGTCTTTCTGTTTCTTGCTTAATAGCCATCAAGGTTTCTGCTAAACGATCCTCATAAATATTAAAAAAGATACTATCGCTAGGAGTTTTAGCTGGCTTAACTGCTACTTGGTGGGTGAGTAAAACTTGATTGGGAGGCGCACTAGGATAGGGTGAAACTGGCTGTAGAGTCCATTTACCACTTAAAGCTTCTAAATCACCGTCAACAGCCTTAAAAACAATTTGCTGGGGATAAGATTCAGTAGTAGCAATTTTAACTCTAGACTCAATACTAAAAATCAGAGTTTTAACTTTATTAATCTGTTCAAACACTTTGCGATCGCCATCACTTTCAATTAAACTACTACTAGTAACCCCAGGCAAAAAATTCGCAAAATTATTATAATCAGTCAAAACTTGCCAAGCATCATCTACCGAAGATGTGGTTAAAAACCGACCAGTATAATTACCTTCCTTACCTAAAAAAACCACTTCTCCCCTTCTTAAAGAAACTCGTTGTTCTAAGGGTAATTGATCTACAGCACCATCAAAAAGTTTAGCAGTAGCGGTGGGACTAAAGACAAGACTAAAAATACAAGCGATCGCTCCTAAGAAAAAGAGAATTAAGAAACGATATTTCTGACGATAAAGTTGATTGAACAATTTAGCTGATCTCATCAATAATTTAATTATGGTCTTGAATATTCTATCCCTACCTTTACAATAAAAACTTCTGGCTTTGGGCTTTGGGCTTTGGGCTTTGGGCTTTTAGCTTTAATTACTACCTCCTCCGCGACTCCCTATTACCTATTACCTATTACCTATTACCTACTACCTACTACCTACTATCGTCACGTTCTCTTGAGGCGACCTCAAGAGCGTGCGTGACGACGCTTTCCGCGCCTACTACCTGACTCCTGACTCCTGGAATAAGCCAAAGGAATATAACACCCACTTATATAGGTAACTTTCTGTATGATCAAGACAAGAGTGTATATAAAATAAATATCTAGAAAATTGTGATTACAAGCTCATCTACTAAAAACAATAGTTGGTCAAAACAAGAGTGGAATTGGCAAGGGCATAAAATTTGCTACACTGTCGCAGGTACAGGTAAACCATTATTATTAATTCATGGGTTTGGAGCATCTATTGGACATTGGCAGAAAAACATTCCTGTATTAGCAGCAGCAGGATATCAGGTTTTTGCTATTGATTTATTGGGTTTTGGTAATTCAGCTAAACCCCCTCTAGATTACACCCTAGAATTATGGGAGTCACAAATAAAAGATTTTTGGTCAGAACATATTAACCAACCTACAATTTTTATTGGTAATTCGATCGGTGCGTTAATTAGTTTGATGCTGGTAACTAATTATCCTGAAATGAGTGCAGGCGGAGTATTAATTAATTGTGCTGGAGGTTTAAATCATCGCCCAGGGGATCTTAACCCTGTTTTAGGTATGGTTATGGGCGGATTTACGAAGTTGATTAGTAACCCTGCTACTGGTAAAATAATTTTTGATAATATTCGACGTAAAAGTCAGATTCGCCGTACTCTCTATCAAGTATATTGCGATCGCTCTGCAGTTACCGATGAATTGGTAGAAATGCTTTATCAACCTTCTTGTGATCCTGGCGCACAAAGGGTTTTTGCTTCTGTTTTAACTGCTCCTGCGGGTAAATCTCCCTCAGAATTATTACCATCTCTTAAGCGTCCTTTATTAGTTATTTGGGGAGAAAAAGATCCTTGGACACCTGTTGCGGGGGCTAAAATTTATCAAGAAAGTGCGATCGCTAATCCCGATGTGCAGTTTGAAATTATTCCTAATGCAGGACATTGTCCTCACGATGAAAATCCTCAAGCAGTAAATAATAAAATTATCAACTGGCTATCAAATTTCTAGTTAAAATTCGGGGGTTAATAATTTTCCCCCGATATTTTATTAACATTTTGACAGCATTTATAAACTATTTTCAGCTTAAATAATTAGGCAATTCGCCTATAGCTTTTCTAGTCTTCGTGATCTTCAAAAGGATCTCCTAATTCAGCAGATGGTGGGCCAAAAGCTGTATAAATAGAATATCCTGTAATTGCGACTAATATAGCCCCGATACTGATGCTAAGAACTATTGCAGGTTCCATAAGTAGATATAAATTATGATTACTCTTCCTTTATAATATTACAGAAGATTACGAAAAATTTGATATTACATAATTAGTAGACTATGACACAGCAAACACGTTTGGGAAATCTTCTCAAACCTTTGAACTCTGAATATGGTAAAGTATCTCCAGGCTGGGGAACAACTCTGCTAATGGGAGTTTTTATGGTTTTGTTTCTGGTTTTCCTCTTAATCATTTTACAGCTTTATAATTCTTCTTTATTGTTAGAAGGAGTTGAGGTTGATTGGAGATCTTTAAGTCGCTAAAGAATTCTCAATTGAATCAATTAATAATTGCTTTCGATCCTCATCCAATTGGGGATCTAGCTCTTATTGAAAATATTGCTTTAAAATATATGGGAAACTAAGATTATGAACATTTTTGGCATTGGTTTACCAGAAATGGCTTTAATTACCATCGTCGCTCTTTTAGTATTTGGGCCGAAGAAATTGCCAGAAATCGGTCGTAGCGTTGCTAAAACAATTCGTAGTTTTCAAGATGCTTCTAAAGAGTTTGAAGATGAATTTAAGAAGGAAGCACAAAAGATTGAAAAATCAGTAACTATGAGTGCTAAATTAGAAGCTGCTAATGATTTACCTAAATCCGAACCTGTTAACCAGTCTTCTAGTACTGAATCCTCCAGTTAATTATACTCCTAAGTATAAACAAGGGTGATTTGTTGTTATTTACCCTTAATTTATACTTAGTTTATTTGCGTTTATTTGCTCATCTGGGCAATTATTATTTCTTCCCCTAAGTTATTAACTTCAATTAAAGATAATCCTTGCTCAACTTCACCTTTTAAATACACCTCGCCAGCTAATTCACCACCCAAATCTATATTTCCTGTAAGTTTTTTAGTTTTGGGGTCGAAATTAAATTTAAAATAATTACCTGTGCTAACACCATCAACTATATTGTCATAGGTAGCTATTAATTTTCCAGAAGGCTGATAAAAGTCAATTTTTAAGTAATCTACAATTTGAGTTTTACCTTTACCTTGTTCCTCAATTGAGGTAACATTTTTAGTCTCATCATAAGTAAAGACAGTTTTTGCTTTATATCCTGTCGTGCTATTAAATTGTAATTCTTCGGTCACAGCAATAGCAGGTGCAACTATGTAAAGGCTTAGGCTTATAACCATTACAAAATTTGTGACTATTTTGATAACGAAATTTAAATAATTGACCATACGGGATAATAATTTCAACCCTATACTAGTGGGAAACAATCTATATATTTAATTTAAATAATAAATTAGTCTTTTTACTATAACTAAAGGTGGAGTAATAGGTTTATTTAAACAACTATTAATCTCTGTTTTTATAAAAAGTATCCGTGTGACTATTAAAGGTTCTTTTTTTATAACAACAGCCAATAATATTAAATTTGAATATAGTACTATAAGCTAATAAATTATTAGAGATAATAATCAATTTTATAGTTATTTAGGATTAGCTAATAATATTAGGTGCAATTACTTTTAGGAACATATAACCTAATTTGATCCTGATGAAACATTAATAGCAGAAAATTTAATAAATAGTTCAGTTTATGGTATTAAAAAAGGCTCAATTAAATTAAAAATATTTTTCATAACTTTATACAATTTAATATAAGCTATCGTTTCAGATCCATATAAGATTAGTTTCGGAATATTCTGGTGATTATCTGCTATACGTGCTAGTAGAGGTAGTGATAGTAGTTAAAGCCAGGAAGTTCCAGGCTAACACATAAAAAACGTATCTTAATTATCTGCTATTGCTATATATGCCAAATAAGCCACTTTTGACACATAGTTATTTTAAATGGTTCAATACTTATAAACGTTGAGCAAAAGCAGAGGAATTTATGATAATCAATGGTGGACAAAGATCTGGCAACAATCTTTTTCATAGCCTAGAAAGTTTTTCTATTTCTAGTGGAATGGAGGCAATTTTTAACAATGATTTAGAGATAAAAAATATCTTTATTAATGTTAGTGGGAATGAAATATCTAACATTGAAGGAACATTAACTATTAAGGGAAATGCTAATTTGTTTTTTCTCAATGATAACGGTATTGTTTTTGGTAAGGATGCCAATATTAATATAGGTGGTTCTTTTATTGCTTCTACTGCCCAAAGTGTGAGATTTAATGATGGTTGTGAATTTTCAGCAAGAAATGGAGATTCTCCTTGCGTTACTACAGATCTTCCTATCGGTCTTGATTTCGGTTCTAATCCTGGTGCAATTACCGTTAATGGCGATGGTATTCAAATATTAGCAGAAAATAATTCTATACCAATCGACTTAGGAAATAGTATAAGCGGTATATCTTTAAAAGTTGGAAAAACATTAGCATTAATTGGAAACGAAGTGAACTTGAAGGGCGCAATTGTAAGTGCTTATGGTGGCAAAATTGAAATTGCTAGCCTCAATTCAGGTTTTGTAGGATTGCAGGAAACGGAATCAGGGTTATCTTTTAACTATAATAATGCTGCAATTAATTATCAAGATCTCAATATTTTAGAGCAAGCATTAATTAATGCAAGTGGAGAAGGTCAAGAAGAAATTTCTTTAAATGGTAAAAATATTTTACTGTCGGATGGTTCTTTTATATTAAGTCAGAATCGAGGCGATATAGATTCTAAAGTAATTAATATTAATGCCAAAGAAACATTGAAACTTTCTGGTACTTCAATAAAAGGCAAAGTTCCAAGCTCAATTCTTTCACAATCTTTGAATACTGGAAAAGCAGCTAATATCGAGATTAATACTAAGCATATTTTAATTTCAGATAGAGGAAGAATTAGTGGTACTAATTATAGTGGATCAGAAAACATTAATGTGAAAGTTAAGGCAACTGATTCTATAAAAATAATCAATGGTATTATTAATGCAATTGGTTTTTCACAAGGAAATTCAGGTAATCTTAGTTTAGTAACTTCAAATCTTCAATTATTAGATATTGGTGCTATTACTTCTTCTAGTTATGGAAGTGGAAACTCAGGAAAAATAAGTATAGATGCTAAAATTATAGAGGTAGCTGGGGCATTTGGATTTACAAGATCAAATATATCAGCAACATCGTTTGGTTTTGGAAATGCTGGAAGTTTATATATTAAAACAGAACAATTAAAAGTATTAGACGGAGGATCAGTTTCATCTTCTGCTTTCGCTCAAGGAGATGCAGGTAGTGTAATTATTAACGCTTCAAAATTTATAGAAGTTGACGGAATTAATCAAAATTTTAAAGGTAATAATCCTGAAAGTACAATTCGCTCTGCTATTATAACTCTTCCACCAGCAGCACAAAAGATTAGAGGTATGTTACTATCGCCCACAGGAAATGCAGGGGAGGTAATAATAAATACGCCAGAACTTAATGTTATAAATCAAGGAATTGTCAGCATCAGAAATGATGGTACAGGAAATGAGGGCGTACTATCGATAAATGCTGAGAAAATAAACTTAGATAATAGTGGCAGTATAACTGGTGTATCTAATAATGGTAAAGCTGATGATGGGGAAAACATCAATATTACTGCGGATATCATTTTAGTATAGAAAATAGCAATATTAACGGCGTGTGCCGTCCGTAATAATGGGGGTGAGATTAAACTCGTGCTATATTAACAATATTAAGTTTAATGTCATAATATTGACAATGAGCTTTTATTACACAAGCACTAGTTCGCGAAAGGGTTTAGATAGAAATATGGTATTTGCGGAAACAACAAATATTGCTTTACAATCATTAGCAATTGATTTTTTCTCTCGCTCGGCAGGTAGCTGGAACTCTCAAAGACGTTACTATAGTTTAAATAAAGATGTTGAACCGCAAGAAGTAGAAAGTTTACTTAATATCTCATTTTTAAACCAAGGCGCACCAGAATTAATTGCATTAGCCCAAAGCCATAATTTAGAAGATACTGAAGCCTTAGTATGCGGAACAAAAGTAACTTGGTCTAGCAACTATACTAATGAAAATCGTAAGCCTGTAACTGGTTCTACGGTATTTGGTATTCAGGGTAATGTATTATATCGCGATCGCGGTTTTGCAACTAATCAACCAATTATTGCTATCTGCTCTTTTACTAACCCTGAAACTATGTGTTTACGCACTGAATATAATGCTAATGTATTTGAAGAAGAAATTAAGTTAGTTGGTAATAGGTATCGCACCAGACAAACTATTATTTCTCGTGCTGGAGAGGAAATTACTATTGGTCAATATTTAGAAAAGCGTATTTAGATGATTGTACGGCGTATTTCTATAAGATTAAAGTAGATAACGCCGTTTGCATGGTTATGTTAAATAATTGCAATCATTGTTAAAGGACAAAATTAATTTGTCAGTTTTTTCCTGAAAATGTTGATCTATATGGAATTGGGACGAGGAAATATATTTTAAAAATTTTTTGTTATCTTTTCTTTATTTTTAGTTGTAGAACTAGAGTATTAGGGTTAGTTAAATTGGGATTTAAGTTTTATAGAGATTAATCAGTTAATGGTGTTTAAAAATTCGTTGAAATCAATATTCCAAACATCTGCGATCGCGTATAATAATTCTTTCTCCCTATCACTTATATAGTTATCAGCCGTAACAAGTTCTTTGGCAAATTGCAATAAGTTATTACGTTCTATTGCATTACTAGAGTTTTTAAATTTAATTGCAGCATGATTAAATTCTTCAAGTATATCTGTGGATGTAAGTGTATTGAGGGAATTAATTACTGTAAGCGAATCGAAATAGGGAAGATTATCAATGTTATTAAAGCAATTGATTATAATATTTATTTGTGCATCTTCAACCACACCATCAATGCTAGATAACAAGTATAGTATTTTAAAAGCAGCCTGAAATTTATCCATAAATGCTTAGGGTTATAATTTTTTGGCAAGATAATTAACCATCCAATAAACAGAAATTAGTTTCACAAAATCCTTCAACTTTAAGTTTAGCTATTTGACGATGTATCTTCTAAGATTTACCCTATACTGGCTTGAGGCAATGGGATAGAGGATAAATTGAAGAAAATATTAGTAATAGTTAATGTAGTTAGGAAAAGAATTAAATATTTAGGTTTCATTATTAAAATCTTGATGATAGGTATAATTTTTGAAGGACGAAATTAGTTTGTCAAATTTTTCGAGCTTTTTATTGCTATCTTGAATTAGGGAATGGCTGCCAAGCATTATTTAACATGAAATATAAAAAAGAATGCTATAAATTTACAACAGCTTCTAGAAAAAAATCTTCTTACTTAAAACGTGCAAACCGTGAAGTCGCAAATCAAAAATCTACTACCTACTACCTAAAAACCATTATATTTGTACCCTAGATTGAAGTAATTAGTATAACTACTCCTTTTAAATTCCCCTAGATTGGTTGAACAACTATAAATAAACCTGACAAAGATTTGGGAAATTCTTAAAATAAATGGCTTTGGGGAACAGATATAATCAGGAAACTAAGATTTTGTTTTCTATTCTCACCATGCCAACATCATCAATAGTTAAACAAGAACTAATTAAATTTCTCACCAATTTACTCAATTATGAGCGAGAAAAAAAATCATTATCAGCAACATCACCTACAATAGAAATTAAATGGAAGGAAAAAGATCTCATAGTTCGTACAACGCTGCAAGACTTAGTAAGTGCTAAAATCTTTGAACCGACACAATACTGTTTGACTTCATCAAAATCTAAATATAACGATCGCGTACGATATCTTTTACTTAAAATACTTAAAGACAAACTGGAAATCTTAGAAGATCAACGAACCAAAAATAATAATAGAAGTAAGTCTGATTCTTCGGCAAAAGGATCTAAATACTGGAAGTTTACTTTAAAGCTTTGGTACTCTCCCAAAGAACTTTCATATATAGAACGCAATATAATAGCTTTTAATGGATGCTGGCATGACAAACATAATAATAAATCTAGCCAACAATTTATTTATCAAAATCTACGCCCTCGCCTTTATACACAACTGTTTGGATATCAAACCGAATGGAATCAGCTTTTAGAATTACTTTCGCCTCACAGTAGAGAACGAATAATTTGTATTGAAGGGATGGGTGGTATTGGTAAAACTTCCCTGGCTTTAGAAGTAGCTTATTACTGTTTAGACAAAAGTCGAGATTTCGATGATCCTCTTTATTTCCATGCAATAATTGACACTTGTGCGAAAAATATCCAGGTATTGGGTAATCGTATTATGCCAACATTACTAGAACCAGAAAAATCTAGTCACGATATAGTAAGAGCGATCGCTGAAACTATAGAATTTCCGATAGAACCTTCCTTAAATAGTCAGCAAAAATTAAAACTTCTTCTCAATCATCTTAAAGATAAACTTGTCCTATTAATAATTGATAACCTAGAAACAATTGAAGATGGTGATGCGATCGCACTTTTAATTGCTAATTTTCCCGAAACAGTCAAAATTATTATTACTAGTCGTATTCCTTTTGCACTTCCTAATAGCTGTTCAATTACCCTAAATCCCCTAAAACCCGAAGCAGGCGCAGAGTTAATCGAGGATTTGGCAAAAAAGTGGCAAAGAAACCTATCTCCAGAACAAATAAGCTGGATTTATGAGAAAACAGGAGGATTACCCCTAGCAATTACTTATTTAATAGCACAAATTGTTACAACAAGTATTCCCAATGAATTGATGCCGATGGTGGTAAATAAAACATCTGAGGAGTTATTGAGATTCTGTTTTGACGATTTAGTTAAATCCCTTTCTAACACTCCTGCTTATCAATGTTTACTAATTACTGCTTTATTTGCCGAATTTGCCAATGTAAAAGCGATCGCTTTTATCAATCAAACTACCATAGAAATTACATCAAAGCATCTGCAACACCTTACAAGACTACATCTAATTTCCCAAGCAAGCCAACAATATAGCCTGCACTCCCTCACCCAAGAATACCTGCAACTAGAATTACAACAACAAGAAGATTATCTTATTCAAATTCGCGCTCGCCAGATACAATGGTATCAACAATTAGTCGCCCCTTATCTTTCTGTTTCTGCTGATGAATGGCATAGTTACCAAGAATTAAAAACGGAATGGAGAAATCTGCGTTATATAATTGAATATTGCCTAAATATTGGCGAACGCTATGTAGAGGTTAAAAAGTTTTGGTACGCTTTAAAAGGTTTTACTAGCACTTTGGGATATTGGAGTGAAAGAAAAGTCTGGTTAAACTGGCTACTACAGCAAGCCCAACAACGAGAAGATTGGCAAATGGTAGCAGAAGCTATGTTTCACCAAAGTCAAACCTTGGCTTATGTAGATGAAAGGGATGGTGAGGGTAAGGCGATAAAACTTGCACTCTTAGCTTGGGATTTAAAAGAATATTGTCCTGTAGAATGGCAATTCGATCTATCTTTATATATTACTGCTCTTTATATCCGTCAACAAAACCCTGATAGTTATTTGCCAGCGCAACAATGGTTAGATAACAGTCAAGAATTATTTGACACTCTACCAGTAAATATTCCCCTTTATTTACAAAAAAAATGTCAATTATTCTATTATCAAGCAGAATTATATACCCAATCCCAACAGTTGGAAATAGCCTTAAATACCTATCAAACAGCCTTAGAAATTGCCAAAGCCATTAATTATCAAAGAGGTATTGCATATATCAGATCCCGCATTTCTATAATTTTATTCGAGCAAAGCAAATTAAACCAAGCGCAACAAGAATTATCCTCTCTCCTAGATCTTACCCAACAATATGGCGATCGACGTTCTTCTACTTTTTGTTATCAGTATCTGGCTATAGTTGCCAAACGATTAGATAATCCTCAAGAAGCAAAACATTATGCTGCTTTAGCACAACAAGGTTTTAATAATTTAGGCATGGAAGCAGCAGCAGCCGAGATGGAAAAGTTTTTATAATCAATTTTAAATAAAATATTCTGAAGTTATTTGCTCATTTTCAGCCGTTTTCAGTTGAATAGACTACTTATTCAATTAGCTAGCTATTAACTTTTTTGGAGTCTACTCATTTGCCAACTGCAGTAATTGTCATAATTCTTGGCTAGCATAGAATAATTATTACAATAGCAATATTGCAAGTATTACCATTAAAAATATTTCTGAATATTTAATAGATAAAATTCCACAAAGCTTCCTTTAAAACTGTCCCTATATAAATGCAGAAGTTATTTTTTATTGAAACAAAAATTAGATTCTAATTTATAGACAATATGATATTTTTGATAATTACTATTATATTATCTGCAATTACAAAAGGTATTAAATATAAAATATATTCATTTTTAAAAGCTTCTAATACTTATATATTCCTATTCTTTTATTGAAAATTATTTTACAGATACTTGTTTAGATAAATTAGTTAAACATTGGGTAGAAATATAAATTTTTAGAGGCAGCAGATAGGATTTAGTATTTTTTCTAACTTCTCACTAATCTTCAATTAATTTATAGCCAGATTTTTATGATTTCATATCAAATATATAATTTCCCAACTCCAAGTTTACTTTTTCGCTAAAAACAACTGAATTAAATCTTGAATTTTAAAGTTTTCCCAATTAATATTAGCTGAACTAGTAATAGTTAATTCTTTATTCTTCAAAGTTGTTGATAAAGTTGAATCCTTTTCTACGGTAGCCAAAAAAGGTTTTAAAAGCTCTAATTTATCTTTAGGTAAAGAATAATAAACCTTATCTTGTTCAACTCTAATATCTTTTGGTAATACTTGAGCAGGAATTTTACTACCTAAAAACGTTTGCCACCCTGCAATTAAATAACGATATACCATAGAATCACTTGCAAGTTTGGGAGTACTAAGTAACCTTAATTCACCTTCAACATAATCATCCTTGATACTAATCTTTTCGGGGGTAAAGTGTAACGTCGCTTCAACCTTATCTGTTTCTATGACTGCAATCATTCCTTCTGTTGCTTCTGGCTGTAAACTGACAAGATTAGCAATTCTATTTTCTGCTTGTTTACACAATAGTAACAGGGTTTTTTCTTTCAGAATTAATTGTTGCTCTTCTCTGTTTAAAACGATATATTGTTTACTAAATTCTTGGGATTGTTGCCAAATATTTTTAAGATTAGAGAACTTGTTCATGGAATTACTTACTTAAACAGTAACTACTAAACATCCATTATCAACCCATGTTCCTAAATATTACCACCAGTTGCCACAAATAAGCCAAATGCACCCCAACAATAAGGATTATCTGCTAATTTTGCCGTCTCTTTACGGGCAGATATCGCTAAGGTTTCGAGATCCGCAGCCAGGCTATAATAAGGACTACCAAAAGAAAATAAACCCAAAAACTGCTTAATTCCTCCCAGCGCGATCGCGCGTCTACTACTTGCACTTTTGTTACGATATTACTAAAACCAGCTTTAGATAAGTAATTACCTAGCTTATAACCCACTTGCAAATCTCCACCTTGTCTTATTTGTATTGCACAGATATATTCTCTCAAGGCTTTAAAAACTGGCGGTTGGGGATACAATGTAAACATACCTTTCCCCCAGGTTTCAATACTCTAAAGATTTCTCTCAAGGCTTTGATAGGTTCAGGCAAATGTTGCAATAATAAACGTGCGTAGATAAAATCAATGGAATCATTGGGTATAGGCAGTACATTAGTATCACCCTGGAGAAATTGAAGATTAGTTATCTGCTGTTGTTTTTAAAGCGGATATACAAACATGATGAATTAGATAGAATGCTAAAGAAGTTCCTCGTGCTAATTCAATTATTGGTTGTGCATTTCCTTGATAAATAACCTCAAATAATTGTTCTATAAAATAATGTA
The DNA here is from genome assembly GCA_002368355.1 of Chondrocystis sp. NIES-4102. NCBI lineage: Bacteria > Bacillati > Cyanobacteriota > Cyanophyceae > Chroococcales > Chroococcaceae > Chondrocystis > Chondrocystis sp. NIES-4102. The sequence continues at coordinate 492,617 of AP018281.1, read as the reverse complement.
AGGCGATCGCACTTTAATTAGCTACAAGTATTTTACTGCTCGAACCCAATTACAGAAAAAATAAATAACGATTCTGCAATTTATAAAATACAAACGATTAAGATTAGCTTTTAGCCTTTGACTACCTACTACCTAATCTTTATCACAGCCATTTCATATACAATTGCACCTACTAGAAAGTTTACTGTTGATTAACATTACCTATTACCGTTAATCTAGAGAAGGTAAAGTTACAGTCAGGACAAAAGTTGTGGCTTTCAAAATAGGATTATTAGGATACGGTACAGTAGGTACAGGGACAGCAGAAATTATTCTCGATCCAGTAGGGCGTAATAGTCTGCTGCAAATGATCGAGATCGCGAAGGTAGGAGTAAGATCCCTTGAAAAACAGCGATCGCCCGAATTACCACCAGGAGTATTAACCACTGATTTAGAAGCAATTGTTACAGATCCAGAGATTGCCATAGTTGTAGAATTATTAGGAGGTTTAGAGCCATCGCGATCGCTAATCCTCAAAGCCATAGAACACGGTAAACATATTGTCACTGCCAATAAAGCGGTAATTGCTCGTCATGGTGAGGAAATATATACTGCAGCTAATCAAGCAGGGGTGTATGTCTTACTAGAAGCAGCAGTTGGCGGTGGTATTCCTGTAATCAAACCCCTCAAGCAATCATTAGGTGTTAATCGTATCCAAACCGTAATAGGTATAGTAAACGGTACAACCAATTATATTCTGACCCAAATGACGCAAGAGGGCGCAGATTTTGCTGAGGTTTTAGCAGAAGCTCAAAAACTAGGGTATGCAGAAGCAGATCCAACGGCTGATGTAGATGGTTATGATGCTGCGGACAAAATTGCTATCTTAGCTGCGATCGCTTTTAATGGCAGAATAAAAAGACAAGATATAGCTTGCGAAGGCATTAGGCACATCACGGCTACAGATATAAGCTATGCAGATGACTTAGGTTTTGTAATCAAACTCCTGGCGATCGCCAAAGCCAATTCAGGCGATGATTCTCTTCAGGTACGGGTACATCCTACCCTTGTTCCCAAAGATCACCCACTAGCCAACGTTAATGATGTCTATAACGCAATTTTAGTAGAAGGTGAACCATTAGGACAAGTAATGTTTTTCGGCCCAGGGGCGGGCAAAGGAGCAACCGCTAGTGCAGTAGTTTCAGATATTGCTAATATTGTCGGCATTTTACAAACTAGTAATACCACTCAAAAGCTAGATCCCCTACTAAGTTGTTCCCACGAACACTTTAAGCAACTTACTCCCATAGAGGAAATTCAAAGCCGTTTTTATGCTCGCTTCCTCTGTCAAGATGTTTCTGGGGTAATTGGGCATTTAGGCACTAGTTTTGGCAATTATAATGTTAGCCTCGAATCAGTAGTACAGATTGGTTTCCGCGATCAATTAGCCGAAATTGTCGTAGTTACTCACGATGTACAAGAAGGTAACTTCCGCAGAGCTTTGGAGGAGATTAAAAATCTCGAAACTATTCATAGTATCCCTAGTATCTTGAGGGTACTTTAGAAAATTAGGTAGTAGGTAGTAGGTAGGAGGTAGTAGGTAGTAGTCAGGAGAAAGGCTAAAAGCTACTAGTCAGGAGTTTATGAAAAGCTAACCATCGAGTGATCTAACAATCAAGTTATCAATAACGAATATTCACCAATTGCTATGTTGTCCTAAGATAAAAATTAGTCTCATAAATTTCCTAAAATATGAACAGAAGTAAACCCACTGTGGCATTATGGCAACTGCTAATTATGGGAAGTGCAGGGAGTCTAACCCTAATTTGGCTTTTGGGGTGGGGAATTTTGAATGTCAGCAATCGTACTTTAAATTTGATTACTAATTTCTTTATTCCCACTCAACTTCAAGTGGCTGATTCTAGTTTAATTATTGAACGTGTACAAAACCTACAAGAATTAACTACTACAGTCCAAAAAATGGAAACCATCGTCCCAACTTCAGCAGAACGTAAATTAGGCGATATTCCCATTGCTACTACTCGTCTTCTCTATATTGCTAGGGGAGAAGTAAAAGCAGGAGTTGATTTAAGTCAGTTGTCAGCTAATGATATTTCCCTCAACGATAATTTAATAGAAATCAATTTACCCCCAGCTAAAATTCTAGATAGTAAGATTGATGTTAATCATTCCCAAGTCTATGACTATGATCGCGGATTTCTCAATTTAGGGCCAGATGTCGCTCCAGAGTTACAAACCCTAGCACAAAAAAACACTTTAGCTAAAATTGTTAATACCGCTTGCAGTCAAGGAATTTTAGATACAGCAAACGAGCGAGCCAAAGAAACCATTACTCAACTTTTAAGCAATACAGGTAATCAACAGGTTAAAGTAAATACCACTCAACCTCATACTTGTGGCAATATTGCAGCCAAATAAAACAAACCACATCCAAAGAAATTCTTAAACCCAGGATTTTTGCCGATTTTGTTATAACAATATTGCTTATGATACTTTTATAACCGTCTTAGTTTCTTAGGTTATTTATATAATTACTAGTAAAGCAATATGGTACGTAGCTCCTTACAGTTAAATAGTGAATGGATACCAAAAGTCGAGGAATCTTTAGCAACTCAGCAATTAACGCAACGGACAATTGCAGAACGTTTAGATATTTCCCGTTCTTCTGTCTCAAAGTTTATTAATTGTAAGCCTGTTGCTTTAAATACTTTTATTCGTCTTTGTCAAGAACTAAATTTAGACTGGAATGGTGCTTCGCAGCCAGAAAGGGAATGGAGTGACCAAATTGAGAGCTTTAAATTTCAGCAAGAGCAGTTTAAGACAAACCCAGGCGGACAAATTGCTCCTCAAGAGATTATTGGTAGAGATGAACTAATTGCCGATCTTTGGGATAAATTACGCCAACAAAGTTTAATTTTCAGTGGTCAAAGGCGAATTGGCAAAAGCAGCATCTTAAAAAAAATGACTGCTCAACCACCAGAGGATATGTTACCAATTTATCGAGATCTTGAGGGAATTAGAACCCCAATTGAGTTTGTCGAAGCAGTATGGCAAGATACGGAAACTTATTTAAGGGATGCTGGTAAAACTGTTAGAGTTAGAGAGTTTTTGAGTGAATTAACAGGCACTTATTTTGATGCTCATCAATTCCCCCCCCAAGGAGCAGCACACTGGAAGACAATTCTCACTAAGACTATTGAAGATTTAGTAACCCTCCAAAATCAGCAAATCGTATTAATTTGGGACGAAATGCCCCATATGCTGGGAAATTTTGAAGATCAGGATGCTATGGCAGTTTTAGATCTTCTGCGATCGCTACGTCAAACTTATCCTGATGTACGTATGATCTTTTCTGGTTCAATTGGGTTACATCATATTATTAAACATCTTCAGCAAGCTGGATACAGCAATGATCCAACTAATGATATGTATCCAATAGATGGTCAACCCCTCACTTTAGACGCTGCAATTAAGTTAACTATCAATCTTTTAATTGGCGAGAATATACCTGTTTTTAATCTGGAAAAAACCGCAGAGGAAATCGCTATAGCAGTCGATTGTATTCCATTTTATATTCATCACTTAGTTAGTCAATTTAAAGGTGCAACTAGTGAGATTACTGAGGAACTAATTATTTATACTGTTAATGAATGTCTGCGAAACCCTCTAAATATTTGGAAACTAGATCACTATCGGGAAAGAATTGATAACTATTATGGCGAACAAAAACCTTATGCTCTCAATATTTTAGATATACTCTCCATTAATCCCCCTACCTCTTTTGCTCGCTTGTGGGAATATCTTAGAAGTGAACCAGACACTAGGGATAAGGAAACTGCCAGAACTGTATTAAGACTGTTATTGAAAGATTATTATTTAGTTCAAGAGGATAATCTTTCAGGTAGTTTATACACTTTTCGCTATAAGTTAGTTCAAAGATACTGGCAGCTTGCTAGAGGTTTATAAATTAAATAACTACCAATAACCAATGACTAGAGACGTATATAAGTCATTAGTCACTAGTTAAATTTTATTTAATTGTGTTTAATTTTGCCTGAGCTTTTTGTACCACAGTCTCAGGTAAAGGAATATAGCCCAATTCTTCGGCATAATCTTGTCCATCGGTCAATGACCAATTTACTACATCTTTAAGAGCTTGGGATTTATCAGGATTATCATAATTTTGATATGCCAAGATCCAGGTATAACTCACAATAGGATAGGAAGCATCTCCTTCAGGATCAGCAATAAAAGCGCGTAAGTTTTCGGGTAACACAGTTGCACTCAAAGCTTGGCTTGCAGATTCACCCGAAGGCGCAATGTATTTTCCTGCTTTATTTTCCAAACTAGCCATAGGTATGTTTTGCTGTTTAGCATACCCATATTCAATGTAACCAATTGAACCTTCGGTTTGTAGAATTTGCGCTGTTACCCCTTCGTTACCTTTTGCCCCTATGCCTGTTTTCCATTCAACGGTTTTTCCATCACCCACTTGTTCTTGCCATTCTGGGCTAATTGCACTTAAATGTTTGGTGAAAACTCCAGTAGTACCACTACCATCGGAACGATAAACCACTGTAATATCACTATCGGGTAAATTAGCATCTGGGTTTAATGTGGCGATCGCAGGATCATTCCATTTAGTAATTTTACCCAACAAAATATCTACATAAACTTGACGAGATAGTTTTAATTCGGTTACATCTGGCAAATTGTACGCCAAAACAATACTACCACCAGTCATCGGTAATAAAGCCACACCTCTACTTACTGCTGCAATTTCTTCATCAGTCATTGCTACATCACTAGCACCAAAATCTACAGTACCTTGAGTGAACTGTTCAACCCCTGCGCCACTACCTACAGATTGATAAGCTACTTGAACATTAGGATTCTGTTTATTATATTCAGAAAACCAACGTTGATATAAAGGTGCGGGAAAACTAGCTCCTGCTCCTGTTAAGGATACAGACTTACCACTACTAGCTGCATTATTATTAGCAGTAGTATTAGTACCTTCGGCATTAGGAGTAGTTGTAGTCTGAGTGCCACCGCAAGCAGTCAAACTAATAGTAAGGGCAAATAATGGGGCTAACCAAGCTTGTCTTTTAAGAGAAATTGTAGAAATCATATATATCGTTTTGTTAGTTTACTGTTTAAAAAATTAGAGGGATTTATAACCCGTTGATTTAATTTGTTGTTTTGTTAGCCAAATAAACATAAGACAAAAAGTCTGTTTCTATAGCTACATTAATTTATCTTGTTTCTATTACTTCTTGATAAAGAAAAAATTAACAAAAGGTTAACTAAAAATTATCAAGACAAAAAAAAGCAAGGTTGACGCTTTGCCAACCCCGCCTTTACTTATTTAATGACTAATTCCCAAATGGGAGAATTTATTAGAATTTAAAGGTAGTACGTAACGCACCTACATAGACAGGATCGTTATTATCATCGTGGTTAGCGTTGAATACTACGTATGCACCAGGAGTAAGTTCGATATTATCGCTAAGAGGGAACTTATAGAGTGCTTCTACTAAATAGGATGTGTCTGTGTTATCTACAACACCAGCAGTGTCAGAAGTAAATCTAGGTACCATACCGCCAGCTACAGACAATTGAGATCCTTCTTTAATTAGGTCTAAGAAAGAAACGTTTGCCTGCCAAGTCCAGATTTCGCCATCTAAATTATTGTCATCTCCAGCAACTAAACCATTGAGACTTGCATAGCCACCAGAAGCACCAATAACAAGTTTTTCGCCTAACTCGAAGTTTGCACCAATACCAAATTTATCAGCAGTAGTATCGACTGCACCAAAAGGAGCAACAGGCGCACCACTTACAGTACCTCCAGATTGGTTAACGCTATCGGATGTTTGATAGTTACGGACATAAGTTGCAGTTAATCCTAAAGACTCAATTGGTTTAAACTCTAATTGCGCACCAGCACTAAAAGAACCACCAAATAAACCTTCTGTTTCTGTACCAGTTGTAGCACTACCGCTAGTAGGATCAGCACCACCACCATCAGTTAAATAGGCAATGTTAACACCCAATCTATCGGGGATAAGATCAACGTTAGCAGCAACACCAGCACCGTCAGTACCACGATACATTACAGGGTCATAACGGTTGAAACGAGAAAGCGCACCGCTTCCACTACTTTCTAATGTAGGATTACCTACGTTAAAGACATCATAAAAGTTTAAGCCTTGCGCTCCAACCCAACCAGTAACTCTGTCGTTTACAGGGAAGCGATAGTGAAGGTCGGCAATATCAACCTGCAAATCATTGTTGTTATCAAAACCTAGACGAGTTGAATCTGTTCCAGTTAAGCCTTCACCCAAGTCCACAATATTTGCAGCTTCTAGTCTGGTTCTTAAACGGTCTTCACCAGTAAAACTAGTATCAAAGTTTAAACGAGCGCGCGCACTAAGAGTAGTTTCTGCTGGTACTTCATCGTCATCCACATTATCTACACCACCACCAAAGACATCAGCAACTGCAACAATTGCTTCTCCATTTAGTTTAGTTGTAGTGGAGAATTGAGTATCTTCTAATACAGCAGTACGACTTTCAAGTTCGTCTACTCTACCACCTAAAGTTGCTAATTCTGCTTCAAATTCTTGTTGCAGACGGTTGATTGTATCTAAGTCTTCTTGGCTAACTGCTTGAGAAGAAGCAATTAAACGTTCGATTTGATTTAAGCAGGAGTTTAAACCAGCAGCAAATTCATAACGAGTTAAAGCTTGCTCACCACGGTAAGTTTGGTTAGGGAAACCAGCGATACAACCGTAACGGTCTACCAAACTGCGTAATGCTTCATAAGCCCAATCTGTAGGGGAAACATCTCGTAACTGATTAACATTAGTTACCTGAGACATAGAGCCTTGTTGCTCTAATTTTTGATAATCATTAATTTGTTGTAAAGTCTCGTTTACTGCCTCTTTATCAGCAGAAATAGACTGAGCGGACGCACCAGAAGCAGCAAATAAAGAAGCTGCAAAGACAACAGGCGCAAATTTAACTGCTTGCCAAAATAGTTTACTCACTTATGTATCCTCACACACCAAAAATATAATAAATAGACTACCTTAGGTAGTATTTGTTACAACTAAAATTTTTCTTTAGTGATATTTATTTTAGCTGATATGCTGACTAGTATAGTCAACTTAAATTTAGATTTCCAAGTAACCCATGACATTTTTTGAACTGTACACTTGTTACTTTAGTTTCTTTTACCTGTAACAATATAAGAAACTCTTTGACTAATATTAGTAGCATGATCTGCCATTCTTTCCAAATGACGAATAATTAGTCCTAATAGCAAAATTGGTTCAACTACGCCAGGCACATCTTTTTGAAAGGCAATGATTTCGTAGAGATGATCATAGGCATCATCGACAATATCATCTAATTCTTTAACTCTACTACCTGCACTAGGATCTAAATCTGCTAACGCTACTAAACTTGTGGCTAACATTAATTGGGCTTGTTCGGACATTTGAGCAATACCTGTTAAAACCTCATGGGGGGGATATTTCATGAGTTTGATTGCCATTTCAGTTAAATCTTGAGCGTAATCGCCAATACGTTCTAAATCTCGCACTAACTGCATGATGGCACTAAGTAAGCGTAAGTCTTGGGCTACAGGGGCTTGAAGAGTCATGAGTGTAGCACAATCGGATTCTATCTGACGATAATAGATATCGATTTGTTTTTCTAAGACTAGAATTTTTTTAGTAGCATCGACATCTCTTTCAAACAAAGATTGATGACTCAAACGGAAGGATTGTTCAACTAAAGTTCCCATGCGTAAAACTTCTTGTTGAACTCGTCGAAGAGAACGTTGTAGTTGATTGGCTTCTGAACGCTTTGCCTGATCAGATATAGTCACAGGTGTTTATATTAATTATTTATTAAAATTATTAAAGACTCTGCTTTTTATTAATAACAAAAAAAGTTATTCTCTTGTGATTAAATTGTGTCCTGTGTAACTATATTAGCTGATTTTTTTATGGGTCAATGGGGATAAAAATTTCCAGCCAAGCACCACCTAGAGTGGGATGATTGTTGGCTCTGATTTTGCCTCCATGTACTTGAATAATTTGTTCGACAATTGCTAAACCTAAGCCACTACCATCGGGTGAAGCATGAAGACTTTTTTCTTGTTCTCGTTGACGGGATTTATCTCCACGGTAAAGGCGTTCAAAGATGTAAGGTATATCTATTGCTTTAAATCCTTTACCAGAATCAATTACATCAATTTTTATCTGTTGTAGGGCTGGTGAATTGTCTAAAACAGCCAGGGCTACTTGAACGAAGATTTCTTTATCTGGGGGGTTGTGTTTGATGGCATTATCTAAAATATTGAGAAAAACTTGAATTAAACGAGAACGATCGCCTTTTAAAGTCAAAGAGCGATCGCCTTCGTAGATTAAAGTAATGTTTTGTCGGTTGGCGATGGGTTCTAGGGTTTGCCACACTGATTGAATTAATTCGTATATAGTTATTAGTTCATATTTTAAATTTTGCTCGGATGATGCTTCTAACTGAGTTAGATCAAGCCATTTTTGCACTAAATCAATTAAACGATTTGTTTCTTTGAGCATTTGTTCTACCCAACGACGTTCGGGATTTTGTAGACGTGCTATGAGGTTTTCGGCGACTAGGGAAATAGATGTTAGAGGGGTACGAAGTTCGTGAGTTAAATCTGAAAAGGCACGCTCCCTTGATTGGGTTAATTCTACTAGAGGCTGGCGATTTTCGAGGAAAATTCCTACTTGTTGGTCGGACAAGGGAAATCCATAACCCTTGAGGGCGATGGATTCGACGATTTGTTTGTAGTTACTGGTTGCGGATTTGGGATCTTGAGGCAAAACATAACGAGTGCAATAAAAAGTCCACTCTTTTTGTTGTTGGGTTTGAGTGTTACGGGTTTCTTCGATTAAACTGTCTAGATCGTAGGAACGTACTAATTCTAGTAGTAACCTTACTCTAAGAGATCGCCTGGAGTCGATTTTTAATAGTTCTTTGGCAGTTTGATTGCAATCTAGAAGTTGATTGTCTGCATCTACTTGTAAGTAACCTATAGGGGCAAGTTCGATTAGTTGTTGCCAAATTATTTTATCTTTTTCGAGTTTTTGACGCTGATTGTCTAATTCTAGTAGTTCTCGCCGAATCAGGGAATGTAAGGGTAAAGATATTTCCCCTTCGCTGTTGCGAGCATAAAAATTTAAAGTTTTTTTTAGCTGCTTTTGATAGCGATATTGTTGAACAGCGTAAATTGCTATACCTACTGTTAATCCTAGGAAAAAATATATAGCTGCCATGTTAGTCGCCCGTGGGTATTAAGCTAGCTTTATTAGATTAACTGTAAATTATCTTTATTTACATTGTGGTATAGAAATTTAAGATATAATTTTAAAGTTTAGGGCGATCGCCATATATAAACTGGACAATGGGCAAAACGAACTACTCTTTCTACTACTACACCTAGGAAAAACTGTTGAAAATCCCTATCTCCCTGTGCAGGAATGACAATTAATTCTGTATCTTTCTCTTTGGCATAATCGACTATCTTTTATTTTGTCCAAAGTCCAATTAAGGGAAAACCTGTGATTTCTAAAAACAGCACTTTGCCTAAAATGGCGACGAGTTGTGAAAAAATATTATCGATCGCACTAAGTAAGCCTGGGTTTGTTTCCGTCTTGGTTGCCTGTGCTAAAGTGACTTTGGGAATTGCAACAGCAAATATTGTTATAATTAGATATAGTTGCCAGTGATATTTAAGATTATTGATGATCTTCATTGGTTCGTTACTTTAGAATATTCTCATTAAAATCTGATAGTTATTGTCAAAAATACTATAAGTTTTTCAAGTTTTAATTATCTACATTGATCTTGTTTTTTGTTAATAAGGTCGTAAATTTTGTTGTTTTTTTTACTTATATTTTTTGTTTATCTTTAGTAGTAGCGTATTCTACAAAAGCATTATTTATCTAATATTTGGTATCAAAAGTTTCAGAAACCTCTTAATTGATTTGAGTGTAATTTTTTATGGTTGTCTTTGTCTACTATGCTACAAAATATGCCAAGTAAAATTTCTATCTCTAACTAAAGATAGAGACCAAAAAAAAATAATTAATTTAACTTAATAGTAGTTCTTTGCAAAACTTAATTGAGTCATTAATAACATGGAAAATAAAGCACCTAATGAACATTATAATGTTCAATCTGAACGTCAGTATGGAGAATTTGCTACTAAGTTTCAATTTGGTTCTAATCCCAGTGCTGAATTATGGAATGGTAGATTAGCAATGGTTGGATTTTTAGGAGCATTAGTGATTGAATTAACCACTGGTCAGGGCTTCTTTCATTGGTTAGGTCTAGCATAGTAATTATTTACATTTCTCTTTTATCTACTGAATTTATAGCCCTGTTTTTCAACAGGGTTTTCTGTTGCTTTTTTTAAATTTTATTTAATTAATTTACAGCAGTTTTAAGTAACCAAAGAAATAAGATTATCTCCACAAACTAACTATCAATATCTAAAGATAGTCCGTATAGTTCCGACATAAATTGTATCGTTATCTGAATTACCGTTAGGATTAAATAGTGCGTATCCCCCTGGGGTGATTTGAATATAATCATTTAATTTATATTGATACTCAACATTTAAAAGATAGGGAGAATCGGGATCATTTCCTAAAGCATCACCGCTACTATCAACTAAACTTGGGGTTTGTCCAAAACTTACAACTAAACTTGAACCTTCTTTAAATAAATCGCTCAAAGTTGTATAAGCATTCCAAGTTAAAATATCAGCATCTGCATCCCCTTCAATTACCGAAGCAGTGGTATAGCCAAAGTAACCACCGATCGCTAATTTTTCTAACAGTTGGTAACTAGTAGCCAACCCATAATTATCAGTAGTATTAGCGCGATCGCTAAAGGGATCTGTAGCTGCATCTGTCCCTACAAACCCAGCTAAATCATAACCACTTCCTTGACCTTGATAAGCTCTGAGGTAAGCTAAGGATAGGTTTAAACGTTCATCTAACAAAGCGAAATTTAAATTAGCACCAGTGGCATAATTACCGTTAAATAGACCGTTGCCAGATGTTGATTCGGCAGGGTTTGTCGCCCAGTATCCCAGATCTAAATTAACTCCTTCTAACAATTCGACATTTAGACCTAAAGCTGCACTCCCAGCGTTGCCGTTGTCGTAAACTAAATTATTAAAAGCACTATAGAGACTGAGACTATCGTAGGCGATGCCCATAGTCGGGACGACATTAAAGATATCATCGATATCTACACCATTTGCTCCAACTAAGGCATAAATACGCTCATTAATGGGAAAAGAATAGTATAAGTCGTTAATATCAAAGATATTATCATTATTTCCTTCAAAATTGAGAGCTAGGGCATTATTACCGCCAGATTCGGCTGGACTAGTGATATTTCTAGCTTGTAAACGAACTCTTAATCTATCGTCCCCTGTAAAACTGCTATCGAAATTTAAACGAACACGACTACTCAAAGTAATTTGATCATCAACATCAGTACCATCAGGCTTTTGATCACCGAAAGTACCCAGGATGTAATTAATAATTTCTGCATTTAACTTAGTCGTCGTTGAGAAAGTATTGTCTTCTAATACCGCAGTACGACTATCGAGATCATCGATTTTCCCGCCTATGGTTGCTAATTCGGCTTCAAACTCTTGAGTTAATCGCTCTATCTTGTCTAAATCCTCTTGGGATACAGATTGACTACTAGCAATTAAACGTTCTATCTGATTTAAACAACTATTTAAACCAGCAGCAAATTCATAACGAGTTAAGGCTTGACTACCTCGATAGGTTTGGTTGGGAAAACCAACAATACAACCATAGCGATCTACTAAACTGCGTAATGCTTCATAAGCCCAGTCACTGGGAGTAACATCCCTAAGTTGATTGACGTTGGTAACTTGTCCTAAATCTGATTGATAGTTAGTTACAGGAGTGGCAATTACGGGATCATCCATCAGCCAAAAAAGACCAAGAGCGATCGCGTAGCGCAGGCTTTGCCTCATCGCACCTAGAGATAGGGGTTTAATTGTATTGTTAGACATGGTTCTCACACCGCAAAGTTAAAAGTGATAGATAAGTGACGACACAATTTTGTCACAGGTAATCAATGACTAATTAATTCTTGACTGGTATTCAACTTGATTTCTTTTTTAGTTGCTCGTCGTACGGGGTTCAAACGTTTTTCTAGCCAGCTAAAGACTCTAGAGGCTATGAAGGTCAGGAATAAATAAATTAAAGCCACCCCAAAATATATTTCAAACACCCGATAGGTGGTTGCTACCATTAGTTGCCCTTGACGGAATAGCTCTTCAAAACCAATAATTGCTACCAGACTGGTATCTTTAATCATGGTGATAAACTCATTCCCAAGAGGGGGTAGCATCCGACGGAAAGCTTGGGGAAAAATAACATGACGCATGGTTTGTAACCATCCCATCCCCATTGACTGGGAGGCTTCCCATTGTCCTTGATCGATTGATTGGATACCACCGCGAATAATCTCAGCTAAATAAGCAGCAGAATTGAGACTAAGAGCCGTTACCGCAGCAGGAAGACGCTCAAAGCTAAAATTAATGCCAATTCCTTGTAATAGGGATGGTAAGCCAAAGTAAATCATGAATATCTGTACCAACAAAGGCGTACCACGGAAGAAATCAATATATATACGGCCTAACCATCTTAGGGGCTTAAAGTCCGATATAGACATCACTGCTAGCAAAGTTCCGCCAATCATGCCAAAAAAGACAGAAAAGGCGGTAAGCACTATAGTTACTAATGCGCCTAATAACAGGTTGCGAAATAATTTGTTCCAATTAAAAGTAGTATTTTGTTCTCCTTGTAAAGCAGGGGCGATTAAAGGTAATTTGGCAGGTTCACCAGCAAACCATTTTTGATATATTTGACGGTATTTGCCACTTTCAAGCAGTTTATCGATCGCACCGTCAATTTTCTCAACGTTGGGGGAGTTTTTGGGTAAGGCGATACCGTAATATTCTTCGGTTAATAGTTCCCCTACCACCTTTATATTATCAAGATTGCCGACTTTGATGGCGTATAAGGTAACAGGAGCATCATTAACTACTGCGTCTACGTTGCCATTACTTAATTCTTGTAGAGCGAGGGCGGAATTGTCAAAGGTGGATACTTCTGCACCTGGTATATTTCCTGCTGACTTTGCCCCCGTTGTACCGATCGCTACAGCAATTTTTTTATTTTCAAGATCATCAAAACTTTTAATTTTACCGACATTTTCTTCTTTGACTGCGATCGCCAAACCTGATTGGAAATAAGGACGAGAGAAATCCACCGTCTGGGCGCGCTCGGCGGTAATCGTCATCCCACTGATGGCTGCATCTATGGTTTTGGATTGTAAGGCTGGAATTAACCCGTCGAAGGGCATACCTTGAAACTGAATTTCTAAACCAGATTCCTCGCCAATGGCGTTAAATAAGTCAATATCAAATCCCGTAAAACCTTTACCATCTGGTGCTTGCATTTCAAAGGGTGCAAAGGATGGTTCTGTTCCTACTTTTAAAACTGTTTGTGCAGTTAAGGGTGCAATTATATAGCACTGAAAAAAGATGACTGTTGATAAGCCAATGATAGCTAATCCCAGTCTCCGCCACCAAAATTGTAAATTATTTTTATTCATGGTCGCACTTTAACCAAATAATTGAATAAATAGGCTTTTAAAAATAGTTTTAATTAACTATATTTCTATATTGTTTGAATATTATTAACTGAATATACACTGAATCAAATTTTAATAATCTTTGAGAAACTTAACTTAATATTTTTTTTGCGATTTCACACTCTGGTCAGCCAAAAGCTAGTTTACTCAAGAGCAAACTAAAGAGGTATCAAAGAAAAGATGATGATAATAAAAGAAATTTATACCATTATTTAGCAAAAAATAAAATAAATAAAACCCAAAATCAAAGTTTTATTACAATAAGCAGATTATGACGTTAAGCTGATATAAATAATGTAATCAATCTAACAATTAATTAAAAAACATTGAGATAATTTATTGTCAAGATCTATTAATAAAATCAAATTTTAAGATGATGACAACTGGTAGTCCTGTTATTAACTTTAAAAACCTCAGAAAAAGCTACGGTTCACTAGAAGTTTTGCGAGGAATTACTGCTTCATTATATAAAGGTGATGTAGTATCAATTATTGGAACTTCAGGGTGTGGAAAAAGTACATTATTGCGTTGCTGTAATCGTTTAGAGACAATTAATTCGGGAGAATTAACAGTAATGGATATCGATCTTTCTCCGCCCAAAATAAGCTCTACAAAATTAAGACAATTAAGAACTAAAGTGGGGATGGTATTTCAACAATTTAATTTATTTCCTCACCTAAGCGTGGTACAAAATCTGATGCTTGCGCCGATGCAAGTTTTAAAAGAATCAAAAATAGAATGTCGCGATCGCGCTTTACATTATTTAGATAAAGTAGGATTGAGTAGTAAGGCTAATGCTTATCCTGAACAACTATCTGGGGGACAAAAACAAAGAGTAGCGATCGCCAGAAGTTTATGTATGAAACCTGAAATTATTCTGTTTGATGAACCTACCAGCGCACTCGATCCTGAACTTGTAGGGGAAGTATTGACAGTGATGAAACAGCTAGCAGAAGAAGGAATGACGATGGTAGTAGTCACCCACGAGATGAATTTTGCCCGTGATGTTGCCAATCGAGTTATATTTTTAAATCAAGGTGTGGTGGAAGAACAAGGAAATGCTCAAGAAGTGTTAACCAATCCTCAATGCGATCGCCTTAAAGCTTTTCTTAGTAGAATGAATAATTAGAAGGGTTTTTAGATAAATAATTCTGCTAATACTTATTAAAGGAAGGATTGAGATTAGGGTAGGTTGTTCTTTTTCATGTCAAAAACCAATGCAGTTCGTCTACTAGATAGTTTGGGAGTAGCCTACGAACTACTTAACTATGAAGTTGATCTAGAAGATTTATCAGCCTCAACCACAGCCAAAAAACTCAATCTAATTCCAGAACAAGTTTTTAAAACTTTAGTAGTACGTAGCAATACCAATAACATCTACTTTGCTGTAATTCCAGGTAATGCTCAACTAGATCTTAAAGCCCTAGCCAAAATATCGGGCGATCGATCTTTATCCATGATTCCCCTCAAGGAAATCCAAGCAGTCACAGGATATATTCGTGGTGGCGTTACTGCCATTGCTAGTAAAAAAGATTACCCTGTATATGTGGATGAAATAATAGAAGTATTTGAGCAAATTACTGTTTCTGCTGGAATTCGAGGAACTTTAATTATGTTATCGCCACAAGCCTACTTAGAAGTAGTTAAGGGTATAACTGGATCAATTTCATTTTTTAGCGAATAAAGTTAGTTATAGTTAAACTAAAGTTGTAAAATGATGGCATGAATACACCATCGGATCATGAAGCAATTTTAACCGCCAATCAAACTTTTTACCGTGCCTTCTCTAATAAAGACTTAAGAGAGATGAATCTTATTTGGTGGCAGGGTACAACTAGCTTGTGCATTCATCCTGGTGGTAGGATGTTGGAAGGATGGGATACTATTCGGGACTCGTGGCAATCTATCTTTAATAATACTGATTCCTTCGAGATTGAGTTTGAACTCGTAAAGGTTGAAATAGATTCTTGTATTGCCTATGTTGTTGGAAGAGAAATAGTCTTACAGTCGAGTCGAGGTAGAAAAGTTAAAGCCTTGTCATTAGCAACCAATATTTTCCAAAAAATGGCGCAAAAATGGTATTTGGTGCAGCATCATGGTAGCCCCATTATACGTTAGTCTTGAGTGTAAAGTTGCGATATCGCCGAAATTAATCAACAGATATTTTAAATTACTACTAGATGACTTGATTGATTATTAATATTCTAAAATAATTAATTGATATTTATAGGTAGATAATTAGTAATTATTCTTTAAATACAGCAGAATATATATTTTTAAGATAGTTTTTTTTATTTTATTAGTAACCAATATTTAGCATAATATTAAAATTAAATGTTTAATAATCATATCAAGGTGTTAGTAAATTACTAATTAATAAAGATAGAAAAAATATTTTGGCAACTAATAAATAAAGTAATTTTGTATTCAAAATACATCATTGAAAAAGGTAGCATCTCACTATAGTAAATAAACTTCAGCCCCCAAGTTAGGGGGAATAATTAATTCAACAATACCAAACTACCCAATAAAAGAATTATTACAATCAAGGCAAACCAAGTAAATTGATTATCTTTTGTTTCCACTTGGGATAAATCCACATCGTTATATTCTAATTCAGTAGGATTATCAGATTTAGACTTAGGAACAGTAACATACTGACTCGTATTACTATCAGTATTAGTTAAATCTGGTATTTCACTCATCCATTCTTTAGGTCTTTGCAATTTTGGCGCATTAATAATATAAAGAATACGCTGTGCCTGTTCACGAGTTGTAGAATTAGGATGAGTAACCAAATCTTGACATAAAGCGATCGCTTCTGGAATCTTATCAGCAGCTTGATAAGCACTTACTAGCCAAATTCCTGCTTCCCCACCCTGACGGGAATTTAAAGCAACCAATTCTTGAGCAGCTTTTAGATTTTCAATACTAAGACGATATTGTCCCCTCTCTAATGCTAATTTTCCTGCTTGGTATTTATCTTGAAACTTTTCGAGATTATCTGCCGTCACGTTAATATACTACTAGTGGTATTTACTGAATTTAATTATTAAATATTTTTATTTTACTGTTTAAGATAACAGTGGCAGATCATGGGGCAAAAATATCAAACTATTTTAACTAAACTAAATTGTGCAATAGTAATGGGCGTAGGGACTTTTATTAGTTTAG
Source organism: Chondrocystis sp. NIES-4102 (assembly GCA_002368355.1). NCBI lineage: Bacteria > Bacillati > Cyanobacteriota > Cyanophyceae > Chroococcales > Chroococcaceae > Chondrocystis > Chondrocystis sp. NIES-4102. The sequence continues at coordinate 475,673 of AP018281.1, read as the reverse complement.
ATTCTTCCGCTTTGGCTCAAGTTGGGGTACGTAGCAGAATCAATGCGCCAACTTCGATAAATATTACTCCGCCTCCAGGTAGTCATATTCCTCTACCAGATAACTATGATTACTATCGCGGTAGTAGCGATCGCTATGGGGATTCTTCGAGATATTATGATCCTTGGTACGATGATGATCATTATTATGAACATCGCACTTATCGACACAGAAGAAATCAACCTGGGAATATAATTATTATCAATTTACCCAATAGAGAATATGAACGCAATGATACCTATATTCGCGTCATACGCCGTCAGTAAACTTAAAGATCCTATATTAAGATAACAAAGGTTAAACAAGCTGGTAAGGGCTGCAAATTGCCAATCAGTGAAAAATTTTGTCAACAGAATATTTGGTTAAAATACCCAGTCAGGAGATAATAAAGTGTGATTTATTGAGTACATTTTCCTGCTATATGGTACAAGCTGACAAAAAACTAACTGAAGCCGAAACGTCTGCCATATTTAACTTAAATAGTTATCTAAAGCAAAAACAAAAGTTAGTTGAACAGGCATTGGATCAATCCATTGCGATCGCCAAGCCAGCTAAAATTTATGAAGCCATGCGTTATTCTTTGCTAGCTGGTGGTAAACGTTTACGTCCAATTTTATGTTTAGCTACCTGTGAACTTATGGGTGGCACAATTGAAATGGCAATGCCTACTGCTTGCTCGTTGGAAATGATTCATACCATGTCTTTGATCCACGATGACTTACCTGCGATGGATAATGATGATTTTCGCCGAGGTAAGCCTACCAATCATAAAGTATATGGTGAAGATATTGCAATTTTGGCAGGGGATGGTTTACTCGCCTACGCTTTTGAATATGTGGCTAGCCAAACAAAAAATGTCTCTGCGGAGAATATTATAGCGGTAATAGCTTGTTTAGGTCATACTGTTGGTGCTGGGGGTTTAGTAGGCGGACAGGTCTTAGATCTAGAATGTGAAGGTAAATCTGATATTACGGCAGAAACCTTAAGCTTTATCCACACCCATAAAACAGGTGCATTACTAGAAGCTTCTGTAGTCACAGGGGCAATGTTAGCTAACGCTAGTTCGGAAGATATAGAGAGATTATCACAGTACGCCCAAAATATTGGTTTAGCTTTCCAAATTATCGATGATATTTTAGATATTACGGCAACAGGGGAACAATTGGGTAAAACTGCGGGTAAAGATCTAGAAGCACAAAAAGCAACCTACCCTAGTTTATGGGGATTAGAAAAATCGCAACTCAAAGCCCAAGAATTAGTTACTAGTGCGATCGCTCTATTGTCTAGTTATGATGAGAAAGCCGAACCACTAAGATCTATCGCTAATTATATAGTGACTCGCGATCGCTAATTAAAATACAAATAATCTATTTCACAATATTTAATATCTATTGGGGCAAAGAAGACAAACCATGCAAGAAGTTGCTGAGATTATACACAATCAGATACTAATGGTCGCGCTCTTAGCCTGTATAACAGCTCAGGGATTAAAGTTAGCCATTGATTTAATTAGAACTCGCCGACTTAATATTACTTATTTATTATCTACTGGTGGGATGCCTAGCGCACACTCTGCTTTAGTAGGATCATTAGCAACTAGTGTAGGACTTACTAAAGGTTGGTCATCGGCAGAATTTGCGATCGCTTGTCTGTTTGCAATTATTGTAATGTATGATGCTGCTGGAGTACGTCAGGCAGCAGGTAAGCAAGCTAAGATCCTTAATCAACTTGTTGATGAACTATTTCAAGAGGAACATAATCTTAATGAAGAGAGATTAAAGGAGTTACTTGGACATACACCCTTTCAAGTATTGGTGGGTTTAAGTTTGGGAATTAGTATTGCTATGGTTTTTGCCAAATATGTTTGGGTAGCTAGTTAATTTTTATTGGTAACAAGTTAAGAGACTGAGATTTTTGTCAGCTAAATAATACATCTTAGTTAACTAATTCAATTTTTCTTTAACTTGTCACCGATCCTAAAAACTAATAGCTGGTGATTAAACTAAAACTGATTGCGGTAGGGAACTTTGGCTTTCTTTTTCTTTTTCCCTTTATTTTTCTCATAATCAATTTCTTTAAGTTTTTTCATAATACGACCAAAATACTCTTTCATATATTCCTCTAGAGTTGTAGTGTCGTTAGGATCTAAACCAAAAGTTTTATATACATCTGCCATCGGCGCATCCAAAGGCTTACCACTGGCTAACACTTCAGCAAAGGTGAGACGATCTGCTGTATTTTGTCCCCACTCAAAAAAGCGAGTTACACGACGCATTAAACCCAACACAGTTAGGGAAACACGGGATATTCTAGCGGTTTTCCCTGAAAGATTTTCGCAAAGATTAACTATTTCATAAGCACCCCAGGCTTTAGTACCTACAACAGGATAAGTTTGATTAATAGTATCTGGCACACTTAAAGCACGAACAGCAAATTTAGCAATATCTTGAGTGTTCATGTAAGCGATGGGAGTAGTTTCTCCTGTTACCCAAACTACTTGCTCTTCTAAAATGGGAATGGCATACTGAGCAATCAAACCTTGCATAAACCCACTAAGCTGTAAAATAGTGTAATTTAAGCCCGATTCTGCTAAAAATAATTCTGTACACCGCTTAATATCCATTAAAGGAACTTCGGAATGTTGCTCGGCATTAAGAATTGAAAAGAAGATATATCTATCAACCCCAGCCTCCTTAGTAGCTTGAATCAAATTAACTTTTCCAAACCAGTCAACCTGCTTGGCACTGAGATTATCGGTAATTCTAGCGGTAGCAGCATCAATCACAGCATCAACACCTTCTAAAGCTGGTATTAAGGTTGATTTGTCACATATATCTCCTTTAATTAGTTCCGCACCCCATTCCTTAAGGAAGATTGCTTTATTAGGGTTGCGTACCAAACAACGTACTTCATGATTTTCATCCAAAGCTTGACGAGCTACTTGTCTGCCCAAAGTGCCTGTCGCGCCGACTACCAATAATTTCATTTAAGGATTTTTGTAATATTTGTTAATGTTTCTCTAATGATTTTATCAAAGAGTCTTTTGTTTGTTGATGTTAATCTACTAATCAAAGCAAGATAAATTTAAACTAAACTTTCTAACGCTGCCCCAACAACTCGATGATCTTTATCACCTTTAAGTTGATTTATAGCAGCGATCGCTTCTGGATGAGCATATTTACTCAAGGTTCTAGCGGTTTGCATCCTAATACGCCAGGAATCATCATTAACCAACGGTAGAAGTAATTTTATGGCAGATTCTTGTTGCTCGGTGTTGGCAAGTATACGCAAACACTCAATACAAGATTCGATGACAGATAGATCATCCCCTGCTATACCTATTGCACATATTTCTAATAATTCTTGAGGGGAATCTAAATCTGCTAAAGCTGCAATAATACTGCGACGTACTAACCAATGTGGATCATGTTCATACATTTGTCTTAAATGAATTACAGATTCTTCACCGAATAAAGACAAGGAATTAGCTGCTTCTGCTCGTACATTAGGATCGCCATCTTCTTGGATCATTTGTAGTAAGGCTGCAAAAGAGGTAGGATTTCGCTTTCTGCCTAAACCCATAGCCACAAAAGAGCGGACTAAGAACTCTTGATCTTTAATATGTTCTATAAGCAAAGGGGCAGCAATTTCTGTGTCGTATTGGCGTAATTCTCTAATGCCTCGCATACGTTGTTGAGGATCGGCATCATCTAAAGCACTCTTGATTTGCTCTATATTCATATTCGGTAAAAATGAAAAATTAATTCATAAGTTTACTTTACTTTACATTCTGGTAAATAATTAACCATCTTGAGAAAGATATAGGAGTCAGGAGACAGGAGAGGGGAGTTAGGAGTCAGGAGACAGGAGCGGTGCTGTGCTAACGGTACGGTTTCCATGCCTTGAGCGAATGCACTCCTGAAGTCAGGAGAGGGGAGACAGAAGGTAGTAGGTAGTGGGTAGTAGGCGCGGAAAGCGTCCCTGAGCGCACGCTCTTGAGGCGACCAAAGCGCGAACGTGACGATAGTAGGTATTAGGGGTTGAGTAGCGAATAACGAATCAGTCATAAAGATACCGCTCCGCATATAGTCAGGAGAAGCTAAGAAGCTCAAAGCTAAAACAAAGCAAATGGGTAGTAAAAAAACGTCTCTTAATTGTCTAATATTGCTATATATATCAAAAAACCATTACACAAAATGCTTAGTCAAAGGGTACAAGAATTAATTAAAAAGTCTCGAATTGTCAGCTTTGAAAATTGGGATAAGTATCAGAGCGAGGTTATTGGAATTTTTGAGGATGCAGATAATCAGGGACGCTTTTTAACCCAAGCAGATATAGAAACAATTACTAATTATGTTCCGAGTTTGTCTCATAATTTGCAACAGGGAAAAATATTACATGATCATGCTACTGAAATAGTTTCTTCAGCTAGGGGTGTGGTTTTAAAAGCTAATCCTCAAATTACCGAACCTGGAGGAGGTTTATATCCTCCCATGCGAGCAGAGGCTTGCTGGCGCGATTTTTGGCATTTTTTGCGTTGTATTAGTTATGGTATTAGTGGCGGATCAATTGATTATATTAGCGATCGCGGTATGGGTTTTATGGAACAACTGTATCAAGAGTTGCAAGTTCCTCTAGAGGCGATGGTTTTAGGTTTAGAGCAATTAAAAATCTTTAGTTTGGAAAAATTCCCCCACGATCAACAGGATGATCTTGAGCCTTATTTTGATCGCTTAATTGAATCAATGCGCAAGTTTTCTTGATAATGAAATAATTTTGCAAGTTGTTATTTATTATTTAGAGATTTAACCATCAGATAATTAATAAATATTTCACCCCGACAGTTCACTTCTTGCTGTTTAACAATTACAAATCCTAAGTGTAGAAAAAATGGTTTGGCGGTGATGCTTGCTTGAGTAGTCAAGTGGCTCACTCCCAAGTTTAGAGCCAATTCTTTGATCGCTTGATAGATTTTACTACCTACTCCACAACGTTGATAATCTTTATGAATATAAAAGCAATCAATATAACCATTCGGTTTTAGTTCTCCAAACCCTACTATCACACCTGCATCCTCAGCAACACAAGTATATCCCTGACTACAGCTATTTTCCCAATCTCGAAAATAAATATTATCAGGAGCCCAGGCTTGAACTTGAGTCTGGGAGTAATCGCCGAGATTAACATGGCGTACTGTTTGATGAAATAAACGCGCTATCTGTTCTGTATCCTGTTTCTTAAATAATCTTATTTTCACGCAATTAACTAGGATGGAAATAATTATAAATTTCCTGAGCAAGATTTGCACCTATACCTGGAACTTCTGTAAGTTTAGCTAAAGAAGCCTCGCGGATATAATCTATAGAACGAAAGTGAGCTAGTAATTGCTTTTGACGCTGAAAACCTAAACCTGGAATATCTGCCAAACGCGATCGCCGACTATTGGTTAGTCGCTGTTGACGATGGAAACTGACGGCGAAACGGTGAGATTCATCCCTGACTCGTCGCAATAATTGTACACCTGGTTGTTCGGCATTGGTATCTAAGGGTTCGGATGCGCCTGGGAGAAATATTTCTTCTCTTTTTTTAGCTAAACTCACTACTTGAACGGCTTCTAACAAGTTCATTTCCTGTAAGACTTTAACTACTGCTGATAATTGTCCTTTACCACCGTCGATCATTACTAAGTCGGGAAAATCGGGATCTGAAGTTGTATCTAGGGGAATATCCGCTTGATCATCTGAACGTTTATATTTGCGAAAACGTCGGCTAATTATCTCTGCCATACTCGCAAAATCATCGGAATGTCCGATCTGGACGTTAGGGTTTTTAATTTTATAATGACGATAATGTTGTTTTGCTGGGATACCATCTACAAAGACTACCTGAGAAGCTACGGCGTTTGAACCTTGAACATGAGAGATATCATATCCTTCGATACGCTTGGGTAATTCAGGTAAATCCAAAATAGTAGCTAGATCCTGTAAGGCTTGCTCATTGCGATCGCTTGCTCTTTGAGTCCGTTCTAATTCATAATTGGCATTACGTTCTACCATTTCGATTAGTTCGGCTTTAATTTGTCTTTGGGGATTGATTAAACTAACTTTTCTACCTTTTTGTTGCGTTAACCATTCGGTTAAAATTTCACTTTCTGGTAATTCATGTTGTACTAAAATTTCTGCTGGTATTTCCACCGCCTCAACAGTGGCATAATGTTCTTCTAATACCCGTTGTAAAATCGCCCCAGGTGTACCAGATTGAGCATCCGCAAAGAAACCTAAACGTCCTACTAGTTTACCAGCGCGAATTTGGAATAATTGAATACAACAGTGCTTTTCATCCGCAGAAGACGCGATCGCATCACGAGAGACTGTATCATCAGGAAGGGAAACTTTTTGATCGGCATTGAGGCTTTGCAAGGCTCTTATTTGATCTCTAAATTTAGCAGCTTTTTCAAAATCTAATCTCTCTACTGCTTTCTCCATCTGAGTTTGTATTGTTGTTACTAGTTCTTCACTCCTTCCCTGAAAAACCATTGCCACTTTTTGCACAATTTTTTTGTATTCTTCCGAAGTAATTAAAGACTGGCACACTCCAGGACATTTACCCATGTCATAATTGAGACAAGGACGATCTTTAAATAAAGGTTTACGTCGCTGACGCAGAGGAAAAACTTGCTTGATAATATGTAGGGTATAGCGCAATAGACGAGTATCTACATAAGGACCATAATAGCGATCGCGTTGTTGAGTGGATCGCCGTTTACGGGTAATAAAGATACGTGGATAATCTTCTGACCAAGTAATGCAAACATAAGGATATTTTTTGTCATCCTTAAGCAACACATTATAATATGGTTGATGCTGTTTAATTAGATTAGCTTCTAAGGCTAAGGCTTCTGCTTCTGTATCTGTAACAATAAACTCAATTTCTGTAACCTGATGTACCATTAGTGCAATACGCGCACTCAAGTCTTTAGGGCTACGGAAATAAGAACGCACTCTAGAACGTAGTTTTTTAGACTTGCCAATATATAAAATTTCACCATTATTACTACGCATAAAATAGACTCCAGGTTCAGGCGGAATCTCTTTCAGGGTGGCTTCTAGGCGTTCTGGTTGCTTAATTAAAGGCTGAGGTAGTGTTGATACAGTCATTTTTGCTTAGAATCAAAATTTGTGGGCGTTGCATTCCCTCTATAAATAGATCATAGTTGAATCGACAAGTAATAGGGAGTTGGGATATTACCCTTGAAGTAGGTAGTAGGTAGGAGGTAGTGGGGTTTGAGTAATCCCACAAGGGGACAATGAGAGTAACGAGTCTGGTGGTAGGAGTAGTAATTAAAGCCCAAAGTCGAAAGCTAAAAACTAAAAAACCCCCCTCAATTATCTCGTCTTGCTATACCGCTATAAGTCCATAACATAAAAAGCTATGCCGTTATTGGCTTCTAGGGAAAAGTGGGGTAAGTTTTCTTTGATATGATTAATCTCGTTATTATCAGTAGTAAACAAGTGTGAGCCTGAGAGGGAATTAAGCATTCTATAAATAGGAATAGTATTAATATCTGCTTGATCTGTCTCAAAGGCATAGAATTTTACACCTTCATAGTTATAATTAGCCAAGTTATCTTGAATATACTGTTTTTCTACTTGATCCATTGTGTAGATATGTGCGCCTGTTTGATTGTTAAAGAAACGGTATACTTCCCTAGCACCAGCAATTACTGCACCTGTTAAGAGATCTTTGTTACTAGTTAAGACATTAAACTTTTCAAACTCATAGTTATATTTAAGTTCACCAACGAGGCTTTTATTTTTAATGGTATCTACTTCAACAACATCAGAAGTATAAAGATGACAACCTTTTTCATGTTGATAAAAGCGATGAACATAACCCAGTGGTAAACCAACTTTATCAATGTTTGCACCGCCAAATCTGATATTATTGCCTTCTAGTTGATTTTTGCTGCCACTATTGTTATTAACACTCACGTTAATCAATAAAGCACCGCTATGATTTAATGTTTCTAAGCCACTACCAACTGGTGCAGTATTACCAGAAATAAGACTATCTTTAATAGTTACTTTAGAATGATTAGTTAGATCAATTCCACCACCTGCTTCTGTGGCAATGTTATTAGTAATTTGAGTATTATTAATTGTTACTGTAGCTTGATTGCCGATAAAAATACCACCACCAAATGTAGCTTGATTATTTCTGACTATACTATTAGAAATGCTTGCTTGGGAATTATTGGTTATTAATATAGCTCCGCCAACAGAATTATCAAAGTCAACAAGGTTATTAACAACTTCCACATTATTAATTATGGCTTCGGAACTTTCAGTTAGAAAGATAGCACCACCATTATTGTTATTTATTTGAGTGTTGGTAATAGTTGTTTTAGTATTTTTAGCTGTAATAACTCCAGTCATAGATTTATTACCCTCAATGATGCTGTTATCAATATTCAAGATGCCATTGAGGCTATAAAGAGCAGCACCTGCTGAAGTTATACCGTCTGCAATATGATTATCGGCAAATCTACTATTTTTAATTACTAAAGCTGCATTTTCAGAATAAACTCCACCACCACTTTTAGTAGTAGCATTGTTTTCTACTACAACATTATTAAGAGTTAAATTTTCAACCGTATATATCGCACCACCATATTCAGTTGGGTTACCACCTGTTAAAGTCAAATTGTTGAAAGTAACATCAATAAGACTAATTGCAGCGTTATCAATTTTAAATAAGCGATCGCTAATTGTTTGGGTAATTACGGAATTATTACCTGTAATTATTAATGAATCGGTTATATTAATGCTATTTGTCAGGGTAACATTATTATTTAAAAGGATTGTATCTATTCCTGGATTGGTATTTGCGTCATTAATAGCTTGACGTAGTGAACCTATACCCGAATCATTGGTATTTATTACGTTAAAAGTTGCCATTTTTATTAATAAAGATTTTCTTATATTGCCGATTGTATTATGGTGTTTTTAAAAATAGGTGAAGTTAAAACTAAGAATATCTATTTATATGATGACTAAGTTAATAAGAAATTTATAATGTGTTAAGTGTTTACCGCAATTTTAGTTTTTTGTTTTTATGTTTCACGCAAAGATGTTTATTTTTGTATGGGAACGAAGGGGGACTAAGGCGCAAAGATATAAAATCACTTTATATTAATTATCTAAAATTGTGACCGAGTTATGAGGGATTTAGCTATTATGAATATTTCAGCTTTTCTTGAACTTAACAAAGTTTTTTTATTTAGATATAATGGTGACTAATTGATATTATTTGCTAAGTTTCTAATTGTTTTAATAGGCAAAGGTTTATATTTGATATCTTGCTCTTCCGTCCCCAGGGGTCTTATAAATTGGTAGATAATTGTTTTAATAGTAATTTTTATAGCTAATATATTCATTAGTAAAGTGAAAACCTAAAAACAAAATTAACTTATTTATTAATTATTTACAAACTCAAAAATAATAATTATTTGTATAGAGTAATCAGGTGATTGTTGAGAGCAAACTTAATATTTGTGGTTCGGTATATCAATTTAAATGAAACTGTAAAATCTTTGATTATCTATTAAGATAAATGTTATTCTATATTTCTACTTATAATTGTTTTTAGTTTAATTTTACGACAAGGGAAAAAATGTAAATATAAGATCAATTACTAATATTTATATCCCCAATGATCAAAAATCATAACTTACCAATTTCAATACAGACACAAGTAAATTGGGTGGACTAACAAATAAAAAATTAAAATAGTTTAAAAAAAGTTTACTCAATAAAATTCTATAAATAAAACCTGACATTAACACCCATAGTATTCCAAAAGCCTGGATTTAGTCCTGTTGGTTAATAGCTTCTGTAAAAAACATAAGTAACAAGTATAATAATTTTCAAATCCGCACATCTATACAGATTTCAGAAGCATGGATATTACCGAGACTATAATTGAAATCCAATTACAATTAGAACAGATTGAGCAACAAGAGATTGCTAATGGACAAGAACAAGCAAATGTTAACCTACGCTTGCTAGAATTAGAAAAAGAGCAGTCGCAGCAACAACAGCGTCGTAATCAATTAGATCAAGAAGCTTTGAGACTTTATACTAAAGCAGAAGATCTAAGAACGCAACTAAGTAAACTTAAGCGCATTGCTAGTTTATCTCAAGAATTCTTACAGTTACACGCAGAGTGTAGAGATAATCAAGATTTACTCAATACCTTATATTCCTGCGTCTCGGCAAAAATGCTACAAGAGGAAGTACAACACCCAGATATTTCCTTAGATCCTTTCCAAGTTTCAACGGTGGAGGAAGAATCTATTGAATTAGAGTTATCACAAACCCAACCTAATGAAACCGATGCTAATTATTTTATTACTATAGATCAAATCAAAAAAACCTTACCCAACGCCGAAAAAATATATCAACAACTTGTAGCGGGGTATTTAGAAGAATATAAAACCTACCAAAATTATATTGTAGATGGCTTAGATCTAATTTGGTATTCTGTGGCATTTATTGCTTTTGGGCGCACTGCGTATCGTAAAATGAGTTTTAAATATCATCCCGATTTAGATGGTTCAGAACGTGCAATGCAGTTAATTAATACAGCTTGGTCAATTGCACAAAATTTTGTGGCTAATCCACCTACAAGTACGATAATTATTAACACCTTGTAGATTCTGCTTCATATTGGGCGTATATGGCTTCACAGATAAAAATTCTACCAAACGAAGTAATTGATCTTATTGCTGCTGGCGAGGTAATTGATTCCTTGGCTGCGGTGGTAAGGGAATTGGTGGAAAATTCCTTAGATGCAGCAGCTAGTCGCATTACGATCGCTCTTGATCCTCAAATCTGGCAAATACAGGTAATTGATAATGGTGAGGGAATGTCTTTAGAAGACTTACGCATCTGCGCCCAACCTCATAGCACCAGTAAAATCAATAACTGTAAAGATTTATGGCGGATTACTAGTTTAGGATTTAGAGGTGAAGCTTTACATAGTATTGCCCAAGTTGCCGATTTAACCATAAGTAGCAGATCCAAACAACAAATAGAACCTGTAGGCTGGAAAATAACCTATCAAGAAGGAAAAGCACAAAACGAAACAGCGATCGCTATAGCTCCAGGTACAATAGTTACTGTTTCCAATTTATTTGCCAAAATTCCTGTACGTCGTCGGGGTTTACCACCTGTTGAAAAACAGTTAAAAACTATCCAAAAACTAATTTATCAGATTGCCCTGTGTCATCCACAAGTAACTTGGCAAGTTAAGCAGCACAATAATATCTGGTTTAATATTAGCCCAGGGTCAACCCCCAAAGATGTATTACCGCAGTTGCTCAAAAGAATTACCAGTAATGATTTACATTATTTGCAAGTAGATATACCAACCCCAACACCATCCGAATCACAACCGCTTTGGGGTGCAACTCAAAAAAAATCCCAAATAGAACTAACATTAGGGCTACCAGATCGCTGTCATCGACATTGTGCAGACTGGGTAAAAGTATCAGTAAATAATCGCCAAGTGCGATCGCCAGAACTAGAACAAACCGTATTAAATAGTATGGCAAAGACCCTACCACGCGATCGCTTTCCTGTTTGTTTATTACATCTGCATACTTGTCCGAGTCAAATTGATTGGAATCGTCACCCAGCCAAAACCGAAATTTATTTACATTCCCTTCCCTATTGGCAAACAGAAGTCAGCAAGGCTATTTCTCAGGCTTTAACTTTCAACCTAAATAATCTACCTGTAGAAGTAGGCGATCAACGACTGGGTAAAATACTAAAAGTGGCAGAAGCATCGGGCAAATATGAGATTAACCGCAATTTAGCTCAAACTCTACAAGAAACAACAACCTCCCCAATTAGTGGTATTAATTCCTTAAAACTCAAAGCAGTCGCCCAAGTTAATAAAACTTATATCGTTGCCGAACATTCCTCTGGTTTATGGTTGGTGGAACAACACATCGCCCACGAACGAGTATTATATGAACAATTACAGGCATTTTGGGAATTAACACCCCTACCAACACCCATTACCTTAGAGTATTTAAAACCCACTCAAATAGAACAATTACAGAGATTAGGTATTGATATAGAACTGTTTGGCGCAAACATTTGGGCGGTACGTAATGCCCCTAAAATATTGGCATCAAGGGACGATTGTGCTGAGGCTCTAATAGAACTTAGTTGGGGGGGTGATCTGCGCTCTGCTCAAGTAGCAACAGCTTGTCGTAGTGCTATTCGCAACGGTACAACTCTAACCCTAGAGGCGATGCAAAATCTACTAGATTTATGGCAAAATACCCGTAATCCTCGCACTTGTCCCCACGGTAGACCTATTTATTTGGCTTTAGAAGAATCCACCCTCGCCCGTTTCTTCCGTCGTCATTGGGTAATTGGTAAAAGTCATGGTATTTTGAGCAGTGAGCAGGCGAGATAGATTTAGGTAGTAGGTAGTAGGTAGTAGGTAATGGGTAATGGGTAGGAGTCAGGAAGGGGGAGTCAGTATTATTTGAGAGCGAATGCGATCCTGAGCTAAAAGCTAAGATCTAAAAGCTAATCAATTATTATTTTGCTGACTAACTAAACCTCCCAATACTTGCAACATTTCCTGTTCATTAAAGGGTTTGGAAAAATAGGCAGAAGCACCCAGTTTCATGGCTAATTGACGGTGTTTATCATTGCTACGAGAAGTAAGCATAGCGATGGGAATATGTTCTAAGTGAGGTTCGGTTTTAACTTCCGATAAGACACCATAACCATCCAAACGAGGCATTTCTACATCACAAATTACTGCTTTTACTTGTAACCCAGCCTGCAATTTATCAACAGCATCTCGACCGTCTTTTGCTTCTTCAACTCGATACCCATTACGTTCTAAAATTCCTGCTAAATAACGTCTTACGTTAACTGAATCATCTACAACTAAGACAGTAGATTGATCAAAAACAGCAAAAGTAGAGTTTTCTAGGGGAATATCCACTGATGTTGATAAGGTAGTAAAGGAGGCTCGTTGTTGTTTGGCAAGACCTTTAGCTAATATACTCGGTTCAATTAATGGAATTACGCGCCCATCACCTAAAATTGTCGAACCAGTAAAGCCTGGAAATAGAGCAATAGAAGTTTTAACAGGTCGTATCGCTACTTCTTGTTCGTTCCAATACTTTTCGAGATAAATTCCCTGCAAGGAGGTATTATCTTCAAAAATTAAAACAGTGGGAGTAGGGATTTTAGCAGTACCCTGCATTTCAAAAGAGCTACTAGGACGTTGATAGCGAAGATATTTTTCTAAACGCCATAAAGGAATAGATTGATTATTCCAGCTTATATGTTCGGTTTGAGCATCTTTTATTACGGCTTGCTCGTGAAAGCGAATAATTTCTTTAATACTATAAACAGGGACAGCAAAAACCATACCCATACTTTCAACAATAACGACTCTTAATACCAATAAAGATAGAGGTACGGTAATAGTAAAAGTCGTTCCCTTGCCAAGTTCAGTACTAACTTGAATATCGCCCCGAATTTGTTTTAAATTAGAGCGTACCACGTCCATCCCAACACCACGCCCCGATAATTCGGTTACTTCGTCGGCGGTACTAAAACCAGGTTCAAAGATAGCATCTAACAAATCAGTTTCGGAAACCTTATCAATTTCAGCTTGAGAAAAACCGCGTCTAATAAAGCGATCGCGAATTTTATGGATATTAATGCCTCCGCCATCGTCAGTTATGGTAATGACAGTTTGATTACCTTTTTGGGCTGCGTTGAGGGTGATTGTACCTTCGGCGGGTTTACCAGCAGCTATACGAGTTTCGGTGGGTTCGATACCATGATCAAAAGCATTCCGTAAAAGGTGAGTTAGAGGATCACTAAGTAATTCCAAAGCTTGGCGATCGATATAGGTGGTTTCCCCTGTAATAATCAGTTCAACTGGCTTTTGATGTTTGCTTGATAGATCTCGGATCATGCGCGGTAAACGCCCAACTAGTTCAGCGAAAGGGCGCATTTGCGATCGCGTGATATTTTGTTGTAATTCGTGGGTTGTGTAGTTTAAATTACGAATTACCTGCCCCATTTCCTGGATACCTAGATCGATATCTGTAGTTACCTCTTGTAACTGTACAATAGTCTCCATTTGTTCTTGGGACAATAGATGTAAATCGCTATAGCGATCCATTTCTAAAGCATCAAATTTTTCTTCTATAGATGAAGTTGAAATTTGCCAAGGAACACCTATGTTGAGGGCTTGTGGTTGTGTAGTGGGAATCATGCCTTCTAAAGATGCCCAGTCGTAAAGCTTACGCAGTTGATTACTAGATTGTTCTAAACGACGCATTCTTTCTCTAGTTAAACCGACAAAGTTTTGTAGTTGTTTTAGTCGGAGGTTGGCAGCATTACGTTCTAAAATCAATCTACTAGATAAGTCGTTGAGACGTTGGAGTTGCTCTACTGGTATTTTTACCATTCTCCCTTGTTCTTTAATAGTCTGCTTGAGGTTTTTAGCAGCAGGGATAGGTTTTATTTGAGTAACTTCAGCTTCAACAACGGGTGTATCTACCGCAGCAATAGCTGCATTTAATGCCGATAATTCAGCTAGATCAGGTGTAAGTGCATCTAAATCTAGTGGAATGGAATTTACATTCTCCACCTCAGCCATAGCTTTCATAGCTTCATCTAAGGCTAATAATTCTGCTGCATCGGGAATAAACTCATCGAAATCCAACTCTGTAGACCCTGTGGCTAATTCTTGGGCTGTAAAGTTTTGAATTGCTTGTAGTTCGGCAGGATCAATTATATCTTGAATATCTGGTGTTGTGATTGCTTGCTCAGATGTAGGCTCGTCATCTACTAGGGTGCTACCAATTCTAGTTGGCAGTTTATCAATTCTACCCACCAAAACCAAAGCGTGCGATCGCTCCCAGAGTTTTAAAGCTTCTTGGGCTAAGGCTTTAATTTCATTTAGGGAAACTACGGCTAAACGTTGCTTAACCGACTCACATAGTTCGACAAAGGGTTCGATCAGGCTCATTTGACCAAATTCGGCTAATTGCTCCGCCTGCATCGCCAATTCTTCTTTTAATTGCGGGGGAGCTAAAACCTCAATTTGCCCTCGAAAACTTTCTAAACATTCTTCCACCCCACTTTGAAAAATCAAAGTAGCCACATCAACTTGCTCTTCTTCGGCTAGCAGTAAGTCTTCGTCTTCATCTTTTAAATCTCCCAACCTGCCACGTAAACGTTCAAAAACAGGGTCGGTATAATTAGATAACCAATCTTCATCAATAACAGTGTCCTGCTGATGTAAATTTCTGACTTCCCTAAGACAGTCAACCCCTTGTAAAAGTAAAGTTGTAACCTCGCGATCGACTAAAGAATTGTCTTTGCGGACTCTAAGTATTTTTAAAAAATCTTCCAGACGGTGAGCGATTTTACTTAAAGGTTTAAACTGCATCATTGCTGCACCACCTTTAAGAGAATGAGCAGCCCGCATAGCTGTATCCAATAAACTAGGTTCAGCCCCTTGAGACTCTAGATCCATCAGCAGAGATTCCAAACTATTGAAATATTCATCTGCTTCTTCTAAGAAATCGAGTCTGATTTGTTGATCCGTATCCATTTTTATTACTTATTGATTACTACTATAGTCTGAAGGGTACAAACTAATATCAATTCTTCAAATTGAAGGCAGGGTTAATATTTGCGTTAACCTGTCATGAACAAAAATTATTCATCCCGTCTTTCTTTGCCCTAACTTCCCAAATTAAACAATTTAAGCTGTTGCTGGAGCAATTATGGTAGAATTATCAATCTCATCCGCTTCAGCGTCGCTAACCTTAAACTGAGCTACCGACTCTTGTAGTTGGGCGAGAATTGTTGCAGTTGTTTGCATTTCTTGTGCTACCTGACTAGAAGAGGTAGATCGCTGTTGAGATGTTCTACTATTGAGCATCATAATTTCGGTCACAGCTTGAGAAGTTTGCGCCTGAGAAATAGTGGCTTCGGAAATCAACTTCATTAATCTGTCAATTTCTTGTGATTTAGTTAAGACTGCACCCAAACTGCTTTTAGTCGCTTCAACTAAACGAGTACTATCTACCACCTGAGTTGTACCTGTTTCCATTGCTGCAACTACTTCTTGAGTCTCTTGCTGAATACCTGTAATTAACTGGGCAATCTCTTGAGTAGCTTTTGCTGATTGTTCTGCCAATGCACCCACCTGTTCAGCTACTGCGGTAAAGCCTTGACCTAATTCTCCAGCACGAGCAGCTTCTACGGAGGCGTTAATTGCCAGAAGGTTTGTTTTTAGAGCAATTTCATCAATCAGGGCTACTACTTGCGAAATTTGCTGGGCTGATTCCCCTAACCGCTTAATTTTCTTAGCAGTATCACCAATTGTACTTCTTAAACCTTGAATACTGGTTACTGTTTGATCCATCACCGTATTACCCTCTTTGGCACTGATAAATGCGTCATTAGAGATATTGGCGGTTTTTTCAGCGTTGGCAGCTACTTCTTGAATTGAATTAGACATTTGTTCTACTGAAGCGAGGGTAGCTTGAATTTGTTCTGCTTCGGCGACAGCTTGTTGAGCAATTTCCCTTACAGAACCTTCATTCTGCCTCAAAGAAGAACCCACTTGCCCTGCAGAATCTTTTACCTGTAGAGCGATCGCTCTTAAGTTTTCTACAATAGCATTAAATAAGTCGGCAATAATCCCTACATCCCCTTCTACTAGTTGGGCGCGAACGGTTAAATCCCCTTCTGCTGCTGGTTCTAGTGCTTCCATCAAAGAGACTACAGCTTGTTCTAATTCTTCTCTCTGTTTTCTTTGTTCTGTGGCACTTTGTTCTAAGGATTTGTTTAATTCGTTGAGGGATATTTGGTTAGCTTTTTGTTGTTTAATGGACTCTCTTTGTGAATAAAAGGCATATCCAGCCAAGCCAAAAATTAGCCCCAGTAAACTCAACCACAGCCACATATAATTAAGAATTAAATCTTCCAGTGTTAACTGTCCAACTTCATCGTAGGGAGGGAGTTTTAAATCGATAAATAATTCGTTAACTGGTTGATAGTTAAGTGGTACTGTCCAACCGTCTGATTTGGCAGCCTTAGCAGCAGCACTGTTTTTAGGCATATCTAGTAATGCTTTGGCGACTGCTTCTTTTAATTCCAAAGGCATCTTTTTAGATGAAGCGAATGCCCATTCAGGATAGAGAGGGGTACTATGAACAAAAGGAAATTCGGGTGTGGTTTCTTGTTGGTTAATAACTTTAAAGTCTTCTATCCTAACTTCCCCTTTCTGTGCTAAACGTTCGATCGCATCAGTCCGAACTGTACCTGCGTCAACCTCACCGCTTAAAACTGCTTTTATTACGTTTTCGTGTGTGCCACCAAAAGACAATTCACTAAAGAACTTGTTAATCTTTTTAAAACCTGCGTCAAATAATACACCTTCTGCCATTTGCCAACCCCCGAAAGCATCGGGAGCTACAGCCATAAATTTTTTCTGCTTAAGATCTTCAAGCTCATTTATATCCGCGCGATCGGCTTTGGTAATAATTACCGCTCCAAATTGTGTATAAGCTTTTCCTAATCTAAGATTTTTAAAAGTTGCAATACGGTTAACTCCGTAGTTTGCTTCAAAGTCGATATACATCCCAGGGTTGGTAATATAAAAATCAACTTCATCATTTTGGGCGATCGCTGTCATCTCTCCAAAATCACCTGTAACCATCTCGAATGTATGACCAGGAACAGCTTTAGTGAGATAATCCATTGTAGGTTGCCATTGTTCGGCACTTAACCCTTCTTTTGCTAAAGTTAAAACCCCTACCTTAAGGACTTTTTTTGCTTGTGGTTGAGTGGTTGTTGCCTCTTGTTGAGCGAGTACGCGCCCTGATAATGTTTGTGAATTGATTAAAGGTAAATTTATTGTAGGTAATAATAAACTGCCTAAACTTAAGAGGATAATACTTGATTTCCAAATAGGTTTTACAGAAGGATTTTTTAATTGCCTGGCATGATTATTAGAAATAGGTTGCATAACTTTAAGCCTTAGTAGTAAATAATAGGTTGCATAACTTTAAGCCTTAGTAGTAAATAAAATGATTCTGGCAATAAGAGTTAACTTAATTGTGAGATTTTAGTACTAATTAATTTAGTCAGATCCAGCAAGAAAGAGTGATTTGTTGCCGAGAAGTTAGAGCCTTGAGAACTTGATTCGATTACGGTTTTTTGAACAAAGGGACGTAAATTTTCTGGGATTTCTATATTAACTGAGGTAAATTGTTCAGACTGGTAACGGGAAATACCTAAAACACGCTTAACAGTAAAACCCCATAAATTCATTTGAGAAGTATCTTGAATCACGATGGCTTGATATTGCCTCAAATTGACAGTTGTCGGTGCAAAACCCATTAAATGTGCCAAATCAATTGCTAAGAAAACTTGGTTATGGGAACTCATCAAACCCATAACATATTCTGGCAGATTAGGAACAACTGTAATTTCATCGTTGTTAATAGTTAAGGACTCTTGAACGTACTGTAAATCAATTAACGCGATAATCTCCGCAGTCAATTCAAATCGCAGGTAATTATTACCTTTAAATTCCTGAGTATTGAATAATTGGGGTAATAATTCCTTGAGTCTATCTGTAGTTGTTAAACTGCTCACAACCTCAACCTGCTACAGAATTTTTAACAGCACTAATCATTTCTTCTCTGGTAAAAGGTTTCACCAAATAGGCAACTACTCCTTGTTTTTTTGCCCATTTTTTATCGACATCTCGATCTTTAGTAGTACAAGCAATTACTGGTATATTTGCAGTTTCAGGATTTTTCTTAAGAGCGCGACAAAATTCTAAACCACTCATTTCTGGCATTACTAAGTCGGTGATTACTAAATCAGGAACTTGAGCGGAAGCTTTGGCTAATGCTTCATTACCATTACCTGCGGTTACTACTTTAAATCCTTCTTGTTCTAAATAACCAGAAATTAAGTTTAATTGAGCTTGTAAGTCATCTACTACTAGAATTTTCATGATTCTTCTTCTCCTATATACAATTAAATTGATAACTGATAAAACTAAGGTCTAAAATGTTAACTAAAATGGCAACTTTGTTAAGTTTTCACTCCAGTAGGTGATAAATATTGATTGACCACAGTTAAAAGCTCTGAGCGAGAAAATGGTTTAGTTAAGTAATCAGTTGCCCCCGCCATTTTAGCTCTAGTTTTATCGATAAATCCAGTTCTACCTGAAACCATGATGATCGGAACTTGCTTTAAAGAGGCACTACCTCGAAAAAAACTACACAGGGTATAACCATTAATATTAGGCATGGAAATATCCATTAAAATTAAATCTGGTTTGAGACGTAATAAAATAGGTGCAGCTTTTAGCGGATCTTCAATTCTAGTAATTTCGTAATTATCAGCACCTAAGAATCGCTGCATTTCATCGAGGATTGTAGGGCTGTCATCAATACAAGCAACTTTATATTTTGTTGGGAAATTTGAACCTATATTTTGCTTATTTGATGATCCTGAAATATGGGGTAGGCGATTATAAGGATCTGGTGGTGGATGAATAGTAATTTCACCACTTTTTATATAAGGATATAATAATTGAGCAATTTTTAATTCATCTTGATTTAAAATTAATCCCAATTGACGAAAACTTAAGCCTTTTAGAAATTTGGCAAATTTTGATAGAATTGGTGCTGATGATTCTGATAGTTTGTCTGGATTATTTAAATGCGGACATTGATAAGGAGAAGTCAGATGGGTGCTTAAACTTTGCCAAGCTTGAATACGCTGTTCTAATTTATTAATTAAAGCAGATGGAGCGAGAGGTTTAAAACTAACTCTGGCAGCTAATGTATGTTGAGGTAAACTTTGATTTTTGTGCCATTTATAATCACCTTCTTTAATCCACAAAAAAGTTTCGATCGCTTCTTCTGTTAAACTTGCAAATACTTGTTGTGCCTGGTTACGATCAAGATGTTGCTGTAATATTAACCAGTTAATTGAGGGTAGAATACGCCCCCCCTCTAGCCAATTTGTTTCCTGTTGTAAGGTTTCAGTCTCGGAATTTGGAATTGATTTGGTAGCAGCAGCAGCAGCTTGAAAACCAAGTGTACGTAAATGATGATCTAATGTAATTATTAATTGCTGTACAGAATTGGCTGCACATTGAATTTTACCTTGTTCTAGATAGATACTCCAGAGTACTTTACCGTTGGTAATTTGGAGTTTTCCATTATTATTGGCAACTGATAGATCAGTCAGTAATTCTACTGGGTTTAAGCTTTGAATCATATATATGCTTTAAGTAAAAGAACATAAGTAAATTCTGAAATGATGTTCAGTCTATAAAGATTTGTATTAATAGCTAAATTAATATCAATTCTGAAAATTAGTTAGAGGTTTAAGTCCCGTTATTTGAACAATCAATTACCCAATGGCGCAAATTTTAATCGATAACTTAGATATTTCTAACTAAAGATTGAGAAACGATATTATATGTAGTTATTAATCTTGTTTACTATTGTTCCCAAAAAAGCAATGATTCTAATCATAGGCAGAAAGTTATTTGGATAGTTGACAGTATAAGGCAGTAGGTAGTAAGGGTTGAGTAAAGAGTAAAAAGTAACGAGTAACGAGCAACGAATAAAGAGTAAAGAGTAACGAGTAACGAGTAAAGCTAATAGCTAATAGCCAAGAAGCTAAAAGCTAATTCTATTAGGTAATAGTGATCGGTGAAACAGCAAAAACTAATAGCTATCCAAACCTATAAGTAGGCATTCCAGAGAGATTATCGATCGGGATGCAAAACAAATCGCCTGCGTAGAAACCTTTCTGAATTTCTGTTTGACTCAAACCAACTGAAGCAGAAGTTACATAAAGATCCCTAAGATTTTTTCCGCCAAAGGTAGGACAGGTGGGACGCTGGACGGGAAAGGGCAACCGTTGTATTTCCTTACCAGTTGCATCTAATTGTACGATACACCAACCATCCCACAATGCTGACCAGATATGACCTAAACTATCTATCGTTAAGCCATCGGGTTCTATGGGTTCGTCCCCAAAGTCAACTAAAACTCGGCGATCGCTAATTGTGCCTGTTGCACCATCAAAGTTATAAGCAAATATTTTTCGTTTTGAGGAATCGGTAAGATAAAAGGTATCTCCTGCTAAATTCCAGCCTAAGCCATTGGAGATAGTTAAGCCTGTTTCCATCACCCTAAAAGTGCCATCGGCATCATAGCGATATAAAGCAGCGCGATCGCTTTCGGGGGAGACAGAACCTACCCAAAATCGTCCTTGAGGATCGCATTTGCCATCATTAAAGCGAGTTCCTGGGCAATCGAAGCTAACTCTGTGTAGGGTGGATTGCGTTCTTTTTTGAGTATCTAATAAGGCTATACGATCGCCTGCTGCCATTAAAATTCTACCGTCTTGATCTAAAGCGATCGCTCCTACAGGATCACCTATTTCCCAATAGCGATCTTGTTTACTTACGGGATCGAATTGATGCACTCGATGATTGTAGATATCTACCCAATAAAGTAATTGTCTGCGATCATCCCATAAGGGGCATTCTCCTAAACGGGCGCGGGCATTGAGAACATTATGAACTGCGGTTTGATTCATTATTTTAGATTTCTCCTGCATAATTGCTTTGGTGGGCATCCGAAGCTATGGCTTTATAGTGGATTAGGGTGGCAACTAAACCCGTCCAGCCAGTTTGATGGTTTGCCCCCAACCCAGCCCCAGAATCACCGTGGAAGTATTCGTTAAATAGAAGTAAATTTTGCCAGTGGGGGTCGCTTTGAAATAGATTGTATTCCCTCAACACAGGACGATTACCTTGTTGATCCTGTTCAAAAATTCTACATAACCGCTCTGAAATACTATCCGCTACTTGTTGTAGGTTGCATTGTTGTTTTGAACCTGTGGGATATTCTATGGTGAAATCATTGCCTAAAAATTGATGGAAGCTTTGCAGCGACTCGATTAATAAGTAATTTACGGGAAACCAAACAGGACCGCGCCAATTGGAATTACCCCCAAACATACCGTTACTAGACTCTGCAGGTTCATATCTAACTTCGTGGGTTGTACCATTTACTGTAAAGGTGTAGGGATGGTCTGCATGGCAACGAGATAGGGAACGGATACCATAATCACTTAGAAATTCTGCTTCGTTTAACATCTTTTGCAGCAACGATCGCAGTTTCTCAGGATTAGCGATCGCCAGTAACCGACGGTCATCAATACCTGTCATGATCAAAGAAGCAATATTTTCTTGTAAGTTGGGGCGATTTTCTACAAACCAATCAAACCTCTGTTTAAAGTCGGGGAAGCGTTGAAATAAACTTTTATCCACCACTAAAGTAGCAAAAAGGGGAATTAAACCCACCATCGATCTAACCCTTAAAGGATGTCGTTTACCATCGGCAGTATACAGTACATCGTAGAAAAACTGATCTTGTTCGTCCCACAGGTGAAAATCGGCATCACCCCTATGATTCATAGCATCGGCAATATAGAGGAAATGCTCAAAGAATTTACTGGCAATATCTTCATAAACTGGGTTGGTTTGCGCCAATTCTAGGGAAATGGCAAGCATATTTAGGCAATACATTCCCATCCAACTTGTACCGTCTGATTGCTCTAAATAACCCCCCGTTGGTAGTTCACTACTGCGATCAAAAATCCCAATATTATCCAGTCCTAAAAAACCACCTTGAAAAACATTATTACCGTCATCATCTTTCTGATTCACCCACCAAGTAAAGTTTAGCAGTAGTTTTTGAAACACCCTTTCTAAAAACTGCCGATCTGCCTTACCGTAAATCTCTTTCTCTATCTGGTAAACGCGCCAAGTTCCCCAAGCATGAACGGGTGGGTTAACATCGCTAAAGTGCCATTCATAAGCTGGCATTTGTCCATTGGGATGTAAATACCATTCCCTTGTTAGTCGCGACATCTGGCGTTTGGCAAAGTCGGGATCGATGAGGGCAATAGGGACGACATGAAAAGCTAAATCCCAAGCTGCATACCAAGGAAATTCCCATTTATCGGGCATGGAGATAATATCATCGTTAAATAAATGTTTCCACTCGGTATTACGAGGTTTTGTACGTTGGGGTTTTGGTTGGGTTGGATCTCCTTGTAGCCAATCTTCCACTACATAGTGATAAAACTGCTTTGTCCACAGTAAGCCCGCAAATGCTTGTCTTTGTATCAAACGGTCATCTGCGCTTAGTTTTCCTGGTGTAATGCGCTGATAGAATTCATCGGCTTCTTGCAGTCGCTGTTTAAATAAGGAAGTAAATTCTTGCCCAAAGGGTTCGCCAATTTCAGAAGGAGAAATGTTTGATAAGCGCACCCAAAAGATTTGTTCTTCCCCTGGGGGAATTTCGGCATAGTAATAAGCAGCTAGTTTAGTTCCATATTTATCTGGATTAACTGCTTCGGTTTTACCATGAATTAGGTAATCATGAAAGCTGTCTTTGACGTAGGGGGTTGGGTTGGGGTTTTGAAAGATTCGCTCTTGGTTGGTTTCGTTGTCGGTAAATAGCAAAGATTGGGGGTTATGACAGTAAAACCAGTAATCTCCTAGGGTTGGATGACTAGCTTGGGCGATATTATCTCCTACTTGCTCTATTTTTGGCTTGACTGCATCTTCAAACCAAGACCAAGTATTACGATACCAGAGGGTAGGAAGTAGATGAATGGGTTTAGTTGTATCGGCGCGGTTAATAATTTTGATTTGCAGGGCGATATCTTTATCTGTATATTTGGCATATTCTAAGAAGACATCGAAGTACTCACTATTATTAAAGATGCCCGTATCCATTAATTCAAATTCAGGATCTTTATATCCCCTATCTCGATTGACTTGTACTAATTCTTCATAGGGAAAAGCAGATTGTGGATACTTGTAGAGATACTTCATGTAGGCATGGGAAGGAGTATTATCTAAATAGAAATAGTATTCCTTAACATCTTCACCATGATTGCCTTGGGGACCCGATAAACCGAATATACGTTCTTTGAGCATCGAATCTTGACCATTCCAAAGAGCGATCGCTAAACACAATCTTTGATGGTTATCGGAAATACCCCCTATCCCATCTTCTCCCCAACGGTAAGCACGAGATCGCGAGTGATCATGAGGGAAATAACTCCAAGCAGACCCATCAGCACTATAATCTTCCCTAACTGTCCCCCATTGTCTCTCACTCAAATAAGGCCCCCACTGTTTCCAATAAGCAAGGCGATCGCGATCTTCTGCTAGTCTTTTTTCTTCTGCTGTCATTATGATTTTGAATTGATATTAGCTTGTAGCTTTGAGCTTTTAGGGATATTTAAGCCTTTTAATTAACTTAATAAATATTTTTTATCTTCCCAGCTACTTTTAGGAATTGTTATTAGTTTTCAATTGTCTTGCTTATACTTAAAATCTTGCACGCCCTAAAAATAAACTGAATAAGTCTTTTTCCCTTTTCCCTTATCCAACAACTCAGTTACGGGTTAAGTGCAAGACCTTAGTTATAGCTACCTACGCAGACCAAGCCTCACGAAAATCAGCATAAAGAGTTAAACCACCATCGATAAATAGGGTTTGCCCAGTAATATAAGACGCTTCATCTGATGCCAAAAATGCTACAGCAGCAGCCATTTCCTCGGATGTCCCCGCCCGTCCCATTGGGATATGACTTTCTACTTCTGCCCGTTTTTTGGGGTCTTCAGTCCAGTCTTGGTTAATAGGCGTTACTGTCGCCCCAGGAGCGATCGCATTTACTCTAATTTTCTTGGCTGCATACTCTAAAGCTAGGGTTTTGGTCATATTCTCCATCCCTCCTTTAGTAATTGAGTAGGTTACATACATGGGACGAGGAATAATTTCGTGGACGCTAGAAATATTAATAATTATGCCTGGGCGGTCTTGAGAGAGCCAATAAGCAATAGATTCTTTGGCACATAAAAAAGCCCCTCTTAAGTTTACGCCAATGATGCGATCAAATTCTTCGGCTGCAACTTCATGGGATGGTGTTTCGGTTTGAATACCAGCATTATTAATTAAAATATCTAAACTGCCCAATTCTGTAATTGTTGTGGCGATCATTTGACGTATATCTTCTTCAGATGATACATCACCTTTAACCAAAAGCGATCGCACTCCGCAGACTTGGGCATCCCCACAAGCTTTTTCCATCGCCCGATCTTCGGTTTCATTCGCCCCTTGAGGATCACTGCGATAATTAATGGCAATATTACACCCCTCTTGTGCTAAACGAATGGCAATTTCTTGTCCAATTCCTGAAGACGCACCTGTGATTAACGCCGTCTTACCCTTTAATCCTTTCATATAAGCTTTTGTAGCATCTTAGCTCGGTTTGCCATCATTTTTAGGTAAGAATTACTATTGGGCATCTATCTTGGGTTGACTAAAATTAATTCTCTAAACTCTTGCTTGGGGGGGATGTTGCTCAGGTAAGGATTAGGCTATTTAATAAGTTCTACTGCGTCTCTACCATCTAAATCAGCAAGATATACTTTTACTTTTTCTTCTGAAGCTGTCGGCAGTTTTTTACCCACAAAATCGGGGTGAATAGGTAATTCTCGATGTCCTCGGTCTACCAATACCGCTAACCTAATAACTTGTGGTCTGCCGTATTCTGTAACGGCATTTAAAGCAGCACGAATTGTTCGACCTCTATAGAGTACATCGTCAACTAAAACTACAGTTTTACCTGTTAAATCAAAAGGTATATTGCTTTTTGCAGGAATACGGGTACGAATTTGATCGAGATCATCACGATAAAAGGTTACATCGATCGCGCCGACGGGTAAAGATGTATTTTCTAAAATCTCAATTTGTTTAGCTAATAATTTTGCTAAAGGTACACCTTTGGTATGAATTCCGAGTAAAATTATTTCTGATAAATCCCCTGATTTCTCCACAATTTGGGAAGCCATCCGATTAATAGTACGACGAATTTCATCAGCAGAGAGTATGGTAACTACTTTGGCTGGCATTGATGATCCTAATCAATTTATATTTATATTTATATTTACTTTTAGAGCATTAGTTAATTAAAATTAGCTATCCCTAATTTTGGGGAGGAAACTTGCTAAAAAATATCCCTCAATACTCTAACTTGGGTTTAATTTGTTTATTATACGTGTAATTTTGCTAAATAAAGAGCTTATAACTACTCTTATTAACCACTCTTAAACATATAGGGTATAAAATTTTTATTTAATAGGAAATTGGTTTTAGATCCAATTGACGACAACTTTTAGCACGACACCTACGCAAACGCTTCAAACGTTGAGCATATTCTTTAATTACTTGAGGGTCAATCTTGCTGGCTAAATTATTTATTTGATAGGGATCTTGATTTAAATCATATAATTCGCGGTCGCCATTTTTATATTCTACATAGGTACAATTATTAGTACGTAATCCTGCATAATCAGGAAATATTGAGTGTTTCTGTCTATTCCAGCGATGTTGTAATAAGTAAACCTGTCGCCAGGAGATAGGTATAGGTAAGTTACGGTGCAATAAACCAACTAAAGATCGACCATCTACAAATTTAGGTGTCTTCGCCCCTGCTAATTCGGCGATGGTGGGGGCTATATCTACATTACCAACTATTTGTTTGATGATTTGACCTGGTAAGATATCGGGTCCTCGCACATATAGAGGTAAATGGATATCCTCTTCATAGGCTGTTTCTTTGCCAGGTGGTAGGCGATGTTGACCGAGATGAAAACCGTTATCGGATGTAAAAATAATATAGGTATTATCTAATTGATGATTAGCTTTTAATGTTTCCATAATATTTGCCACACCTTCATCCACCGCTTGTAGCGATCGCAATCTTCTCCTGTATAGTCGATCTATTTTGTATTGTTGTATTTGGTCTAAAAGGGGTAAATTGCGAATATATTCTGGTTTATCTTGAACATCTGCTTCATTAAAAGAAGGAAGACGAGGGGCGATCTTTTCTTTAAATAAATCTTGGTGACGCGGGGCTGCTACTGCTGGTTGATGGGGTGCAAAGTAGGAAAGATAAAGGAAAAAGGGTTGTTTATCTTTGGTTGCATCAGTAATAAATTGTTGTGCTTTTTGGGTATAAAGATCGGCAGTATAATCTTGAGGTTTAGCTCCGTAACTTACAAATTTGCCATTCTCATTAAGGGTATAATTATATTCTAAATAACCACTATCATTAATCGGACTGTGCCATTCATCCCAACCAGGTGGTACATAGTTTTTAGGTGCTTGACGGGGATAAGCATTTAAGTATTTGCCTATATAAGCTGTACGATAATCTTTCTTCTTTAACCAAGTTGCGATCGTTGATTTCTCTAACTTATGTCTATATAAATAAATAAAACTGCCATCTCGTTGATAATTAGTAAAAACTCCTGTATTATGAGCATATTGACCTCTTAAAATAGTCGTGCGAGAAGGGCAACAAAGGGAAATATTGACGAAGTAATTACTAAAACTAACCCCTTGATCTATTAATAATGACTTTACTTGGGTCATATACTCCACACTAGCATTATCGAGATCATCAGTCAGAATAAATACTATATTGGGTGGGGCTACCGTCGCTAAACTAGTATTAGTGCTGAAAAAAATGCCTGTGGTGGAAAGCAATATGATTAAGCTCAGAAAAAAACCTAAAAGATGCTTCAATTTAAATAACTTGGTCAATACTTTTCCACTCCTCAATTAGACCATCATTACTCTTGGCTATTTTGAAAGATAATTGTACACAATGCCAAGCAAGTTTAATCAATGATCAGGTTAATCAAATTTAACATATCTGATTAAATATTTACTTGAAGGTATAGCAATATTAGTTCAGCTTGATATTATCTGGTGTTAAATAAGCTGGGTTATCAATGAATTAATTTTTAGCTACTACCCACTACCCACTACCTACTACCCACTACCCCCTACCCCCTACCTACTACCTACTACCCACTACCTATTACCCCCTACCCCCTACCTCCTCCCAGACTCCTAATCACTCTTCCAATTCTTCTAAAGCATCATCAAACTTGTGGATAATCTTCAATAGCCCTAATACAACTCGCTGGAAAATTTTTTTACGATCTAATAATTTAGGTTTTTGCTCGGAAGCATTTAGCACTGTTTCTCTTAATGGCTCTTTACCTGAAAATTTATAATAAGCAATCATGCGCTCTACTGACTCTTGATACAGTTTTTCACTTTGACATAATTGTTGGATAGCTGCTTTTCTTTCACGATCGCAAAAGTCTTTAAAGACGCTTTCAATTTTAGCTTCTGGTTTGATATTAGGAATTTCTGTATCTATAAATTTCTCGATGATATCTTTTTTATTGCGTAACTGTACTTCTTGATCCATTTGATGGAGAATGGAGGCTTTTTGTTGTTGATATTCTGCTGTTGGGTATTGATTGGTTGCTTGTTGTAGTTTGGCTAGTAACTGGAGAATATATACTACGTTGATGTCGTCTCTTTGAATTAATTCTAGTTCAAAATCCACCTCATCAATTAAAGATGCTGATTCTTGTTTATTATTGCTATGGGTGCGATCGTATATGTCTAGATATTTGCTTTTATAATCTTCAAAGGTTTGTTCATCGATATTAAAATCAGAAAAATTAAATTCAGTAAAAGATTGAGTGATATTAAGCAAGCGGATTAAATTGCGGAAGGCTTTGACAAACTTCAGTTGCTCATCTTCACTAATTAATTGGTTAACATCATTTGGTATGGGTGCGATCGCTCTTAATTCTTTCACCCCTGCGTTAAATTTGTCTATATGATGTTCTAATGGTTCGATAAATATTGTTTCGTTGGCGTTGGCGTTGGAAAAAAGTGCAACCGCTTGATCTGTATTGTCTTTGAGATTGCGAAAACAAACTATATTACCTTGGGATTTAACTTCTCCTAGTATACGGTTGGTGCGAGAATATGCCTGAATTAAACCGTGATACTTGAGGTTTTTATCGACATATAGGGTATTGATTTTTTTTACATCGAACCCTGTCAGAAACATATTAATTACTAGTAATATATCTACACGCTCTTGATCTGCAAAGTTTTCCATGTCGCGATCTTTGAGTCTTTTGGCTATATCTTTATAGTAAGTAGAAAACCCATCAGTATCTTTGGCGGAATGTTGGGTATGGTACATCTGATTATAGTCGGCGATAAATTCATTTAGTTTGTCTCGACTATGGGAGCGACTGGTTTCGGCGGTTGGGATTTCAAAATCAGGTTCGTCAATTAAGCCGTTAGCATCCTTGTCATCTTCGTTATCGTTGGGGGTAAAGATGGTTATAATTCGCAGGTTATGTAACCCCTGGCGTTGTTTGTCTTTAAAAGTTTGGTAGTAGGTAATCAAGTTTTCCACATTTGCAACACAGAAAATAGCAGAGAACTTTTTATCTTTAGTTTTGCGATCGTGGTGGGTAATAATCCAATCAACAATTAGGGAGATGCGATCGCTGTTATTATAATATTCTGCATCTAACTTGGGTTCATCAATTAAACTACCGTCTCGACGTTTGATTTTACCCCAATACTCCACGGAAAACTTAAGCACATTGTCATCGGCGATCGCATTGGTAATTAGGTATTTATGTAGACATTCTTGAAATAAATCTTTAGTGGTGCGTTTGCCATGGTCGTTACTTACTGCATTTTCCACTAAGATAGGCGTTCCTGTAAAGCCGAATAATTGCGCTTGGGTAAAGAATTTGGTAATTTTTTTATGGGTTTCGCCAAATTGAGAACGATGACATTCATCGAAGATAAAGATGATGCGTTTATTTTGCAGGGCTTCTATTGCGTTTTGGTGGCGAGGTTTTCTGAGGGCGATATTAAGTTTTTGTATAGTAGTGACAATTAGGGGGTTATCCCCAGTCATTTGTTTAACTAACTGCTGGGTATTCTTGGTAACATCTACACAGTTGGGACTAAAATGATTAAATTCTTGACTAGTTTGATGATCTAGATCGGTGCGATCGACAACAAACATTACTTTATCTACTTGGGGTAGCCTAGTGAGAATTTGGGCAGCTTTAAAGCTAGTTAAGGTTTTACCCGATCCTGTAGTGTGCCAGATATAGCCATTTTTATTTGTCTTTTTAACTTGTGCCACAATTGCCTCAACTGCATGATATTGATAGGGGCGCAACACCATTAATATTTTATTGGATTCGTGGAGTACAATATATTGACAAATCATTTTAGATAGATGGGATTTTTCTAAAAAGCAGTCGGTAAAGTCTCGCAGTTGAGTAATCAGGTTATTTTGCTCATCTGCCCAGTAAGAGGTTTGTTTGAATTCCTGCTTGCGGTTATTGGCGTAATAGCGAGTATTTGCCCCATTGGAAATAACAAAGATTTGGATATACTGAAATAGTCCAAATTCGCCACTGAAGGAATGACGATGATAGCGGTTTATTTGGTTAAAGGCTTCTTTGAGTTTTACCCCTCGGCGTTTTAATTCGATTTGTACTAAGGGTAAACCATTAATTAGTATGGTTACGTCGTAGCGGTTTTTATATTCTCCCTCTTGAGTAACTTGATGAGTTACTTGATATTGATTTTGACAATATTGTTCGCAATTGAGAAATCCTAAATAAAATGTAGTGCCGTCATCACGGTTTAATTCCATCTTATCTCTTAGACATTTGGCACGATCAAATACATTACCCTTATTAAGGTGGTTAAGAATACTGGCAAATTCGCGATCGCTAAATTGGGTTTTGTTATGTTTTTCTAGTTGGGTTTTGAGATTAGCTTGAAGTGCTTGACTATCTCTAATTTTTACTGTTTCGTATCCCAAACTAGTTAGGTGTTGAATTAAACCTTGTTCTAGTTCTTGTTCAGATTGCGTCATAATTGGTGAATCTGGGCTAAAAGCACCTGTAAATCCCTACATTAACTAGATTACCCAGATAATTCTTATTAGTTGAGTCTTAATTTTGGAATAAAACGAAAATCTTTTTGATTCAAGGTATACAAGTCAAGATTATGAACTAACGCAGTAGCAGCAATAAGGGCATCGGGAATTGTCAGCTTGTGGCTAAGAGCATAGTTTTCCATTAATTGAATAAATTGTTCGGAAACGGAAATATCCACAGCTAAAATATCTAACTGCCCCAAATGCTTCTTAATGCGTTGTAATTCTTGTTTATTCAAAGCTCCATAGTAAAGTTCTGCTTGAGTTATGGTGCTAATTGCAATTTGTTTTGCGCCGATTTTACGTAGTTCACTGATAATAGTAGGATTATTCTTATAAAGCTCAATCAGAATGTTGGTATCGCATAAAATCACTTATTTTCTTCCTGCCAAGCTTTTTGACGGATAGTTTCGGCTGTTACTTCTCGATTTTCCCAGATCCCAGCAATTGCAAAGAAATCTTCAGACTCTTCCCTTTTCTTTTCTAATGCTTCAATCAATTGAAAAACTTGCTGTTGTTGCTCGCTTGATAGTTGTTTAAGCTTTTGAAGTGCTGTTTCTGGGGTAAGCATAATTATTTTACCGATCTCTTAAATATAGAGTTGTAACTAAATTAATTTTAAATTGAGGTTTAATTTCCCGATTCAAATTTCTGAATAATTTCTTGGATAACTTTGTTGGGAATATCTGTCAAATCCGATTTGGAATATATAGTTACAAGAATAATCGCAGTGGGAGTTTTTAGATAGTAAATCACTCTATAGCCAGCACTTTTCCCCTTTTGAATGTCGCTATTTTTAAGACGAACCTTGATTACTTGATATTTATTGCCTGAAATGAGATCGCCTGGGGTTTCTCCTTGCTGAAGTTGTTGTATAAGAGGGGTTAGATCTTGACGAATCGAACGATAGCGTTTGGCTAGTTTTCTTAAATCTTGTTGAAAGCGTAGAGTCAATAAAATTTCAATTGATGGCTCATTATTCGACATTTATGCCCTCCCACATTTGGGATAGAGGCAGAGTTTCAGCGTTGAGGGCTTCAATTAATCCTTGGGTAATTCCTGCGATCGCTTCTTCTGTAGCAGTCTCGTCGGGGTTATTAGCTTGATTGTCTAATGCCTCAATCAATTGAAAAACTTGCTGTTGTTGCTCGCTTGATAGTTGTTTAAGCTTTTGAAGTGCTGTTTCTGGGGTAAGCATAATTATTTTAGCGATCTGTTAAATATAGAGTTGTAACTAAATTAATTTTAATTATAAAACTTTAGTTATCTGCGATTAATGGCGCGATCGCTATTTCGTTTTATCCCATTCCTCTCTAATTTCTTGTTGCCAAGCTACAGCATCTATATTCTTGAATGCGGTAATTTTTCCTGCTAGTTGGTTAATATTATGCTTCAAGGAAATTACAGTTGTTTTTTTCTGGGGATTCATGACAATAACTACTTGATATTCTCCCATTTCTATATCTTCAGGTAGTTGAATATTTAAAACCGCGCGATCGCTTTTTATATTAACTTGAGTTTGAATAGTTCGCATGGCTTTAATTTTGGGAGTATTTTACTTACTTGAGTTTTATGATAATTTCTCTAGTTGGTGTTGGTGGTTTAATATATGAAATAGACAAGTAATTTATTCTTAGCTTTTAGCTTTTAGCTTTTAAGTGTTAGATTTTTTAAATCATATCTCAATTGAGCAACGTCAATATTTTTATAGTCATTCCAATTAAGTTCCGTAGGTTTTTTGGTTTAAGGAGTCAGGAGTGTGAGGACTTTTATTAACTTCGACAACTAATAAAATTTGTCTGGTTTCTATTTGCAATGACTATATAAACTTCACTAATGGATAATTGATAATTACCCCTACCTGAAGGGAAGAGGATTGTTTTATATCGAATTTTATTTTTAATTTTGGCTCACTTTATGAATATATTTTAGACAAAATTAATTATCAATTAATAACAAGTATTTATTGCTCGTTCTACTTTTCCTTTTATTATTCTGCTTTTATTCAGACAAACATCTTTTGCAACAAGCCATTTTTAAACTCTTCGATTTTCTCTATTTGTAAGCTTACTGCATCTATTTTTTTATCGATGGAGGTTAGGAAGTTAGCAATTTTTTCTTGTTCTTTATTTACTGGAATTTCGATATTGATAGTTTTTAAGTGAGAATTATATAAATGAACCACTGTATTACCTTGAGCGATTCTAGCTATTTCATTCTTCTTATAGTAATTTAAATAATGCGCTAAAAAGCAGCCATTTATCTTAGTCCGAAGAATATTCAAGTCGCCACCTAAAGCAACACCAGAAATTTTGACACAAGCAGCCTTAGCTATTTCAAGAGACGTTTCACCTGAAGAAGGAATTATTACATCATTTTCTATGCTTAGAATTAAATCGTGAGAATCTAAATTGGTAGAGGATAAAACATGATTAATTACTTCATTGTAAGATGTATAAAGCTCTGCGTATCTAATACACTTCAATTTACCAGAATCCACTAAATTGTCTTTTGAAATTCCTTTTCCTTTATGAAAATTGGCTACTTCACCTAGCTTTTTCTTTTGCCAATCAGGAAAGGGTTTACCATCGTCTTGTTTAAAGCGGATTTGTTGGGAGAATATTTTTTGCATCACTCCCTTTTTATATGCTTGTAATAAATTAATATTGCACCCTTTAGGAGTAGGAATCTCTAACTCTCTACAGAATTTATTTATCTCTGTGTCTGCAATTTCTAGTATCTCCTGAGTTTTTTCTAATGCAATGGAGACTACTTGTAGATCGATCGCTTTTTCTTCTTCAAAAGTATCCACGTAACGAGGAATATTTAAATTAAAATCATTTTCCGCAATTTCTGCCAAATCTGCCCGATAACTGTATTTATCCTCAATTAATCGTTCCCTATAGGTAGTAACAATCTTATAGATATCCTGGGGACGTAAATAGTTCTGATTCTTCGCTTTTTCAAAATGTGCGCTGGCATCGATAAATAATATATCCCCTGCAAATTGCCGACGCTTCTTAAACACTAAGATACAAGTAGGTATACTAGTACCATAAAAAACGTTAGCAGGTAAACCAATCACCGCATCCAACCAATTACGATCTTTAATTAAATACCGCCTAATATCCCCCTCGGCTGCACCACGAAACAAAACCCCGTGGGGTAAAACCACCGCCATTGTACCATTATCATCCAGATGATGTAGCATATGCTGAACAAAAGCGAAATCAGCTTTAGATTTAGGGGCGAGTTTACCATACTGACTAAAGCGATCATCCGACTCAAATAGCTTACTAGCACTCCACTGTGCGGAAAATGGGGGATTAGCTACCACCGCCTCAAACCTCTTTCCTGGGTGTTGGGGGCTTTCTAATGTATCCTCCTGCTTAAGATCAAAATTACGATAATGTACCCCGTGCAGAATCATATTCATCCGCGCCAGGTTATAAGTAGTACGGTTCATTTCCTGTCCGTAATAGTGCGCCACCTCATCGACTTCTTTAGCCACGCGCAACAATAAAGAACCAGATCCACAGGTAGGATCATAAACCGACTTGAGCCGATCTTTGCCTGTAGTAACTATCTTGGCTAATACTTCAGAAACCTGTTGAGGTGTATAAAACTCCCCTGCTTTTTTCCCAGCCCCACTAGCAAATTGCCCAATTAAATATTCATAGGCATCTCCCAATACATCACTGTTACTATCTTCTAGACGAAAGTCTATCTTATCTAGATGCACCAAAATCTTAGCTATTAAAGTATTTTTCGCTCTTGGTGTGCGCCCCAACTTAGTAGAAGTGAGATCTAAATCCTCAAACAGGCGATCAAAATCATCCTCGCTGGCTTCTCCCATCGTCGATCGCTCTATATTAGCTAATACTTGGGTTAAGTCGTCTAAAATAAACGTTGAATGTTCAATTTCACTGTCGTTAATCTCTTCGCCATTCCCCTTATTACCTAAAGCCCGTTTAGCCAAAGAACTAAATAATTCCGAAGGGTTGAGAAAATAACCCAACTGCGCGATACATTCTTCTTTAATTGCTGCTAAATATTCTTTTCCTGTCTCAGAATTTTCATCAATTGCCAGAAAATCCAGCTTATCCTCGCTTAAAATCTCATTAGCATAAAGATACAAACGCTCAGACAAATATTTATAAAAAATAAACCCTAAACAATAATCCCGAAACTCATCCGCGTTCATTTTACCTCGCAACGAGTCGGCAATGTTCCAAAGTTGGGTTTCTAATTGTTTCTTTTGGTCGTTGGTCATTGAGCTATAGGATCTATGTATAGTTCAGACCATAGTATACAATTTTGGGAGAAAGGAGACAGGAGACAGGAGAAAGGATAGGGGAGACAGGAGACAGGAGTCAGTGGGGAAGGAGTAACGAGTAACGAGTAACGAGTAAAGCTAAGAGTTAAGAAGCTCAGAGTTATAAACTAAGAAGCTAAAAGTTAACGCCAAGCACTTGTATTTTTACTTAAAACCCGAATAAATTCTAGAGGTAAACCGTCCGCATCAGCAAGAAAAGCAACCTCATATACATAGTCGCCAATCATTTGTTGTTGGGGTTTTAGTAATACTTGTAGAGGTGGGAGTTCGGAATTATCTGTAGTAAGAAATTTTTGTTGTAATTCTTCCACCCAAGCAGTTAAGTCGGGGGTTATATCGGTTAAATCGAAAGACAGGTGATAGTAACCTACGTAATGTTCATCATTAAAGGCATCAGGAGCAGGTTTAGGTTCGGGAATTTGAATTAATTCTATTCTCCCTGCAAGCCCAGTTAGCCAACAAGCTAAAGTATATCCTGTAGTAAAACGTTCTTGGACAGTAAAACCCAATTGTTCATAAAAAGCGATCGCTCGATGAATATTGGCTGTCCGAATTGAAACATGGTGCATTATATTTTTGTGATAATTCCCCTAGTCAAATAAAAAACGATAAGGATAGTGACGAGGAACGCCAGGCTCTTTTTCTAGGATAAAATTAATTATTTCCCAACAAGGTTCTTGATTATCTTCAGGACTAAAACTAATCGGCAAACCATATAATTTAGGGGATTTAAACTCTGGTTTCTCGCGCCAAGGATGGGTATGTCCTAAATAAGAACTTACTAAATCTCGGTAACGATTAGCAATAATTACTTTTGTCGCACGATATCCTTCGGTATACAGGGTATCTAAAGCCTCGTGAATTTCAAAACGAATTCCATCAGGATGGGTATGTTGACGATACCATTGATTTTCCCAACGTCGCCAACGTCTTTGGGAAGGTAAATGAATTAGTTCTTTTAATTTGGGATCAGCCTCAAAAGCTCCATGACGAGTACAGAGATAAGTATCTGTAAGGGTGAGGGCAGGTATTGTCTGTCGGCAATGGGGACAAACTATCTCAGGGCCAAAAACAGGATATTGTAAACTTAAATTCATATAAAATAAGTCTTGTTCTTTTACCTTATAACACGGCTGCATATAGTTGGCTTAAAATGTCTGAATATCCTCAGATATAGTTGAGCTTATTGTAATTATGGATGAATCTTCTTGTGATCAATTAGGTATTTTGGATATTGCTAATTGCGCTTTTATCGCCAAGAATGCAACGGTTGTGGGGAATGTCTTTTTAGATGAAGGCTCTAGCGTTTGGTATAGCGCAGTGGTGCGAGGAGATGTGGAAAAAATTGTTGTTGGTAAATATAGTAATGTGCAAGATGGGGCAATTTTACATGGAGATCCAGGTTTACCAACGATCATTGAAGACTATGTAACCATTGGACATCGAGCGGTAATTCATTCTGCCTATATCGAAACTGGTTGTTTAATTGGCATTGGAGCGATTATTTTAGATGGCGTGAGGGTAGGTGCTGGTAGTATTGTTGGTGCTGGAAGTGTGGTGACAAAAGATGTGATGGCGCGATCGCTAGTTATGGGTGTACCAGCTACTAAAGTCAGAGAGGTTAATGAGAATCAAGCAGCAGAAATTAAAGAACACGCTTTAAAATATACAAAACTTGCTCAAGTTCATGCAGGTACTGGGACTGATTTAGGATTTAATTAATCTTAGTTTGAGCTATAACAATGTTTTAACTACTGAGTTATTAGTTAATTGGTTGTCATGAGAGAATTTATAGTTAATAAACTGGGTAAAAATCTTATTTGGGGTTTAGAGCAATTCCTAACCCATTATTCTTTGGTTGATACCACTCCCTTTTTAGAACCAGATCAATTTAGCTGGGTGTCTTTATTAGAATCTAACTGGGAAGTTATCAGGAAAGAATTAGACGTAATCTTAAACTATAGCGAGCAATTACCCAATTTTCAGGATATTTCGACAGATCAAGCCTCTTTAACTACCGATAATCTTTGGAAAACCTTTTTTCTTTATGGTTATGGTATTAAAATGGGACGCAATTGTAATTATTGTCCCCAAACTACAGCGATCGTTGAGCAAATTCCTGGGTTGAAAACGGCATTTTTTTCCATATTACTACCAGGTAAACATATTCCTGCACATCGTGGGCCTTATAAGGGTGTTTTACGCGCTCACCTGGCTTTAAAAGTTCCCGAAGCTAAAGAACAATGTGGTATTCGGGTAGATCAAGAGGTACGTCACTGGGAGGAGGGTAAATGTTTAGTATTTGATGATTCTTATGAGCATGAAGCCTGGAATAAAAGTAATGATCTGCGAGTTGTATTATTTTTGGATATAGTTAGACCTACACGTTTCCCTGCTTCTGCACTCAATAATATATTAATTAATTTAATTCGTTGGTCGCCCTTTATTCAAGATGCGAAAAGAAATCAACAAATCTGGGATCAGCGTTTAGCAGAAGTTTTTAAATAATTGTTATTGATTTACTTATCTAAAATCAACTGCTTGAGGTTATTAACTATATTAACCATCTCCTGTATGATCTGTTGGGAAGTGATGCCAAAAGTAATCTGTAACATAAACAAGATTGCCAAAATAACCAATAACGTTGTAATACTGGCTTTAAAGACTTTGATTGACCAACTAAATAGTAGCCATAAAATAATTACGGCAGCAATAGGTATGATTATTTCTATCGACATAGATACTCAATTGGTTATTAATAAAATCGGTTACTTTCCACTCTCCACCCTTAACGATAGCTAAATTTCCTTGTGATTATCGAAATTAGTATATTTTTACTGATTTTATGGAGGAGACAGGAGACAGGAGGTAGTAGGTAGTAGGTAGTGGGTAGTAGGTAGTGGGTAGTAGGTAGTGGGTAGTAGGTAGTGGGTAGGGGGTAGGGGGTAGGAGTCAGTTATGATCTAGCATTTAAAAATTTAAAGCTAATAGCTAAAAGCTCAAAACTAATTCATT
Organism: Chondrocystis sp. NIES-4102; assembly: GCA_002368355.1. NCBI lineage: Bacteria > Bacillati > Cyanobacteriota > Cyanophyceae > Chroococcales > Chroococcaceae > Chondrocystis > Chondrocystis sp. NIES-4102. The sequence goes on along the minus strand of AP018281.1, from coordinate 437,232 downwards.
ATCAACCCAGTCTATTTAACAAAAATAATATCAATAACTAATAAGCAAAAAAAAAGAGGGAGATAATTCCCTCTCTAGTTGGCGTTGTGATTGCTCGTCGTGGTTGTTTTTGAGTTTCTGGCGTAGCATTTGTTCCCGTTTGCGTAGTTGCCTAGCCCTAGCAGAACCGCCCCTACCCTTGTTATTTCGCCCTTGCTGGCGCGGAGATTCCCATCGCTTGAGTCTTTGTGCCATATGCTTGATGGTTTATTTATTTGAGTTATATATACATACTTATTGTAGCACTTGATTGAGTTTACCGCTACGATAACCTTCTAAATCGAGGGTGACATAAATAAAACCTAAATCCTGAAAAGTTTTCACAACTTGAGATAGATCAACTTGCTGTACAAACTGGGGAATATCTTGAGCTTGAAGTTCAATTTTTGCTGTATCTGCTTGGGAACGAACACGGATATTTTGATAACCTAACTGACGTAGATAAATTTCTGCACGCCCTACCCGTTGTAATTTATCGATAGTAATTGCTTCGCCATAGGGAAAACGAGAACTAAGACAAGGTTGAGCAGGTTTATCCCACCAGGGTAAGCCTAGGGTTTGAGAAATTGCTCGTACTTCTGCTTTAGTAACACCTACTTCAGCTAAGGGCGATCGCGCGCCTCTTTCTTTGGCTGCTTGAATACCTGGGCGATAGTCAGTAAGATCATCGGCATTAACACCATCAACTATATAGGGATAGCCACGTTGGAGGGCTAAGGGTTTTAGGGTGTCGTGAAGTTCACTTTTACAGAAGTAACAACGGTTAATGGGGTTGGAGGTGTAGTTAGGGTTATCCATCTCTTTGGTTTCCACCAACTCATGTTTTATACCGATTTCTGCTGCTTGAGCTTGAGCCTCAATTAATTCTTCGGGTAGGAGGGAAGGGGATACCGCCGTAACTGCTAAAGCGCGATCGCCTAAAACATCGTAGGCAATTTTAGCAATTAAAGTGCTGTCGACTCCCCCAGAATAGGCAATTATCGCCTGTTCCATATCCTGTAAAATGCTTTTTATTCGTTCTAATTTTTCTAGACTCATGATTTAACCATTAAGCAATTATTAACTATTGTTATGGTAGCCAATCTTGCTTAATTTATTTTATTGATGTTGGGGTATATCTAGGGTAAAACAGCTACCCTTACCAAGCACTGAAGTTACTGTAATATCTCCACCGTGAAGTTGGGCTAATTTTTTTGATAAAGTTAAACCTAAACCTGTACTTTCGTGGTGGGTAGTGATCTGAGGGAAGGGTTGAAATAGTTTAGTAAGATTATTTTTAGCAATGCCAATACCTGTATCATTCACAGCAAAGTAAATTCTTTCTCCTTGCAGGGTTACTTGTAGGGTGATTGAACCTTTTTCGGTGAATTTAATAGCATTGCTGAGTAAGTTTACTAATATTTGCTTAAGACGTAAAGAATCAGCCGTACAAAAGTCTATATTTTCTGCCAATTTAAAATTTAGTTGTAATCCTTTTTGATTGGCTTTTTCGGCTACCATAAATAAAGCTGCTTGACAAACTTCTTCTACGGCTAATCTTTCTAATTCTAAACTTTGTTTGTTTGCGTCGATTTTAACTAAGTCTAGATAATTATTAACTAAATCCAACATATGCTTGCCAACGTTATGTAGCAGGGTGACATATTGCATTTGTTTGGTATTTAGACGACCATAGTACTGTTCTTTAAGCATGGTTGCAAAGCTAATAATTGAAGATATCGGGCTACGCAACTCATGATTTAGATGGGAAATATATTCTTGCTTGGCTTGTTGTTGTGCTAACCAAGTTTGTTTTTCTGCTTCTAGTTGGGCAATTTTTTCTTGCTGTTGCTTAATTAGATCTTGTTGAGCAGCGATAACAGTTTGATTGCTAATAAAATTTATAATAGTCTTTTGTAGAACTTCTGGTAATTTATCTAGGTTTTCTCGCAACACATACCCATTAACTCCAGACTGAATTAATTCTACTGCTTGTTCATCACCTAAAGTATCTGTAATTAAAATTAAAGGGGTGTGGGGGTAAAGATGACACCACCATTGTAATTTTTCACTCAGGGAATTAACCCCAGTCTCGGTAACGATTGCTGCATAATTATATAAAATTGCGTTATACTTCTGACGAGGTAAATTACCGCTTAGTTCTTGGGTTGCAATCAGATCGTAGGTAAAATTAATACCTCCTGCCTCTAAGGTTGTAGCGATCGCCATACAATCGAGAACTTTACTGGTAACGATAAGAAGTTTTACGTTACTGAGTACCATTATTTTTGGTTGTAGCTGCAAAATTGACCCAGAACTGTCAGACATAGACTTATCAAACTTCCTAAGATTTTAACGTATATTAGGCGGTTGTGCTAACCAGCATTTTTTTGATATCGCTCAATTTTTAGTTTTTTTGCTGAGTATACTTATAATTTACTAAAAAATCTTAATCAAAACCGCATTTATTTAGAGACCTTAACTATTGTAATTTTTTGGATTTTTTGACCATTGTTACATCTGTTTGTTGATTTTAAATTATAGTTTATCAGGTATTATTTAGCTTAAAATTCTTTTTGGGCAAAGACCATCATAGAGATAATTAAGAGCAAAGCTGTATAGAGTAAACCATATAGGGCGTGGTTTATAAGTTCTGGGGGACTAGGTAATAATCCATAAACCGCATCATTTTTTAAGTCTAACCTAGAGAGATTTGGTAATACTAGATAAAGACTGGTAGTTAAACTTTCAATGCTAGCATTCTTACTGAGTTTACCTAATTCAACTAAATCTTCACTAAAGTGTCCCATTAAATAGACTCCAAAACTTAGTAATGTAGCCAAAATTGAACTGGTAAACACCCCAAATAATATCGCCACTGCCACAATGAGGGATAATTCTAACAGAAGATAAGCACCTGCGATAAGTAAGGCTACTGTAGGATATTCAATCTTAGATATACTCAGCATACCTAAATAAATTCCCATCATAATTACTAGCATAACTGCTAAAACCCCTGTTAATCCTAAGTGTTTACCTAGAATAAGTTCGGCACGACTGATGGGTTTGGGAATTAACATCAGTAAGGTACGTTTCTCTATTTCCTTATTAATTAAGGCTGTACCTACAAAAATAGCAATCACAACACTTAAAATGGCGATCGCGCCTATGCCAAAATCTAAGAGTATTTTCTCATGAGTCCCCGCAGCTATTTCGGGTATTATTCTTTGAGCTAGTATTAATAGTAAGGTGAAAAACCCAAGAAAATAGAGAATGCGATCGCGCACTACTTCTTGAAAGCCATTATTTGCAATAGTTAAAACTCTGATCAAGTTCATCAGTCTATTTATCAGCAATTTCAGCGTTTACACTGTTATCTTGCCCAAATTACTGATTAAAATTAACATTATTTTGAGATTTATCTGTGATTTTACTTTGATTTTAATTTTTCTATTTTTTGGCTGTGTTGTCGTACAAAATTAAAATCCTTCTACTCAAAATTTTATTGGGCGTTGAAATTGGGATCAGCTATACTCTTGATTTAATTGGTATATAACTGTAATTATGTATTATTATTGCTAAATATAAATTTAGCTTCATAATTTTCTTTAATATTTTTAATTTTTATTATTCATGCACACAATTTTGACTCCTAATTCCGCCTTTACTAGTAGTAATAATCAGATTTTAAAAACCAAATTACAACGTAAACAGCCCCTAAAAGTTATCGCTTTAGGAGATAGTTTAGTCTATGGTTTCGGAGATTTTGTTGGCGGTGGATGGGTAGAAAGATTACGTCGTCAGTGGATGTCTCCCGATGGCGAAGGACATATATTATATAATTTAGGAGTAAGAGGCGATCGCGTACAACAAGTCACTCAACGTTTAGAACAAGAATTTACTTGTCGGGGTGAACTGCGTAATCATGCCCCAGATTTAATTTTACTTTCTGTTGGGTTAAATGATTCGGCGCGTATTGGTAAAAAAGACGGCAGACTATATACAGACTTTGAAGAATTTAAATATCAGCTTGCTTATCTTCTCGATCTTGCCCTTAGTCTTTCCCCTGTCTTATTTATTGGAATGCCCCCTGTAAATGAAGCGAAAATGCCATTCTTAGGTTGTCTTTATTACAATCATTTTGATCAGTATCGTTATAAAGAGGCCACTTTACAGGCTTGTCAACAGAGAAATATTCCCTACCTGGATATTTTTGATCTTTGGTTATCAAGGGGTGTAGAGTGGATTAATACCCAATTAGGAGATGACGGTTTACATCCTAATGTTACTGGGTATCAAAATTTATTTAGCGATATTATGGCGTGGCATTTAATTTAATGGCGTTGCTAATTTTAAGTATGAAACCGAAAAGTAATCTATTCGTAGCAATACGCTATCAGCTATTAGCTTTTTAATTAATCTGCTTATATAGCGTTAAATTTTTTAAATCATACCTCGATTCAGCTACCAAGAAATATCTTCATAGATATTAATAACTAATTCTGGTTCAGTTTCTGGAATAGAACTAATGCAAGCACATACAGCTTCTCCACTACCTAATTCAACTTCACAAGCATGACAAGAACCCATCAGACAACCTGTAGCAATAAATACTCCTGCCCGTTCTGCTACTTGTAACATTGGTTCTCCTGGTTGGGCTTCGATGGTAATATTGTCTGGGAGAAAAGAAACTTTAACGCTCATGTATTTAGATAAATAAAGGTTGTTATTGGCTTCAGGATGGGATTAATTAGTAACTAGCTATTAGGTAATTGGGGTGAGGCGAAACTCCACAAATGCGATCGCACTTTAGTTAATAGTTCTTTAAATTGAAAAGGTTTAGTAAGATAATCACTAGCACCTTTTTGTATGGCTAAGACTTTGTTTTGCTCATCATCATAAGCAGTAATAATTATAACGGGTAACTTTAAACCTCGCTGGTGTAATTCGTCGAGAACTTCCCAACCGTTTTTAATAGGCATTCCTAAGTCTAGCAGCACTAAATCGACAGTTTCACTAGTAACCACTTCTAAAGCTTGCTGACCATCTTCTGCTACAACAGTAGTAAAATTATTCTTTTGTAATCCCTTGGCGATAAAAGCAGCAACACGAGATTCATCTTCTGCAATTAATATGCGATTCATAATTTTAGATTAAGGTTAGATCCCAAGCTAGCATTGTCATAGAAGTATTGTTTTTGAAAACTGCGATTGCTAATTTAATATTTAAATAGAATTAATTAGATAAAAAAGTTATATTTTCTTCTACCAATTATCTCTGATTTTTTTTGAGAAAACCTGAAGATTAGATGAGAATTTTCTCATGTTCGTAGACGATAACCCATACCCCTAACGGTTTCAATTATTTGTGTACCTAATTTTTTTCTTAAATACCCCACATAAACATCAACAATATTAGAACCAGGATCATAATCGTAACCCCAAACCAAATCCAATAATTGCTGACGAGACATTACTTGTCCTGGGTGGCGTAGAAATACTTCTGCCATAATAAATTCACGCGCAGGTAATTCTACTTCGCGATCGCCAATTTTAGCTTTACGGGTTAATAAGTCTAAGGTTACTTGTCCGACTCTAATTACACCTTCATCTTGCGTAGTATTTTTAGTTCTATCACGTAATCTTACTTCAATTCGCGCTAATAATTCCTCAAAACTAAAAGGCTTAGTCATATAATCATCCGCGCCACCTTTTAATCCTGCTATCTTATCCTGCACATCATCATAACCAGTTAACATAATAATAGGAAAGCTAACCCCCTGTCCGCGCAATTCCTCTAGGACTTCAAACCCATTCCTATCGGGTAGTCCGATATCCAAAATTCCTAATTCAAATTCATTACTCAAAGCCAGGATAATTGCTTCTGCTGCGTTAGTAGCGATGGTAGTTTTAAAACCGCGCGATCGCAATCCTTTATTGACAAAAGCTGCAATTCTTTGTTCGTCTTCAACTATTAAAATACGATTCATTAGCTATAGTTCGATGATTTATATTTATTTATAAAGTAAAAATATATATAAAATTACAATAGTTTTTGCTCGAAAACGAACAAGTATAGTCTTAAAGTAATCATACTTATTGGTGATCTAGGAAAAAAGAAGTTTGTTTATTTTTCCGTCTAAAAGCAGTATAGATAAGAAAAAATAATAATTAGGATAAAAGTTAGATAACCTTAACCCCAGATCCACAGGTGAATAATAGCTCTAGATCTCATATCGACTACTTAAATAGAATCACTCAACATCTCAGTGGTCTAAAGATCATGCAAGAAACACGTACTAATATTCTAATGTGGTACGCATTATTGATGTTTTTTTTCATTGCTGTATCTTTACCAACTATCCGCCAGCGTTTATATAGTGGAGTCGATACCCGTGTTAGAGGAGAATTAGCCGAAGAAGTAGAAGAGTTTCGCAAAGCACTAGTTGCAGAATTATTTGCACCCGCGCCCTTATTTGAACAACCGCCAGTTAATGCTTTAGAGGCGAGATATGCCAAACTCAATAATCTGTTTGATAATTATATTGAAAAGGAACTACTAGAAGACGACACATATCTAATTAGCATTGTCAATGGTCAATTTTATAAAGCTAGTTCACTCGCCTTACCACCAGGAATGGAAGCAGACTCAAAGTTAATGAAGTATTGGGCAAGCTTGGAGACGGAAAAAAACGGTGAGCAACGAATGGCAGATCCTAATATTGGCAATATTATCTACACAGTAATTCCGATTAAAACCGAGACAGAAACATTAGGGGCTTTTGTAGTTGTTCATGCGACAGAAGGGGAGAGAAAGGAAGCAATAGAAGCAATGCGAATAGTGACTCAGGTAAAAATAATTGCTCTGTGTCTGGCTTTAATCTTAGCTTGGTTCGTGGCGGGTAAAGTTTTAGCTCCCTTAAGAACCTTAATTACGACGGCGCGATCTATTAGTGATACGGATTTAAGTAAACGTTTGCCTATTAAAGGAAATGGGGAATTAGCCGAACTGGCGATAACTTTTAATGAGATGATGGAGAGGTTACAAACTTCTTTTACTACTCAACGCAACTTCATCAACGATGCAGGACATGAATTGCGAACTCCGATCACCATTATTCGGGGACATTTGGAATTAATGGGAGATGATCCACAAGAACAACAAGAAACCATCGAATTAGTGCTAGATGAACTCGATCGCATGAATCGTTTAGTTAGTGATTTAGTTTTATTGGCAAAGTCGGAAAATCCCAATTTTTTAAAAATCGAGAAGGTAGATATTGCTTCCTTAACAGAAGAAGTATTAGTAAAAATCAAAGCTTTAGGAGAGCGAAACTGGCAATTAGACTGCGTAGCCAACGGTACAGTAACAGTAGATCGTCAACGCCTGACACAAGCTTTAGTTAATTTGGCACAAAATGCCACCCAACACACAGTTGAAGAAAATACCATTGCCATAGGTTCAGCGATCGCTCGTGGAGAAGTACATTTTTGGATTCGTGATACAGGGGAAGGTATTGATCCTAGTGATCAAAAGCGCATTTTTGAAAGATTTGCACGAGTTAGTGGTAGTCGTCGTCGTTCGGAAGGTTCGGGGTTAGGTTTGGCTATTGTTAAAGCGATCGCCGAAGCTCATGGCGGTATGATTCGTCTCGATTCTAATTTGGGTATGGGATCTAAGTTTACAATTGTTTTACCCCTAGAAGCCAAGCCAAAGTTACCGACGATAACTGTTAGTAGGGAATAGCCTGGTAATACCCTATTGTTTCAATAACTGCACACATAAAATTCCTCTTTTATTTTCAACTTATATGAAATACAAAAAAGGGTGCTACGAATTTATAAGGAGTCAGGAGCGGTGCTGTGCTAACTTGTTGGTCTCCATGCCTTGAGCGAATGCACTCCTGAAGTCAGAAAAAATCTATTACCTACATTGTCCCCTTGTGGGATTAGTTACTACCTATAAACCGTTCTATTTGTAGCCAATATTTAAATAATTCATATTACTTAGTTGCTATATATGAGATGATTCTCATGAAAATTTCATTTTAGCTTCATTAAAAATTGAGAAATTATTAGTTAATACAACCAACTTAATCAATTTTTTTACCTTGTAGGAGTGTGTGATGGTAGAAAAACAATCTGTGCAGCAGCCTATAGAAAATATTGAAATATCACAAGCAACAATAGAGGCAGAAGAACAAGAAAGAAAGAAGAAAGTTAAAACGGAGCGAGTTAAAGCTACATTCCATATTCTGGATCATTTGCTTAATATCTATAATTCCAGCGAAACCTACATCAAACGCGGTATAACTCTGTTCGGTTTAGGAAGTGTTATTGCTGGTATTTCTTTTGGTGCAGGTCAACAAATTAATTCTACACAATCAACTAATTCTGAGGAAAAAGTAGTTTCTACACCCCCAACTCCCTCGGTTATCTATCTACAAGTACCCACTAACCACAATTCTACTGGTTCTACACCTATCAATTCTTTACCTCAACCGAGTAATGTTACTGCTAGATCTACTGTGGAAAGCAAGCCTTCTTTAGTTGAAACCCCGCAACTAAATAAGAGTAATGTTGCACCTCAGCAAGTACAAAAAGTTGAGTCTACACCCCCGCAACCAAATAATAGTAATGTTGCACCTCAGCAAGTACAAAAAGTTGAGTCTACACCCCCACAACCAAATAATAGTAATGTTGCACCTCAGCAAGTACAAGTTGAGTCTACACCCCCGCAACCAAATAATAGTAATGTTGCACCTTCACAAGTACAAAAAGTTGAATCTACACCCCCGCAACCAAATAATAGTAATGTTGCATCAATTACAAATGATCTTCAAGAAGTAAAAAAAGTTGTTAAAGATGTCGAGGAAATCGCCAATATAGCAGCACCTTTAAAGGACTTGTTTTAACTTTTTAATTACTGGTATTCCAAGCAAAATAAAATACCTAATCATAACTAGAGCTAATAATAATTAGACAAAATAGCTTTAAGATCGAGATTCTTCTCAACAATATCCGCCAAAATATTAAGGGTAGATTCCCTTTGATCGCGATAATTAGAAATACCAGTAGCCAGAGAAGACATTCCCCTTTGCTTACGCAATTGATTAATCCAAGAGCGTCGCCAAGCACCATTATCAAATAAGCCGTGGATATAACAACCCCAGATTGACTGACTTTTATCTACTAATCCTAAACCAGGATCATCAAAAATCGGTTGATAGTCATTCTCATCTTCCTTCAAACGACGGGTAATGCGACTTCTACCTTGATGAATTTCATAACCATCTACAGGTAAACCTGCTTGGGGAAAATGGGAAGTAACCTGTCGTTGACGAGCAATTTTATTAGTAGAAAGAATAGTAGTAATGGGTAATAAATTGAGGGCGTTAAATTCCCCTGCTTCACCTTCGAGTCCTTCAGGGTCTATAATTCGTTGTCCTAAAATCTGGAAACCTCCGCAAATACCTAATACAGTCCCCCCAGCAGCAGCATAATTTCTAATTTGTTCTGCCATACCGCTTTTTTCCATTGCCAATAAGTCAGCAATAGTAGTTTTAGTCCCAGGAATAATTACTGCATCGGGATGTCCTAAAGAATCTTGAATCTCTATATAATTTACAGCTACACTCGCTTCTGCTTCTAGGGGGTCAAAGTCGGTAAAATTAGCAATTCTGGGGAGTCTGATGACATTAATATTAATATCTTCACTGCTACGGCGACGGTTTCTTGCCAATAAATCCAGAGAATCTTCTGAAGGAAACTTGTGATGACTCCAGGGAATTACCCCCAATACAGGTACTTTAGTTCTCTCTTCCAACCATTCAATACCTGAATCTAAAAGTTCTTTTTGTCCACGGAATTTATTAATCACTACTCCCTTTACAAGCGATCGCTCTACGGGGTCTAATAGTTCTAAAGTTCCCACTACATGAGCAAATGCGCCACCTCTTTCTATATCCACAACTAGGATAGTCGGGGCATTTAAATGTTTTGCTACGCGCATATTGGTAAGATCGCGGTGCTTGAGGTTAATCTCCGCAGGACTTCCCGCCCCTTCGCATACCACTAAATCAAATTCTAAAGATAGACGGTATAAGGACTCTTGTATTACTTCCCAACCGAGATCAAAGTATTTCTCGTAATATTCGCTGGCTTTAACAACACCAACAGCTTTACCCTTAATAATTACTTGCGAGGTCATATCTCCTTGAGGCTTGAGTAGAATAGGGTTCATTTCTACCCTAGGTGCTACCCCTGCTGCCCATGCTTGAACTGCTTGTGCATGACCTATTTCTCCGCCTGTGGGAGTTACATAGGCATTGAGTGCCATGTTTTGTCCTTTAAAGGGGGTAACTCGCCAACCGTGTCTTGCTAAAATACGGCATAATGCAGCAGTCAGGAAGGATTTGCCTGCATTAGATGTTGTCCCGACCACCATAATAGCTTTCATTACTTACTCCTGTGCTGGAATATATACACTGTTATAACAGCAGCTAAGTACTATTAAAGCGTCTATTTTAACCAATGATTGAGCCTATTATAAACTTTATCTTTTAAAGAAGCTGGGGGAATTTCGTTTTTTTCTTGTTCCCATTGGGCTACAATTTCCCTACCTAAAGGCGTTAGGCGAAAACTATCGGTTAATCCTTGTCCGTCAACTTCTCTTCTTAATAAGCCTACATTAATTAGCCAAACTAATTTATCTTCTGTTTTTGATTCGCTAAGTGCTTGGGTAGCATAACCTGATTTTATCCCCGTTTCACCAGCGATTTTTTGAATAGGAACACTTTGATTACGCATATCCTGAAATAGTTTTAAGCGGAAACAAGAACAGGATAAGGCTCTTTTGGCTCGTTTGATGGTGTCTTGATTATAGTTGAAAGCTGGATTATTTAAATTTGATGTCATGATTATTTGATTTTCTGATGTTAGTAAATAGTAACTTATACTTATTTAAACTTTACAATCCATTAGAAAAACTATTGTTACGTGGATAATCAGCAAAGTTAGCGTAAGCTATATGAAGATTTTTTAAAGAAAACCTAATTTAGGTTGTCATCTGTTGACAATCGGCTAAAACTGTCGGTGAAAAAGTACATGGTTTGGTAGTGGATGTTGAATAAATATTTAAATCGGGCAATTATTATTACAAGTCTTGGCACTCTGGGCTTTGCAACTATCTCACTTGCCGAAAATAAAATTGCTAACAAGGAGCCAGATACACTTAAAGATATTCACATACATAGATTAGAACACCGTTTAGCGGTAAATTTAAAGAATTTAGAAACTGTACCGCTTAAATCTGCGCAACCCAAACCCGTATCGATCCACGCTATTAACATAATCAAAGAATTTGAGGGTTTTGAGAGTCAGGCTTATATTGATACAGATGGTAGACCTGTAATTGGTTATGGTTTAGCTAATATAAACAACAAACCCGTAGAAATTGGCGATCGCATTACTTTAGATCAAGCAGAAGCAGAATTAAATAGACAGTTACTAAAAATTCAACAAGAATTAGACCAAACAGTCAAAGTAAAATTGAGCGATCGCCAGAAGAGCGCGTTAGCTTCTTTAGCTTTTAATGTGGGCGTAAAATTTATTCAAGACAGTACGTTAGTTAGCAAATTAAATGCAGGGGATTATCATGGTGCTGCTAATGAATTTTTACGTTGGGATAAAGCTAATATCCGAGGTAGTTATTTACAGTTACCAGGATTAACTCGTAGAAGACAAGCTGAAAGACAGTTGTTTTTAGAACAGAATGGCTAATTTAGCTATTTCTTACCAAATCCAAGGTAACAAACGACTACTATTTTGTTGATAAGCAGCAAATTCCGAATACTTATTGCTCATGGCTTCTTCTTTTTGAGAAATTCTTTGTAGATATAGCAAGATAATGATTCCAGGTAAGAGAAACGCCCATAAATTACCAGCAACAACGCTAAAGCTGCTATAGCGCATTAAGTCGCCTAAATAATTGATATGTCTTACCCCTCGCCAGATACCATCTTGCACTAAACCACTTCCCATACTTTTAGCCACCATCTTTTGCACATCAGCCCCAGTATTAATCAGACTCCCAAATATATAAAGGGGTAGAGCGATCGCAATAGTTAAGTAACTGATAGGATTTGGATTAGTAAATGCTAAATAACCAGGTAGACAATAAAATACACCGACAAATAAAACAACAACAATTAAAGTTGAAATACCTACTTTTTCCGTAAAAAGCTGTTGACGACGTAGAGGAAATAGATATTGTTCTAACAACCACCACAAACAATAGCTAATATGTAGGCAAAGATAAATAACTTGTCTTTCATCCTTGATGCCATAAATTAAAGCTAATGTTATTAGACAGAGAATTGTAATGAATTTAGCTACATTGATCGCCGTCAGTTGCGTTACTTCAAACCCAGACGACTTGTTAACTGTTTCCATATCCTAGTTATACCTGCAATTTAAATTTACTTAACATTTGTATGTTATCAAAGTTAAATATAGCGTGGTGATTAGCAGGGTTGTCTTAAGCTTGATCTTATCCAGCGTTGAATATACTCTGTTGTCAATTATTTAGCTTTTAACCATTAGCTTTTAGCTTTTAAATAATACTGACTGGTTACTCGTTACTCGTTACTTGTTAATCTTTATTGACTCCTGTCTCTTATCTCCTATCTCCTGACTCCTGACTCCTGACTCCTGTCTCCTATCTCCTGACTCCTATCTCCTGACTCCTGTCTCCCCTCTCCTGTCTCCTACTTATTATTACCCAACCTAAAAATATTCTAGGATCATACATAGAAGAGTCTGGAAATTTAGTTTAGCTGCATAAAAGTAAGAGTTTAGTTTTCTGGGAGAAGTAAAAGATGAGTAATCAACTTAGTAATATTTATAATTTACCCGAACAATTACCACAAACTGAATTAATTGAGACTTTGTTTAATAATGGAGTGATGTTAATTGAAAAAATAGTTTCCACAGGACAAGTAACTCCACCAGGGGAATGGTATGACCAAGATTTAGATGAATGGTTAATTTTGCTGCAAGGATCGGGAGAAATCAGTTATGAGGATCATTCTCGTATTAAGCTTATAGAAGGAGATTACTTATTTATTCCTGCTCACCAAAAACATCGAGTTGAGTATACCAGTACTTCCCCTCCTTGTATTTGGCTGACGCTCTTTTTCTAAGATCTTGATGATGGCTTATAGTTAGTCCCAGAGGGATTTTAATTGCCAATGAATTTTACAGATAAATTAAATCAGGCGATCGCACTTAATAATAGTTTATTATTCATCGGGCTTGATCCTAACCCTGAAATGATGCCCACTAAGTATAGATCCCAATCTGAACTTAGTTTGATTGATTGTTTAGAAAATTGGTTACTGTGGGTAATTAGTGAAACTAAAACTCAAGTGTGCGCCTATAAACCCACCTTGGGTTTTTATCAAGCATTAGGGATAGAAGGAATAGAATTATTAGAGCGAGTTTTGGCAGCCATTCCCCCATCAATACCAGTGATCTTAGATGCCAAACATAGTGATATTAATACTAGTAATGTTTTTGCGCAAACTATTTTTAAAAAGTGGGAGGTAGATGCAGTAACTTTAACTGCCGTTGCAGGACAAGATCATGCTGCTCCTTATTTAGTTTATGCTGATAAAGCAGTATTTATCCTAACTCATACTTTAAATCCTCAAGCAGATAGATTGCAAGGATATCCTGACGATCAACCTTTTTATTTACACCTAATTAAAGAAGTGCAAACTTGGGCAACCCCAGAACAATTGTATTTAGAAGTTGGGACAACTGAAGTAGAAATATTAGAAAAAATTAGAGCGATCGCGCCAGAGCGAACAATTTTACTCCGTAGTCTCTGGAATAGTAGTAATTATGACTTAGGATCTTTAATTGATACTGGTTTAAATAGCAGTGGTGAAGGGTTATTAATTCCTGTACCCCAAGACTTTCTTGCAGCTAATGATTTAGCAAGTCAAGTTGCACAATTAAATCAACAATTAAATAACTATCGCACCGCTAAAATGAGTCAGGTTTCTAGTTGCGAAATCTGGACACCAGATGTCTGCTTACTTAATAAACATCCCTATCAAGATTTAATTTTACAACTATTCGATATTGGGTGTTTGTTATTTGGGGAATATGTGCAAGCATCAGGGGCGACATTTTCCTACTATATAGATCTGCGTAAGATAATTTCTAATCCTCAACTTTTCAATCAAGTCCTCAATGCTTATGGTGATATTGTCAAAACCTTAGAATTTGATCGCATTGCAGGTATTCCCTATGGTGCATTACCCACCGCCACAGGTTTAGCTTTAAATCTGCAACGTCCGATGATTTTTCCTCGCAAAGAAGTTAAAGCCCACGGCACTCGTCGTTTAATTGAAGGTAACTTCAACCCAGGTGAAAAAGTAGTAGTGATTGATGATATTTTAATCAGTGGCAAAAGCGTCACCGAAGGCGCAGAAAAGTTAAAATCGGCTGGTTTGGAAATTGAAGATATTGTAGTATTTATTGATCACGAGGGGGGAGTTAAGGAAAGATTAGCAGCTAAGGGATATCGCGCTCATTCTGTCTTAAGTATTTCTGAAATTACTAATACCCTCTATGAGTCTGGTAGAATTAATCAAGAACAATATAATTCTTTTCAAGAGCATCAAAAATCTTAGTATTGAAAAATAAAGATTTTTTGGTTTATTAATAATAGTAGGCAAAATTCATAAAAACTGTCTTCTATGGCTAAAAATTTAACAAATTCTCAATACGATAGACAAAATGTTTTGAATAATCGGTATGCTTTGGAAAAATTAGAAGAACATCTTGATCTTGGTGGAATTTTTTTTGAAGATAATTTTTTATTTACTAAGCAGCAGTTGGTATCCTTATTTCAAGTTGGAGAGCGTACTATTGAACAATATTTGACTACTCATGGCAAGGAACTTAGGAGCAATGGTTATCAAGTGTTGAAAGGCTCAAAACTTAAACAATTCAAAGCATTAGCGGATGTTTCCGCAATTGACTACGGAGACATATCTAAAACCCCTGCATTAGGTGTCTTTACCTTTCGTGCTGTGTTAAATATGGCAATGTTGTTAACTGAAAGTGAGCAAGCTAAGTTTCTGCGCTCTCGCATACTAGATATTGTCATTGATGTCATGGCAGAAAGGGCTGGAGGTCATACTAAATATATTAATCAGCGTGATAGTAATTATCTTACTGCTGCTTACAGTGAATTTGGTTATCGTGAAGTTTTTACAAATGCCTTGAATGAATATCTTGAAATGCGTGGTGGTAAAGCTAAATTCGGGATCTACACAGATAAAATATATCAGCTAGTTTTTCGGGAAAATGCCAAGGAATACAGACAAGTTTTAAGATTAGCTAAGAAAGATAGACTACGTGATACTTTATATGCTGAGGTTCTCAAAGCTATTGCCAGCATAGAAAATGGTTTGGCAGAAGAGATGAAACTTGCGTCAGAGCGATTGGAAAGAAAGTTGACACCTCAAGAACTAGACGAAATTATATCTAATGTAGAGAAAAATCCATATCTCAAGCCTATTATTGAAGATGCTCGTATTAAAATGGCTAGTCGCGATCTTTGTTTTCGAGATGCTTTACATCAAAAATTAGAGGCTTATGTTCAATCTGTCCCAGAAGCAGACTTTGAAAAGTTTCTTGGCGAAACAACTCGCTCTCTAGAAGAACAGTTATCTAGTCCAGAAACTCTTGCTGTTTTTGAACGATTAAAGGATCGTTAAATTATGGGCATAAGAATTTTATATTTTGATATCCAACACGCTATTGAAGTACATGATTGGATTATCAATAATTCTGGTGGTCTTCATGGAGCAAGTGATCTTGGTCGTATAGAAAGCGTTCTGCAACATATTCAAAATGACCTTTATTATCCAGAATTTCAGAATAAGCTAACCCATTTAGTGTTTGCAATTAATAAGTTTCATGCATTTACTGATGGCAATAAACGTTCGAGTATAGCTTTAGGGTGCTTTTTTTTGGAACTTAATGGATATGATTATGTAGTCCAAAAGTTTGCAATGGAAATGGAAAATATTGCTGTTTGGCTAGCAGAAGGAAAAATTAGTAAAGAATTATTAGCAAAAATTATTGAATCATTGATTTATGAAGAAGAATATAGTGAAGAACTGAAATTGGAAATTACTATAGCGGTTATTTAATTTTCCAAGTCGTATATTAACTATTAAACAGTTAGATACCGATGTACCAAATCATCAGTAAGATCAGCAGTATTTCCCTTAGCTACAATTGAACCTTTATCCATAATAAAAAACTTTTGGGCGAGTTGTCTGGCAAAATCAATTTTTTGTTCAACAACAATTACAGTAATACCTTTTTCCCGATTTATTCTTTTTAAAGTATCTTCGATTTCTTGGACGATTGAAGGTTGAATGCCTTCTGTTGGTTCGTCGAGTAACATAACTTTAGGATTGCACATCAAACCACGAGCGATCGCAAGTTGTTGTTGTTGTCCACCACTTAATAATCCTCCCTGTCTTGATAAATGTTCCCTCAACATAGGAAAGAATTCAAATATTTCTAAAGGGATTCTTTTACTACTTTTGCCTGTAGCAGAAAATCCTAATTTTAAGTTATCTAAAACTGAAAGATAAGGAATAATTTCGCGACCTTGGGGAATATAAGCAATTCCATAACGCGATCGCTTGTAAGTGGGAGTTTTAGTAATATCTTGGTCATTAAAAATTAAACTTCCTTGACTTAATTTATTCAAGCCAATAATACTACGTAAAAGAGTAGTTTTACCCACACCATTTCTACCTAAAAGACAGACCATATCCCCTTGATTAATAGTCATATCAACATTAAATAATACGGGAGTCTGCCCATAACCAGCAGTTAAATTATTAAGTTCAAGCAACGGCATCGATTTTTTCTCTTCCTAAATAAACTTCGATTACTTTGGGGTTATCTTGTATCTCTTGTACTGAACCTTCGGCTAATTTTGCCCCTTGATGTAGAACAATAATACGTTCAGCAATTTGTTTAACAAAATCCATATCATGTTCTATAGCCACTACTGCATGATTTTGTGCCAAGGTTTTAATAATTTCGCCTGTAGCATGGGTTTCTTCGGGAGTCATCCCCGCCGTAGGTTCATCGAGTAGGACTACTTGGGGATCTTGGGCGATTACCATACCAATTTCTACCCATTGTTTTTGTCCGTGGGAGAGGGAAGAAACCAGTGATCCTGCTTGATTTAATAAACCAATGCGATCGAGTACATCAATGATTTTATCTTTCTTACCTTTGGTAAGTTTGGTAGTAATTGCTGAGATAATCCCATGACTTCCTTTTAATGCCAATAGGATATTTTCAAATACTGTTAATTCGTTATAGACATTGGGATTTTGAAACTTGCGTCCAATTCCCATTCTGGCGATCTCATAGGAACTTTTATTAGTAATATTTTTGCCTTTAAAATAAACGTTTCCTGCTGCAACAGGTGATTTGGCAACAATGGCATCTAATAAAGTACTTTTCCCTGCACCATTTGGGCCGATGATCGTTACAATTTCGCGATCGCCCACCTCTAAATTTACACCTTTTAAGGCTTTAAAACCAGAAAAAACGACCTGTAAATCTTTAACTGCTAATATGGGGTTCATGGTAAATTAATGATTGACAATGGATAATTAGTTATTTGTCGCGGACTTACGATTAAACAATTTAGTTACCGAACCAACTAAACCATCAGGAATAAATAAAACAACAATTAATAGCAATATCCCCACAATTAACTGCCAGTCTTGGGTAACTCGTTCAGCATAATTTTGGATTTGACCTAGTAAAATAGCTGCAATTAATGGGCCAATTAAAGTTCCCCTACCACCAATTGCTACCCAAATCACTACTTGTGTCCCAAAAGCCACCGCTAGATAAACTGGAGAAATAAAGCGATTTAACGGCACAAACAAACCACCAGTGATACCTGCAATACCAGCAGAAAGTGTCCAAATAAAGATCTTAAAACTGGCAACATCATAACCTAAATAAGAAATTCGATTTTCATTTTCCTTAATCGATCGCAAAATCAAACCAAAATTAGATTGCGTTAACCACCAACTACCAATTAAAACAAAGGTAGTAAACAGTAAAATCATCCAATACAAACCATTGGGCGGTATATCTAGCCCAAAAATACTTAATTTAGAAACATCAGTAATACCATTAGTCCCCCCCGTATAAGCCTGTTGGCTGACAAAGAAAGTAGTTAAGGCGGAAGATATCGCCAAGGTAATAATAGTAATGTAAACCCCACTTACTTTAGAACGGAAGATAAACCAACCAATTAAATAAGCAAAAGCTGCTGGTACTAAAACCATTGCTACGGCAGCTATGGGAAAATATTTTAAAGGTGCAATAAACCAAGGTAATTGTTTTAACCCATTCCAGACCATGAAATCTGGTAAACTCCCACCATAAGTATTATTTTCCGCAGAAAGATTTAACTTGAGGTAATATGCCATTGCATAACCACCCAGGGTAAAAAATACTCCGTGGGCAAAACTTAGAATTCCTGTAAACCCCCAAACCAAATCTAGGGAAATAGCTAACGCCCCAAACAGTAATAATTTTGATAATAAAGATATTTGGAATTCACCCAAAATTAAAGGGAAAATTGCCATTACTAAAAAACTAATTGCCGTAATAATTGCCAGTTTCGTTGGATTTCGCGATCGCGTTGCAATACCAATTGTTGATTGTGCCATGTTTTTTTAGGTAGTAGGTAGTAGGTAGTAGGTAGTAGGTAGTAGTATCCTCTAAAATCTGACTTCGTTTGACTGATAACTGATAACTGAAATGAATAATGACCAACGACTAAGACCTTTTCTGCACTGTAAACAAACCTTCGGGTTTATAGCGGATCAGAATAATCACTGCTGCCAATACAATTACCCTGGCTGTAGGATCGTTCAATAGATAAGCAATACCTGAACTAGATTCCCCAATTAAAAACGCCCCTGCTAAAACCCCAATCAATTTATCCACACCGCCCGTTACTACAGTCATCCAGGCATCTACTAAATAATCTTGTCCCATTGGTGGCGAGACACTTTTGAGGGAGGAAATAACCGCCCCAGCCACTCCTGCTAAACCACAGCCATAGGCAAATGTCAGCATATCTACCAAACTAGTATTAACTCCCAAACACTTTGCCATATCACGGTTTTGAGTAACAGCCCTAACTTGACGACCGAGATCGGTTTTGTAGAGAAGATAACTAGTTAAAGCCAACAGGGCTAAAGCAACACCAATAATAAAAAGCCGATAATAGGAAATTGCGATCGCAGGTGAACCTTGGGCATCTTTGAGTAAAGTTAAATTACCTGAAATATAGGGCGGAGATTTTACATATTTTAGTTGGGCGGTAAAAATTAACTTAATTATCCCCTGCAATACAATACTTAACCCCCAGGTAGCCAGTAATGTTTCCAACGGGCGACCATACAGCCGTCGTATAATCGTAGTTTCTACCAATGCCCCAATAGCAGCCGTAATTATAAAAGCGAAGGGAATAGTTAATAGTAAATCCATATTAAAGGTGGACTGCATTAGAAAAGTGACATAAGCCCCCAACATAATAAATTCACCGTGGGCGAGGTTAATAATTCGCATTACCCCAAAAGTAATTGCCAAACCCAACCCAGTCAGTAATAAGATCCCAACGATCCCAATGCCGTTAAGCAATTGATTAGCCAAAGCAACAAGGCTAAAAGCTTCAGTTTTTTCGCTACCGACAGCTTCCTGCGCCAAATAATAAAGTGGAAATAAATATGCGTACATTAATCAAGTAATAAGAGGTAAGGTTTCCAATAAAAAATGATCAAATCATTTAAGTTTTCTCTAAATACTTAACTCCCAAATCCTTACCAGTCTCTTTAATTGGATTACTGCGATCGTCTGGTACAGGACGAGTACAAATACGCCCTGGGTATAAAGTTTGACTCCAAGCAATAGGTTTAACCGCAGCAGGAGTAGCGAATACAATCTCTGCTTGACCATCGGATTTCCATTTACCAATGCGCGAATATAAATAGGTGTGGTAGTTATCAGGATCTACTTTTACTAGCCCTTGAGGTGCTTGGAATACTTGCCCTCTGGTGGCTTCCCGCAAGGATTTAGTGTTTAATTCTCCACCTTCTTTGAGTACCTTTTGCATTGCTTGCGCCATAAAGAAGGTTTGTAGATAAGCTGCTTCCATTACCCCATTAGTAACGCGGTTATCACCAAATTTTGCTTTAAATTGTTCAACAAAAGCCTTATTCTCTGGTGTATCTACAGTTTGAAAATAATTAAAACTTGTATAATGTCCTTCGGCATATTCAGCCCCCATCGCTTGAATCTCTTCTTCTGTAGTGGGATACGCCATAATAGGAATTTGATCTGCGGTAATACCTGCATCCTTATACTGACGATAGAAAGCTGGAATACTATCACCTACTAAGTTACTTAAGACAAAATCAGGTTTAGCCTGCTTAATTTTATTAATAATCGTAATAAATTCTGTAGTTCCCAAAGCAGAATATTCATCACCAACAACCTTTCCGCCGATTTTTTCTAATTCAGCCTTAGCAATACGGTTACTTTCTTTAGGATAAATATAATCTGAACCAATAAAAAAGCCTTTAGGGCCAAAATTCTTATAACAATAGGGAATAGAATCAGTAATCTGTTGATTAGGTGCAGCCCCTGTATAGAACACGTTAGAACTACATTCGTTACCTTCGTAGTAAACAGGATAATAAAGTAGAGAATCTTTTTCCTCAAAAACAGGCAAAACTGACTTACGACTAGCAGATGTATAACAACCTAAAACACAGACTACCTTATCCTCGTCAATTAGACGCTTGGACATCTGGTTATATAAATCCCAGTTAGAGTCGGGGTTAACAACTACCTTCTCAATTTTTCGCCCTTCAATACCTTCGCCGTTACCTTCCCAAGGGCCAGTATTAGTATTAATCTGTTCTAAAGCCAGGAAAGTAGCATCCTGTAAAGACTTTTCTACGATCGCGATCGTACCTGTAGTTGAATACATTACCCCGACTTTAATCGGATTTTCCCCTAAATCTTCATCCCCCGTACTCGACGCACCACCAGTACAAGCAGCTAAAATACCTGAACCTACAGCTAAAGAACTATATTGAATAAATTTACGACGACTTAAACTATTAAATAAAGATGATTGATATTTCTTGTTCATATTCTGCTTTCTTGAAATTAAAATAGTTGCAATAGCCTGATTTAATTACTAATGATTAGATTATTTTTTTTGGTGGCAAAGTAACCCTCACGTCTTCTCCCATGAAGTTTTTTGATTAGCTATTTTGCTTATATGAACAATAAACTCATCTTTTTATTTATTTGGTATCTTAAATTACCAAACTCTTATTACTTTTTGTAAATTTTGTATTGATTACATAACAATGTTCTGATTTTGAGGAAAAATATCGTCATTTTGTAGCAAAAGTTACTAAAATTATCGAGAAAATAGTCCAGTATCCATAACTAAGATTATTTTTTTCTCCCAAATAAATAGCAACGATAAAGATATCTGAATTATCAATATTTAAATAGTCCCACTTTTAACTGTAATTTTTTTTGTAAAATTAGGTCTTACTGATAAGATTGTTACTAATAGTTTGCCTAAAAATATTCTGCCGTCAAACAAATAAACATAATCTAAAAGATGGGTTGAATAAAAATATAAATATAATTTATCCCCTCATCTAATACCAAATTAGTAATCTAAAAAAATGTAATGCCAGAAACTCTCTTCAAAATAGATCTAACCAAACCAATGGCACAACAGGAAATACCAGGTCATAACCGTTGGCATCCTGATATCCCTGCGGTAGTTACCGTTAAACCTGGTGATGTTTTTCGGATCGAATGCAAAGACTGGACAGATGGACAAATAAAAAATAATGACGATCCTAGTGATATCGAAAAAGTAGATTTAAATATCGTTCATGTTCTCAGTGGCCCAATTAGGGTAGAAGGGGCGCAACCTGGAGACATTTTAGTTGTAGATATACTAGATATTGGAGCGTTACCTGGAGATGAATGGGGTTTTACTGGTATTTTTGCCCGTGAGAATGGGGGAGGGTTTCTAACAGATCATTTTCCCAAGGCTGCCAAAGCTTGCTGGGATCTTCAAGGAATTTATACAAGTTCGCGTCATATTCCTGGAGTACGTTTTGCAGGTATTACTCATCCTGGGTTAATTGGCTGCGCCCCGTCAATGGAACTATTGCAGACATGGAATAAGCGAGAAAGGGCTTTAGTAGCCAAAGGAGGCCCACCTTGGAAGCCAGAAATACCAGATTTAGCAAAATTACCCAACCCAGACCAAGCTGTATTAGGAACACTCAAAGGGTCGGAATTTGAACGTGTGGCTGCGGAGGCTGCCCGTACTGTACCTCCTAGGGAACATGGGGGTAACTGCGATATTAAAAATCTTTCCAAAGGTTCGCGGATATATTTCCCTGTATATGTAGATGGGGCAAATTTATCTATGGGCGATATACATTTTTCCCAAGGGGATGGAGAAATATCTTTCTGTGGCGCGATCGAAATGTCGGGCTATATCGACCTGCACGTAGATATAATTAAAGGCGGTGTTGAAAAATATAGCATGGTTAACCCGATCTTTAAGCCAGGGCCAGTTGAACCTCAATACTCGGAATATTTAATCTTTGAAGGTATTTGCGTTGATGAATTTAGTGGGGAACAATATTATCTTGATGCCCATGTAGCCTATCGTCGCGCCTGTTTGAATGCGATTAATTATTTACAAAAGTTTGGTTTTACAGGAGAACAAGCTTATCTTCTATTAAGTTGCGCCCCCGTAGAAGGTAGAATTAGTGGAATTGTTGATATTCCTAATGCTTGTTGTACCCTAGCACTACCCACTGCTATCTTTGACAAGAATATTTTACCTACTTAAAAGTACTTTTTATGTTGGGATGGTGGGCAATAATATTTTTTAGCTATTAGTTATTAGCTTTTAGCTTTATTTACTACCTCCTACCTTCTTACTTACATTGTCCCCTTGTGGTATTACCTACTACCTACTACCCCCTACCCCCTACCTACTACCCCTTACCTTGTAACTGAAAAATGCCCCTATACGAATATCGTTGTACCCCTTGCGAAACAGAATTTGAAGCCTGGCGTAGTTTGGCGGAATACAATGCACCAATTAATTGTCCTCAATGTGATCAAGTAGCCACTAAAATATTTTCTGCACCTAATATTAATCTGAATTCTGGAAGTTTATCTGCGATCGCTTCTAAAAATTCCGAACCTAAATTAGTTAAAAGAGAAGCACAACAACCAGCAAAACCAAGATATCAAAGTTCCACTAGTAATAGACCTTGGATGGTTTCCCACGCACCGCCAAGATATTAAATATTAGACTGGGGGTAAGTAACTTGTTCTAATTTATCCCAGTCTAAAATAATAATTGTTCCTCCTCGTTTGTAAATAATTATGCCCTTTAATTTTTTAACCAAACGTACACATTCTTCATAGGTGATACCAATACTACGAGCTATTTGATAGTAAGGTAATTTAATATTCAAGCGATCGCCTTCTGGGACAGAATACACTCCATCACGGTTTTGATAATATTGAATTAGTCTAACTAAACGTGTAATTGCAGGTTCGCAAATCAAGTCGTGAACTGTGTTATGAAGTTGTTGCAATCTTTGATTATATACTTCTAATATTTTTAGGCTAATTTCTGGTGTTTTAGCAATGGCTGTTAGTAAAGCCTGGCGATCTATAGTTAATATTTGTGATTGTATCTGACAGATCACCGTTGCAGGGGCTATGCCACTACCAAACATAGCTGGCGCAGCAAAAAGTTCTCCTGGAGGAATCAAACGCATTACTGTTTCCTTACCATTATGGGCAGTTTTTTTAATTTCTAATCTTCCTGTAATTAAAGCAAAAAGTTGTTGAGCAATGGCATCTCCTTCTTGCATTACTATTTCATTTTCTTGATATTCTTGAACATAACTATAAGGAACAAGATTCGCTAATTGGGCGATCGCTACACCTTGAAAGATTGAAATTGTTTGTAATTGGGCGATCGATGAGCAACCTTTTAAAATCATTAATTATTAATTAAACTAGGCTTCATCATAAGCTTCTATATCCAATAAATGAATATAAGGCTCAACCAAATCTTCCCGTTGAAAAGCGATCGTCCTTAGTAAATGCCAATCTTCTAATGCAGCAAAGGGAGTGTCATATTCGTCTTGCTCTAAACGAGTAGCAATAGTGGCTACATCTTCTGCTGTCATTAGAGCGATATCTTGTTTTGTTAAATCTGAATTTGAATTAGTCATTAATCCCATTCCTCGATTAACTCCTATTAACTACATCCACACCAGAATTTTAACTCAAACTACTTCAATTTAAGTTATTTAACTATCATTTTATTAATTAACATTGCTAATTTAAAATACATCGCAAGGGTGCAATGTGAAAGCTAAAAGTAATCTCTACGTCTTATATTATTTTAGGATATTTCTGTAGGAGTCAGGAGACAGGGGGTAGGTAGTGGGGTTTGAGTAATCCCACAAGGGGACAATGTAGGTAATCCCACAAGGGGACAATGTAGGTAATAGTTAATCAGTGAAAAGTGTATTGCTAACAGCTAATAGCTAATAGCTAAAAGCTAAAAGCGATAAGCCCGAAGGGCTATGCTTCGCAATCGCGCTTGATGTTTTAAATACAATCTACGAAATGTTTCTACTAGATGAATTGCTAAGAGTGCATGGTTTGTATTGAGACTTTGCATTTTAAATAACTAATAGAATAAATTAGCCTGCAATATCTAGAAATTGTGAGTAAAATAAATAAAATTAAAGCATTGATGAAAATATTATGGTGATATCTCAGTTTTTTCTCAACTAAGCAGCAAGCGGGAATAAATTTAGATTACAGCAGTCTACCCAGGATATTAACAAAAACTTGCTATTTAAACTAGCATATTAGCGTGTTTCGTAGGTAAGATTAGAATAATTTGACTATGATGAGCATTAAGTGAATAAATTTATCTTGACAAGAATAAATTAAAAATATTGTCGATTAGATAGATAACAAAGATACTTGTTTTTTAGCAGTTCCAATTAAATTTTAATCTCAGATGTCGATTGTCTACTTTAATTCATTTACAACAATCTTTGAATACAAAACATTGGATATTCTAGAATTAACTAAGGGTATAGAAGCAATAGATACTTGGTTTTTAATCATATGTATCCCGATAGAAACAGCAATTGATCTAATATACCGTCAGCCAAGAAACTATCAAGATACAATAGCCAATTTAGCGATCGCACTTGTCTATACCTTCATAAGTACGACTTTATTTTATGTTTGCGCTTTGACTGGAATAAAATTCTTTAGTCAATTTAGTGTGACACATTTAGAAATTAATATTTGGACGACAATTTTAGCAATTGCGATCGCAGATTTTTTATATTATTGGGAACATCGAGTAGAACACCAAATTAAATTTTTCTGGGCTTATCATAATGTTCACCATAGCTCAATCGATTACAATTTAACAATAGCATCAAGAATATCATGGGTTGAAAGCTTTATTATCTGGATCTTTTATATACCAATGGCGTTACTAGGATTTGATCCATTACTAATTTTGCTATCTATGCAAATTACTATTGTCTATCAAACCTGGCTTCATACACAAAAAATAAGTCATTTGGGTATTTTAGAAAAGATTATCAATACTCCTGCATTACATCGAGTTCATCACGCTTCCAATGCTGTTTATATAGATAAAAACTACGGGGCTATTTTAATGATTTGGGATAGATTATTTGGCACTTATCAAACAGAAACTGAACCACCTGTATATGGATTAACTGAAAATATCAATACCAATAACCCCATCAAAATTAATACAATTGAGTATCAACGCATAGGGAAAGGGATCTTAAAATCTAAAAATATAAAACAAGTTTACCACTGCATATTTGGTTCTCCTCAATGGCAAATAGAGGATAATTAAATAGCTAATAGTTATCAGTGATTACTTAGCAATCTTAAGCTAATAGATAATAAGAGATATCGTTAATTGTTCCTCTTAAAACTTTACTATTGCTGACGACGACGACGATACCAAGTAGCACCCCCTACTAACATTCCTGTAAGAGATAAAGCAAATAATAAAGGTAAAATATTTCCTTGAGAAAGCTGAGTAATACCTGATCCAATCATCACAAAAGGCAAAACACCAGGAATAGTACCGAGTAAAGTTCCCAATAAATAATCTCGAAATTTAATAGCAGTTAAGCCAGCAGCAAAATTAACTAACCCATAAGGAATAATTGGTAGTAAACGAATTGCAAACATATAAAATAAACCACCTTGGCGTATTTCCGCATCAAGTGCTTGCCAATGTTTAGCGAATTTTTTAATTACCAATTCCCTACCAACAGTGCGAGTAAAAGCAAAAGCAACAACAGCAGCAACAACAGCAGCTATACTTGTCCATAATGTCCCCCAAACTAAACCAAAAATTGCGCCTCCCATCAAATTTAAAGGTGTTGAAGGCAAAATTAATAAAGTTGCGATCGCATAAATAATAATATAGATTACAGGAGCAAAAACCCCCATTGTCTCCAGCCTAGTTTGTAACAAATTATGATCTATACCGCCGACAATTAAAACACCTATCCCCGTAGCGATAATACAAATAATAGTTAGGATAAAAAGATTTTTTTTCAAGTTGATTAATTATTATAGGTAGGAGACAGTTAGTAGGTAGTAGGTAGTAATTAGGAGACAGTTAGTAGGTAGTAGGTAGTAGGTAGTAGGTAGTAGGTAGTAGGTAGTAGGTAGTAATTAGGAGACAGTTAGTAGGTAGTAGGTAGTAATTAGGAGACAGTTAGTAGGTAGTAGGTAGTAGGTAGTAGGTAGTAGGTAGTAATTAGGAGACAGTTAGTAGGTAGTAGGTAGTGGGGGTTTGGGTAGTAGGTATGAGGTAGGAGAGAGGAGGGGGGTAGGAGGTAGTAATTAGGAGACAGGTAAAGAGTAATCCCACAAGGGGACAATGAGAGTAACTAAAAGCTGAGAAGCAAAAGGCTAATAGCTAATAGCTAAGAACTAAAGGCTAAAAGCTAACTTTAATCATTTCTATCTTAAAAATAATTATAGCGATCGCAACTTAACATAATAACTATCTAATTGCCAAACCAATTTAGCTGCGCCTAACATACCTGCATCATTACCTAATTGGGCGACGAGTAATTGTAGATCGGGGCGAGAAGGAGAGACAACTCTTTGTTCAATTTCCGATCTAGTAGCTGGTAAAAAAAATTCTGCACTAGCACTAATACCACCGCCAATAATTACCGCTTCTGGAGTTAAAATATAAATTAAGCTGGCTATACCCGCGCCTAAATACCTGCCATAACTTCGCCAAAATTCTAAAGCCTCTCTATCTTTTGCTGACGCTAACTTGCCCATAACGGCTGGATCTTTGCCTGTATTACGGATAATTGCACCAATAGAAGCATATTGTTCTAAAGAGCCTTGATTACCACTACGACAAGGAAAACCATCAGGATTAAGGGTAATTAAGCCTAATTCTCCAGCAGCACCACAACGACCAGTAAACAGTTTACCATTGATAAAAATAGCCCCACCAACGCCAGTACCCAGGGTTAATAAAATAAAATCTTGGAAGTTTTTAGCAGCACCCAACCAAGCCTCACCGATCGCAGCACAATTGGCATCGTTTTCTAAGATAGTGGGTAATCCAGTTGCAGTTTCTAAGAAATCAGCTACGGGTACATCATCCCAACCTGGAAGATTAATTGATTTTTTAGCAATACGTCTACTGGGATCAGTTGGGCCAGGGACACCTAAACCGATCGCAGTGGCGGTACAATTAGAATTAATTTGATCTACACCTTGGGCGATCGCACTGAGAACTGCTTGTGGTTGAGCGGGTTGGGGAGTTGGTAGGGAAATCGTTTGTAAACAAGTTCCATCCCTTAAAAACCTGCCAATTTTAATAGCTGTACCACCTAAATCTACACCGATAACTTCCTGGAGATGATTTTCCACGCTTAATATATTTAACCTGGGGTTTTTCAGATTTTAAATTAAAACCCATCATTTATATTGCCAAGTTAACTGTGCAGTTGACGATATTGCGCCTCAGTATATATATCCTGTAGATCAGCTATTCGATCTATAAATAATATGCCATCAAGATGATCAAGTTCGTGTTGAAAAATGCGAGCTACAAAATCTTGTAATATTTCCTGTTTCGTTTCTCCTGCTTGATTAGTATATTCTACCGTAATTTGCCGATATCTAGGAACTAAGCCTCTAATACCAGGTACACTTAAACATCCCTCCCAATCTTTAACGATTTCTTCACCATAACTAAGAATACGTGGGTTAATCATAGCTGTAGGTGGCATGGTTGGGGCGTTAGGATAGCGATCGCATGGATGGGAAGCAACAATGAATAATCGATAGGGTTGAGAAATTTGGGGGGCTGCAATACCTACTCCAGCAAGCGCGATCGCACTTTGGGTTAAAGAGTCGATTAACTCTAAAATATTTGTATCTATCTTAGTTACTGTCTGGGCTTTATTTCTGAGAATAGGCTCTCCCAGTTGAGCAATTTCAGGGAGTTGATTCATTGTTTATTTATAAAATAAGTGGTTGTGATCCTTCAGTTTATCTGACGAGCTTACTGCGGTTTGCAAATGAGTAAATTTAAAAAACCTACGAAGCTCAAAAGCTCAGAACTAGTTTGAATACATAGTCTATTCAACTGAAAACGGCTGTAAATAATTATAATCTTTAGTGCAATAGGTAAAATTAAGGTGTTGAGATTTAACCTATCAGTAATATTTAAGATTAGAGCTAAAATATTAATACTATATAATCTTATTTCAAAGATAATAAATATTGCCCACCAAACCCAATACAACTGATAAGATCTTCAAATCAACAATCATCAGCAGGTAATCAAAGATAGAGTGGCAATTTCTCCGCAACAGCTATGGGAGCAAGTTTTATTACGCCTTAAAGAGAGTCTAAGTCGCCCTACCTTCGAGACTTGGATTCAAAATACTACCATTGAAGGTTTGGAGGCTGATCACTTGACAATTTTAACGCCTAATGCGTTTGTCTTGAATCATTTGCAAAAGCACTATCTGAATATAATTAGCGAAGTGGTAGAGGAAATTAGCGGTAAACCCATAGAAATACGCTTAAAATCCCAACAGGCGGAAAATCTGACATTTTATAGCGATAACGCCAATTTTACTGCTGGATCTCAATTGCTCAATCAAGGAAAAAATACCTTTAAACCCAATAAACTAAATCCTAAATATACATTCTATAGCTTTGTAGTTGGGCCCACCAATAGAATGGTACACGCTGCGTCTTTAGCCGTGGCTGAGTCTCCTGGGAGAGATTTCAATCCTTTATTTTTATGTGGGGGAGTAGGTTTAGGGAAAACACATTTAATGCAGGCGATCGGACATTATCATTTAGAAATAAACGCAGATGCTAGGGTTTTTTATGTTTCAACCGAACAATTCACCAACGATTTAATTGCAGCTATTCGCAACGACAGTATACAGAAATTTCGGGAACATTATCGCACGGCGGATATTTTACTCGTAGATGATATCCAATTTATAGAAGGGAAAGAATATACACAAGAAGAATTTTTCCATACTTTTAATACATTACACGAAGCAGGGAAACAAGTAGTTTTAGCCAGCGATCGCCCTCCTAACCATATTCCCAAACTGCAAGAGCGTCTAAGTTCTCGTTTTTCTATGGGTTTAATTGCTGATGTACAAGTTCCAGATTTAGAAACTCGTATGGCAATTTTACAGAAAAAAGCCGAATATGAAAATGTGCGCTTACCTAGGGAAGTAACAGAATACATTGCAAGTCAATATACGTCTAATATTCGTGAATTAGAAGGAGCGTTAATTAGAGCGATCGCTTATATTTCTATTTCAGGGTTATCAATGACAGTGGAAAATATTGCGACAGTATTAAATCCTCAAGTAGAACAAATCACCGCCTCACCAGAGACAATTTTAGATGTGGCGGTTGAAGTTTTAAAAGTTTCCCTCGAAGATTTACAAGGTAACTCTCGTCGTCGAGAAATTAGTTATGCAAGACAAATTGTCATGTATTTAATGCGACAGCATACAGACTTGAGCTTACCACGCATCGGCGAAAAAATAGGAGGCAAAGACCACACTACAGTTATGTATAGCTGTGACAAAATTGCTAAACAGTTGCGAATAGATCGTCAATTAAATCAAACTATTTCTTTACTGAGCGATCGCATTAATTTTATCACTCGTCAGCAATCTCAAGCTTAATTAATTTTAGTCAGGAGTCAGGAGGTAGGTAGTAGGTAGTAGGTAGTAGGGGAGGGGCTGTTTATGCAGTTTTTCCACAGCTTGAGCCTAAAAACCTAAAGTTATCCACAAGTTATCCACAGAATATTTTGGTAGGGAGTAGGAGGTTGAGGTAGTAGGTAGTAGGCGCGGAAAGCGTCCCTGAGCGCACGCTTGCTTTGGCGACCAAAGCGCGAACGTGACGATAGTAGGTAGTAGGGGTTGAGTAGTCAATAAAGATTAACAAGTAACAAGTAACGAGTAACGAGTCAGTATTATTTAAAGGCTATCAAGCAGGAATTAGCGGAGCATCATTGCTAAAAGCTAAAACCCCATAAATAGTAGTTATCAATCGCCACCCTTACGGATATTAGACATAAGCCAGTTGACAAAGGGCAATAAAAACCTAGAGACTCAGAGAAAGAAAATAAAGATAAAATATCAAATTCAAAAAATATTATATATCCCAGATATCTAACTGGGGGAGTAATTATCAATTGCATGAGAGATATTAACCCAGTCAGTAATTAACAAAAAATATGATTAGTCAAGCTATTGAACGGCGTTTGGGGTTATCTGCTTATCAATTTAACCGCTTGATGCAAATTTTATTATTAGCTGTTACAGTCTTGATTTATAACGTCATTGCTATGGCGATCGCTAATTCTTTATTTGTAAGTCAAGTAGGAGCAAGTAAGTTACCTTTAGTATTTATTTTAATTGGATTGTGTTCGTTCCCTGCCTACGGAGCGTTTTCTCAAATTGCCGATCGCTTTAGTCGCCCTGTGGTATTTCGCTATGCGTTATTGGTATCTATATGTTTAATGTTCTTGTTAAGATTTTTGGTTAGTTTGCCAACTCCCTGGGTTTATTATGTTCTATTGATCGTAATTTTTTTTCAGTGGGATTTTAGTAATAATATTCTTTATGCTGGGTTACTTACGGACTATTTTACTACTTTAGAATATAAGCAATATGCTCCTTATATTGGTATTGCACAGGCGGTAGGAACTTTATTGGGGGGAGGAATAACTATTTTCCTATCTCATTATTTTCCTAGTCGAGAATTGTTATTTAGTTTACCTGTCTTCATGGCGATCGCTTTTGGGCAATTGCTTTATTTGGAACGTTCACAGCGTCGTCTGGAAACTAATAATCAAACTGAAGAATTAGGCGTTTTGGAATCATTAAAAACTCTCCCTGCTATAGTTAAACGTTATCCCCTCGTTTTGTTTTTAGCGAATAGCAGTTTTTTGTTGGTTATTATTTATTTAAGCTCAGAATTTCTTTGGTTTAATATTTATGGGCAGCATTTTAAGGAATCTGAATTAACCAGTTTTTTGGGATTAATGCGGATTATTATTTCCCTGATCCAAGTATTATTTCTCTACGGTGTAACGCGCCCTCTATTAAGACTTGTCGGGGTAGCCAGGTTAAATGCAGTTTATCCGTTGACAACAATCTTAAGTATAGGCGGACTATTATTAAATTTTAATTTAGCAGCAGCAATTGGATTACAAATTAACGGTGATGCTCTCTATAAAGCCATTAATTTACCTATCCACCAACTAAACTATAATAGTATTCCTCAACAGTATATTGGGCGTATACGCTCTATTTGCGATGGTTTGATTTATTCCTTGGGTTTAACCACAGCAGGAGGGGTATTATGGCTTTGTCATCTCTATCTCACTTTAGAACAGATTGCCATTATTGCAGCTAGTTTAACTTTGGTTTTATTACTGGTACGCCTGCCAATGGGTAAATTCTATACAGAAGGTTTAGAGGCGATGATTCGGGCGGATACAATCAATTTGGATGATTTTGTGCAAGATATAGCCCAATTTCCCCCCCAGTCGAGTATAGTAATTCGGGAACTTTTAACAGATGGCGATCGCTATACTCAAGCTAAAGGTTTGGAATTAGCTTTAAATATTAGTAACCCTCAGCAGTTTTTACCCGAAATTAAAGCCTTATTACCCGAAGCTGATCATGCAATACAACTGGCAATTTTAAAGTTGTTTACTCCCCATCCTCCCCCAAGCACTTTACAAGAATTTGCTAATCTTCTACAAGATCCTAATCTGAATGTACGTATAACCGCTCTACAAATACTAATAGCCAATCAGTATACATTTGATCCAAAGCAGTTAGAAAGTTTAATTACCGCCCCTGAGCAAGAAATAAAAATATTAAGTTTGATTGCCATATTTCAAGCTAACAGTGATTCGGCGATCGATCCACGCCTAGCAGAACTATTATGGCAAACTAATATTAGCGATAAAACCGCCACTGCGATCGCTTTAGTTGTAGGTCAAAGTCGCAATAGAGAATTTATCACTCTGATAGAATATTTACTACCCCAAACTAGCCCCCAAGCCCGTAAATACGCCCTAGAAGCCCTAGCAAATTTAGCTGTACCTCAAGATTATCATCTGAGTAAAATAGCCCTGGCACAAATCAATCATTTTGAACCTACTGTTAGAATTGCAGCTTATCAAATCCTAGCAATTACCCATTGTGCAGAAATGCTAGAGGCAGTTGCGATGGGTTATCAAGATAATGATGATCAAGTTCGTCACTGGGTGGCTAAAACTATAGCAGCCTATGGGCAAGCAGGGTTAGAAGTGGCTCAAGCTCATTTAACTTCAGCTTCACCAGAAATTGTGCGCGTGGCGATCGCTAGTATTGGGCAGATTAAAACCAAACAAGCCAACGAGATCTTATATCAACATCTGATACCAGAATTTGAACAGTTAACCCTCACTAGGCGGTGGCAACAGAAAATACCTAGTGATGATCCAAGTTGGCAGTTTTTAGCCGTGGCAATTGACGACTTTCATCAACGTTTACTACAAAAAGTATTATATATCCTCTCCTGTCTTGGTTATGCCCGCACAGTCAACCTAGTAACTAGAATCCTTACCACGAGCGATCGCCGTGATCTAGCGAATGCAGTGGAAGTTTTAGCCTCAATAAATCACCGTCGCTTTATACAACCTTTAATACCATTATTAGAACAAAAAGTAGCCCCAAAACCCCAAACTAAAATAACGCAGAGTGAGCAATGGTTAGAAAATAAAGGTTATCCCATCCTTAAAGAAGCCTACAAAAGTAGCGATCGCTGGATTCAAACAGGAGCAGCTTTAACCCTAACTACACTAAAACAGTCAGATGCAGACGTGCTTAACTATCCTCCCCATACTATGAATCAATTACTTTTATTACGCAACATCCCTTTATTTAAAAATCTTTCATTAGATGAACTTTTGCAGATAGATCAAGCCTTAGAACAAAAACAAGTTTTAGCAGGAGAAACCATCTATACAGAAGGTAGTTGGGGGTGGCATTTATATATTATTGCCGATGGTAAAATTCAAATTCTAAAAAACCTAGATGGCAAACAACAAGAAATAAAACAATTAACTAAAGGTGCATACTTCGGTGAAATCGCCCTGTTTGATGAAGCTCCCCGTTGGGATAGCGCGATCGCTTTTGAAGACTCCATCCTACTCTGTCTTGAAAAGAAACGCTTTATCAGTCTCATTTCACAACGCCCCCAGATTATTTTAGAAATTTGTCGCTTTCTAAGTAAAAGACTGCGAGAAACAGAAAAATATATGTCTGCAAAGAATAATAGTTAGATTTTCGGCGTTGATAATTTAAATTAGACTACAAAGGTGCAATGTGAAACTCAAAAGTAATATTAAGTAGCTATTAGTTATTAGCTATTAGCTTAATTCGTTCTAAATCTCTAGTTATTTTGCAGAATTGATATTAAAATCACGCTAAGACATATTGGATCTGTCCATATCTATGATTTGGTTACTATAAATTCATCTTCTACTTTTATAAGTAATACCAATTCTCAAAACTTATATATCCATTTTAAGGCTAAGAAGCTCACCCCCCCCTAAGTCTCTCGTCCTAGTCGAGAATTAATCTATTATAAAGTTTTACAATAAAAAACAATTTAACAACAAAAGATAAATACTATCAATGACTGTTACTACATCCCAACCCCAAATTGGATTAGCATCCCGTTTAGTTAATGGTGTCTTGGCAATTAAACCCCTAGCCAACTTTGCCAAAACGCGCGCCCGTCAGATGATGATTAAAAGGGCTGAATCAATTGGTGTACCTTGGAGAGAGAATGTTAAACAATTAAGCGATCGCAACTGGGATGCAGAATTAGCTGCGGTAGAAAATCCTAACCTAAAATATCCCGATTATTACACTACCTCATTTCATGCCTACGAATCAGGTAATCTTAGTTGGCAAGCAGCTTGGGAAGTAGAATCTGCTGCTCGTGCTGTTCATGCTCAAATTTGGTCTAAGGGTGATGTTAGTGGCGATCCTCTCCTACGTCAAAGTTATCATCAAGTTATTCAACAACAATTAGATATTACACCGACAAACATCGTTGATTTAGGTTGTGGTGTGGGGATGAGTACTATGGCGATGCAAGCAATATATCCCCACGCTCACCTTACAGGGGTTGATCTTTCTCCCTATTTCCTGGCGGTGGCTAAATACCGAGGAGAGCAAAACCAACAAAACATTACTTGGGTTCATGCTGCTGCTGAGTCTACAGGTTTACCTACCCAAGCTTTTGATTTAGTTTCCGCTTGTTTAATGTTTCATGAATTACCTACTACTGCATCTGTGGAAATTATTAAAGAAGCTCGACGTTTATTACGCCCAGGAGGATATCTAACCATTATGGATATGAACCCCCAGTCACAAGTGTTTCTAAAAATGCCACCCTATGTTCTAACACTACTTAAAAGTACCGAACCCTATTTAGATCAGTATTTTAGTTTTGATCTTACTCAGGCTTTTATCGAGGCGGGTTTTACTACTCCCACCTTCACCACCAATAGCCCCAGACATCGCACAATTATTGCTTCTGCGATCTAAATACCCTTAGAAAGTATTATTTTGAATTATCTTTAGGGCGAGATATAATAGCCCTACAAAAACCCCCAAACCTATTAGTATGGCTGTAATTAGTAGGTGTCCCGACTTTAAAGTACTAATAATCGCAATTATATAAGGAATACTTAAAAAAGCGATCGCTAAAGTTAGTTTTTTGCGCGTCCAATTTATATCTTTCCAATTAGTTTCGATGTGTCCCCCACCGCCTCCAGTAGCAACAGGGACTACAGCCTCTATTGATTTAGCTGTTTTTCCTTGAACTAGGTGTTTGGGTAGCTTCGGATCTTTATTTGCCATATGTTATGGGAATTGATTGATAAACCAGTAAGCCTATAATTATTTATTTTTTTTAAAATTGGTTGAACTTGTAACCAAAATTTGCCAATGCAGTTAAAATAGGCAGGTTTATAGGGGGTAGTAGGTAGTAGGTAGTAGGTAGTAGGTAGTAGGACTCTAGGCACTAGGCACTAGGCATTAGGTATGAGTAAGAAGCTAAAAGCTAAAAGCTAAGAACTAATTAATTAGCAATGGAGTTTATTCAACGCTGGATAATATCAAGTTAAAAACTAAGAAATATAAATAGTATTAATAACCCAAAATTTAATAGCTAGAGAGTTATGGATAGTGAGGCGATCGCTTTAGCACAAAAAATTAGAATTCAATTTGAAGTTTTTAAACAGCAAAAACAATTTTCTCAAATTGCTAAATTACTTACCTACGCTCTACAAGTTATTCCTCGTGAATATAATCAGCATATTTTTGGTTATATTCCTAGTATTTTTCGGGAAATTGTAATTTTAGATCCCCATCAAATACAACCAACTGATGTTTTTATTGGTGAACCTGTAATTTATAAAATTTATTTTCCCGAGCAACAAACTTTATATAATCTTCCTTTCTTTTATCTGTTTTGTTATTTTAAGGATAATTCCCAGCAGCTTGATATTTATTTTCAAAGTGCTAATCAAGATTATCTTGATTTTTCTGTCGATGATTATTATCTCAATCAGCAAAAAGTTTATTTTGAAGGCTGTTTATCTGCTTTTAAAAATCATAATATTTCGGTAATTAGTGTTGGTGACCCTGGGCAATTTATCCCTGGAATAACTTCTAGTTATTATGCTGGTTCTACTAACTTTAATTTTGTTAAATTAATTGCTGAAGTTTTGGAAAGTTTGGCTAAAATTGCAGGCATAAGTTCTCACGAAACTTTACTTTTCGGCTCATCGGCTGGCACGTTTGGGGCATTACTCACCAGTACTTATTTTCAACAAAAAGTTAATGTCTTAGCCGTTAATAGCCAGATATTTTTACATAATAGAAAGCAATTAATGCAAACTTTATTTGGCATATCTGACCGCCAAACGTTATTGGAGAAGTATGGTAGTCAAATTTGCTGCTTACATCGATTTCAAGAGGAATTGAGCAGTGTTCCTAATATCTATATTTTAGCCAATATTAATGACCATTTATATTCTAGAAATTGGGAATTCTATCAAATGTATATAAAAATCTATACGGCTCAGGGAATCAATAATCAATCTGTTTTTGATAGCTATTATGGTATACAAGGTCATGGTCGTCCGCGAGTTTTGGCATTGAAAAATAAGATTAGAATTGCCAGGGAAATTTTAACCATGAAATCTAGCTAAACCTAATAATTCCCTTTG
The DNA here is from genome assembly GCA_002368355.1 of Chondrocystis sp. NIES-4102. NCBI lineage: Bacteria > Bacillati > Cyanobacteriota > Cyanophyceae > Chroococcales > Chroococcaceae > Chondrocystis > Chondrocystis sp. NIES-4102. Next base: position 400,083 of record AP018281.1, on the reverse strand, counting down.
CCAATAATACCAGAAGTTTAATTATTCCACAGTTTAATACCGCCCAAAAGCCCAGAGACATTAGGTACAATTTTGGCATTAGTAGGTAGATTGAAACTAATATTTTTTGTTTCTCCACCACCAATATAAAGGGTTTGATAATTAAATAAAGACTCTAAAGTGGCGATCGCTTTTTCTAAACGAGTATTCCATTTCTTTTTCCCTTCTTTTTCTAACGCTGCTCTACCTAATTGTTGCTCGTAGCTTTCTCCCTTACGAAAAGGATGATGTCCCATTTCTAAATTAGGTACTAGTGTACCATCAATAAACAAAGCTGAACCAAAGCCTGTACCCAAAGTAATTACTAATTCTACTCCTTGACCGACGATCGCCCCAAAACCTTGTATATCAGCATCATTAGCGACTTTAACAGGTTTTGATAGTAATTGACTTAAACTAGTGGCTAAATCATACTGTAACCAATCTGGATCTAGATTAACCGCAGTTTTAATTAAACCGTTTTGTACTACTCCTGGAAAACCTACAGAAACGCGATCGTATTCTAAAGTTTCCGCCAAAGTCATAATTGTGGCGATAATTTCATCTGGTTTAGGTGGGGTAGGAGTAGGGAGACGATGGCGATCGCTCAAAGGCTTTCCTTGAGGATCTAAAATCATAACTTTGATCCCACTACCACCAATATCAACCGTTAAAGTACGAGGAGACTGGTTAAACTCATTCATAACACTTTAGTTTACGTATTTCGTATTTTTAATATCTATTACGAAATAGTAACTTAAAACACTATTGACGATTTAATGTAGGTATTCCGTATTTATAATATGGATCTGTGAAAACAGCTAGCTAATTTTTAACACAGAGCTAGCTAGCTGAATAATCAGTTTGATCTCATTATTAAACTATTAAGCCTGGTGTGTTTAATAGTTTTTTTCATTGGCAAAGTAGGCAAGAGTACCTATACCCACAGCTAGTATATACCCAAGAACGAAAACTGCAATTAAAGCGATCGCATTTACTGATAAAGTCATCTGTTTACCTCTCAATTTAATAGGTATTCACACTTTAGCAATCATGTCAATATATTTCAACAAATATTAATGATCCCTAGTAATTGTTACAAAAAGCAATATAAAAATCAGATTAGAGATAAATAATATAGGCATTTGTTGACATAGCAACCAGGTCAGAATCAGGCTTGAGGGTATTTAGCAAGCCAAAAAAAGCCAGATCTCAATTATGAGAGAAAATAAATACAATAAGCAGTAAGCCAAACCTGCTACAGCCAGCCAAAATACCTACTTATATCCGCTCAAAACAAGACAAATTCACAAGAAGTTCTTAAATGTAGATAAAGTCAACACAATTAAGGGGGAACATAACCTATACAATTAATCGCTAGCAGTATTAGTTAGACGAAAGACAGAGTAATATGCCCCGTCGCGACGATCTCCACAAAATTTTACTATTAGGCTCAGGCCCGATTGTTATCGGACAAGCTTGTGAATTCGACTATTCTGGGACACAAGCCTGTAAAGCTCTACGAGAAGAAGGGTATGAAGTAGTTCTGGTCAATTCCAATCCTGCTTCAATCATGACCGATCCTGAAATGGCAAACCGTACCTATATTGAGCCGTTGACCCCCGAAATGGTTGAAAAAGTGATTGCCAAAGAAAGACCAGACGCTTTATTGCCAACGATGGGGGGACAAACAGCCTTGAATGTTGCAGTATCTCTGGCTAAAAGTGGAGTCCTGGAAAAATACAATGTAGAACTTATTGGCGCAAAATTACCAGCCATAGAAAAAGCCGAAGATCGATTGCTATTTAAGGAAGCAATGGAGAAAATTGGTGTTCCCATGTGTCCTTCAGGAATAGCCCAAAATCTAGAAGAAGCCAAAGCGATCGCTCAGTCCATTGGCAGTTATCCTTTAATTATTCGTCCAGCTTTTACCCTAGGGGGGACAGGGGGAGGAATTGCCTATAACCAGGAAGAATATGAACAAATTTCCGCAGCAGGGTTAGATGCTTCGCCAGTTAGCCAAATTTTGGTTGATAAGTCACTTTTAGGTTGGAAAGAATACGAGTTAGAAGTGATGCGAGATTTAGCAGATAATGTGGTGATTATTTGTTCGATTGAAAATATCGATCCAATGGGGGTACATACAGGAGACTCCATTACAGTAGCACCAGCCCAAACCCTAACAGATAAAGAATATCAACGTCTAAGGGATTATTCTCTAGCAATTATCCGCGAGATTGGGGTAGAAACAGGGGGGTCTAATATCCAGTTTGCAGTTAATCCCGTCAATGGCGAGGTGATTGTAATTGAGATGAATCCTCGCGTGTCTCGTTCATCTGCCCTAGCATCCAAAGCAACAGGCTTTCCCATTGCCAAATTTGCAGCCAAGTTAGCAGTAGGTTATACCCTCAACGAAATTTCCAACGACATTACCCAAAAAACCCCAGCCTCCTTTGAACCAACTATAGACTATGTAGTTACCAAAATTCCCCGCTTTGCCTTTGAAAAGTTCCCAGGTACTCAACCCATTCTGACGACGCAAATGAAGTCGGTAGGGGAAGCAATGGCAATAGGTAGAACTTTTAACGAATCCTTTCAAAAAGCTTTAAGATCTTTAGAAACTGGTCGTTATGGCTTTGGTTGCGATCGCACTGAAACTTTACCATCAATTCCCCATATACGCGCAAGTTTAAGGACACCTAACCCCGACAGAATCTTTAATATTTATCAGGGGTTAAAAATTGGCTTGAGTGTGGAAGAAATACACCAGTTAACCGCAATTGATATCTGGTTTTTAGATAAAATGCAGGAATTACTACAAACTGAAAAATTCCTCAAGGGCGTATCTCTCCAGAAAATCACCGCCGAACAAATGCGCTTTGTTAAACAACAAGGATATAGCGATCGCCAGATAGCCTTTGCCACTAAAACCACCGAAGATGAGGTGAGGGCATATAGAAAACAATTAGGCATTGTACCTGTATATAAACTTGTTGACACTTGTGCTGCGGAATTTGAAGCCTATACACCCTATTACTATTCCACCTACGAATTAGGAGAGTCGGAGATTACCCCTTCAGACAAATCCAAGGTGATGATCTTAGGGGGAGGGCCGAACCGTATAGGACAGGGGATAGAATTCGATTACTGCTGTTGTCATGCAGCCTATGCCTTATCGGATGCGGGATATGAGACAATTATGGTCAATTCCAACCCAGAAACCGTATCTACAGATTACGATACTAGCGATCGCCTATATTTTGAACCCTTAACCTTTGAAGACGTTCTCAACATCATTGAAGCGGAAAATCCCACGGGAATTATTGTACAGTTTGGTGGACAAACCCCGTTAAAATTGGCTATACCCTTACAACAATATATAGAAAAACATTCCCAACCTTTAAACGCCAAAATCTGGGGAACATCACCAGATTCGATCGATACCGCCGAAGATCGCGAACGCTTTGAACAAATTTTAAGAGAATTAGATATAAAACAGCCTCCCAATGGTATTGCCCGTAGCTATGAAGCCTCCCTCAAAATTGCTAACCGCATCTCCTACCCTGTGGTGGTACGTCCATCCTATGTATTAGGGGGTAGGGCAATGGAAATTGTCTATTCCGATGCCGATCTCAAACATTACATGACCTATGCAGTGGAGGTAGAACCCGATCATCCCATATTGATCGATAAATTCCTAGAAAATGCGATCGAAGTTGATGTAGATGCCCTTTGCGATCACAGTGGCAATGTAGTAATTGGTGGAATTATGGAACACATCGAACAGGCAGGTATACATTCAGGAGATTCCGCTTGTTCTATACCCTATAATTCCCTCCCAGAATCAGCCGTGGCTACCATTCGCGACTGGACACACAAACTAGCCAAGGCACTAAAAGTAGTCGGGTTGATGAATATTCAGTATGCAGTGCAGGGAGAACAGGTATTTATTATTGAAGCTAATCCCCGTGCATCTAGAACTGTCCCCTATGTATCTAAAGCTACTGGTGTTCCTCTTGCCAAGATAGCCTCGTTAGTCATGTCAGGAAAAAGTTTAGCATCTTTAGGAGTGGAAAAAGAAATAATTCCTAAACATATTGCTGTTAAGGAGGCGGTATTACCATTTAATAAATTTACCAACACCGACACCCTATTAGGGCCAGAAATGCGTTCTACAGGGGAAGTGATGGGAATTGATAGCGATTTTGGTAAAGCCTTCGCCAAAGCAGAAATAGGTGCAGGAGTACAATTAGCTTTGAGTGGCACAGTATTTGTTTCCATGAATGAACGAGATAAAAGCGCGATCGTGCCTGTAGTTAAGGATTTTATTGATTTAGGATTTAAAATCATGGCAACTACTGGTACACAAAAAGCCCTGCAAGCTAATGGTATTGAAGACGTAGCTTTAGTCTTAAAACTTCATGAAGGTCGTCCCCATGTTGTTGATGCCATTAAAAATAACGAAATCCAATTGATTATTAATACTCCTACAGGCGAAGAGTCTCAAACCGATGCCCAATTAATTAGAAGAATGGCATTAGATTATAAATTACCTATTGTAACTACGATCGCTGGAGCAAAAGCCACCGCAGCAGCAATTCGTTCTTTACAGTCTGAACCTTTAGAAGTTAAAGCCTTGCAGGAGTATATTTAATAGGTAGTAGGTAGGAGGTAGGAGGTAATAGGTAGTAGGTAGTAGTTATTAAACTATTTCTCTTTAACCTTTACCCTACCTTAATCAATTTATTTAACATCAGTATTAACTATCAGTGATAACAGGAGTCAGGAGTCAGGAGTCAGGAGACAGGAGGTAGTAGATCAGAAGCTAAAAGCTAATTAACAAACACCCTAACCCTTTAACTCACCAATGATTACTCAGTAGTATCCATTCTTCTAGACTTAAATCTTCTGCACGACATTGAGGATTTAGGTCTAATTTTTCTAATAATGCAGTTAAATGATCGAGATCAACTATACTTTTAAGATTATTACGTAACATCTTGCGCCGACTAGCAAAACCAAGTTTAATTAAAGTTTCCAACTGACGAGGATTATCAGCAGGTTGAGTAAGTGGGCGAGGACGCAACTTAATAACCACAGAATCAACTTTTGGTCGTGGATAAAATGCTTTAGCAGGGACATCGCAAATCAATTCACAACTAGCCAAATATTGTACCCGAATTGATAATGCGCCAAAAGCTTTACTACCAGGGACAGCAACCAAGCGATCGCCTACTTCCTTTTGTACTAATAAAACGATCGATTCATAATTAACAGTGGCAGGAGTAGCAATTCTACCTAAAAGCTTTTCCAAGATTGGGGCAGTAATATTATAGGGAATATTGGCAACTACCTTATTAGGAGATTGAAAGGTCGGAAAATCCTTGAGTAATTCTACTAAATCCAACTCCAAAAAATCCCCTTGAGCCAAAAGAAAATTAGAGCGATCGCCCAAATCCCTGACCAATTTTTTACATAAATCGCGATCAATTTCCACAGAAACCAATGCGGAGACTTCCGATAATAATCTAGTGGTTAAAATACCTGTCCCCGCACCAATTTCTAACACCCTATCCTGGCTATTCAATTGTGCAGCCCCAATAATAGTTTCCAAAACTCGCTCATCCCGTAGCCAATGTTGACCAAACTGTTTACGAGGTCGGATACTAGAACGTTTTTTTGTTTTTTTACTTAAATCCATGTAGTTATTAAATACCTGAGTGGGTACGTGTAATTAAATATAAAATGACTGTGGCAAAGAATAGGTAGGAGGTAGTAGGTAGTGGGGGTTTGGGTAGTAGGTAATCCCACAAGGGGACAATGTAGGTAGTGGGGGTTGAAACAGGAGTTAATAAATAAAGAGTAACGAGTTTGGAGACAGGAGAGGGGAGGTAGGTAATAAGCAATGGAAGTAAAAACTGAGTTAGTAATTAAGAAGCTAAGGATCTCAAGGCTAAAAGCTAAGAAGCTCATAGCTAATAGCCAAAACTAAAACCCACTCAAATTATTTTTTAATAACATATTCCTTACCATGTATACCAGTTATAAACTCTAGGTATTTAAGTAAAATTCTGTAAGTATTATTCCCTTCGTTATTACTTACAAAATTGGGAAATATATATAAAAGAAGCTATTAATTAACCATTTATTAAGTGGATACACTAATGGCAATCACAAAATTCAAAGAGTTTAATTGTGTATGGAATATACATAAGAATATCTAAAATCTTGGAATAATTCATCAGAATCAATATTATGCAAATAAAGTGAATTAATTCAAGCTTAAAAGTTAAATGCCAATAACTTCTTGTTAAGACTTTAGATTAAGTAGTAATTATTTAAAGATGAATCAAGCTTAGTTTGTTGATAAGTTTGGCAGGTAATGCTTATTGATATCTAATTATTATTTACTGAACTTACCATCAATGATTACCAAAAGCCTAAAGCATTAATTTAAATATCTAATTAATAACTTAATCAACAAAATTATTAACAGGAATTTTTCACTATTCACTAATCTATTTCTTACTACTATTAGTAGGGCTTTTATGACTCAGCATAGCTTAACCAGAAAGAAATACTATTCCCCTTTGATTGGTGCAGCACTAGCAGCAGCCAGTCTTTTCCAGTTTTCTCTCCCTACATTTGCAGCAGGAACTAACGCAGGTGCAGTACTACGTAACACTGCCACAGGTACTTATAAAGACGAAATAGGTAATGACTACACCATTGAATCTAATACAGTAGAAGTTACTGTTGCTAAAGTTGCTGGTATAACCAACCAACCAACTGGTATTGAGGACTTAACAGTTGGTGCAAACAATAATTCGGTTTTGACTGGCGACAGAGTTTCTTTTGAATTTACCATTAATAACGTTGGTAACGATAAGAGCAATATCTTTATTCCTGATCTAGTTGATATCGCCACTAAAGGTTTAAGTAGAGCCACCACTGGCAATAATGAAAATCAACTAATCATTCAAGTGTCCCCAGCTTTAACTGCTACTGGAACTCATAACTTTGGAGCAATTCCTACAGGAACAGGTACAGTGCCAGATGCAAGACCAGCCAACGGTATTGTTGAAGATGTTCCCATTAACGGTAAGGTAATAGTTAAGATTACTGGTACTGTTTCCGCAACGGCTGCTGGTGCGCCCATCGAAGTTCTCTTAGGTGATACTGGAACTAACGGTGATCCTAATAATCCTGTGGCAGGAACTCAAAACCAGCCTGATACTGGTGCTGCCGGTGATAATCAAGCTAAAGACGTTCGTACTGAAACCGCTACCAATCCTACCGTTGCAGGTGCTCCTGTAGGTGGACAGAAAGAAGCCAGTGCCTTGCAACAAGTATTCTTAGGGGCTAATCCTTTAGCAATGACTCTTATTGAGAAAACTAGAGGTGCAGTTGGGAATGGAACTAGTCCTACTGATCTTAATGACAATATTATTCCATACAGCTTAAGCTTTGAAGTTCTTAATACCACCCCCAACTCTCTCTATACTCCAGGAGAGCTTCAAGGTCGTGATTTTGGTACTCGAATTACTGGTAAGACTGCTGCTCAGGCTAGCAATTTAATCTTAATCTCAGATGCAATTCCAGTAGGAACTAAGCTCAATGCTGCGTTAACCGCCGTAGGTAATTGGACACCTGTTTATACTACTGCTACGAGTGGTACACCAAACACAATGCAGTGGACTACAACTGCACCAGCAGATCTAACCACCGTAACTCGTGTAGGTTGGGTTTATGATGCTAGACCTACTCCCGATGGTCAAGGTCCAATTGCTCAAAACACAAGTGTTACTGGTTTTACTTTTAGTGTAATTACTTCTGGATTAAATGCAACCACTGGTGGTACTGTTGCCAACGTTGCCCAGATATTTGGTAGTACAGTAAATGGTGGAATTATCTTTGATGAATCTGGTGACCAAGATCCTAGTAACTTTAATGGCGTTAATCCAGGTCCCAATGAAAATGATCCTCAGTCTACTGGTATTGCCGACCCAGGAACTCATGGGGTAGATAGTAATAATAATAACAATGCTGATGGTACTGATCCTGCATCTCCTGGTGGTGAAGATAACGTGATTACCATTAGTGCGCCAGGAACATTACTTAACGGCCCAGATCAACAAGCAGCAGCAACTGGTAATGTCTTCGGTGTAGGTCCAGATAATAACCACGATTTCCAGAATTTGGGTGTCAGTAACTTCCCACCTAATGCTAAACATAATGCTGGAACAACCTTTGATCCTAATACAGTTGTCTTTAAAAATACTCTCAGTAATCCTGGGTCAACAGATTTGCAGAATGTATTACTCCAGCCAATCAATCCAGAATTTGATCCCGTTTTTAAAGGTACTAGTCTTGATGAACACTTACCAATTGGCACAAAGGTAACGATTCGTTATGGTACGCAAACTGCAACCTATACTTATCAAGATAATACTAGTACTACTAATCCTACTACAGATCGCATATTTGTATTAGATAGCGGTAGCACACCGATCACAATTCCTACCCTTGCTGCTGGTGTTCCCTTAAATTATCAAGTAGATGTAAATCTACCAACTGGTACTGGACTATCTACCGATGACACGATTAACCGTGGATTCCCTGTAGCAATTATTGCTTTTATTGATGGTAACAACGATGGTAGTCCTCAAGCTGGGGAGAACCGTAACTTAACTGTTAACCAAGTTTATACAGGTTTCATTAAAGTTAATAAGCAAGTAAGAGTTCTCGATTCTGCTGGAAATGAAAGAAGTGGTATGGGCTTTACCGCTCTTAATACCGCTAAACTACCAGTTCCAGGGGATATATTGGAATATCGTGTAGTTTATCGCAATATTTCTGAACCTCAAGTTGGTAATGGTACTAACAAAGTTCTTAATGGTGTCAATGTAATGATCGATGAGGATGGTACTACTGACGGCAATAACTGGGGCTTAGATAACAATACCGACGGCGATCTTGATACTATCAACGTCCAAAATAGTGCTACAGATACTAATGCAGGTGAAATTACCTTCTACACTGGTAAAGCTCCAAATGCCTCTTCTATTCCAATTAATACTTTAACCTCAGCAGGTACAACCGACCCTGGTGTAACAGTTACAGGCTATAGAAGTATGATTCCTCTATTAGCTCCTACGGGTGCGGAAACAACTAATCTTACAGATTATAACGCGCCAGGGGATTCTGCATTCACTTTCAGACGTACCGTTGATAAATTTGATGGTTTAGCAGCAGAAGGTTTAGAACCGTAAGGTTGCTCGGCATTGTATATCTTTGCATAGATGCAATTTTAGAGACTAAAAAACGGAGCAATAGATTAGAAATAACTGGTCTATTGCCCCTAGCGATTTCTTTAGTAGACATATTAGCTTAAACCAAATGAAACTTCTACATAAGTTATTAGGCATTGGCACTTTAGGATTAATCGTTACTGTCCCTTTGATTAATCAGATTCCTGTATGGGCTAGTTTTCCCCAAGTCACCGAAATTATTGCTCAAGCAGCGCAAAATCCGACAGTGAAATTAAATTTAACTGCTGCTAAAAAGTCGATTGTTGTTACAACTGGTGGACAAAAACAGATTAAATGGGAAGATTTAACGGATAATGCGGTCGTTAACCCTGGGGATATTTTACGCTATACAGTTAGCAGTGCTAATACAGGAGCAAGTGCTGCTAAGAATTTAACTATTACTCAGCCTATACCTAGTCAAATGGTATATGAACTTGAGACAGCTAAAAGTGGCAATCAAGCTGTAGTTACTTATAGTATCGACAATGGTAAAACTTTTGTAGCTAAACCAACCATCAAGATTAAGACCGAAGAAGGTAAAACTATAGAAAAACCAGCCCCCGCAGAAACTTATACTCATATTCGTTGGCAATTTAGCTCTTTGCCATCGGCTGCCACAATTACAGCTATGTATGAAGTAAAAGTTCAGTAGATGGGTTGAAATTAGTTATTAATTTATAGCTTTTTTTAACCTAATGGTGGGTAAAAACATTTTCCAGGTATGTCATTAAATTCAACCTGTTGCCCAGTCAATTAGTGCGCCTAAATTGAATTTGTTGGCTAATGTGAATTAACTAGAACCCCCTAACCCCCATGTTTGGGGGAACAATTAATTTATATTTTTATATTTAAATGTAATATCAGCCCAACATTTCAGTCTCAAGGTGCTACTACCATTTTTCACCTTAGTTTGACACTTATACAGTTTTGCTCGCAGTTACTACTAAAAAGTCAGTCATTGTTGTAGCAGAGAAAATTCTTGTGAATAAATCTCTATCTCTCTCGAAAATAGACTCTGATAAAGCCATCTTTGGTTTTTATTGTCAAAAAATTATAGCTGTTGTAACTAATATTGTTTTTTTTATTGGCTTAATTCCTTATAGTGTTAAATCTGCATCTGCCCAGACTATTATTGGCTGTGATGTAACATCACCAAATATATTAAATATTGCTAATAATGCAGTTATTAGTTATGCAGATGAAGCTAACGATAAGATTAATCGAATAGTTTCTAATAAAATTACCGCAGTAATCAATAGTACCACTGAAGCAGAACAATTTTTAAAACTAGTTAATCAGGGAATAGAAGATGCACAAGGTAATTCTTTAATTGGGATAGGCGCGATCGCTGAAGGTTTAATTGCACAGTTTAAAGAACAAGGGTTAAACGCAGAAGATGCTAATTTGGCTAGTTTGACAGCTATATCTGCATTGGCAACTTTAGATATAGAAACTTCTTCCCAAGAAGTGGTCAACGTAGTAAAACAGGTGTTGCTAGAAAATTTCAGCAATCAAGGTATTAATAATTTGATTACACAGATGCCTGATACTGATTTGTTGACTGCTTTAGCTGGGTTGCAAGAGTCTAATTTAAAGGCTTTAGGTTTGACTGATGAGGAAATAGAAATTGCTAATCAAGCAAAAATTGTACCAGAAAATAATGGTAGTTTTATTGCTCAAATAATTACTCAGATTCAATCTATAGCCGAGAAAATCAGCCGAAAAGAAGCCCAAACTCAACTACTTAACTTTCAAAAACAATATGAGCAAGATCTGACTAATATACGCCAAGATAAGCAAAATTTAGTTACTTCAGGTAGCACAGTAAAGTTTAAATTCCGTTTAGATAATCAAAGTCAGAAAGTTATTAAGGTAGTTTTGCCCAATGCTCAATCAATCACTACCAAAGGCTTAACTGGTTCTGGACAAGTTACAAAAGTAGTTTATCGTCTTGCTGATAGTGATGCTCAGGTAGCAAGTAAAGATATTGATATTACCACTACAGAGGAGACGGTATCAATTCCTGCGGATAAATCTTTAGAGTTAGATATTTCCATAAAAGTCGGAGAAATAGCAGCTAAAGAAATTTCTGCAATCACACTTAATATACAGCCTGGTTGTGGAAATCTTGCTTCCCAGTCTTTGAATATTTTGCCACCTTTAACTATCAAGCCTAATCTAATCGATCCTTTAGGTAGTATTACAGGTTGTGCTGGTGAAATATTACCAGAGTATCTTGGTTTTTCTGTAGCTTTATATGAATTAGATCAAAACGATCCTACTGGTAGTAGCCCCAGTGATCTAACTAGTTTAACCGCCACAGAATTACCAGACGATCCTAATAATAATAAACCTAAAGGCATAAAACCTAATATTGAAAATAGTAATCCTTTTTATTTAACTAATACAGATCAAGGTAGATATAGCTTTTTACTGGACGAAGAACGGGGACAGTTGGATTTTGGCGCGACTTATATTTTAGTGGTTCAGCCTCCTGATAATTCAATTTATGATGAACGCCGAGTCAAACTAGTGCTTGGCGATCGCCAAGGAAATATAGTTGAATATACTGCAACTTCGTTAGATGGTAGAGCAATTAGAGCCAGTGATGGACAAACTACGATTACAGGGGAAATTGTTTTAGTTGAAGATGCCGAACGAGTAGGATTAGATTTAGCAGTACTAGATCTGGCTACAAATGTTTGTGATGCACAAGAACTAGAAATTAACAAAACGGGCGATCGCGCAACGGCTCAACCAGGGGACATTGTTCTATATCGATTAGCCATCCGCAATCTTGCTTCTGCACCAATTGATAACTTAAGTATTACTGATACTTTGCCCGTTGGTTTTGAATTACAAACAGATAGTGTCAAAGCGGAAATTGCCAATCAACTAATTCCCATAGCTACTGCTAACAATGGTCGTTTAATTAACTTTACTACTGATATTACTTTAGACACAAATGCAGTAATCAACGTAGTTTATGCTGCCCAATTAAACGCCAACGCTTTGCGAGGTTCGGGAGAAAATTCAGCCATTGTTAATGCTCAAAGAACTGATAATAATAATTCTGTGCAAGATGGACCTAGTATTCATCGGCTCAAAATTAAGCCTGGAATTATAGAAAATACAGGAATTATTATCGGTCGAGTATTTGTTGATAAAAACTTTGACGGCGAACAACAACCAATAGAGCCAGGAATTCCAGAGGCAGTTATTTTTTTAGAAGATGGCAACCGCGTTATTACAGATGCCGAAGGTATGTTTTCTGTTGTTAATGTCTTACCTGGCATTCATACAGGAATTCTCGATCTTACTAGTGTTCCAGAATATCGTCTTGCTCCTAACCTGCGCTTTAGCGAACGTAACAGTAAATCTCGGGTAGTTAAGTTAGAGCCAGGTGGGATGGTGCGGATGAACTTCGGTGTCACTCCGACTGCTGCGGGCAAAAAAACCAATTTACGGCAGAGAAAAACTTCAAAGCCTGACAATAAGCCAAATGCACCTAAATTTAATTTCTAAATAATCTTGATCTTGCTTGCAAAATGCTGTTAATTATTGTGACCCATGAAGCCAAAAACTAGCTACAAAAAAAACCTACCATTGCCAATAATCGCTTTTATGGCTACGGTTTGTAGTACAATTTTTTATACGGCTTTTAATGCTAAAGGTGCAGTTGCTCAAAATGTAACAGCAAAATTAAGTCAGAGATTAGATATACCACCCCAACAGCAACAATTAATTGCTCAAGCTTGGTCAGATATTGCAACTCAACGTCTAACTTTAGCCACACCCCCATCTAACCCCACTGCAGCCAGACAAGATCAACTACTAATTACTCAATTACCACCCCAACAGCAACAATTAATTGCTCAAGCTTGGTCAGATATTGCAACTCAACGTCTAACTTTAGCCACACCTCCATCTAACCCCACTCCACCCAGACAAGATCAACTACTAATTACCCAACTACCACCCCAACAGCAACAATTAATTGCTCAAGCTTGGTCAGATATTGCAACTCAACGTCTAACTTTAGCCACACCTCCATCTAACCCCACTCCACCCAGACAAGATCAACTATTAATTACCCAACTACCACCCCAACAGCAACAATTAATTGCTCAAGCTTGGTCAGATCTTGCTACTCAACGCCTAAGTTTAGCCACACCCCCATCTAACCCCACTGCAGCCAGACAAGATCAACTATTAATTACTCAATTACCACCCCAACAGCAACAATTAATTGCTCAAGCTTGGGACAAATAATAATTCTTCAGAAGTTATAGTTCCATCTCCAGAAAAACTACCAATTGATCAATTTAATTTAAAACCAGAACAATTAATCACTAAAACCTGGGCTAATATTGATGCTTGGAACATTACATTTACATCTCCTGTTGAAGAATTAGACCAGATAGCTGCGATAAATAAGACACCTCAAATAGAAGAAACACCAGCAACTAATCTTCCTAGTCAAGAAGAAATCGCTGCACGCATTGTTTTAAGCAAGGTTCAAATAATTACCCCTGCACCTGGAGTAATTATTGATGGTCAAGCAGATAGTAGCGTCACTATTCAATATCCAGCTACTAGTAGTGTTATGTTAAAAGTTAATGGAAGAGAAGTTGCTCAAAGCTTAGTAACCCAAGAACAATTAGACTTTAAAACAAATTTAATTACTAAGACTTGGTCAGGTACAAAGTTAAAAGAAGGAAAAAATAGAGTTATTGTTATTGCTAGCAAGGGTGGTTTCACTTCTAAAACTAGCCGTGAAGTAATAGTAAAAGATGATACCAATAGTATAGAGAGTGAACTTATAGTAAGCGAACCATCGGTATCAACTACAGATGCTACTGATCCAAAACCAGAAACAACAGTAGAACAAAAGACTAACCCACAACCAACAACACCAAAGACAGAAGCTCAACCTCAATCAAGTGTATCTAATAAACTTTCAGATAATATAGTCAAAATATTAACTCCTAAACCTGATGAAGTCTTATCTAATGTTTCTAGTACGGTTATTATCCAATATCCTCAATCTGCCTCAGTAATTTTACAGGTAAATGGCAAGTCAGTTGATACTTCTCAAGTAGGGCGTACTGAAATAAGTCCTATAACCAAATTAGTTACTCAAACTTGGTATGGGGTAATTTTTAATACGGGAGCGAATAATCTGAGTGTTTTAGCTACCACCGATGGGAGTAATTATACAGAAACTTCCATTAAAGTTCATGTCCCAGGCAAACCTAAAGCAATAAAAGTAAGTACTGTTGAAGCTTATATTCCAGCAGATGGTAAAAGTATTGCAACAGTAGAAGGAAAGCTACTGGATGAAAACAATCAAGTTTCCATGTGGAATCAGACTATAACTTTAAATAGTAGTGAAGGAAAATTTGTTGGGACAGATTTAAATGTAGATCAGCCAGGATTTCAGGTAAAAGCTGATAAAGGAGAATTTACTGCTTCCTTGCAAGCTGGTTATGATGCCCAAACCGTTACAATTCAAGCAAAATCATTAAATTTAGAAGCCTATACTCAAATACAGTTTAAAAATACTCTACGGGAACAACCGCTTTTAACAGGGTTTGCTGATGTACGTATTGGTGCTTCTGGGACAAACTACTATGATAATTTTCGCAATTTCTTGCCTTTAAATGAAGATGATAAAACTGTGGTTGATTTCGACTCCGCAGCCTTTATTACTGGTAGCTTTGGTAAATGGAGTTATACAGGTGCATTCAATAGCGATCGCCCTTTGAATGAAGATGGTGATGGGGAAACTCGTATATTTCGCACTTATGGTAATACTGAATCTGGCTATCCTGTCTACGGTGATAGTTCCACTACAGAAGCAACCACCCCTTCTACTGATAGTTTATATCTGCGTTTGGAACGTAATTCAGAAGTAGAATTTGCTGAACCTGACTATTTTATGTGGGGTGATTATGATACCGAGGAGTTTGCCACTGAGTCTCAGGAATTTAGCGCAATCAGTCGTCAACTACATGGATTCAAGTCTAACTATAGTCTAGGTGGATTACAACTTAATGCCTTTTATGCTCAAAATGCGGAGGGTTTTCAAAGAGATGGAATTGCTCCCGATGGTACATCAGGTTTTTACTTTCTATCGCGCCGATTATTAATTCCAGGTTCAGAAGATGTATATTTTGAGCTTACACCCCTCAATGATCCTGGAAATATAGTTAATCGCGAACGTTTAACTCTGGGTGTCGATTATGAAATTGATTATGATCGAGGCACACTGTTGTTTAAAGATCCTGTACTACGTACCGCTTTGGATTCTAGAGGCAATGTTTTAGTTCGCAGAATTATAACTACTTATCAGTTTAAGAGTGAGACAGATGACTCGACTTTATTAGGAGGTAGAGCGCGTTATCATTTTGACCGTGATTTCGATTATCCTACCTGGCTAGGAATGACCTATCTTAACGAAGATAGAGGCGATCTGGATTTTAATCTTTTCGGTATTGATGCTTATGTTTCTTTGGGGAATTGGGGTAACTTAATCGCTGAATATGCTAGTTCTAAGAATAAAACTATCTTTGCTGATGCTGATGGTTCGGCATATCGTTTTGAAAGTGAAATTAAATTTAGTAATTCCATCCAAGGACGAGTTTATTACCGTCAGGCGGATGTGGGATTTGCTAACAATGCCACACTAAGTTTTGTACCAGGACAAAAACGCTATGGTAGTGAAATTACTGCTCAAATCAGCGATAAAACTAATTTGCGGTTATTATATGAGCGTCAAGAAAACAATGGTGTCGCTCCCCGCCCATTAGACCAATTTGAAGATTTTTTAGATTCTGGCACTGATCCTATTCCTGGTAGTCAAGTAGATAATTCGGTATCTAGTATCACCGCAGGAATTGAACAAAAAATTGGGAAGGCAAATTTAGGCTTAGATTTAACCTGGCGCGATCGCCAAGATAATACGGTTACAGGAGATTTAAATAGTACTTCAACTCAATTGCGATCGCATTTTTCAATTCCTATCTTGGAAAAGCTCAATTTTCATGCTCTCAATGACTTGACTCTTTCTGATAGCACGGATGCGGTTTATTCCGATCGCCTTGGCTTGGGTTTAGATTGGGAATTTTATAAGGGTTTAAGTCTGGTTTTAAATCACCAATGGTTTACTAAAGGTAGTTTAGCAGGGGAATCTCTCACTAGCTTAGGGGTTGTAGGGGAATATAATCCTTGGGCGAATGCTACGCTTACAGGTAGATACAACATTACCAATGGTATTGATGGTCTTAGTAATACAGGCTCAATTGGTCTCCAACAAAAAATATCTCTTGCTCCTGGTTTAAATATTGATTTAGATTACGAACATACTTTTAATAGTTTTAATCAAAATAGTAGTACTGGGACTCAGTTTGCACAACCCTTTTCTGTCGGTCAGAGTGCTTATTCTATGAGTTTTGATTCAGGCTCTACTTACGCCATAGGGATAGAATACACTGATGATCCTGATTTTACTGCTAACGCTAAATGGCAATATAGCGATAATTCAGGAGGTGATAATATGGTGATCTCCGCAGGCGTTACAGGTAAAGTCTCAGACTCCCTCACCACTCTTTTAGATTACAACCAAGCAAGTTCTGCTAATCAAACCTTTGATATTGGTACTACTAGAAATTTACGCTTAGGTTTAGCCTATCGCAATCCTAAACAAGATAACTTTAATGCTTTATTACGTTACGAGTATGAGGAAAATGGCGGAACTTTACCTGAAACTCTACTTTTAGGTACAGGTACAGGATCTCAAGAACATCTGTTTGCCGTTGAAGCTATTTACGCCCCCAATTGGCGATGGGAATTCTACGGTAAATACGCTTTTCGTAATAGTAAAACATTTCTCGCTGATAACTTTATTGGTAGCAGCAATATCTCCCTGGGGCAAATACGGGCTACCTATCGCCTTAACTATCATATGGACTTAACCGCAGAAGCGCGCATGATTTGGCAACCATCAGCAGGATATACAGAATCAGGATTTGTTTTAGAAGCAGGTTATTATCTCACTCCCGAATTACGTTTATATGGGGGTTATGTATTTGGTAGTGCTGATGATGACGACTTTACAGGCACTCGTTCAGGTGGAGGTTCTTATGCAGGTGTGACAGTTAAATTAAATAGTCTTCTCGATGGGTTTGGGCAACATCAACCTCCCAAAGTTCCAGAGGAAGTTAAAAGACAGGAGACAGGAGACAGGAGTCAGAAGTCAGAAGTCAGAAGTCAGGAGACAGGAGACAGGAGACAGGAGTCAGAAGTCAGAAGTCAGGAGACAGGAGACAGGTAATCCCACAAGGGGACAATGTAGGTAATAGGTAGTAAGTAGTAGGTAGTAAATAAAGCTAAAAGCTAACAGCTAATGGCTAACAGCTAAAAGCGATCGCCCGCAATCGAAGTCTACAAGCGACAAACGGCATAAAGGTAAAAACTAACAATTAATTAAATGAACATTAACAGAGATAGAAACAAACACAACTTAATATCCATTTTGTTAACGGTTTTAACTCTGGGTAGTGTGGTAATTGGTTTGAGTGTAAGTGCTGCATCAATAACTAAAACTAGTTTTAAATCCTATCGAGTTGTAGTAAATAGCGATCGCGATACTATTGAAAGTGATCAGTTTTTAACTTTTAGAGAGGCTATTGGTTTAGTAAATAATACTTTGGCTTTATCGGATTTGAGTATTGTTGAACAACAACAAGTTACTATCATTGAACCGCCTAACGCTTCTCGTATTGAGTTTTATTTTAATACACCAGTCACCATTAAGTTACAAGATACTCTACCTCCTTTATTTAGTCCTGGGTTAGTTATTGATGGTACAACCCATCCTAATTATGACTCCAAGAAGGTTGCGACATTGGAGATACCGATAGCTATTCCTGTAGTTAGTTTGACAGTCGCCGAAGGAAAAATCTTGCGAGGTTTAACCATTGCGGGCGATCGCATTAAGGTAAAAGGTTTGAGTATTTATGGTTTTAGTCAGCCTCATACACCAACTGATAATACCCCAGGCGCAGATATTATTATAGGTTCTAGTTTACCTGTGGGGGAAGATGTAGCAGGTTTGATGCCCACCCATCCACCACAAGACGTGGAAATTGTTGATAATTGGTTGGGTTTGCCGACGGATGAATCTTTTAGTAGTAGTGCTTCGAGTTTTGGGGTTTGGGTATTTGATGGAGTCAATACTAAGATCACCCACAACCGTATTGAGCAACACAATGGTAGTGCTATCTTAACTTCCCTGACGGCTAAAAAGACGCAAATTAAGGAAAATATTATTGTAGGTAATGGTTTACAGGGGATGCCCCACGCTATTTATTTAGAAGGGCAAATTCAAGATAGTGTAATTAGTGATAATTTAATTTGTGGTAATGATGGCAGTGGTGTTTATCTATTTAAACCCGAAGGTGCAATTACTATTAAGCGCAATACAATTAAGTTTAATGGTCGTCGAGTTCCTAGCGCAGCAGTATATCTTATTGGTAACGATCATCAAGTAATTAATAATCAGATTAGTTGGCAAAGGGGAACAGGGGTAACAATTACAGCTTATCCCCAAAGTGAGAGAAATTTAATTACGGGTAATACTTTTAATGATTTAGAAGGTTTAAGTATTGATTTAAATACCAGAGATAGAGACGGTAGAGTATTTTATCAAATAGGAGATGGCGTTAACCCACCGCGTAATTCTCGTAACCGTCAACGGGATACTGCTAATAAATCAATTAATGCCCCTGAGTTTCTTAGTCAAGACTTTTATCTTATAGATGGCAAAGTAAATATCGATGGCATTGCTGATCCTGGCGCAACCATAACTTTATATCGAGTTAACTTAGGCATTCCGAAAAAAGCTAGTGAACAAAGCCCGCTAGCTAGCCAAAGTAAAAACTATGGACCCTTAAGTGAACCTGTAAGAGAAACAGTTGCCGATAAAACAGGGAAATTTAGCTTTACCTTAAACAATCTTACACCTGGAATGATTATAAGCGCGATCGCTACTAAACCAGACTACGGTACATCAGAACCAGCTTTTAATGCAACCATCCGTGCTTTAAACCCCAGCAAAACCACCATTTCTCCTTCCCTCACCCTACCCACCTGCACCACCAAACCCATTGCCAAAACACCCAAACTCCCTATTCAACCAGAAATAAAACCCACACTAGAACCCATTACCTTAAACATACCCCGTAATATACACTTTGCCTTAGATCAAGCCACCATTGCCCCCAAGAGTGCCGAAGTATTAAACCAAATAATCACTGTCTTACAAAAATATCCCTATATCACCATAGAAATACAGGGACATACAGACTCCCGTGCGAGTAACCAATACAACTTAGATCTAAGCCGTAGCCGTGCAGATGCCACCCGCAACTACCTATTACGCCAGGGAGTAGATCCAGCCAGAATATCCATCTTGCCTTTAGGAGAATTAAAGTTAGAAAAACCTGGGAATACTATCGTTGACCATGCCTACAACCGCCGAGTAGAAATAATTTTCAGAGATCTTCGGGGAATAGACATCATTTTTGAAAAGCAGCATGACGATTTACAAATAGAACGATAAATACAGTACATAAAAACTATCTTTGATTCCTAATAGTTCCTTCTAAAAACTTGAGAGCATAACAAATCAATTATTAAATCCTTATGAATTTTTGGCAAATACCGCGAAAAATAGCTAAAAAACGTCAGTTAAATAGAAGTTTACAAGATGTTTTAAAAAAAAAGCGCAGATCATTCAAATCACCTTGCTTTGGTTTCCTATGCCTCAAATTTACCCTCCTAACCCTACAACACATTAGTTGAGATAGACCATGAACAATCAGCTAAGTATTTATAAAAAAGCATCTCTTCATTTTGGTTTAATTCTATTTGCATCATTAGGTTATACCCTTCCTGCGTTAAGCGAGGGATCTCAGCAACTCGGTATTGGTACTAACGGACTTAACGTTTATTTGTTTGAATACAGTGCTACAAACACCTTTTTGCAAGGAAATCAAGGACCAAGACCTATTAAGGTCAATGTTGAAAACGCCAATCAGGTTATTAACATCTCACTTTGTGGCTGGAACACCACAGATGATCTTGGGATAGAGGTTTTCCGCCCCTCAGGAACTGAAATTAACTATACAACTCAAGTAGCTGCTGGTTCTCCTGGTGCTTTTAGTGCTGCCTCTGCTGGGGGGGCAGGAGCATGGCAGTTATTAAATGGAAATGCCAGAACCTCTACTCTAACGACGATTTGTAATAATAATACCAAACCAACTCAACCTGGAGGAAATCTTACTAATCCAGTTCGTTTTATTGCTCCTGAAGCTGGCACTTATGAAATTCGTCTGCACAATGACACCTTAAACGATAGTAGTACTTATGTTAATCCTCTTACAGGAGGCACAACTACAGGTCATAATGTTTTCACATATTTTGATATCACTGTAACACCTAACACCTCAACTAATCCTAATCCAAGTGCAAATAACGGTCAACTGTGGGCTGATAGTTGGGGATTTAATGCAGGCAACACTTTTTTAGCTGCAGGTGGCTATGATGCAAATTTATATATTAGAACACCAGGCGGACGGACAAATACTGAGTTTATTTGGCAACTAGATTTAAATAGGTTTGCCCCTCAAAGACATGAAATTATTGCCAATGAAATTGGTCTTAATGCTCCCAATTCACGGGGAAGTTTACCAGGTGGTGGGGGGGCTTACACTAAAAAATATCCCATTTATCTCTCTCCACCAAATACATCATCTTTTATTGCTCCCGTTCTCCCAGAGCCTGCACCTCCCGTAGTCTCCAACATAAGCTTCATTGATAATGCAGGGGAAGACAATACTATTTCTCCCACAACAAGTACTGGTGTTCAAGATTCAGGGTTTTTCAAATTCAATTCCGACGTAGCTGGTACATATAAAATCGTTATAGATACGAACAAAGATGGTAGTTTTGGAGCGGGCGATCGAGTCTTATTTGGTTCAAGCACTGCAGGTGCAAATTCTGTAGCTTGGGATGGCAGAGGAGATAATAATGCGGTATTAACGGCTGGTACTTATCCCGTCGACATTACTGTTGGGTTAGGTGAATATCACTTTGTCACCTTTGATGCTGAAACAAGTGGTGGTGGTATAAATGACGGGCTATCTATTTGGAAATGGAATAGTGGATCGAGGTCGGCTGTTTTAAATTTCTGGGACGATACCAAGATTACCACTCCAACTGGTGCAACAAAAAACTTAGTGGGAGGTCTTTCTGGAACTGCTGCTGGAACACATACTTGGGGAAACTTTGCAACAGGTAGTATTGGGGATAATAACTTCATTGATACTTGGGTTTTTGGTACTCCGCAATCTCAAACAACTAACGCAATTATCGCCAACTCCGACGCTAATGATTTTGGCGATGCACCCGATACTTACGGCACAAACAAAGATATTACAGTAGGAGGAACTCCTGGTAGCCACATAACTAACTCTAATCTCCACCTAGGGGTAAACCCTCCAGACTCTGATACTGACGGTCAACCCTCTGTCAATGCAGATGCTGATGATCTTAATGGTACAACCCCAGATGATGAAGATGGGGTAAGCAATTTCAACCCATTAATAAATAATGCAACAACTTATTCCGTTAATGTGGCAGTTAAAAATATAACGGGTGCAGCAGCTTCTTTAGGGGGTTGGATTGACTTTAATAAAGATGGAAAATTTCAGTCTAGTGAAGGCGTTGTACAATCTGTTCCAAACAATACTAATGGTACTGTTACTTTAACTTGGAATAATTTGAGTGGTTTAGTCGTTGGCGATGTATATGCTCGGTTTCGTTTAAATATAGATCCTCTCACAGCTAGCGACTTTCAAGGAGGCGGACGAGATGGAGAAATTGAAGATTACAAGTTGACGATTTTAGAAGTTGATTATGGTGATGCCCCAAGTACTTTTGGTGATGCTATACATAATGTTCCCACCACACCAACGATATATTTAGGTAGCGTTAAACCAGACACGGAAACATCTACCCAATTAGGCACAGATAACGGTGCATCCGCGTCAGGGGATGATAGTAATGGTGTCCCCGATGATGAAGATGCTTTTGCCTCCCTTGCCAAAGTCCCCACCGTCGGCAATTATAATCTAACTGTGCCTTTAAATAATACTAGTGGTGGTAATGCCACCTTACACGGCTGGATTGACTTTAATCGAAATGGTAAATTTGAAGCAACAGAATATAGAACTGCAAGCGTTGCTAGTGGTGCAACTAGTGCGAATCTCAATTGGGCTGTACCTGTTGGCACTCTTCCTGGCAATAGTCATGCGCGTTTCCGTATAACTAATAGTGCTTTGGTGGATGATACTAACACATCTGCTCAAGATGAGCGTTCTATTGGTAATGCTAGCAATGGAGAGGTGGAAGATTATCCAGTAACTATCTCTGTGCCAATTTATGATTATGGTGATGCTCCCGATACTGGTGTTGGGACAGGAACAGGTAATTATCAAACTACTATCACTGATAATGGTGCAGCCCAGGTGATGATTAATGTAGCAGGTCAAGTTCTCAGCTTAGGCACTAATATTGATACCGATGATGGTAGTTTACAAAATAGTGCTGCTACTGCCGATGACACTACAGGGACACCTGATGATGAAGATGGGGTAAGCAGTTTCCCCACCCTAACTACTTTAGCTAATCAAACCTATACTGTGCCTGTGAGCGTGCAGAACAATGTTCCTTTAATTGATGCTTATTTAGTGGGTTATATAGATTTCAATCGAGATGGTGATTTTGATGATAGTAACGAAAAATCCGCAACTGTAACCATACCGACAAGTACTACCAATCCTCGAACCTTTTCGGTAACTTTTACCACTCCCACTGGCATGACAAGCGGTAATACCTATGCTCGCTTTCGTTTAGGTCAGGTTAAAGCTACTGTCGAATCTGCTACGGGGGCTTCGATGAGTACTGATAATGGAGAGGTGGAAGATTATCTCATACCCATAGCTGCACCGAATTATGACTATGGTGATGCACCCGATACCTATGGTACAGATAACACTGATAATAACGGCGAGGGAATTGGGGCAAATCATGTAATTATCAATACCTTAAAATTGGGTGCAAATGCGCCTGATGCGGAAACTAATGCTGCAACTCCCCTAGATGGTACAGGGGATGATATTGTGGTAAGGACACCTGATGATGAGGATGGTATTAGCAGTTTCCCAAGCTTAGATAATGCTGCGACTAGCTATAGTCTAACGGCTACAGTGAGCAATACTACAGGTAGCCCAGCTAATGTTTATGCTTGGTTTGATTTTGACCGTGACGGGAAATTTGATGGGGATGAAAGAGCGGTTGTAAGTAATGGTACTATCACCCTCGATAGCAATGGCAAAGTACCTACAGGCAGTAACGGCACTGTAACTTTAACTTGGAATAATCTTAATAGTACTGGTGCAAATGTTGTTAGTGGTAATAGTTATATCAGGATACGCTTAACTACAAATAACCTAACTACCGCCTCGGCTACTGCTACTACTCGTGATCCTGCTTCTGTCGGCACAGCAACTAATGGAGAGGTGGAAGATTATCCCATTACCATTGGCTTTAAATCTAACCCTAGTCTGGCGACCAATTTTTGTACAGCCTCTTCTCGCAATTTATTATTTATTCTCGACGACTCTAGTTCTGTTACCACTACTGAACTTATACAGCAGCGAGAAGCAGTTATGGCTACTCTCTATGACTTTGTTGCCAAAAACCTCACTGGACAGGCTGCTATAGTAGGCTTTGATGGTCTTAGCAGAACTGTTATTAACTATACAAATATTACTGCTGCCAATTTAACTAGTTTTCAAACCGCTCTAAATAATAACTATGGTGTTGATGGAAGTGGTACACATTGGGAT
Source organism: Chondrocystis sp. NIES-4102 (assembly GCA_002368355.1). Taxonomy (NCBI): domain Bacteria; kingdom Bacillati; phylum Cyanobacteriota; class Cyanophyceae; order Chroococcales; family Chroococcaceae; genus Chondrocystis; species Chondrocystis sp. NIES-4102. Next base: position 375,779 of record AP018281.1, on the reverse strand, counting down.
AAAGGTTTTCAAGCAGGACTTAATTTGGGAGTAAACAAGCCGAATGTGGTATTTTTCTTTACTGATGGACCAAACAACAGTGGAAATAATCCTGATGGGCTAGCTGCACAATTTAAGAATGCTGGAGCGCATATCTATGGGATAGGGATAGAGATAGGTGTCGGTAGTGGCTTTGCGGGCATTACTGATGGTTCAAATACCGTAACTTATAATGGCTCAAATATCGCAGATGCTGACTTTCTGCCTATCACTGATTACAGTTCTCTTAAAGATCAATATACCAATGCTTTCTTAAGAAATCTATGTCCTGCTGACTTTGGGGATGCGCCAGATACCTATGGAACAGATAACATTGCTAATAATAATAGTAATACCAATCCCATAGGTGCAAATCATGCCATTTCAGCAAATCTATTTTTAGGTGCGACAAGTCCTGATACTGATGCTAATGGTTTTGTTGATGGTGTTGATAATAATAGTAATGCCACGGATGATGACACTACTGCTAGTCCTGGTAATGGTGATGATGAGGATGGGTTAACTATCCCAAGTTTAGGCACAGGTGCGACTAGTTATACTATTCCAGCTAGTAACATCAGGGTAACCAATAGCACAACACAAACTGCAACCCTTCATGGTTGGATTGATTTTAATAAAAATGGTAAGTTCGATGCTAATGAATATGCCAGTGCTACAGTAAACGCTAGTACTAATAATGGTAATCCTACAGCAGATTTAACCTGGAATGGAATTAATTTGGCAGGGCAAGCAGGTAATACTTATGCTCGTTTTCGTTTAACTACTGATAGTGCAGTTACTAATAATACCCCTGGGGGTGCAGCAACTAATGGAGAGGTGGAAGATTATCAAATTGCGATCGCCACTCCTCCAAATCCTAATGTTCTCTTAGTAAAACGTATTACCGCCATTAATCCAGGTCAAACCACTGCCATCAAATTTAATGGTTTTGTTGATGATCCTGGTACTACAAATGATAATCATGCTAACTGGCCCAATAATGACGATCTTTATCTGAGCGGACAAATTGAGGTGGGTAATGTCAAGCCTGGGGATGAAGTAGAATATACTATCTATTTTCTTTCTAATGGTAATGCGCTGGCTCGAAATCTTAATATTTGTGATGTAATTCCAGATAATATGACCTTTGTGAGCAATAGTTATGGTTCTAATTTTGGGATGGCTTTAGGGTTAAATGATACAAGTTTACCAACTGCTACCAATGTAAATCTATCCAATGCCCTAGGGGATGATCAGGGAGATTTTTATCCACCGAATACTAATCCTGCTATTAATAATCTTTGCAAAAAGCACGACCCCAATAACCCAAATAATTTAATTCCACTCAATAGTAGTAATAATGTTTCGGGGGCAGTATTAATCAAACTCAACACTCCTATTCCAGCAGCTACTAGCCCAGGCACACCGCCTAATTCCTATGGTTTTATTCGTTTCCGTGGCAAAGTAAAATAGCTGTGGCACAAATATTGATTTAATTCTTAATTATCGATTATCAATTAATAAAAAACCTGTGTTCTAACTAGTCAGATAACAGTAAGCTTTATAAGTGGTTATGTAAAAAAAAACAATCAAGTTAGATGGTCAGAATTAACGATAATTATCTAAAACTCAAAGCAGGATACCTATTTCCAGAAATTGCTAGAAGAGTTAACGCTTATGCAGCAGAAAACCCTAATGCAGCAATAATTAAATTAGGAATTGGCGATGTTACCGAACCCTTACCCGCAGCCTGTCGTGAAGCAATGATTGCAGCAACGGCAGAAATGGGCGATCGCTCTAGTTTTAAAGGTTATGGCCCAGAACAAGGTTATGCTTGGTTGAGAGAGAAAATTGCCAAACAGGACTTTCAAGATCGCGGTTGTGATATTGATGCTGCTGAAATCTTTATTTCCGACGGTTCTAAATGTGATTGCGGTAATATTTTAGATATTTTTGGTAAAGATAATAAAATTGCCGTTACCGATCCTGTCTATCCTGTATATGTTGATACTAATGTCATGGCAGGGCATACAGGAGAAGCTGGTGAGGATGGTAAGTATGGTGGTTTGGTTTATCTTCCCATCAGTGCGGAAAATAACTTTACCGCCGAAATTCCTAGTGAAAAGGTAGATTTAATTTATCTTTGCTTTCCTAATAACCCTACAGGGGCTACCGCTACTAAAGAACATCTTCAGGCTTGGGTAGATTACGCCAAAGAACATGGTTCATTAATTCTGTTTGATGCAGCTTATGAGGCGTTTATTACCGATCCTAGTTTACCCCACTCCATATATGAGATAGAAGGAGCAAAAGATTGCGCGATCGAGTTTCGTTCTTTTTCTAAAAATGCTGGTTTTACTGGTACACGCTGCGCCTTTACAGTAGTTCCCCAAAATTTAATGGGTAAGGCTGCAGATGGTTCGGATGTTAAGATTTGGCAGTTATGGAATCGTCGTCAATCTACTAAATTTAACGGTGTATCTTACATTGTTCAACGGGGCGCAGAAGCAGTTTATAGTGATGCTGGACAAGCTCAAATTAAGGAATTAATCGGCTTTTATTTAGAAAATGCCAAAATTATCTTAGAGCAATTAACCGCAGCAGGAATTCAAGTATACGGTGGTACAAACGCTCCTTATGTTTGGGTAAAAACCCCTCAAGGACTCTCTAGCTGGGATTTCTTTGATAAATTACTATTTAACTGTAACGTTGTAGGTACACCAGGATCTGGTTTTGGTGCTGCTGGAGAAGGTTATTTCCGCATCTCTGCTTTTAATAGTCGAGATAATGTTAATGAGGCTATGAAACGGATCACTGAAAAGTTTAAAGCTTAGGTTTTATTTTTCCTAAAATAATAATTATGGGTAGAGGTGAAGCGCGAGGGTATATTAGGTGATGTTTTAGCTTTTAGTTTTTAGTTTTTAGCTATTAGCTGTTAGCTTTTTACCTTTTGACTATTACCTACATTGTCCCCTTGTGGGATTACCCACTACCTACTACCTACTACCTACTACCCCCTACCTACTACCTTATTAAACTTATAACCGAGAAAAATCATGAGCTTACTAACAATTTATGAAGAAAATCAACCCCAAGCACCGATCGCCCAATATCGTAGTCCTGAAGCGATCGCCAATGAATTAAATCAATTGGGTATTCGTTTTGAACGCTGGGTTGCTGCTGGGGAAATTGCCGAAAATGCAAGTAATGAAGAGATTTTGGCAGCCTATCAACAGGATATTCAACGTTTGGTTGAGGAAACGGGATATCAAACCTATGATGTGATTAGTCTTAATAATGATCATCCTCAAAAGGCACAATTGAGACAAAAGTTTTTAGCAGAACATACCCATGATGATGATGAAATTCGCTTTTTTACTCGTGGGCAAGGTTTATTTACATTACATATTCAGGATAAAGTTTATGAGGTTCTTTGTGAACAAAATGATTTAATTAGTGTTCCTGCTAATACTCCTCATTGGTTTGATATGGGAGAAAATCCTAGTTTTACTTGCATCCGTTTATTTGATACCCCAGAAGGTTGGGTAGCTAATTTTACAGGTTCGGATATTGCTGATAAGTTTTCGCGTTTGGAGAATTGATTTAATTTATTTGGCTTTAAGTAACGAAATTCCCTATATTCCTCAAACCTCAAGTTATAATGGTCAACCGAACTTAAGATAAACACTTCAATTAGTTATATAAGGTGGAATATACTTATGCGTCGTATTTGGTCATATTTTTCAATTATTGGCATAGTCGCGATCGCCATTGTTTTATTGAATTACCAGCCATTGAGATCTCAAGTTATTCCTCCTCAATTTATTGCTCAAGTTCAACCAGATGTTATTGATTTAGAACAGTTTTCCAGACAAGTTAAAAAGTTAGAGACTAAATGGGAAAATGATTATGAACGCTATTTTAAACGTGATTTTGATAGTAGTTCTAAAGCAGCCCGAAAGATAGCCAATATTTTAGCGGATATTCAAACTAAAACAGATATTAAACCTGCGGTAATTTGGGCAGCATCACAACCAGATTTCTTACAGTTGGTTTTAGTAACACCAGGTAATCAGTTTATCAGTCTCAAAGTAAAAGGTGCAACGAAAGCTAATGTAATTCAAAGAGTTCGGGAATTGGAAACAGGAATAGGCGATCGCGAAACTCTGAGATATCTTCCCCCAGCTAGATTAATTTATCGTTGGCTAATTAAACCCTTAGAACCTTATTTAGAAGCCGAACAAATTGATACTCTCTTACTCTGCACTGGCCCTTCTTTGCGCTCTCTCCCCTTTGCTGCGCTTCATGATGGGGAAAAATTCTTAGTGGAAAAATATAATCTTGCTAATATTCCCGCCTTTAGTTTAACTGATACCAGCTATGAACCCAAAACCGAGCAAAAAGTTTTAGCTATAGGTGCATCAGAATTTAGTAAACTACCGTCCCTTCCTGGTGTGGAAGTTGAATTAAATACTATTGTACCAAAATTATGGTCAGGGCGTAAAATAATTAATCAAGATTTTACTATCGAAAACTTTAAACAAGCTCACCAAACAGGAGGCTTTGATATTGTTCATATTGCTTCCCACTCTCATTTTAGCCCAGGTTCACCTAACGATTCTTACATTCAATTTAGCGATCGCAAATTAAGTTTAAACGAAATTGCTAACCTAAAATTAGATTCACCCCCAGTCGACTTATTGGTTTTGAGTGCCTGTGAAACTGCTTTAGGCAACGAAGAAGCTGAATTTGGTTTTGCAGGGTTGGCTATGCAGGCTGGCGTTAAATCTGCTTTGGCTAGTCTCTGGCAAATCAATGATGCTGGTACAGTAGTACTAATGAGTGAATTTTATCAACAGTTAAAATCAACCTCCATTAAAGCCCAAGCTTTAAGACAAGCTCAAATAAATATGCTGAGGGGCAAGGTTTTTGTAGAAAATAGACAAGTCAGAGGATCGGGAATTGAAGTAAATCTCCCAGCCAATACAAGCGAACTAGAAACACAAAATTTCAACCACCCTTTTTATTGGGCAGGATTTACTATTATAGGTAATCCTTGGTAAGCTAATCGAAATTAAATTTAATAATACTTTTAGATTTCCAGCAAATATAAGATAAAATGGCAAAGCTTTCTATCGAACTCAAAGATTATTTTTTTGCATCCAATAGAAATGAACAGGTAACTCTTGCAGAGATTTTAACTTTAGCAGGAGAAAGAATTTTTGGCTTCCTCTTAGCAATTTTATCTTTACCTTCCGCTTTGCCTTTACCTGCGCCTGGATATTCTACTCCCTTTGGTATAGCCATATTTGTTTTAGCAGTGCAACTTGCAGTAGGACGCGATCGCCCTTGGTTACCAGATAAAATACTCAATGGGTCAATGAAATTAGCCACAGTGCAAAAGTTTGTCAAAATGGGTATTCCGTGGGTTCAAAGAATAGAGAATATTACTAAACCTCGCATGGCTTATATTTGCACTACCCAGGTGGGCAAAACTTTATTAGGTTGTGCTATTTCTCTGATGGCTATTTCGATGATGATTCCTATCCCTGGAACTAATACTTTACCAGCAATGGGTATTTTTATCACTGCTTTTGGCTTATTGGAGGATGATGGGCTAATTTGTATTGCTGGTTTATTTGTTTGTTCTTTGGGTGCTGCTTTAACCACTTCTATCTTGGTTTTCGGTACAGTCGCCGTGGAAAGATTTATTACTTTTATGGTTGAACTATTTAGAAATTATCTAGGAGTTTAATTTTAAGATTATGAGTAATATAAAAAACTTCCATACTTAATCTCAAATTAAGTGCATAAAAAGATCACTATTTGCCTATATTTAAATTTAGTTAAACAAATAGGATAGTGATTATGAGGATTAATCTGACTGCAACTGGCTGGACTAACGAAAACGGTGTTTTATTAGGTAATTGGACTAATAAAGTAGATACTGTTGAAAGTGATACTTCCATCAAAATCGCTTCAGGCGTAACTGTCGATACATTGAATGGTAGCGATATCATTACTTGTAATAGTGAATCAGAAGGGATTGTACTTAATGGTAACAGTCAACTTAAGACTGGCGATGGCAATGATGTCATTTCTAGTAATGGTTATACAGCTATTGATCTTGGATATGATGCCGTTTTAGATACAGGAGATGGTAATGACAAGCTGTCTGGTAGTGGATTTGAGGGTTTTTTCCTTAGTGACACAGGTGTTATCAATACAGGAAATGGGAATGACAATATTTCTGGTACTGGTTTTCCTGTAGGGATAAACAGCAGAGGTACAATTAATACTGGATCTGGTAATGATGTGATCACTGGTATTGCTAACGGTGTTATTGACGAATTTTTCTTGGGTAGTAGTGGGATATCTAACTATTTGGGTACAATTGATACTGGATCTGGTAATGACACTATCTTTGGTAAAGGGGAAGAGTTTGCCATTTCTAACTATTCGGGTACAATTAATACTGGATCTGGTAATGACACTATCGATGCCTTAACTGGGGGCTTGTCCGACTCTGATGGTTCTGGTAGGATTGATTTGGGGCAAGGGGACGATTTAATACGTGGTTTTGGCGATCATAGAGGTAATATAGATGGCGGTAGTGGTCGTGATCTAGCTGAATTAGGCATTAACTACGACGAAACCTTAATCACCTTCGGCACTCAAGGATCTACCTCTATTGATATTACATTTAATTCCGAAACTATGTCCTACTCTAATATTGAGGTATTTGATTTTAATGGTCAGGTCTTCTCTTTAGAATCATTGCAAGCATTAGTGTAAACAATATATCACAAGTTACAAACGGCGTTTAGAGTCGGTTATTGTTTAGCTTTAAACTTTACGGTTTTTCTAACATTAATATGACTCTTATCGCAAGATTAACTATAGTTAGGAATTTTTGCTAAAGATATCTCGCATAATTAGAAATATAGTATAGATTTTTGTAACACATCATCACTATACATAACTAATAGTTGACTGAGAATCAGAAATAAAAAAACCTACTACCTACTACCTACTATCGTCACGTTCGCGCTTTGGTCGCCTCAAGAGCGTGCGTGACGACGCTTTCCGCGCCTACTACCTACTACCTACATATACCCTAGTATTGCGTTTTAACTATAAATCCCTAAATTGAGATGGTGTATTAGAGTTGGGAGGTGCAGAAGTTGGGGGATAAATGGGAGTGGTTGGTGTACTATTATTTGGCTGAGATGGAGAAGAAGTTGGGGGGACAGTGGGAGTGGTTGGGGTGCTGCTATTTGGCTGGGTATTATAATTTTGGAATTGCTGTTGTGTTTGTTGATTAGTTTCTTGATTGCGTAATGCTTTTTGGGCTTTATTAAGACTATCGATCGCGACATTATAACTATCTGTATCCCCTTGTTGCGAGAAAATATCTGAGGCTTTTTTGAAATCTTCAACTGCACCATTAAAATTGCGTTGAGAATAACGAATAGCACCACGATTATGATAGGCTTTGCCATATTCAGGGGCGACTTGCACAGCGCGATCGTAATCAGCTAAAGCTCCCTGAGTGTCTCCTAAATCTTCTTTAACTAATCCACGATTAAGATAAGACCAAGGATCGCTCGGATTAATTCTAATGGCATTGTCATAGTCTTCTAACGCTTTTTGTTTATTGCCTTGACGATAATAAGCTAATCCACGACTAAAATAAGCCAAGGAGAAATTACTATTGTTTTCGATCGCACGATTATAGTTATTAATGGCACTATCGAGATTTCTTTTAGTGTAGTCAATTAAGCCTTGATAATAGATGGCATTGGCATTTTTAGGGTTTTTGCTAGCTGCTTGTGTTAAATATTCATTTGCTCTAGTTGTGTCACCTCTTGCTAGTAATTCGATGCCTTCGACATATTTTTGCGTAGCTTCGACATCAATATCTTTTTCTTTTTCTGGTTTGGTATCTTCAATTGCTAGAGATGATTCACTTAATTCTTTAGGGGCAGCAGAAGTAAAATTTTGAATAGGAATTGCTGCATTAAAACCAGTTTTTAGAGGCTCAGGAATACTAGAAGATTCATTCTTCACACTGCCAATTACATCCCCTTGACCATGAATACCAATTAGTTGACCATTAGTATTAAATACGGGCCCACCACTCATACCACGACGAGTTAGAGCCTGATAACGCATGGTGTAGCCTTCTGAAGCACTGTCTCGAATACTGGTAATTGTACCCGTGGTAAACTCGTGATAGCGATCTTCACTAATGGTTGCAGATAGGGGATAACCAGAAACATAAATTGAAGCCCCTGGGGTAGCATATTCAGAATTACCTATAGTTGCGATCGCATAGGGTTGAGAAGCGGTAAAAGTTATATAGGCTAGATCTAACCCCTGGGTTTGCAAGTTTTTGACACTGGTTACGGGATGTTGTTGATTATCTTTGGTTTTAACTACATAGCTAATATTGACGTTTTTTACTACATGATTGGCGGTCAACACTGTATAGTTATTACCTTGTTTAGCAATAATTACTCCAGATCCCCCAGGGACACCTAAGTTATTATCTATTTTAACGGTTGTTGCTTGAGCGATCGCTGCTATTTCCGTAGCTTCTTTAGCCATTACAGGAATTGTTTGCCAAACCACTAAAGCACTAACTGCCATGCCTGAAAGAATAGTAGCTAAGGTATTGTTATAAAATTGATGATTTCTAAACATTATTTTTGTGATTGGGATACTTCTAGATAACTGGTAATGGGTATGCCCCAGCTTGATTGCACCATAACTTTAAGCTGTGCTGGTTGAGGCTCACTACCATCTTCAAAAATATATACACCAAAGCCTGGATCACGATATTTTCCTCGACCATGAATGCCAATAAGTTGACCGCGCTCGTCAAAGATAGGGCTACCGCTCATGCCTGGCTCTGTCTGATTGGTATAAGCTAAACTATATCCTTCAGGTAATGATTTGGTTGGCATCAGGGAGATTACCCCTTGGGTTAGGCGAAAGGCTTGATTGCCTAGATTTACAGTATTTTTTATTTGCCCAATTTTTAAAGGAAATCCTGCTGCATATACTTTTTCTCCCACTTTCGGGGCATCTGTGCGAATTTTAGCAATGGGATATTCAATAGTACTTTCAAATTGCACCACAGCAAGATCTAGTTGACCAATTTGTCTTGGCTCATTGAGCAACTGATGTTGTTGATCGTCGGCAGTTAAAATAATTGATAGGTTATCTTGATTGATCACGTGCCAACTAGTTAAAACTGTATAAATATTGTCCTGTTTGCTAATAATGACTCCAGATCCAGCAGAATCAGCTTTTACTACGCGAATTGTTTGGGACTGAGTTAAATGATAGATCTCGCTGTCATCTCGCTCATCGGGTAAGACATATTTAGTAACTTCATTTTGAGCTACGGTGCTTTTTAAGCTCAATTTGTACCAAAAAACACCGCTAATCGCCAAATTAATCATTAGCAAGTTGAGAAATTTCTTACCCAACAATCGTGTTAATTTCTTAGGTAGATGTTTGCGATCAAGCATTTAAAAAATCTCAATTATAGTTGTCTATCTACAGCAGCATTTCCTTTCTTCTTATCTAATTGCTCTGTCAGATTAATATATGGAACTTCTGTAGATGATTCATAATTAGATTGAATACCTTCTTGTCCACTTGCCCAAGCAAAAAAGTTATTGAGAGTAGCAACTCCATCTTGTCCTGGTTTAAGAGTATAAATCATTCCTTCACAAGGACCTTGATTTTTACTGGCAACACAAATTACAGGTTGATTGTTTTCTGTACCAAGGGTGGCATATTTAAGTTTGCCTTCTGCGCGATAAGTCTCTAAACGTGAACTAACTTCTTTACAACGAGCTTGGGGATTCCATCCTGAACCAGAAAAATAGTCTGATTGCCATACAATCCAGGGTTCGGCTTGTCCTTGGGAGTTTTGATAAACAGTAGTAGGTACTTTAGCACTAGTATCGCAGCGAAAACCTTTTGGTATCGGAGTTTGTTGGGCAAAACTAGGTTGAGTAGTGGCAACAAAACAAGTCGCAATAAATAAAGCGGTGTTATTAAGTAAGTTTTTCATGGTTGAACTGTGAGTATTGTTGATAATAAATCTTTAAAATCTTTACTGAATTATTAATTAAAATAATAAAGATTTGAATGATTAAAAATAGATTTCTTAACCAAATTTACCGAGTAATTCTGTAGTTTCTTCAATTAACCCCACAACTACCTCCATCCCTGAATTAGTTAAACTAACTGCATCCCCTAAAGTATCTTTAGTAGTGTCCACAGTATCACTAGTCTTATTGACGAATTCACCAAGTTTCTTTAAACTTTCTTCTAACTCGCGGGCTTTATCGGTTAAATCACCAAATGCTTCTTTTTGCTCGCTAGTGAAATCGTTCAAAGTTGATTCGGTAGTGGTTTTATTTTCTTCGGCTTTTTCTTCAGCTTTAGTCTTAAGTTCTTCTTGAATAGTTTCCAATTGGGTAGATAATTCAGATACCAAGTCGGCAAACTGACTACTAGCATCCTCCGCAAGTTTAGTTTGAGTATCGCTGGATTTGCCCTCAATTTCTTCTTGATGCTCTGCGATCGCACTACTTAGATCATCTTCTAGTTTGGTAGCACTATCGCTAAAGCTAGATTCTAAGTCTTCGGTAACTTCTTCTACCTTAGTTATCAGGTTATCTAGTGTTTCACGCACCGATTCAAACATATCATTGAGTTCGGAACTTTGACTATCACATTCTTCCCCCAATCCTGTAAGTTCGGTTGTAGTAGTTTCTAGTTCTTCGGTTGCTTCCGACTGCAAGGATTCTACACTGCTTTGTAGCTCTGCAAAGGCTTGAGTTACAGCTTCCGACTCTGTATTCAAACTTTCTCTCGACTCTTGAACTTTTGCTAGTAAAGCCTCGGCGCGTGCTGCTAAATTATCCCAATTAGCATCGAATTGTTCGGAAACTTGCGCTAATTTTTCTCTAGCTTCGGAAAGCTCGGTTTCTGCTACATCTGCGCGATTCATCAATTCTTGTAATTGCGTCACCGTTTCTGCTGCGGAGGTTTCAAAATTTGTTGCCATACTCTTGCTCCCTTATCTATAAATATTGCTAGAAATTAATCAAAATCAACGCCTACTTTACCTGCTGCGTTTTTGACACCTTCAATACCATCTTCTAGAGGCTCAATAAAACCGTCTAATTGCTCAAATAAAGGCTCTAATAGCTTTCTCGCCCCCGATGATTCTTCTTCCGAATCGCTAATTGTACTAACCATGCCGTCAATGGCTTCGGTAACTGTTTCCACCGCTCCATTAATTAATTCTTTTAATTCTTCTTCAATCTTGGTTTGGGCATCCTCCATCAAATCATCAACACCACCACTAAAAGCCTCATTAACTTCACTCAAGCTACTTGTAAATTGTTGGGCAATATTACTAAATTCACTTGCCAAGGTTTGAATATTGCCACCAATATCCTCTTGTCCCTGGTTTACTTTTTCGCTAAAGTTATCCATCTCATCACCCATCATGGTTTTGGCGGATTCTAACTTTTCTCGCAAAGATTCTATTTTTTCGATAGTACTTTCCATTGCTGTTGCTAGTTGCTCTTGGCTTTGGGTTAAAGCTTCATGGGAACTATCTACAGCAGTTGTGCTTTCTTCTTGTTTTTCCTCGGTAGCGGTGCGATTTTCTGCGAGGCTGTCACGAAATTGAGTCATTTTTTCTTGGGTTTCGGCGATTTGTTCTCCCATCTGTTGGGTAGCTTCACTCAAAAACTCAGTTAAAGTCTGCACACTATCTTCAAAACTGCTTACTTCGGTTTCAGTTTGAGACTGATGTTCAGTAATTTCGTCGCGCATTTCATTAAGCGCAGTCTGTATTTGCTCTAAAATATCCGCTACTTGTTGTTGTTTTTCGGCAACATTTTCCGTCAGTTGCGTTGCTTCTGCTTCCACTTCTTGGGCTTGGGTAATAATCCCTTCCAATCGTTCGGGAAACTCCATAATTAGCTGAGACATTGTAGATAGAGTCTGGGCGATATCACTCATAATTAATTACCTCTAAATATTTAAAATCTATAAGCCGAATGCACCTGCAACCGCATTCATTGTTTCTATAGCTTTTTTGGCTATTACTAGTACTGGTAAAATTGGCGATAATGCACCAGTAACTGATGTTCCAACAGTCATCATTACTGTGTTTTCAGTCATTTCTTCCATCAAGGCTTTAACTGAATCTTTGATCGCGTCCTCAAAAGACTCTTGTACCTCGTCTTTCATGGTTTCTCCCGCATATTCGGCGGAATTTTCAAAAATTTCGGTTAATCGCTCTTGCAGTTGATTGGCTAATTCTTCTGTATCTTCGCTAAAGGAATTGAGCATTTCATCGAAGTTGCCAGTTAACTCTTCAAACCCCGAAGTTATTTCACTCAGTTGCTCCTCAGTAAGTTGACTACTAAAATCATCTAATAAAGATGCTAAATCGGACTTGAGGGTATCACCGATGTTACTGGCTATGTCCTCAAAATCAGCCTCAGTATCTGCTTGAGCCGTTTCCATTTGGGATTTTAACTCTTCGACTTTCTCCCCTAAATCACTAAAAAAGCTTTCGGTTTCTTCGTCGGTGGTGCTTAAAGTTTCTTCCATACCTGCTATAGATTCGGTTAACTCTTCAAAAGTGCCAACCAGTTCTTCTAAGGTACTATCCAACTCGCTTTGTTGGTTCTCGTTTTCGCTGCCAAACTCATTTTCAGCGTTGTCTACATCTTCTTTACCCTTATCCAGATTTTCCAATAGTTCAGTTAAACTTTCTTGCAAACCAGATAATACCTCTAGGGTTTCGTCGCGAGAATCGGTAAATTCGGTTGTGGTGGTTTCAAACTCTTCGGTAGCAGTTGCTAAAGTTTCCATAACTGTATCTTTAGTTGCTTCTAGAGTGCTGCTGGTAGATTCTAACTGGGTTGATAGTTCCCCCATTTGAACAGTTGCTAACTCTATCGCATCGAGAATTTCTTGCAACTTCTCCTCAGATTCTGCGATATTTTGTTCTAAAACCTGTACTTCTGCCATGTTTTTTTGCCCCTATTTGAGATAGAAAATATGATTAGATAACTGAGCTATCCTAATAACTTTTTCGCCATATCTAAGACTGGTTTGACATCATCAACTAAGTCGGTAACTTTACCAACCTCGTCGACAATCTTACCTATACCCCCGTCTAACGCATCCTGCATTTGTTCTCCCGTATCGGTTAAGGTTGAGAATGCTTTGGTGACGGATTCTGCGCCTCCAGTTAATTCTTTAAGTACATCCCCACTAAATTTACCTGTCAGTTTGCTACCCACATCACTAACTAAAGATTCTAAATTCCCTGTTAGATCTCCTTGTTTTGTTTGGCTTTCTTGGGCAACTTTAGAAAAGTTTTCGCTTACGCTTTCTAGTTTGTCTTGCAATTCTGTTTCTAGTGTTTCAAACTGTTCGATCAGATTGGCTTTTTTCTCCTCAAAGCTTTCAGTGGCAGCATCTAAAGCATTATTATGTTCTTCTAGGTTACTATTAGCTGTTTCTTGATGGGTAGTAATCTTTTCTTCAAAACTACTAATGTTTTGGGTAAATTCTTCTAAGCCAGAATTAGCACTCTCGGTTTGCTCTGATATTTGCTCTGATATTTCACTTTTGCGATTATTGACTTCTTCTAAGCGAGTTTTAAATCTTTCCATCGCTTCGCTAATACCCTCGCCAACTTCGGCAATCTTTTCTTGAAAAGTCGTCAGATTTTCCCTGGTGGCTTCCATTTCTGCTTCTAATGACTCTTCTGCTGCTTCTAGTTCGCTAATAATTGCTTCCCAACTAGCTTGCGCCTCTTCGTTGGCTGTAGTTAGTTCATCAGCTAAATTATTGGCAAGTTCAACAATTCGCTCTACTTCATCTAGTGCTTCATTCGCATCGGTTATTAAGATCTGTGATTTTTCTTCGCACTGATCCATTAAGACGTTAATTTCTTCTGCCATTACTTGACCTCAATATAAACAATTAAGAAAATATTATGGAAATATATAAGAAAGTTATAAAAAAGATACTTAATTTGATACTTTTTTACTTAAATGGGTTTCAAATATATTTATAAGTTTTAGTTGTCGCGGGTTATATTTTAGTAACTATATTTAAAATACGGCTGTAATGCGATATTTTAAAAAAACTGCAACAAAACTTTAAATATAGGATTTTCGGAGTTAATTATATTTTTTAGTATTGTTAGTTACAGTTTAATATGTCTTAAAGATAATTAAAGATACTCTGATGTGGATTTAGGCTTTTATAATAAATATCGACTTATTTTTGCTCAAAATCAGAAAGCATAACAATAAAAGTAATTGTAATAAAAGTAAAAAAAACGCAACGAATAGCTATATAAACAGAAGTAAAGATGAATAATTCCAATTTAGCTACTTTAATATTAAATCTAGATCTAAAGACCGAAAAAAATCCTGAATATCCCTTATCTGGCAATGAAATTGTGGTTATTGGTCGCTCTCCCGACTGTCAAATTGTTTTAGATTCCCATAAATACATCACCGTATCACGTCACCACGCAGAGATATCTTTAGTCGATTCCAATTGGGTAATCAAAGATTTAGGAACAACTAACGGTACTTTAGTCAATAGCGATCGCTTGACGGACAGCAAAATCTTAACATCGGGCGATCGCATTACTTTAGGTTTAAAAGGGCCCGAATTTATCTTTGAAGCAATTACCCTAAATCCTACGGTAATGGTAAATTTTACGGCAATATCTACACCAGTCAAAGAAGTAACTAAAGCAACTGTCCCCGATTTAGTTGTGATCTCAAGTCCTATAGCAGATCCTCCTAAGCAGCAGTCAAAAGAATTACCTGTTGAAAGTGAAGATCAACCGCCACCAATAGAAGTTAATCTCCCCACAGCTTCCCCAGAATTATTAGATCAAGCCATTGCAGGTAAAAACCTGTGGAATTTAATTAATTTAACCCCTATCGGCGAAATATCGGCACATGAGACGGAAATTACAGCCTTAGCTTTTAGTGGCGACGGACAAATGTTAGCTACTGCAGCTACGGATAAAACTATTAAAATCTGGAATGTTGCAACTCAAGAATTAATTGTGACTTTACCCCCACAAAAAATGGCGATCAATGCCTTAGCTTTTAGTAGCGACGGACAAAAATTAGTAAGTGCAGGGGCAGATAAAATAGTTAAACTTTGGCAGATTACCAACCAAACAGAAATTGCAGATTTTAAAGGTCATAAATTAGCTATTAGTGCTGTAGCTTTAAGTGGTGATGGTAATACATTAGCCAGTGCAGGGGCAGATAAAATAGTTAAACTTTGGAATACTCAAACAAAAGAAGAAATTACTAGTTTAAATGGACATAAATCGGCAATTGAAGCTTTAACTTTTAGTCCCGACGGCAATATATTAGCCAGTGGAGGTAAAGATAAAATAATTAAACTTTGGAATATTGAAACAAAAGAAGAAATTACTAGTTTAACGGGACATAAACAAGGGATTATTAACTTAAACTTTAGTCTCGATGGGGCAACAATTGCTAGTGTGGGGGTGAATGAATCGATCGCCCTGTGGGATATTAACACTAAAGAAATAATTATCTCCATTGCTATTAATAATTGGCATTCCCTAATTGCGATCGCCAGTTACGGACAAATTTTAGCACTCACTCAGGCAGAAGGTAAGATTAAGCTAGTTCAGATTTAAGTTAGCTTATTAATATTAGCTTCTTGGCGCGTTGCTAATCCTTTACGGTAGCTTTTAGCTTCTTGTTACTCGTTACTCTCATTGTCCCCTTGTGGGATTACCCTCATTGTCCCCTTGTGGGATTACTCTTCTCCAGACTCCTAACTCCTATCTCCAGACTCCTGTCTCCTGTCTCCTTACCTACTACCTACTACCCACTACCTAACTCCTGTCTCCTGACTCCTGACTTCTGACTCCTGACTCCTGACTCCTGACTCCTGACTCCTGTCTCCTGACTCCTAACTACATCTATGAAGCTTCGTTATCTCCAAACCACTTTTGATATATTTCTTCATAAATGCCATTTTCCACCAGTTTTAATAATGCTTGATTAACTTGTTCACGATAGGGACTATTAGTTTTTAGCACAATTCCATAACTCTGTTTGGCAAAAATAGAACCTACTACTTTAGCTTTCCCTACTCCTTCTTTAGCTGCATAGTTTTGTAACACTGGTGCATCGTAAACTATTGCGTCTACTTCTTGTGCATCTAAGGATGTAAAGGCTTCTTCTATGGTGTCAAACTCAATTTTTTTAATAGGTCGATTGGCTAAATAAGCTGCTGCTGTGCTACCTTCTAGGGTGGCAACTCTTTTACCATTAAGATTTTCAGGAGTTTGGATATTATTTTCTAATTGTTGAACAGTGAGTGCGGAACTAACGGAAGCTGTAAAATAGGATATTAATAGTACTCCTGTAAACATCCAAATAGTTGCAATAATTCTACCTGGGATACCAATAGGAGTTTTATCGCCATACCCCACCGTCACTAGGGTGACTACCGCCCACCAATAGGCTTCCCAGATACCTTTTAAGTAACTACGGGGAAACATTTCTGGGTTATTCTGACGTTCAAAGAACCAGCAGATATGGGCGACAATAATAATTATTAGTAATAATACTCCAATAGTTCTAAGTAAAATCGGCGAGAAAATTAACCAAACAAAGGAGTTGACGGGAGAAACTTTAGCATTGGCTGGAACTAATATCTGTAAACCAGATTCATAAAAAGAGTAGGAGAAATCGACAGTTTTTTCTCTTTCTGCGGTGATCGTAATTCCAGCGATCGCTATATCTGTACTACCACTACTAACTGAGGTTAGAAGATCATCGACGGTTTGTTCTCCGTATAGTTCGTACTCTAGGTTTAATTCTTCTGCTATTTTTTCCCAAAGATCGATGCTAAAACCAATATAGCGTCCATCTTGCACAAAGGAAAAGGGGACAAAAGTTTTAGTTGCAACTTTGAGGGATTTAGATAAGCTGGGAGATGGAAATGAACATATTCCCAAGATCGCGATTGTGCCAGATAATACGGATACAATAGCTTTATATTGTAATAATTTATTAAAAGTTCTCAATATTTTAAAGTTGATTTAACTATTTTTTATTGTTATCCCCTCGTCTTGATATCTTTGAGATATAAGAATTTCAATTAATAATTAATTAGCCTATAGCTAATATCTACCGCCAAGGGTTTAATATACACTTGCAATGGTAAAAATTTTTCTTTAAGTATTATATTATTCCGTATTGTTGTCGTTTAATAGTATATTATTTTAAATTATTTAAGCTTTAAGCTTACATTCGTACTTTGGGGTCTTCTATTTTACTTTACTCAAATAGCCAAGTTTGGCGCGTTCTCGCTCAAATATTTTTTAGATTGGTAATAAAGATAACAAAATATTAATGGCGTTTTATGGCAATAAAAGCAGATAAATTAAGTCAAATACTAGAAAATTTCCAGCAATTTTTACACAAAAGTTTAGACGATTGTGAAGATTTTAAACAAATATCGAAAAATTTAGCCAGATTGCACTCCACGCTGGAACAGAAGAAAATCTCAGTACAAATAGTAAGTGAAAAGTTAGCTTTAGCCCAGGAATTATACGATTTAATTTTTACAAATGAGCAATTAAAAACAGTTTTTGAGCTAAAATTTGATACTTTAGTGGAAGTGCCAGAAAAGAGTGGTAGACAACAAATTGCCAGTTTAAAGTTTAAGGAAATTAGAGATAAAAATATTGAAATAAGACAAAACTATCAACTACAAGATAATAAAACCATCGCGATCGGGCGTTGTCCAGAATCTGATATTACCCTCAGTTCTAAGTTATATCAAGGGGTATCTTGGAATCATCTTAAAATTCAACCTATTATTAATAATTCCAAGATCACACAATGGCAAATATGCGATCTTCAAAGTACAAATGGTACGTTTGTTAATGGTAAGCGAGTTGAAAAGTTGCACTTACTTGAGTCGGGAGATAAAATTACTTTAGCCAGTCCTAATTATGGGGCTGGGGTTGCCGAGATAGTTTTTGATCTTCGTAATGAAACTATTAATAGCAAGACTAACTTAGAATATTGGGATTTGATAGATTGTGATTTAATGTTAATCGTAATTGATAGCCAAGAACCTTTATCTATTAAGGAGAAATCTTTTATTAAAAATTTTGATGCAGGTTTTATTTCTCAACAGTATATTATTGCTAAACTTCCGAATTTTCAGCAAGATACTCAAGCAGAGGCTATAGCTACAACTAATTTAGAAAATTTAGCAACTTGGATAAATAATGAGGTGACAACTAAAGAGTTAGAATTGATTTCTCTTTATCTTGAAAGCGCAAATAATACTGGCACTGATCTTAATTTAGAAATAGATAAGAAATTACTAAAAACACAAACTTCTTTTTTCAAACTGCTAGAAAATCTTGTTAAACGTCAACCAGAAAATCTGTTAGCTAAACGTCTCTTTATTAAACTGATTGCTGAGGTTGAATCAATCAAACCATTTTACTTGAATAAAATCGCCTCACTTACTCAAACTATTGCAGCAGAAGAAGCCAAAATTGCATCATTAAATCAAGTCAATTGGAAAGAAGTTAGTAAAAGCACTATTACTGAGATTGAAAGAGGAAAAGATCTACTATTTAAGCAAATTAAATCAGATTTATCTCAATCTAAAGCTGCAATTTTAGATAACTATAGTAAAAAAAGTATTATATATACTATTCAAGATTTTGTTGATAATTTAACCCCGACTATCACCACTCAAAATGGTCAAAAGATAATTATCCTAAAAGATGAATCCCGTCCTGATTTTGATGATCTCAACTTAAGCTTAATTAATTTTTGCGTTAATTCTTTAAAGACATGGACAAGTAAAGAGTGGCAAAAGATTACTAATATCTATAATAACGGTGGTTTAAATGGTTTTTTAAAAAGAACCACCCATCAAATAAATGTAGTTCCAAATCTTTTTACTTCCTCTCCCTTTACCCCACCAAGTGATTTAGATTTAGAAGGAAATTTTCTTATATCTTTTGTCGGCACTACTTGTACAACTACATATAAACAAAAATCTTTAATAGGTTACATAGTCAAAGAACTAAGAGGCAATATAATGGCGACCTTAATGCCTGTTATGTTGATAATTCCTTTTATTGTAAGTTCAAAAGTTTCTAAAAATCAAATTATTGGTAAGTTTCCTCAACTATTTAATAAATTTCCCTGGCTTTTGGGTCTTGTAGTTTGCGCTATAGTTTATTTCTTGGTTAATAAATATAATCAACAAAACGAAAACGATATAGAAGCATCTGTACAAAAAATCAAAAAAGACTTAGCTAATTACTATCAATCTTTTACCAAAAACTTACTAGACAAAATCTTACAGGATATAAATTTAGCATTAGAAATAGAAGCTCAAAAAATTAGCGATGCTCTAGAAACAATAGACAGTACTTATCTAGAATGTCTCAGCGACGCAGAAAAACAGCAACTTGAAATTAGAAACAACTTAGAACAATACAAAAATCAACAAAAAACTTTAGAAACAGAATTAGCCGAATTTAACAAGTTAACAAAAATATAATCTTAAGATTGGGGTTGAAAAATTCATATTAATTAAATTTTAATAATTATTTTTAGATTGCAATTCAAGATATATTGTAATTTTATTGTAATAATATCGATAGGTATCAAACTGTGGAAGGAGAAATATTAGGTTCTCGTTATCAAATTGTCGAATATATCGCTAAAGGTGGATTTGGCAAAACTTATCTAGCAATAGATACTCAATTACCAGGTAAAGATAAATGTGTAGTTAAACAGCTTTATCCGAGTGTAGATGATCCTCATTTTCTAGAAGTAGCAAGACGTTTATTTAAAACTGAAGCGGAGACTTTGCATAGTTTGGGTAGTCATGATCAAATACCTCATCTACTAGCTTATTTTGAAGAACAAGAAAAGTTTTATCTAGTACAACAATATATAGAAGGTCATACTTTAACTAAAGAATTGACTCCAGATAAACTATGGACACAAACCCAAGTTATTGAATTATTAGTAGATTGTTTAAATATTCTCAACTTTAT
Organism: Chondrocystis sp. NIES-4102; assembly: GCA_002368355.1. Taxonomy (NCBI): domain Bacteria; kingdom Bacillati; phylum Cyanobacteriota; class Cyanophyceae; order Chroococcales; family Chroococcaceae; genus Chondrocystis; species Chondrocystis sp. NIES-4102. The sequence goes on along the minus strand of AP018281.1, from coordinate 355,582 downwards.
TCATAGTAAAGGCGTAATTCATCGTGATGTTAAGCCAGATAATTTGATTCGTCGTAATAGTGATAATAAATTAGTTTTAGTCGATTTCGGTACAGTTAAAGAAGTAATTACAGAACAAACTCAACTATTACCTTCCACTGTAGCGGTAGGAACAAAAGGTTATATGCCTACCGAACAAGCCAGAGGAAAACCACGCTTTGTTAGTGATATATATGCTTTAGGGGTTATTGCAATTCAAGCACTTACAGGCACTTCCCCTCTAATGTTAGCAGAGGATGATGAGGGTGAATTTGTTTGGCAATCTAAAACTAATATTGATCCTCAACTAACGGCAATTATTAATAAAATGACGCGCTACCATTTTAATAACCGTTATCAGTCAGCCAAAGAAGTATTAGAATCTTTATCTGCTTTAAATCATCACCCAGCTACTCCTACTACTACCCCAGTAGTTAACTACACACCTACAGTACAAATTAATCCTTCCCAATTAATTAATCATCCTCCCAATGTAGCTGATGCTGCTACTTCAGTCCCAATTCAAACTCAAACCAAGATAAACACTAACTCTAATTCAATATCTACCCATCAGCCAAGCAATTTAGGTAGTAACAAAGTACCATCTGCTGTGGCAGAAAATACCCAGGTAAAAAACAATTCTGCTGCTACAATTACCAAACCCAAACATTCAAACAATAAAAAACTTGTCTCTTTGGGGGCTGCTTTAGCGGTGGGAATAATATCTGCGGGTGGAATGTATTGGTTAAAGAATAACAACCAAAAAAATGTCTCAAATAATATCAAACAACAGGTAACTGAATTTGAGCAAATGGTTGCAAGTAAACAATATACAGATTGTTACGACAAAGCGATAAAAATCAAACAAGAGAAAGAGACAACCAGGGTATTACCAGAGGCACAACGTAGTAAATACGAAGTACAATGTGGTTTAGGAAAAGCGGGAGAATTAGCCCAATCACTCAATTATCTCGAAGCCCTGGCGATCGCAAAATCTTTGCCCAAACAAACACAATTAGAAGGAGAATTAAGTAAAGCGATCGATTCATGGTCACAACAAGCTCTACAACAAGCTAGTGAACTTTATCGATCAGAAGGTAAACTAAAAGAAGCTTTAGCTGTAGTTAAAGAAATTCCTCAAGATAGTCCTGTCAAACAATCCGCTTTAGATGAGACAGAAACTTGGAAAACCGAGTTTGAAACCAATAAAGCAATTATCGCCACTGCACAATCTGCACTCAATGAGGAAAAATGGGATCAAGCTCAACAAGAAGCGAGTAAGATTAATAGTTCTAGTTCAGATTATTGGCAACTGCAAGCCCAAAATATTAGTAAAGCTGCTAAAGAAAAATTAGCTGCTGCTGCTGCTGCTCAAAAACCTGCAAATGTACCCCAAAATAATACGGCAACTTCTCAACCAAGTGTACAAGTTAAACAAGCCCCTGAGCCGATTCCACCAGCCCCAGTAGTACAAACGCAACCCATAGATCAAGGAGAGGGATTTGGAGATCGATTTAACGATTCACCTTCCAATACACCAATACAGCCAGCGACACCCCAATTTCGCGATGATCTATAATTATGTTACGAAAACTTGCATTGCGACCAATTCTATTAATGTTAGAAAAAAAATACGGTCTGTTATCTTAGACCGTACTAAAAATTAAATTACTAATTATCCTAAAATTAAATATCCAGATCATCTAGATTTAACTTAGGTGCATGGGTTTCGATAAATTCGCGCCTGGGGCCAACGCGATCGCCCATTAAGACGGTAAAAATTCGATCAGCTTCGGCTGCATCATCGATTTCCACCCGTTTCATTGCCCGTGTTTCAGGATTCATAGTGGTATCCCAAAGTTGTTGAGGCATCATTTCACCCAAACCTTTAAACCGTTGAATTGTATAATTGGCATTCGCAGGAAGTTGCTCAATACACTGTTGTAATTCGCGATCGCTATAACAATATTGATGATTACGTCCCCGTTCTAATTTATACAAAGGCGGACAAGCAATATAAACATAACCTTGATCTACTAACTCCCTTTGATAACGATAGAAGAAAGTCAATAAAAGGGTTCTGATGTGCGCCCCATCAACATCAGCGTCAGTCATAATTACTATGCGGTGATATCTTAATTGGGAAGGATCAAATTCATCCCCCTTAATACCTAAACCCAAAGCAGTAATCATCGACTGAATCTCATTATTCTTATAAATTTTTGCGTCATCAGTCTTTTCGATGTTGATAATCTTACCTCTAAGGGGCAAAATTGCTTGAAATCTTCGATCTCGTCCTTGTTTTGCTGAACCACCTGCACTATCGCCTTCTACGAGAAATATCTCCGACTCTTGAGGATCGCGAGAACTACAGTCAGCTAGTTTTCCTGGTAGGGGAGAAGACTCTAAAACTGATTTGCGACGGACTAACTCCCTAGCATGACGGGCTGCTTCTGCTGCTTTAAAAGATTGAATTGCTTTTTCAATGATTGCATCGCCAACGCTGAGATTAAATTCTAAATAATCATTTAAAACTTCCCCAACTACAGAATCAACTATTCCTCTTACTTCGGTGTTACCTAATTTAGTCTTGGTTTGTCCTTCAAATTCGGGATCTGGTACTTTAACTGAAACTACCCCAGTTAAGCCCTCGCGGACGTTTTCTCCCCCTAAATTGGCTTCATTATCTTTAATTTTATTGCGCTTACGGGCAAAGTTATTCATCGTCCGAGTAAGGACGGTTTTTAAACCTTCTAAATGAGTCCCCCCGTCAATGGTACGAATATTATTAGCAAAACCTAGTAGGTTATCACTATAAGCATCAATACACCATTGCAAAGCAACTTCTACTGTAACGCCGTTTTTTTCCTTACTAACATAGATAATATCTTCGTGCAGGGGTTCTTTTTCCAACGTCATGTATTTGACGTATTCTTTTATCCCACCCTCATAATAATAAATATCTTGATGTACCTCTGCTTCACGGCGATCGCTAAAGGTAATTTTAATACCCGCATTGAGATAAGCCAACTCTTTTAAACGTTTGGCTAATACCTCATATTCAAAAACCGTCGTTTCTGTAAAAATTACTTCATCAGGAATAAAATGTACCGAAGTTCCTGTACGTTTGGGATCTTTTTTATTGGGTGTTACCCCTAATTCCCCTTGAGGCTTTCCTCTTTCATATCGTTGGATGTGAATTTTTTTGTCTCGCCAAACTGTCACCTCAACTAATTTTGAAAGGGCGTTAACAACTGATATACCTACTCCATGTAAACCACCAGAAACTTTATAACCACCACCGCCAAATTTTCCCCCAGCGTGTAGTACGGTCATAACCGTCTCTAAAGCAGATTTTCCTGTTTTGGAATGAATACCTGTAGGAATACCACGCCCATCGTCAGTTACAGTAATAGAACCATCCGCATTAATATCAACTTCAATATGGGTGCAATAACCAGCAAGTGCCTCATCTATAGAGTTATCCACCACCTCATATACTAAATGATGCAGTCCTTTTGGCCCTGTTGAACCAATATACATCCCTGGGCGTTTTCTTACCGCTTCTAAACCCTCAAGAACCTGAATCTGATCTGCATCGTACGTGCTAGTCATGTAATCTCTCCGAAAAGTGCCTTAGAGCTTTGTATTTTAATTTTAATGATAAAATACTCAAAAATTTTAACATAAAAGGTCTCTTGACCGCTTCAAAGCTTTCTGTAATGATTTTTAATTATAGGTTGAATCCCTTGTTTTTGCCTCTAAAGGATTATAAAAATTTTGCCAGTTATTTCTGGATATAGTTTTATTGTACTATAAACCTCAGTTATTTTCGTTTGCTAAGATGTCAAGGGAAAATTAGTAAGGTTAAAATGACAAAAACATATTTGGTTACGGGGGCAAATAGAGGTATAGGTTTGGAGTATTGCCGTCAGCTTGTGGAAAATGGTAACCGAGTTATAGCTGTATGCCGAACCCCGAACCCTGAGTTTGAGAATTTGAAAGTACAAGTAGAAGCAGGTATTGATTTGACTGACGATAAAGCTTTGGACAGTTTAACTCAAAGATTAGCAGGCAAAAAGATTGATGTTTTAATTAATAATGCAGGAATCTTAGCAACAATTACTTTAGATAATCTAGATTTTACTAGTATTCGTCAACAATTTGAAGTTAATGCCCTTGCGCCTTTAAGATTAACTAAAGCCCTGCTGCCTAATTTAAATGATGGTTCTAAAGTAATTTTTATGACTAGTCGCATGGGATCAATTGCCGATAATACTTCTGGTAGTTCTTATGGGTATCGGATGTCGAAAGTGGCTTTATCTATGGCTGCTAAATCTCTAGCTATCGATCTCAAACCTCAAGGTATTGCAGTGGCTATTTTACATCCAGGACTAGTTAAAACTCGTATGACTAACTTTAATGCGTCGGGAATTACCCCTGAAACTTCAGTCAAGGGTTTATTAACTCGAATTGAAGAATTAAATTTAGAAAATACTGGAACTTTCTGGCACGCCAACGGTGAGATCTTACCTTGGTAAAAGTTCGTAATAAAAAACACCTTAACCCTTAATTTAAATAAAGATTAAAGCATTAAAAACTTTTAAATTAAATAATAATAGAAATCGAGTAATTATAATCGTCTGTTACCTCAGACCGTTTTGATGAAGGATTGCGCCTTCCCTCGATAACAACTAAGTGGAGGAAGCGATGAAAACTCCACACCGATTAACATTACTCAAACTGGCTAAAAATCTGGCGATCGCTCTCCTTCGATTTTTAATTATGGGTCACAACGGTACAACCCCCATCCAGTTTTATTTCTAACAGTATTCAATTCTTGAATATATTCAATATAAACATTGATATTTTATCTAGGTCAATATGTTAAGAAGTTGTATTGTTTCTCTACTTTAGTTATTAATATTTAAATTTCAATAAGATTACAAACCCTAGGGAGTTAAAAATTATTAGTTTAATAAGGAAAGATAATACTAAAAAAGAGCAACACCATGACTAACACTCCAATAACAGCAGCAGATTTAGCAGAAGTTATCAGCGAAATGGAACAATATCGCGATCGCTTGGTAAATGAAACCTTGGAAGCAGCCAAAAAAGCTAAATTGTCTAAAAAAGCTACAATGGCAAAATTAGAACCTCAACTTGCCGATATTGATAGTAAATTAGAACTACTCCGTCAACAACAAGTAAACTTAAGTAGCAATGGTTAAAAATAACTAGGCACTAGGCACGCTTGTATTAGGCACTAGACACTAGACACTAGACACTAGGCACTAGACACGCTTTTTAAAGACAGAGGATTGAACCTCTCCTAAAAACAAGCTTCTTTAAAGAAGGGGTCAAAGACCCTTGGTTGGGACGATAAATAGTAAAGTGTAGCCAAAAAACACTTTTGCCCTCAGATTAAACTTAATAGGGGGAGTTGAGATAGTATTAAATCTAATTTTGGTTACTTATTATTATTTAACCAGAACAAAAAAGCAGTGTTTTGAGCTAAATTTACTTATTTTTATAGAAATTATGGTCAATCATCTTCTTGCTTGCGCCATCGCGTTTATCTATTAAAACTGAGAAGTATAACTGAATTACTAATCAAGATTAAATATCTCAATAGGTTCAATTGGCACGGCTAAATCAAACCCAAAAACCCGAGAATAAAAATACAGTTCACTATCCAAAGCCTTCTTAATATTCTCCGACAGACGAAATCCATGCCCTTCATGTTCAAAAGTCAAATAAGCTACAGGCAAACCTTTATCTCTAATAGCATTAAACATCATTTCTGCCTGATTTGGAGGAACTACCCGATCCTCTAAACCTTGGAAAAAAATTACAGGACAATTTAACTGATCCGTAAAATAAATAGGCGATCGCTCTTGATAAATCAGCTTCTCTTCAGGGTATCTACCAATTAAACTATCTAAATAACGAGATTCAAATTTGTGAGTATCTTTAGCTAAAATTTCCAAATCACTCACCCCATAATAACTAGCACCTGCTTTAAAAGTATCCCTAAAAGTTAAAGCAGCCAGGGTCGTATAACCCCCAGCACTACTACCTGTAATAATTAAGCGATCTTGATCAACTCTGCCTTGGGAAACAAGATATTTAGCAGCATCAACACAATCATCAACATCAACAATGCCCCATTTTCCCTCTAGTCTTTGACGATAGAGACGACCGTAGCCGATACTACCACCATAATTAACATCCAAATACCCAAAACCCCGACTAGTCCAATATTGAATGCGGAGGTTCAAATCTACCGAAGCTGCTGCGGTTGGACCCCCATGACTCTTGACAATTAAAGGTGGTAATTCGTTACTTGGGGGTATGTAATCTTGATTTTTGGGGGGATAATACCAAGCATAAGCCGTAGACTGATCACTAGTAGGAAAGGCGATCGCTTCAGGTTGCGATAAATAACCCAAATCAATAGTTAAATCCCCTGTGCGCTTAATTATTTCTTCCCTACCTGTATCTAAATCTAGCTTGATAATAGCAGTGGTTTCGGTGGGCGATCCTGCAATAAATACAGCATAACCTTGAGGACTTGCCTGAACATCGCTAATATTGGTATACCTGGTTTTAATCTCCTGAAATTCTTTGTGATCTAGATTAATGATCCCCAAGTGCCAACTACCATCCTTTGCATAAGTACAGAAAGCGCGATCGCTCCCTACTAGGGCATAGGTAGATAGTCCAAATACCCAGTGTGGATAGGCAAATTCTGCTGCCATCTCCTGTAATATTTCAATTGCACCATCTGATTTATACCGATAAAGATTCCACCAATTAGTGCGATCGCAAGCAAAGTAAAGATTACCATCATCAGACCACTTGGGTTCACAAATCGACTCCTGTTGACCTCCTGCAATCAGTTTTTGTTCACCTAATCCGTCACCATTGATTTTAGCTAACCATAAATAGCTACTATCCCAAGGCATATTAGGATGATTCCAACTTAACCAAGCCAACTGTTGACCATCAGGACTAAGACGTGGAGAGGAATAAAAATCAGATCCTGATATTAAGGTTTGAATTTTGCCTGTACTTAAGTTTATTGTAATGAGGGAATTTTGAGCCTCAAGATTACTTTGGCTATGATCTTCACAAACACAGATTAACCGATTTCTTGGGCGATCGACAATTATATCTGCATAACGTTGTTGCAATTTATTGGTTAGAGGTAATGGAGGCTGATTAATTAACTGCTGATAAATTCTGCCGTCGGTGTAGTTAGAGAAGTAGATTGTATCTTGATCAATGGTATATGCCCCTCCACCATATTCATGGATCTTGCTGCGAACACTAAAGGGTGATGGTGTTAAGTCTTTATGCTTTCCCAGATCAATCTTACCTACTAAAACATTTCTACCTTTGTCTTGAGAACGTTTTTCTACCCAGTAAATATTGTTGTTATTAACTATGAGGCTTTCAATACCTATAGTTTTGGAAACGATTAAATCTGAAGTTATGGGAGACTTCCAGCAACCAAACCCTGCAACTTGAGGTATATTCATTGTTTATTATTTCTTACCCTCCCAAATACGTTTAATTATTTTTACAGCTTTTTTTAAGTAACTTTTATAGTAATATCTCAAGTAAAGCCATGATAATCTAGATGGGTTTAATAATTGATTTCCCTCTTACCTACCCTATTTTGATTTCTTTACTCAAATAAATGCCTATAAATTTAGGTATTACACCACAATTGCAGCTAAATATAGCCTCTGTTTGCTTGAAGTTAAATTGTATTTTTAGATATATATATACCGAATCTCCGACCTAGGCAAGAGCAGGAATTCAACCATATCCCTTATGGTGGATAAGACTAACTAATTTAACCTTGAAAATACTAAATTAAGATTAAACAAATCAAGCTGATGACCAGTTTTGTTGTCAGTATTGCATTTTTGACTAAATTTTATCTGTATTATCTTTATAGGGGTTATCAAATAATTTATAAGATGCTAAAGAATTTTCTCATAAAAGTTACATAAGTTAATAAATATCGTGTATTGTTAGAATTAGGAACAATAAGGCTAGCAGTTTAATTGAGATAAAAAGTCAGAGATTACTCCGCCGTCAAACGACGAAGCCTGCTCTGACCGTTGGTTAAGAAGCTAAAGTGAAGATGAAGAATCGGCAGAAAAAAAAATTTTGACCGTAAAATCAAATAAATCAAGCTTTTTCACAAAAATTAACAAAAGTTCTCAGAAAACTTAATTATTGCAAAATTTAATAATTTCGACAGTAAGCAAAGAATTTCCGAATTACCAGCCAACCAAAGTCAGTAAATCGCGTCATGAAAACAGCACAAAGATCTAACGATTTAGTTAGAAGCTATCTCAAAGAAATAGGTCGCGTTCCTCTACTAACTCACGAGGAAGAAATTCTTTATGCAAAAAGAGTTCAAAAAGCGATCGCTTTAACTGAAATAAAAGATACCCTAGAAGCAGAATTAGGTTATGAACCTAGTCAACAGGAGTGGGCAGCAGCAGCAAAAATGAATCCAACCGAATTAGAGACGGTATTGGAGGCAGGAGATGCAGCCAAGCGCAAGATGGTTGAAGCAAACTTAAGGTTAGTGGTATCGGTAGCCAAAAAGTATCTCAAGCGCAATTTAGACCTTTTAGATTTAATTCAAGAAGGAACAATTGGGATGCAAAGGGGAGTGGAGAAATTCGATCCAACAAAGGGGTATCGCTTCAGTACTTATGCCTATTGGTGGATTCGTCAGGCAATCACCAGAGCGATCGCTGAAAAAGGGCGTACTATTCGTTTACCAATTCACATTACCGAAAAACTCAATAAAATCAAGAAAGCCCAAAGACAGTTAGCCCAACAAAAGGGTAGAACTGCCACTGTTGCAGAACTTGCAGAAGAACTCGATCTAACCGCAAGACAGGTAAGAGATTATCTAGAAAAGTCTCGCCAACCTATATCTTTAGATGTCAGGGTAGGGGATAATAATGATACAGAATTAGGAGATATGTTAGAGGATACAGGACAATCTCCAGAAGATTATGCAACTTCTTCATCCCTAAGAAAAGATCTAGAAACCCTGATGGCGGATCTAACTCCTCAACAAAGAGAAGTAATATCCCTAAGATTTGGTTTAGTTGATGGTAAACCGATGACTCTGGCGAGAATAGGGGAATGCTTGAGTATTAGTAGAGAAAGAGTTAGGCAGATAGAAAGAGAAGCATTATCTAAGCTTAGAAAACGCAAAGTAGCTATTCGCGAATATCTAGCTAGTTAAATCAGCAGATCGGAAAACTCTATATAAGGTAGTTCGGTTCTACGTAACTGTCAACTACCTTAATAATGGTTAAATAATCTGTAATTAATTCTAGTTTTTGCGATCGCTAAAACATTAGGAAAATTAATTTAGTTAGAGAGTCAACATCAACCATTGGTTAACCTTAACAATTCGCTAAATAAATAACAGTTTTCAAGTTTTATCAGGGAGGTAAGAGGTGAAGAGCGAAGGCAATTCTCAAAATACTTTTATGCAGAATAGATCAGATAATGCCTTGTGGCAATATGTTCAATCTTTAAGTCCTGAAACTATAACTCAACTTTCGCAACCTGAGTCGCAAGAAGTATTTCAAATCATAGAACACAATATTATTGCCTTATTAGGTAATCTTCCCAACGATAGTTTTGATGTAGCCATTAGTACCAATCGTGAAAGTTTGGGGCGTTTGTTGGCTTCGGCGATGATGAGTGGTTATTTTTTGCGTAATGCTGAACAAAGGATGGCTTTTGAAGAGTCTTGGCTAGCTACTCAAGATCGTTAACTGATTTTAGCCTAATTTAGGCTTGTATAAAGGGAAAGGATGGAGTAGGCATATTCTAGTTAACAATTCATAGATTATGCCTCCAAATAAAAAATAAGAATATTAATTACAAATTAAGTTATATAGTAGAGCAACCTTTTCATTGTAGTATAAAGGTTATTTTAGATCGTAATATTAAATAGCTTTTTAATAAATAAATATCATATTATATGCTGAAAACATCAATTCCACTGGAACATAAGCAGATTGGAGTAGCTGTAATTAGCAATCAACAAAAACAAATATTAATAGATCGTAGAAAAGCCACAGGAGAAATGGGGGGGCTTTGGGAGTTTCCTGGGGGAAAAGTTGAAACTGGGGAAACCATAGAAGCTTGTATCAAACGCGAAATTAAAGAAGAACTGGGGTTGGATGTTGTAGTCGGCGATCGCTTGATTACTATTACCCATAACTATCAAACTTTTGATGTCACTTTATATGTTCATGATTGCCAATATATAACTGGAGAACCCCAGCCAATTGAATGCGAAGAAATACATTGGGTAAGTGCAGCAGAACTCAATAAATACCAATTCCCTGCTGCCAATAGCCAAATTGTCAAGCTTCTGCAACAAAGGGACACAAGCAAATGAATGTCAATACCACCTCTGACGACTTAACTATTAAGCAATTTGATGCACCAAAACAAATAAAATTATTTATTTCCTTACAAGCAGCAAAAATCAGTGGACGGCTTACTTTCACAGATCCTAGTTTACTTACTCAATGGCATATATATATTTACCAGGGTGCAATTGTTTATGCTACAGGAGGATGTCATCCAATCCGTCGTTGGCAGAGAAATCTAATTTCTAATCTGCCCCAGATTCCATTTCAGTTGTCCCATTTGCAACAACAATTAACTAAATCTCAAGCAGATCTTAGTGATAATATTTGGGAATATAAACAGTTAGGTCATTGGGTAAAGAAACAGATAATTACTCCTCAACAAGGTAGAAATGCCCTATTATTTGCGCTAAAAGAAATATTTTTTGATCTAACTCAAACACAACATCTAATCTGTCGCCTCAATCAAGATAGAGTTTTATTACCCAAGCTAGCAACTATTGATCCTAAAGATTTAATAGAATCTACTCAATTTCTTTGGCAAGATTGGCAAGATTTAGAAATAATCAACAAATCACCAAATTTAGCCCCAATAATTATTCAGCCCCAACAATTGCAAGAAAAAACTTCCATTTCTGCTTATCAAAGCTTATGTAAACTATTTAATAGTAATAGAACAATTAGGGATTTAGCAGTACAACTTAGAACCTCACCGATATTAGTTATTCGTTCCCTGTTACCCTATATTCAGTTAGAAATTTTTGGTTTGGTGACTGTACCTGATTTATTAGAAGTAGAGTTATTTAAGGCTTCAAACCCCAACTATAATCAGCAACACCGTCCATTAATTGCTTGTATTGACGATAGCGTCATGGTTTCCCAAATGATCGAGCAAATAATTCAGATCGCAGGTTATCGATTTATAGCAATTAACGATCCTCTGCAAGCAGTATCTACTTTAATAGCCCATCAACCAGATCTAATTTTGATGGATGTAGTTATGCCGAATATTAATGGCTATGATCTTTGCGCCCAATTACGTAAGCATCCTGAATTTGCGACAACACCAATTATCTTCTTAACTACCAATAATGGTTTAGTGGATCGTTTCAGGGCTAAATTAGTAGGGTCATCGGATTTTATCAAAAAAACTGTTGATCCCGATGAATTATTACACAAAATTACCGCTCATTTAGCGTAGAAATCTGTTTGATATTATTTACGCAAACACAGTTAGGGGGAGGAACGGTAGTAGGTAGGGGGTAGGAGGTAGTAAGGGTTTAGTAATCCCACAAGGGGACAATGAGAGTAACGAGTAATCCCACAAGGGGACAATGAGAGAAAGGCTAAAAGCTAAAGGCTAAAAGCTAAAAGCTATCAAACACGGATTAGCTGCACATCAAAGCTAAAAAATATCCCGTGAGTTATTTCCTATTGCTTTATCCATAAATCTAAGTTTAAAGTGGTTGTTGTTCAGGTACACCTACTGCACGGGGAAACTTTTTAGAAATAGGTGAATGTTTACGTAGATAAATACAGTGACGTATTCCTTCGCTTAAAGGTGTTTGCCAGGGATGAATCAATTCTAGATCACTACTTAATTTAGCTGCGGTGGACTTAATAATAGTAGTATCTTCCTCACTCCAATGTCCTCGATAGAGAATAGCAAAACCCCCAACCTTCACTAAGGGGAGAGCATATTCAGCACAAACAGAGGCTTTACTAACGGCTCTAACCAAAGCCAGATCGTAACGTTGACGATCGCCTGGAATTCTGCCTAGTTCTTCGGCTCTTGCGACTATACCAGTAACATTAGTAAGTTTAAGTTTAGCAATTAAATTATTAACAAAAGTAATTTTTTTACGGGTAGAATCCAAAAGTGTAAGCTGCCAATGAGGAAAAGCGATCGCCAGAGGTATTCCAGGAAAGCCAGCCCCTGTACCAATATCAATTACTTCTAATGGTTCGGATAAAAGCGAATTAATCCCCACAATACCTGAGAGAGAATCCCAAAGATGTTTTTCCCAAAAGTCTTCTGGGGTAGTGATACGAGTCAGATTTTGTTGACTATTACCGATTAAAATCTCCTGATAAAGCTGTTGAAATAGCTCCTCTTGGGTAGAATCAGGTTGCCAATTGAGAGTTTGTTGCCAAATGGGGGTCATTGAAGGCAATTGATTAGTTTTAGTCTGACTCATAGGTTATTTATTGCGTCGGCTCAAGGCTAGTGGTTCGATCGATTGTAAGACTCCTTGGTTAATTGTCCAACAGCGATCGGCGATTTCAATTAAATCTCCAGGATCGTGAGTGACTACTAACAATGTCCAATGCTCTTTTAATTTAGCTAGCAATTTGGCAAGTTGAATCCGCATAGACCAATCTAAACCTGCTGTAGGTTCATCTAACATCAATATATTAGGTTGGCGAATTAACTGTACTGCCAAGGCTAATCGACGTTGTTGTCCTCCACTTAAATCATGAGGAGATGTTTTTAAAGATATATGGTCTAATCCTACCTCAGCTAAGGCATCTTTGACCCTTTTAGTATCTAATTCAGGATGACCCAGACGTAATTCTTCTAAAACAGTCCCACCACAAAAATGTCGTTCGGGAAATTGAAATACTAATCCTGCTAACTGTTGTAAATCGATGTCCGTTAATTGTTTAGTTCGCCAGTAAATCTCACCTTTGGTTGGTTCGGCTAATCCTGCTAAAATTTCTAAAATTGTAGTTTTACCAGATCCACTTACCCCCACTATTAAACCTAATTTTTGGGCTGGAAGTTCCAAGTTTATATTTTTGAGGATGGGTTGCATTGTTGCAGGAGGATGATAAGTTAAATTTTTTAGACGCAGCATTGCTTTATATTAAATAGACTACGATTTTATAACTTAAATTATATGTTTGGCGTTGCTTAATGGGGGTATGAAAGGTCAAGTTATGATTAGGGCGATATTCTAGAAAAGCTAAAGGTTTTACCAGATTACTTTAATTATCAGGAACTGTATTGCAGTTGATTACGTCAAGGTGGGTTAAATTTAAATTTACTAATAATCATCATCAATCAGTATGAAGAGAAAAACTTTTACAACTGGATTTAAACAAGTGTTTGGGACTTTATCCTTGAGCCTGACTATGATTATTGGTGTCAGCAATAACCAAGTGTTAGCAGCAGATCCTTTTCGGACGGAAAACCCCCGTGATATTGGTAAACATACAGAACAAGCATTTAAAACTATCTTTTTTGAAGGAGATTATAAAAGCGTTAGTCAGGAACTACAATTAGCTGAAGTAGAAGAAGCTGATGAACCTCTTGCTTATGCAATGCTAGCTTCTTTGGCTTATACCGAACGAGATTGGGAGAAAATCCAGAAATATGCCCTAAAAACTTTAGAGTCGGCGGAAAAATTGAGCCAAAGCGACCCTGTTAGGGGTAATCTTTATCTAGCTGTGGGGCATTTTTTAGATGGTGCTTATGTATATGAGAAACAAGGGGCATTGGATGCTATTAATAAGTTGCAATTAGTATTTAAATATTTAGATCAGGCAGAGGCTGAAGATCCTAACGATCCTGAATTGAATTTGATAAAAGGGTATATAGATTTATTATTAGCGGTAAATTTACCTTTTTCTAAACCTGAACAAGCGATCGCCCGTTTTGAATCCTATGCTGCACCCAATTATTTAGTAGAGCGTGGTTTGGCAGTTGCTTATCGTGATCTCGAACAATATGATCAGGCTCTTAAATATGTTAAAAGTGCCATCAAAATTGCTCCTGATAATCCCGAACACTATTATTTAAAAGGACAAATTTTAAGACAATTAGGTAAAAGGAACAATAATGTTGAGATATTACAGCAAGCACAGCAAAATTTTGAGCAAGCCCTCTTAAAATCTTCCCAATTGCCCGATTTTGTCTTAAAAAGCTTGAAAAGGGAAACTCGTTTAACCCAAGAAAAGATTGCCGAATTAAAAGCAACACAATAATCTGCTCTTATAACTTTAATCGCAAAAGCGTTTCTAAATGCCCCCATACTAGCAATACTGAACAATTTATCCTAGATGCTTTACTACACGGAGAAACAATTACGGTTTCTTTGGTTGCTGAGGCTGAAGGAACTATTGTGGGAAAGATTGCCATGTCGCCAGTATATATTACCGATCGCAGCTTAAGTTAGTATGGTTTATCACCCCAAGTCTTGTTATCTATCATAATTCATTTAACCTACAGAAAGAATAAAGCGATCGCGAATAGGATTTTTCAAGCCAATCAGGATTAGTTTTAATCTAAATTTAAAATATAATTTTAGGTAAATCTAGTTAATATAACGTCTATAAACAGCATGGCACTAATTACCACAGGAAAATCGTTTATTCGCGCCTTGGAGCAAGCTGGGGCTTTGGGCTTATATATGCCTTTAGAAGGTGGAGCAGAAGGACGCTATCAAAGACGTTTACGAGCTTATGGTTACCAAACTGTTAATATTACCGCCAGAGGGTTGGGAGATTTAGCTGCTTATTTAACCCAAGTACACGGTGTACGCCCTCCTCATTTGGGTAAAAAGACAATTGGAAGGGAAGCGTGTGTTGGCGATATTTATTATGTTCCACCAATTGCTAATTATGAGTTAAGCACTTTACCTGCTAATGTTAAAGGTTTGGCATTATGGATTATTGAAGGACAAATCCTATCTCGCCAAGAAATCGATTACTTAGTTGATTTAACCAAGACTGAACCAAGAATCAAAGTAGTTTTAGAATTAGGTGGCGAACGCTACGTTAGGTGGCAACCTTTAGCTGATGTTTTGGCTGCTTAACTTTATTTTAAAATAATCGCAAACAACAGTAAATATGGGGTGGAATCGGTGTCGGATAAGAATATGGAGGATTTATTAGCTCGATTAAAAGCAGAATTTGAGCCTAAATCACAATCTCAAGCTCATAGACACAAGTCGCCACCACCCCCCAATATGGAACAGATGTTGTCTGAATTGAGACAGGAATTAGAATCTAGTAGGGGAAGAATAAGCGATGATCCTCAGCCAATAGTTAATCATCAAATAAATCGCGCTCGCTTGAATGCTTTAATAGACGCTGATTATCAACAGCAAGCAAACAAAAGGGAAGCTCAACGGGCTTTACTTCAACGTCAACAGGAAGAGAAGATAGCTCAAGAAAAACGTCGAGAGCAGCAGCTTATAGAAGCACAACGTCGAGAGGAATTACGAGAGCGCAACCGCACCGAAGCATTACGTCAAAAAGCCCAACAATGGTTAATTCAGTTAAATCCACGCTCTGAGGAAGGAAAATGGTTTGAAGAGTTTGCCTATGGTTATGATTCTAAGTTAGAAGCTGCTGTCGATTATCTCGAAGCTATGGACGAAACTGGGCTGTAAAGTTGTCTTGGAGAGTAATTAAGGAGTCAGGATAGGGGAGACAGGAGCGATGCAGCACGGTCTTGGGGGTTTCCCCCATGAGTGACTGCATCAAGAAGACAGGAGACAGGAGAGGGAGTAATAAGTAATAGGTAATAAGTAATAAGTAACGAATCAGGAGGTAGCGGGTATTAGGTAGGAGACAGAAGGGGGGAGTCAGGAGGTAATAGCTAAAAGCGTATTGCGTATTGCGTATTGCTAAGAAGCTAAAAACTAAAAACTAAAAACTAAAATATTATAGGTAGTAGTTTATCTAATAAGCTGTTTAATAATATCTCGATTCAGTACTACATTGCTTATTATTAATGCCCTTACCATTTAGATTTAATCGATCCAGAAGAAACAGAGATTTAGAACAGCTAAGACGTAGAAACCCTGCACGTGTGAGAGATCATCTAGCCAATGAACGCACATATTTAGCATGGATGCGAACAGCAATATCTTTAATGGGTTTTGGAGTAGTAATTGTACGCCTACGCTATTTACAACCAATTGTTAATAATACTGCGAGTAATGGCTGGCAGTTAGGATTAGTTTTTGCTTTAGTTGGTTTAGTGATAGTATTACTCTCTACCTTTCATTATTTCTCTGTACGTTACGATATTGATGCAGATACCTATGAACCCGCAGATCGTTGGGTGATAGTTTTTAGCATGACTGTATTGTTATTGGGTGCAGGGATTATTTATTATGTTTTTACCTTACCTCCAAGTTCCCTTGATCTACCAACGAGTGAATAAGTTAACTATTTAATTAGTTCCTCTACCACTTGATTTAACCCTACAGAATTGGAAGCTTTCAATAAAATTCGATCACCTGATCGCATTATTTGTTTTAATTCTTTAATTAGAATATCGCGATCGCTAAAACATTGGCTGGGAATGGCTGCTGCACCTTTGGCAATTTCTAGGGTTGCAGTTTCATCAGCTAATATTAATAATAAGTCTATTCCTATTGATTGAGCCTCAACTCCTAATTGATAATGTAACTTGGGTGAATATTCTCCTAGTTCTTTCATTGTTCCTAATACGGCAATGTGTCTTTTCCCTGGAGTGGCTTTGAGCATTTGTACTGCTGCTAACATCGACTCGAAACCAGCATTATAGGTTTCATCCAGGATCACTAGATCATTAGCTAAATTGTAGCGACGCGATCGCCCTTTGGGTAATTCTACTTTTATACCTGCTAGTAAAGGCGCAAGGGAAATTTCTAAAACTTGGGCAACAGCGATCGCAGCTAAGTAGTTGCTGGCGTTATGTTCTCCAGCTAAAGGTAAGGGAAATTCTTGATTTAATGCTTTGATGGTATTACTATCAGTTATTTCTCCTAATATATCTCCCCCCCTCAACCCATAAGTAATAGTTTTACCTTTCCATACTCCAGCAGCAGTTGCAATTAATAACGGATTGTCGTAATTTAATATAGCAATGCTAGATTGGGGCATCTGTGCCAAAAGTTCACATTTAGCTCGTGCGATCGCTTCCCTTGACCCTAACCGTCCAATATGAGCCGTACCTACATTGGTGATAATGCCGATAGTCGGTTTAGCAATATCGGTTAATAAAGCTATTTCTCCTTCTCCACGCATTGCCATTTCAATTACTGCGTAATTATGTTCTGGAGTAATTTGTAGTAGGGTTTTAGGTACACCAATTTCATTATTGAAATTTCCCTCTGTCTTAAGTACTTTTCCCTGAGTTTCTAATACCGCAGCAATTAATTCTTTAGTACTAGTCTTTCCCACTGAACCTGTTATCCCAATTACTGGAATATCAAAGCGATCGCGCCACCACTGGGCTATTTGTTGGTAGGCTTTAAGAGTATCCCGCACAATAAATTGCGGTATAGCTATATCTTGTGGATCACTAACAATTACTGCGCTCGCGCCCCCCTCAGCAGCAGTATTAATAAAGTCATGTCCGTCAAAATTTTCTCCTTTTAAAGCCACAAATAACTCACCAGCTTTTATTGTACGACTATCTGTAGTAATACCAACTACCGAACCCTGGGAATCAAATGCAGTGCAATTTAAAAGATTAGTTTGGAGAATTTCACTTAGTTGTGCGAGAGAAAAGTAAATGCTCATAATTATACTGACAAGGAATATTAGACAAATATACTTGTTGAGAAGAATTTTGGCTTGCTATTTTGAGTAGATATACTAGAGGCTGGTTGTCAAAATCTTGATTAAAATTTTACGGTATTAATTGTAATAAGGGCTTAAAATTTGAAGATAGACTTAAGTTTTTATATTCAATATCTGATATATAAGCTACTACGCATTTAAATTAGATATCATTAGATGGGGTAATTGGAGTTTAAACGCTGGTTTCTACTTTTAAGACCACAGTAGATGATATCAAGTCAGCATAATTACTTTTAATAAGATTTAAACTAATTTATTTTTACCTTAGTCTCCGTTTGGGGGCTAACTTTTAGTATAGGTTTTAATTAAAATTATTGTAACTGACTGGAGCTAAATTGTTATTTTAATAAGCAACTTAAGTGTAGGATAGCTTAATTTTTTCTGAAATTAAATTTTCCCTAAATAAATTTAGAGGGATAAGTGGTTGTGATTAAAAATCAATATAAAACTAACTCAAATTCGACTAAACAAGAACAGCAACAAATTTATGATCACTTATTGCACTGTGTAAAAACTGAATCTCCAGAGATAGTTTTAGAAAGATTTCACCAGTTATTTATTAAAGCCACAGGGTATCAAGAGGCTCATATTCGTGTAGCTTTAGAAAAAATAGTTGATGATTATAATGCCGAGGTTGAATTTCCTTTATTTTTCAATCGTTGCTGTCACATTATAGTCAATCGCTGGCAAATGCAACCCCATTGTAAAATTGAAATTATCGAGTTAGTTGCCCTATTAGAGAGAACATTACCCCCTGGTGGTGTTGTTTCACGCCCAGCCCGTCATTTAAGACAACTAGTAAAAGATTTTCAAAGTAGCGAATATTATGTCAAGCTACAACGTTTAGCCCGTTTAATTGATGGTAGTTTAGAACCTGGGACACGACGCAATAATCGTATTGAGATAGTTAGTAATTCTGTCGGAGATTTAATTCAACGCTATCCGTACCTGCATCAGCATTGTTTACTTACAGAAGGTAGCACCGACGATTTTCAAGCGACTGTTAAAAATATTCAAGAAGATATCCAGTCTAACTATGAATTAAGTTTATCACAGTATATAACCTACCGAGTACGTTTAGCCAAACTAGTTAAACAATACAAAGCAGCTAATATAACAAGAATTCCCAAACGATTAATTCATAAAGTAGAAAATCCCACTTTGTTAAGCGATCGCGACTTAGATAAAGCCCTGCGACATTATATGGGGAAAGTCGAACATAACTCTAGTTATTATGATCTTTCTCAAAGTTTTCTAATTCATACCAGCCATGTAAAAACCTATAAAGAATTTAAGGCTGATTTATATGAATATATCGTTTCTGGTGTAGATAGTCGCTATGGAGAACGTTATTTTAATCATAAGTTAGAGAATTGCTTACAAAATACCCTAATAGATTTTAATAATAGGGAGTTAGATGAGTTTTTAACTTTACGTACCTATTGTCAATTATTTAAATTTTTGGTGGTGGATGGCAAACGCAGTTCTAATCATCAGCATTATCTAGATTTAATTACTTATTTAGGTGAAGTTAGAACTATTGGCTTATTACTTAAATTAGTATTACTCTGTCCTAAAGTAAAACCTTATTTAGAACAAAGATTCTCAATTCTTTTTTCTCAATACGAAGCAGCTACAGAAGATCAAGCACCTTGGTTAGTTAAATCTTTAGAAAACTTACAAGTAGCTTTTAGTATTCATTTTGGACAAGCTGATTTTTCTCTAATTAAAATTATTTAAGGTTAAGATATGACAGAAGTTTAGATTGATGACTTTTGTCTATGAATAAAGATTTATACAATTCGGGTTCACATTACACCCAAGCAATGATGGAAGTTATATATGATGATCTATCTCAATGTATAAATAATCAATCACCTTATATAGTTATTGAAAAATTCAAAAGTCTATTGTTTGAGGGAAAGGGTGAAAATCGCCAGGTAAGTATAGCATTAGAAAAAATAATATTTGATTCCCTAGGACAACAGAAATATGAAGAATTTTTAAGCCATTGCTGTTATTTAATTTTAGATAAATGGGCAAGTAATCCGCAGTCATTATCTTATGGTAGAGAATTATTAGAATCTTTCGCTCATCTTAATCAAACTCAGTCTTATGATCGTCGTCGTAAACATTTAATTCGCTTAGTCGCTCCTTTTCAAGAGACATTAGCTTATTATCAGTTAACAGCTATAGTTACGATTATTAATCCTGCGGTAACTACCCGTCATTGTTCACCTGAGATTATTGTTACTGAGGAAATAAATAATATTGCTGAGGAAATTAATAATAAAATACTTAATACTTATCTAGCTCGTTACACATATTTATATTCTTATTTTTTACCTTTAGATTCACAGTTTACACAGTTAAAACAATTAATTGATAATCAACAAAAGCAACGTCAACAAGATTTTGAATTGCAGCTATCAAAACATATAATTTATCGCTTCAGAATTAAACAAATTGCCCAGATGAAACTTTTATCTAAAGGTGCAGGAAAAATTATTACTAAAGTAAATAATCCCACTTTGCTTTCAGAAAGAGCTTTCAAGATTGCTATGCAGCAGTATATAGGAAAAGTAAATCAACATCACACCCTAATACAGCAATGTAAACGTTTTGTGGCAGACAATAACCTGCGTGATTCTTATGGGTTATTTAAACAAGATTTACAACATCTTTTAACATCTAATATTCAACCGAGACATGACAACTATGACTTTTCAAATCAATTAGAACAAAAGTTAGCACAAATTCTTCCCCAGTCTAATAATTTACCTTTAAATAAAAATTTAATTTTGCAAACCTGTCGTCAACTACTACGTTTTTTAATTGGTGAGCCGACAGCTTGTATAGATAGCCAGAAACTTAAAGAATTAACAACTAATTTAGGCACTGCCCAAACCATGCTCATTTTAGTCAAAATAACTTTAATCTGTCCAGAATCGCGAGTATATTTATATCAAAAACTTACCCCACTAGTTACTAACTATCAATTTTATCAACTTGAGAATATTAAATGGTTAGTAAAATCTTTAGAACACTTGTTAATAGCTTTTAGTATTTACTTTGGTAAAGTTGACGTTTGGGTAACTACATCAGAAGGTAGTAGTAAAGATTATTGATAAATTTAAGAGCTTCTAAGCTTCTTCTGACTTACATTGTCCCCTTGTGGGATTACTTATTACTTATTACTTATTACTCCCCTCTCCTGACTCCCATAGCAAATAATTACCCTAATTGTCCTAAACTAATTTTAGATACTGTATAGATAATTTTTAGATACATTTTCTAAACAATTTCTATATTATTTACGAATGTGAATCAAGCTATTTTAGTGTTTTTGTGCGACCAGCCGAAAGTTATAAATAGGCTTTAGCAGTAATGTTATATAGTCGTTGCGAGATTGATAAGTTAAAGATTAAATGTATATTCAAATAAAGATTAACCTAATTTTACTCTAGTATTTTCTTAATATTTTTATAAATAATACTGCTATAAAGTAAATAATTTGTACTGTAACTTTTACAATTAGATTGATATAGTTTATCAAAGAAATAAAATAGTGATTAATTATTAGTGATAACCTCTAAATATTATTCATTTAAGAGCATGGTTATCAATGAACAACAATCAAATTAACCTAAAAATTGAACAACTGAACTTAAACTGGCAAGAATATGACTTTGGCAATACTGTTTATGCCATTATTAGAGACGAAGAATTTTTTCAAATAACTGACATATACAGGAGTTGCGCAACAGATAAATATCAAATAAGATTTCAAAATAGTGGTGAGGTTTATATTTTTCAAGAAATTGAACAGGTTAACTGGATAGAAAAACTATTTAACATAATATCCAAATATAATGTTAAGTTTTCAGCGAAAAAAAGCAGTGTCTTACATCAAGAAAACTAATTCACCTTATGAGGGTGAGAATGAGAAGCCAACCTTTCAAAACAGTTAGCCATAAAAAATTAAATAATCTCATCCTTCACCACGATAACTTTCTTATATATCCAGCAATTTATGTAACTTATCAAATATCAAACATAGCTATCTCAACCACTATTTAGCGATAAAAATCTGCTGAGTTTTTTCTAAACAATTATTAGCTTGCAGAATATATTTAGTAGTTTGGGGGACAATTACCGCCAGAGTATCCGCCAATTCCTCCCGTTGTCCGAGAGTAAGCTTTTGATCTGACTGAGTTTGTTGTAGATTCTGTAAATAATTACTTAAATAATTATCCAATTTGACAAAAAATTGTTCAACCTGCTGATGTAATTCCTGATCCAAATAAATAGATACTTTCTGCTCAATTGCATCCACAAAAGCTTCACTGGATAAATTAATTTGTTCCACAATCTCATGAATCGAAACTGTATAATAATCCTCTTTTTTATAAGGTTTTTTATGTTTTTCCTGACTATAAAAAGGAATGACTCCCAGCCAATAATACCAAGCACGCTTTTTAACTAAACGTTCCTCATATCCATCGTCTACCAAGCGACTTTTAGTTTTAACAAATTGTTTATCTATTGCTATATTATCTTGGCTGGCAATTAGGGGAGATGGTAAATTCAATTCAATTTCAAATGTCGTTTGCAAACGCTTTTTAGCCCGTTCAATAATTCCTTGAGTTTCTTTTACTAAAAAACCTTCCAAATTTTCTTTAGCTTGCTTGACTTCAATCTCAATATTCTCACTAACATTAATAATTAAACCTTCCAATTGCTGTTTAGCTCTGGCGATCGCTTCGGAGGTAAAATATTCAGCCTCAGACTCAGTTTTAAACGAAACAATTCCCGAAGTTTTATATTCAATGCCTGCTTTAATATTATTTGATACCCACTTAGGAAATAATTCAAACTCGCTTAAATTACTCAAAAGTAAATTACGTGCTTGAATATCAGCCTTTCTAATAGCATCCGCCTGTTGATATTCCTCCCCTGCGAAAAAGTTTTCGACATCAAGAATTGCTTCAGTTTTAAGTTGAGTTAGAAGCACCTGTAAATTTTCTTGTAACCCAGATTTAATATCAACAATATTACTAAGACGGGCGCGACAGGACTCTAAAGAGCTTAAATCATGTTCTAAAGATTGAATTTCCTCTTGAATTTTAACTGTATCTTGAGAAATTGCATTATTACGCAGATTTAAATCATCTCGGATAGCCAATAAATGATTCAGACTAAGATTTAAAGCATTGCTTAAACATTGAGGAGCAGCATCTACCATTAAAGCAGCGATCGCACTATCGACAAAAGGAGCAAAACCAGACTTATGCCATAATTTCTGAGCTTTTTTGAGCAAAATATCCACAGTAATATCATCAAGCTCTTCATCCCAATCGATTCCTAATACTTCCTGCGCCAAAGAATTTAAAGATTTAATTTCTAATAATTCAATACCTGGATGTTGCTGTACTTCTAATAAAAATTTGGTAGCAGTAAAGGCGCGCACCGCAGCTACTTCAAATATACGCTCTCGTGCAGATGGGGAATTTAACTCTAGATCAGCTATCACGAAATCTTTAACTTGTTCAGGAGTCATATCTCCCACACGACGCTGATCAATCTTATTAACTAACACATAAAGATTATCTTTACCAATTGAATCAATAATTGGTTGAATTTGCTGTTTGAGTGTCTCAGCAGCCTCATTATTAAATTGGGTAAAATCTAAGACAACTAAGACGATCGAACTACGACGCAATTGTTCTTCCACTACCGCAGTTAAGCGTAAACCATCACCAGCTTCATTAGGCCCTGGAGTATCAATAATTGTCAAGTTACCTAAATGTTCTTGTTTACCCTGATCTAAACTTAAACAAGGAGCTTCAATTCTGGGAATATCCAATAGTTGTCCAAGGGGATCTTGAGTAGGTTCAATCACACTATAAATACGAATTAGATGATTGAGACGATTAAGACTTTCGACAATTGCCTCGCGACCTTGAATTGGGCTTACTAAGGGTGAATAAGTAGTAGACGTAGTAATATCTATAAATAGGTCTAATAGATGGGGATAACGACTAAGACGCTGTTGTAATGGTTCAACCCCTAAGTGTTTAACTTTACTTCTTAATTCCTGTTCGAGATTTTGAAATATGGCTAATGTATCTGGAGTTAAATGTAGGACCGGCTGCTTTATTTGAGAATTAAAGACAATTTCTGTCGGCATAGTAGTCATCGCCACAGCACAACTAGGCAATAATTCCTGTCCTGCGATCGCATTAATAATGGTTGATTTACCAGCCTTCATCGGTGCGACAATTGCCATTCTCAATTGTAAGTCTGCAACATTACGACTAGCAGCAGCAATTTGTGATTGAAACTGATTATATTTAGGATCTGCTAAACTTTTTAGGTCAGCTTGAGTATGATCAATTAAGATATTAATTTCGTCGAGTAAACTAACAACTTCTTGTTGTAAACTATCAACAGTAATTTGATTTTTTATAATAGATTGGTCAGAGAGACTCCGCCGTGGAACGACGAAGCTGCCTCTTACTTCGTGAGAATCAACCATAGGAATAAATTGTTTTATTTTATTCCGAGTCTGGCACATCTACTAAAATCAAACCTCAGTAAAAAACCCCAGTCTTAGATAGTAATCAAAAAATGACAAGTATATCTGCTGGGGTAATGAATAATAACTTTAATTGAGTTTATTAAAAATATCTAGATTTTAGAGAAACCAACCGTAGGAATGTAAACCTTTTCCTAATAAATTAACTCCTAAATAGCAAATCCAAACAACTACGAACCCGATGGCAGCTAATATAGCTGGTTTTCTTCCTTGCCAACCACGAGTAATTCGAGCGTGTAAATAAGCAGCAAAAACTAACCAAGTAATAAACGCCCAAGTTTCTTTAGGATCCCAACTCCAATATGATCCCCAAGCTTCATTAGCCCAAACTCCGCCAGCAATAATGCCAATTGTCAGTAAAGGAAAGCCCAAACCAATTACCCGATAGCTAATATTATCGAGATTATCAGCCAAGCTCAAGCGTTCGGGGGAAAGAGTAGCAGTTTTAGTTTGTGGTAAATCGAGAATGGCGGTGTTACCACTACTAGAATTACTACCTAAGACATTTTCTCTTTGAGAGACTTGGAGGGTTTTTTGCTTTAGGCGATCGCGAAAACTTCCAGTACCAACCGAACTACCTTTTAATTCTACCTGCTGTCCACGAGTGATAATTAAAAAGCAGATGGCGATCGCACTTCCTACCATTAAAGTAGAGTAACTAAGCATCATCACGCTAACGTGCATCATCAACCAATTAGATTTTAAAGCAGGGACTAAAGGGGCTGACTGCTGCATATCTGCAGGTAAGCTTAAAGCAGCAAAAGCTGTAATACCCATTGCCACAGGGCTAGTAACCACCCCAACCAAACGACTACGACTCATTCTTTGGGCGACAAAGTGCATTGTAGTTACACCCCAGGCTAAAAAGAATAAGGACTCGTAAAGATTACTGAGGGGGAAATAACCCGCTTCTAGCCAACGAGAACCCAGTAAAGTTGCAATACAGAGATTAGCGATCGCCATACCAATTGTTCCTAATGTCTCTATATATGGCAGAGAAGGAAAGGCAGCACCTCCCCAATAAACTAGCATGGTAACTAGTAAAACCCCAAAAGCAGTATTATCTAATAAACTCTCAAGTGCAATTAAATCCATAGTTTTTTATATTTCGGCTGAAAATTTATCATAGGGCAATTTTTACCCTACCCCACATTAAAAATAAGATCATCTTCTATAATGATAAGGAAAAAGCGGTTTATTTATCTTAACTAGTCTGTCTCAAATTTTTTTTGCTTCTATAAGATACGCGGATCTTATTCGCCGTGCGACCCTAGAGTTTAGTTTAAATTTAAATATCAATAAATATGTTGGGAAGTTTTCAGCAAAGTAATTTAAGAATTGAAGTTAATGCCTCGGAAAAAAATATTAGAGATAGTCTGATTAAAAGCGATCGCCTAAAAAAATGGATGTGGCCCCAGTCTCTAGCATCTTTATCGGGGGAATTAAGCAAAGGGGATACTTTTGTCACTTCTTTAGGATTAGTTGAAGTACAACACCAAGTGGAAATACTCGAAGACAATTGTTTACGCCTTTTATTGAGTCAAGGTATAGATGGCTACCACGAATGGCATTGGGGCGATGGTTGGTTACAATCGCGTATAGAAGGTATTTCTATCTTACCTCTTAATTTGGGGCAAACCTTGAGTCTATTTCGCTTAAGGCAGTATCTCGCTTCTGAATCTCAATCTACTTAGTTTGAGCGATATCGCTGAATGAATGATTGTCAGCATTTTCAACCCCTGACTTTACCCACAGGTGAACCTTTACCGAATGGTTGCGTTTTAGTATGTCATAATTTTTTTGACCAAATACAAAGCGATCGCTATTTTCAAAGTTTATTAAATAGTTTGAATTGGCGACAAGAAAAAATTAAGTTTTTTGGCAAGGAAATAGATATACCCAGACTAACTGCTTGGTATGCAGATGAGGGGAAATTATATCAATATTCAGGGATTAAAATGATTCCTAATCCTTGGACTCCTTGTTTAATTGCTATTAAAGAACAGGTAGAATCAGTTGTTGATTTAAAGTTTAATAGTGTTTTATTTAATTTATATCGTCAAGGCACAGATTCGATGGGTTGGCATAGTGATGATGAACCTGAATTGGGTAAAAATCCAACTATTGCTTCTGTTAGTTTTGGATCTACAAGACGCTTTCAATTAAGACATAAAATAGATAATTTGGGTACTTTGGAGGTGGCTTTAGATCATGGCAGTTTATTAGTAATGCAAGGGGAAACTCAACATTTTTGGAAACATCAAATACCAAAAACATCTAAAATAATTAGTCCTAGAATTAATTTGACTTTTAGGGTTATTAAAGCGACTAGAGGTTAGTTAAGTTGTTTATTAAATGATGCTGATTGGGAATTGGTAAAAAACAGATATTCTCTTGCCAACTCCCTATTTATTTTATAATTGTTTAATTAGTAAATTTTAAAGTTACATTGGATAAATTATTACCAAGATAACTAGTTCGCTTTAAAGGATTTTTAACCGCAATGCTGCCATGAATATTAGTTAAACCATGAGTTTGGGCAAAATATGAGGCGAATAAACCTGGACGACTCTTATTATCGGTAATTACAAAATCGCTACCAAAATTAATATTAGGAATACCTCCAGGCTCAAAAGTATTAAACAAAGTTATGGGATAAAATTCTGTTGATTTGGTGGCACTATTAACAATTGATGTATTAGTAAAAGAAATATTAAAAGTTTTAGTTGGATCTTTTTGGTCATTCTGAATATAAACACCATGTTCCTTTGAACTTTCAACTTTACAGTTTTTAAAATTTATATTACCTTTTGGCCCATCATAATAACCATCATCAATACCTGTAATATCTATACCATTTTTACCATTATTAAAGGATTGACAACCATCAAAAGTAATACTGATATCTTCAACTTGAGAACCATGATAATGCCAAAGAGCAATCTTAATCCCATCGAGTTGATTATTTTTAAAATAAGTATTATTAAATCTCACATTTACTAATTTTTGCCAATCATGATCTGGTTCTAAATCAACTCCCGATGCAGGTTCAGTACCACTAGTATTTTGAAAAGTACTATTTTCAATTAATAAATCCTTAGCACTGACTACACTTATACCTTGGCGATAATTATCCGAAGCATTTATACCGCGAATTGTACCTGAAGAATATTTACTAACTGGTAATTGATTGGGTTCATTTGGCCCATGTTCTACTAAAATACCATCTCCACCAGAATCTTTTAAGGTTAATCCTTCTATAATAAAATTCCTAGCTCCTCTTACATGAATATTATGTCGCCATTCTGATTTTTCATAAAGAGAAGGATTAGCATAGTCGGCTTTGCGCATTTTAAATTCTGCACCATATCCAGAAAGGGTAACATTATCAGCCATTACTGAAACCATACTCTCATATTTCCCTTTAAATGCTCCTGGTTGCGCTTCTAATACCACCCCAGGCTGAAAAAGAATCTTTTGATTAGGTTTATTAGCATAAATTGGTTTTCCTATTAACCAGGGTTTATCCGACTTATTAATAATTACTGTACTATCGCCAGTATTAATTGCTCTTTGAATATTGGCTGAATTATCCCCTGCTTGCCATGATACTGTAACATCGGCGATCGCTGCTTTGGTGTATGCAGTCATCCCTAAAGACATCGCTACAAGTGTAACTAAATATTTAAATCTCATAATTTTATTTACCAAACATAAAAAACTATAAAGTTAGAATTCCCGTTTGTATTGGAGAAATTACAACTAAGCGATTTAAAATTCTTTGGTAGAAAATTGAGAATTAAGATTATTTTTTATAACTACAATAAAAGAAATACTGATACCAGTTCTTAAGCATTAGCTAGAGAGATTAAAACTTTATAACAGACTCCAGACTCCCCCGTATTCTACGAAGTCTCTTGTTAATGAATGAGAATTTATATTAACTGGCGTTGGCAATATTAAAATAAACTAACTGTTAATTATCAAGTGATAAATAATTATGCTTAAGTAATTACACAGGGAAACATTTTACTTGCCATAAAAATATAATGATTAGTTACCTTCAAGGTATAAAAATAGAAATCACAAAAACCAATCAAAACCGCCTTTTCTTAATTTTAGAAGTTAACAATATTGGTTATGAAATTCAAATAACCTCACGTTTTGCTCGTCAATTAGATACAGAAACGGCAGAAATAATTAAAATTTTTACGCATCAGCAAGTACAAGAAGAGAAACAAATTCTCTATGGTTTTACTTCAGCAGCAGAAAGAGATTTATTCCGTCAATTAATTGCAGTTAGTGGTATTGGGACTCAACTGGCGATCGCTCTTATTGATACTCTGGGTATTTCAGACTTAGTAAGTGCCATTGTTACGAGTAATATTCCCAGACTTTGTAAAACTCCTGGTGTGGGGAAAAAAACCGCAGAAAGAATTGCCTTAGAATTAAAAACTAAACTTGCTCAATGGCGACAATTATCTGGTGTAGAAGTACAACCACCTCAAGCCGTATTTGCACCCAAACCTGAAATTAGGGAAGACTTAGAGATGACATTATTGGCATTAGGTTATAGCAATGAAGAAATAGAACAGGTTTTAACCGCCCTGAGTCAAGATAATCTGTTGCTGAAAAATCCTAATGTGGAAGAATGGATCAGAAGTGCGATCGCTTGGCTGAGTGGGGAATAAAGTCAACTAATTTGATCATAAAGAATAGCAATTTTATCGATCACCTGATCGATGGTGAGATGATCAGTAATAATTTCAATAGCATCATCGGCTTTTTTTAAGGGTGCGATCGCTCTCCCCCTATCTTGTGCGTCTCGTTGCTGAATATCTTGGGTTAATTGTTGAAGATCAATATCTTGAATGCCTTGATTTTGCAGATCTTGCAAGCGTCTTTTAGCTCTTTCGCCAGCAGAAGCAGTTAAAAAGATTTTCAATTGAGCATCAGGAAAGACATTTGTGCCGATATCGCGACCTTCAGCAATTAATCCGCCCTTTTCTCCCAATTTTTGCTGCATTTCCACCAATTTAGTTCTAACAGCATCTATGGCTGCGATCGCCGAAACCTTAGCAGTAACTTGGGGGGTGCGTATAGCTTCAGTTACATCCTGATTATTAATTTTAACAATGGTAGGTAAATTAGCATCTTTGGGGGAAGATAAAGTCAAATCAAGATCTTCGATTAAAGAAGCGATCGCAGGTTTATCTTTAATTTCAATTCCCGACTCCATAACCAGCCAAGTTACCGCACGATACATTGCGCCTGTATCCAGATAAAGTAGACCGAGTTTTTGAGCCAGAAGACGAGTAACGGTAGACTTTCCAGCCCCAGCAGGGCCATCGATCGCCACAATTGGCTGACGTTTTTCTAACACAATATTATCAATCAAACGAGTTGAACCAATATAAGCTGCTAGTGCCAATAACCCTTGATCTTTAATTTCTGCGATAGATTGTAGATCCTTTGGCTCGACTAACTCAATGTATTGAATTTTAACCGATGGAACGTTACTTAACTGCACTTTAACTAAATTAATTAAAGTTTGGGTATGATATTCCCCTTGACTAAAAGCAGTATGTGCTAGTTGTAAACTCTGATATATTTTAGCTGCTGCTACTTTTTCCGTAGCTGTTAAATACTGATTACGAGAGCTTAAAGCAAGTCCTGAACTTTCCCGTACAATTGGACAAGCAATAATCTTGACAGGTAAGTTTAAATCCTCCACCAAACGCTTAATAATTACCAACTGTTGAGCATCCTTTTGTCCAAAATATGCCCTATGGGGTTGTACGATATTCAATAGCTTAGTAACAATGGTAGCAACTCCTGTAAAATGCCCAGGACGATATTGACCACACAATACCTCAGTAAGATGTTGCGGAGGTAAGACTGTAGTTGTGGTAGTCAGGGCTTGAGTATCACCATTACTATTCATTTCCTGGGAATTAGGAGCAAAGACAAAATCAACGCCTAATTGAGTGCAAAATTCCAGATCCAGATCCAATTGACGGGGATAATTCCCTAAATCTTCAGTGGGAGAAAATTGTAAAGGGTTAACAAAAATACTGACAACCACCAGATCATTTTCAGCGATCGCCCGTTTGATTAAACTTAGATGTCCCTCATGCAAAGCTCCCATAGTTGGCACTAAGCCAATTTGTTTATTTTCTTGTCGGCAGGTTGCTAGTTGTAAACGTAATTGGGGGATGGTTTTTAATAAAAGCACGGCGTTACTTACTTAAGAGATAAAACCACAAGTGGTTATCGCATAGTTAACTATGCAACTTTAGATTCCAGGATACCAAGATTAATATCTAAATTAAATAATTAAATACTGCTATCGTAAGCTCAACAAGCAGGAATTAGGGTTGAGACATCGCGAGTTAACTTTATTTTTGTTAGATAAAGCGATCGCTGATGACTATTTTAAGACAACCAGGGTTTTAAAATTTTCCTGCATATCAGGATCGAGCATTTGAAATTGTTTAGCTAGGTTTAAATTCATGGTGGTTTTAGCAATTTCGCTCAAAGACTCGTTAATTGAGCAGTTTTTATATTCAACTAACCAAGTAAGAATATCTGCTAGATGCCAGATAGATTGCGCCCCTGCATAGACAGCAGGAGGACATTGTGAATTATCTTTTGATATTAACTTTTGGATATTCTGTCGGGTGCATCCCAAAAGATTAGCTAAATCTGTTACACCAACCAAATCGGGCGAAGCTTCAATTATATCTGCTTGGGGAATAACTTTTCTTACATCCTTGATCGCGCTAAATATTGCTTCATATGCTGATGAAGATTCACGTATAAAATTAAGTGCAAGATAACCTTTTTTCCCTATTCCGATCAGAGCATCATCACAGCCTGACTCATACAATTGATCAATGTACATTTCACAATCAATATTAGGGTCGGGAAGCTTAAATTTTAAAGTAAATTCATATTCTCGCATTTTAGGTTTTCTCTTTGCTGCAGTTATTCTGTTTTGCTTTGATAAATACAGTTGTCCACTACTCGACGTATCTGTCTTGCATGATTTGTTGGGTTTTTTGGAGTACTCCAGATACTAGTTATACAAAATTCTCCGCACCTGCATTCAGAATTATTGTAAGGGCAATATATTTTTCCCCAAGCATGAGATCCACCCTCTTCAATACGCCATCCTTCTTGCTCCGCATAATCTAATGCAGCCCGTATATCTTTGTTTGGGTGCTTTTTTGCCATACTTAATATATGTATATAATACTAATACCTACATTATATAGTTGTCAACTGACAACCTATGACAATGGCGGTTTATTAATACAATATTTATGTGTCCAAAAGTGCGATCGCTATTTTGTGGTCAACAGGTTGCTAGTTGTTGACGTAATTGGGGGATGGTTCTAGATAAAAACACAGGTTAATTATATGAGGATGTATACCAATAATTGATAACTACCATAGCTATAGAGAATTAGTTTAGGATAATTCGGGTGATTGTCGGGGAGTTGGGAGTAGGTAGCCCTAAAGGATAAGCTGCGCAAATAGGTAGGGGGTAGTAGGTAGTAGGCGCGGAAAGCGTCGTCACGCACGCTCTTGAGGCGACCAAAGCGCGAACGTGACGATAGTAGGTAGTGGGTAGTAGGTAATAGGAATTAGGTAGTAGTTAAAACCTAAGAAGCTAAGAAGCTAAGAGTTAAAAGCTAATAGCTAATAACTAAATGCAATCGCGCTTGATGTTTTAAAGCCTATAATCTACCAATGACATAAAGCTAAAAGCCAAGAAACTAAGAAATGTCCTAATATTATCTAATATTGCTATATTTAAAATTCTTCATTACTTATCAAGATCATACCTGATGACTAATTTAACTTGTGTTGTAATTGGCGGAGGAATTTCAGGTTTAATTACAGCGACTGTTTTACAACGGGCAGGGATAAAAGTTACAGTCTTAGATAAAGGTAGGGGAATTGGTGGACGTTTGGCAACTCGCAGGCTGGAGTATGGCGAATCTTGTATTGGGATATTTGACTATGGAGCGCAATATTTCAGTATCAAACAACCACAATTGCAAGTATGGGTGGATGATTGGTTACAACAGGGTGTAATTAAAGAATGGTGTCGGGGTTTTGATGAGGTTGATGGTAAACCTAGATACTGTGGGGTTAACGGTATACGTAGCATTGCTAAATATTTAGCCCAAAATTTAAACGTTCACACTAACACTAAGGTAATTAAATTAAATTATCAAGATGGGTGGCAGGTATTGACAGAAGATGGGCAATTTACGGCAGATATTTTAGTAATGACTCCGCCTGTGCCTCAATCATTAACTTTATTGGATGATTCCCAGATAACTTTATCAACAGAAACCAGGGAAAACTTAGAAGCAATTACTTATCATAGTTGCATTGCCATTTTAGCTTTATTAGAACAGCCCTGTAAAATTCCTGCTCCTGGGGGTATGTCTTTAGAAACCGAACCTTTAGTTTGGCTCGCCTCCAATGATCAAAAAGGAATTTCTCCCAATGGTTATGCCGTTACTCTCCATGCTACACCTAATTTTAGTAAGACTTATTGGTCTAAGGGAGATGAGGAAATTGCTCAAATGTTATTGGATAGTGCTGCAAAATGGTTAGATTCTCCCGTAATTAAATATCAAGTTCATCGTTGGCGTTATAGTTTACCTGCAACATTTCATAGTCAACCATATTTAGCTTTATCCGAGTTACCTTTGGTGATGGCTGGGGATGCTTTTGTTGCACCAAAAATAGAAGGGGCGGTTTTATCGGGGCTGGCTGCTGCTGAATATATTATTAGCCAACAGTAATTGAAATAGAGATTTTATTTTTGCTCTTAGCTAGTTAGATTAAAAGAGTTAATCACAGCAATATTTTCTAGTTCATTATTATGAAATCCATACCCAAACTAAAACAGTCCTCAATACAACAAAGATTACAGTGGGTGGCAACACCCGATCGCTATATGGATATGGCTTCACTTCAAGCTCCTGATATCTTTGCTGCTGATATAGCAAGTACTGGTAGAGAATACATCTTTGTAAACCATCCAGAAGCGATGCGCCAAATAGTCACCAGCGATCGCCAGAAATATTTCGCCTCCAGTCAAGACAATCAATTATTAAAACCTTTGGTGGGGGAAAATTCCCTTTTATTAATTGAAGGAGATAGTCATAGACAACGTCGCAAGTTATTATTACCACCCTTTCATGGGGAAAGAATGGAGTATTATAGCCAGTTAATTTGCGATTTAACCCACAATATTATCCAACAACTTCAGCCAAATCAGCCTTTTATCGCTCGTCGGGTAAGTCAGACAATATCATTACAGGTAATTTTAGAAGCAGTTTATGGTTTACAAGATAGCGAGCGATCGCAATTTTTGAAAGATCGGATAACTAAACTTGCTAATATCTTTGAATCTACCCTAACTTCGGCTTTACTATTTTTCCCTTTGTTTCAAAAGGATTTGGGTGCTTGGAGTCCTTGGGGGAATTTCCTACGTCAAAGACAAGCTATTGATGAAGCCATTTATCAAGAATTAGCTAGTAGAAGAATAGAGGGTAATAATGAGCGACAAGACATTTTATCTTTGTTGATGTCGGCGCAGGATGATACGGGAGAAAAATTAAAAGACTCCCAATTACGGGATGAATTAATGACCTTGATGTTAGCAGGACATGAAACTACAGCAACAGCGATCGCTTGGTCACTTTATTGGGTTCACCGTGATCCTGAAATTAAGGCAAAATTACAAGAAGAAATAGCCAGTTTAGGGGAAAATCCGCACCCTATGGAACTTACTAAACTTCCTTATTTAGATGCAGTCTGCAAAGAAACCCTAAGAATTTATCCTGTCGCCATGCTAACCTTCCCCAGAGAGGTAATAGAATCTACAGAATTAATGGGTTATAAACTAGAGGTAGGACAAGTATTAATGGGGTGTATCTATCTGTTACATCAACGTCAGGATGTTTATCCCTCACCTCGTCAATTCAAACCTGAACGCTTTTTAGAAAGAGAATTTACCCCCTATGAATTTTTCCCCTTTGGTGGTGGTAAACGTCGTTGTATTGGTGAAGCCTTAGCAATGCTTGAAATGAAACTAGTTCTAGCTACAATTATCTCCCATTACGACTTAGAATTAATGAGCAATCGCCCTGAATTACCAGCCCGACGCGGTGTTACCCTTGCACCTAAAACAGGAGTGAGGATGATTTTTAAAGGGAAAAAATAGTAGGGGGAGTCAGGAATAGGGAGAAGGAGACAGGAGTCAGGAGTCAGGAGTTAGGAGTCAGGAGTTAGGAGTCAGGAGTCAGGAGTTAGGAGAAAGGCTAACAGCCCAAAGCTAAGAGCTAAAAGCTAAGAGCGGTGCATCGCGATCTTGTTAAGCCATTGCGGTCTTGGGGTCTCCCCAAATAGAGCTTCTGGGGCGTGGTTTCCAGCAAAGAGCGAATGCGCCAAGAAGCTAAAAGCTAAAAACTAATACTCAATCAAATCTAAATCTAGAGCATAACGCTCGCCAGACATAACCGCCGAAACAATAGCAGGACAAATTTTTAAACCATTTTGGCTATTAGTTAAGATTACTACTCCTGTACCTAATTCCCGTGAAGCGATCGCCAAGGCTTTATAGGTTTGAGCATCCCCCCAATGCCAGAAATACTTTTGCTTGTTGGAATATTCTAATCCCCAACCCAAACCCCAATCAAGATAATAGTTAAGTTGAACTTGCGATCGCAACATTTCTTCTAAACTAGATTCGGTTAATAGATGGCTAGTAATTGTCCCCGACTGCATCATAGCAATCATAAATTGGGCATAGTCTTGGGCGGTTGTCCGTAAACTACCTGCTGCCGAAGCTACTGTCGGTTTTTTCATTGGCACAGGATGTAGAGAGCGATCGTGTCCCATAGTGGCAAGATTATTATAATTAGGTTGCCAAATATAACTACTGCTATTCATCCCCAAGGGAGTTAATAATTGTTCGTCGATATAACTTGCTAAAGCTTGCCCTGTAATTTCTTCTACTACTTTTTGTAAATATAAATATCCTTCGCTGGAATAGCTAAATTTTGTCCCTGGGGTATTTTCTATCCAAACAGGGGCATCACCACTCCAATTAGGAAAGCCTGAAGTATGGGAAAGGACATGACGGGCTGTAATTAATTTTAGGCGTGCATCTTTGATATAGGGTGTGGATGTATATTCTGTTAATGGAGTATCTAAATTTAATTTGCCTCTTTCGACGAGTTTCATTACCCCATAGGCAAAAAGAGGTTTACTAAGAGAAGCTGCTGCAAAAATATTATTATCGCTAATTGGTTTCTGGTTATAACTGGCAAATCCGAAACTACGATGCCACAATAACTCTCGATTATTAATGATTGCTAAGGAAAGTCCTGCTATTCTAAACTGTTGAAGCCATAAGGGAA
This sequence comes from Chondrocystis sp. NIES-4102, assembly GCA_002368355.1. Classification (NCBI taxonomy): domain Bacteria; kingdom Bacillati; phylum Cyanobacteriota; class Cyanophyceae; order Chroococcales; family Chroococcaceae; genus Chondrocystis; species Chondrocystis sp. NIES-4102. The sequence goes on along the minus strand of AP018281.1, from coordinate 319,502 downwards.
TTCGATTATTTAAATCGGCAATCACTGTTTCCATCGTTGGGTAAGTATCTTGTTTGGCTATTAAATTAGTTTTTGGTTCAATTATCCCCAAAAGATGAGCGCAAGAAAAACCTAATAAGGCTTTGGGAGATAGACGCAATATATCTCTGCGAAAATAAATTTTAGACATATAGTTGTAGGTTAACTAGTGAACAGAATGCGATAACCTGCATCATATTCAGACTGTTGTTGAAGATAACCATATTTTTGTAACCATACACCATTATTTATTTCTGTGGTTAACTGTTCAATACCTTGAGATAATTCACTTAAAGGCATTTTGCTAAAAGTAGAAATTCCCTGACGCACATTAGGATTTAAATAGATTTCTGGTTTACACCATCCAGCAGCAGCAAATAAATCTTTTAGATCTGGGGGAAGTAAAAAAGGTATTATTTCCACCGTCTTATTGGTAATTTGAGTGATTATCTGAGCGATTTCTTGAGTATCTGGAAATGTATCTAAAGTGTCGCCAATAAAATAGGGAAAATACTCTGTTAACCAAAAATCAGGTATTTTACGTTGTTCAAAAGCAAAGATGACAATTTTACCTGTTGAGACAATGCGATTAATTTCTTTAATTGCTAAAGTTATATCCTTGAAGTGATGTAAAGCCAACATAACTATTGCTCCATCTACAGAACAATCTGCTAGGGGAATTGCTTCGGCGATCGCTGTTATCCACTTCACCTGGGGATGAGCTTGAGCCTGACTTTGCATAGTTACCGATGGTTCTATAGCCATTACTTGATAACCCAAAAGAGCGATCGCATTGCTATAATTACCTGTCCCTGCACCCACATCAGCTATAGTTGCACCTGGAGGTAAATCTAATAAACTTAGCAGTTTTTCAACAATTCTATGATCACATTGGCGAGCATGATTATATCCTTGCCCAATTGAGTTGTATAAAGTCATCTATTTTAGAATTGTATGTAGTGCATTAGTTGTGATGTTAAATCACGATCAAGATTTAAGCGACGTTGAAAATCAACAATATTGATATATTTACCATTAATCCGACGATCTTCTAAGATAAAATGAGCTAAATCAGCCTTTAAGCCTGGTATAGTGCTAATTTCTTCTTCTGTGGCAGTATTTAACCTAATTTTCTCTGGACTTAAAGGACTAAGGCGATCATAATAGGCAAAACTCAGAATATTTTCGTAGGGTAAAAGTCGCACTAAAGGTAAATTAAGAGCAGCAGCCACATCTTCTAAACAGACTAATTGTATTCCCATGCTCACCAACTCCACCAGCGATCGCGCTTGATGAATCGAAAATCCTGGTAGTCGCAACCAATCATCTACCGTCGCCTGATTAACATCAATTTTAATTCCCAATTCAATGGCGATCGCAATTTCTGCCAAGGATTGAAAGCGATAATAGGGATCGTTGGCTATTTTTCTTCTAATGCCAATTTGAGGTAGCTTAAACATAGTCGGTATTTAGGCAATGCGATCGAGTAATTGACGACGTTTTTGTTCAAATTCATATTCTGTCAGTAAACCATCCGAGCGCAATTGATCCAACTCCCGCATAGCGATGGCGATGGCTTTAGTTACATCCGCCGAAGTATTAATACTTAAATCATATTGACTATCCCCATTAAACTGACGTTCAAACTGTTCTAGATCTTGAACTATATACCAGACTGCATCAATAGCAGCAGCAATACGGGGAATGGGAGTAGCCCATAAAAGAATGTAGATTAATCCCCACAAGGGCTGTCCTAAATATAGTTTATGGAATCCTGCGATCGGCGTGATCGTGCCTAATAAAGCCAACGCTACAGCAACACGACGATTTTTATGATGTTTAAAAAATTGGTCTAGCACTGACATATAATCTCTTGATATTGCCTTACAATTCCATTTACTTTAGCTTATTTTTTAATCAGAGTAATTAAGCTATAAGTAAACTTGCACTAAAAATAATTGTTCTAATATTTCAGTTAACAATTAGCAAACTTTGAGCAGATAGCTTGCGCAGCATAAAACTTAAAGTCAAATATATTTGATTACGTGTTCACAATTTTTTAAACGAGCTATATTAACAATTGTAAATGGTTAAGTTGATTTGAAAATAGAGAATTTTAATGTTAGAACTATATCAATTTGAGCTATCTCATTATTGCGAAAAAGTCCGTCTGATTCTTGATTATAAGCAATTAGACTATCGTAAGATCGAAGTAACTCCAGGAGTCGGACAAATTGAATTAATGCAAAAATCTGGTAGTCGTCAAGTACCAGTCTTAAAAGATGGTAGTACTTATGTGGCAGACTCTACGGAGATTGCTTTATATCTAGAACGCAAATATCCTGAACGTCCAATTCTTCCTAGTGATCCTTTAACCAAAGGACAATGTTTATTAATAGAAGAATGGGCAGATTCCTCCATCGCCTTAAATAGTAGAAAAGCTTTTATTGGAGCTTTAAATCAAAACCAAAATTTCCGCACTTCAATTTTACCAGCTAATACTCCCGACATCCTAAAAACAGCCATTGGCGCAATTCCTGGGGAAATCTTAGATGTTTTGGGAACAGGTGTTGGTTTTGGGGGAGACGCGGTAAAAGAAGCTAGAAAAAGCCTAATTCAAGACCTCGAAGCATTATGTTTAATTTTGCAAAATCAACCCTATTTAACAGGAGATACCCCAACTTTGGCTGATTTAGCCGTAGCTGGTTTAAGTGTTCTCTTAAAATTCCCTACAGGTTCTTATTTAAATATTCCTGATCCACTAAAAGGTAAAGGTATCCCAGGTTTAGCTGATAATATTACCTTTGAGCCATTCTTTGCTTGGCGCGATCGCCTTTATGCAGAGTTCCGTCGTGGTTCTAACACTCCAAATCTTACTGGTCTTAGTCCTTTACCTACTTCGATTAATATTGAATAGATTTTTTATTTGATCTCAATGAATTGCTGTTTAGAAAAACAAAAGAATTAATTGATGAGCAAGATTCTTAAACTGGGAATTTTGCTTATTTTTTTGAATAAAGACTCAGTACGGGGGTAGTGGGGGTTTAGGTAGTAGGTAGTAGGTAGGAGGTAGGAGTCTGGAGTCTGGAGTCTGGAGGGAGTGGGTAGTGGGGTTTGAGTAATCCCACAAGGGGACAATGAGAGTAACGAGTAACGAGTAATGAGGGGGTAGTCAAACAAGGATAAGCTAGGTCTACGACAGCTACGCAACCGCAAATCCCACAAGGGGACAATGTAGGTAGTAGTTAAATTTTAAAAGCTAACAGCTAATAACTATCAAACACGGATTAGCTGAGCGTCATAGCTAATAACTAATTCATTGGCAACGGAGTCTATTCAACAAGAGATAATATCAAGCTAATAGCTAATAACAGCTAAAAAATGTCCCTTAATTATCTAGTATTGCTACAGTCAACGACCAAAGGAACATAAATTAAATATCATAGAGTCATCAATTGTATATTTCCTGGTAATCATGCGAGTTGGTCTACAGTCTTATCTAAGTGATACTAATATTGATGCTCAAATAAATAGTAGTCAACGTCAATTATCTTTGGCTATTTCTGCTATACCTGATCATCCTACTGAGGAATTACCTCTAAATTTGTGTTTGGTTTTGGATCAAAGTGGTTCTATGTCTGGTAAACCATTAGAAATGGTCAAGCAAGCAGCTATAGGTATTGTTGAAAAGCTAAAAAGTCGCGATCGCCTGAGTATTGTCTCCTTTGATCATCGAGGTAAGGTTATAATTCCCAATCAATTAGTTACTGATATTCCAGCAATTTCGGAAAAAATTAACTTGATAGTTGCTGATGGTGGTACTGCTATTGACGAGGGTTTACGTTTAGGTATTAAGGAAGTCGCTGTTTATAATCAACATTGTGTATCTCGCATCTTTTTGCTTACCGATGGTGAAAATGAGCATGGGGATAACGAGCGTTGTCTGAAATTGGCTTCCTTGGCAGCAGAATATAATATTACTATTGATACTCTGGGTTTTGGAGAGCATTGGAATCAGGATGTTTTAGAAAAGATTTCAGATTCGGCACAAGGAGTTTTAGCTTATATTGAAAAACCCCATCAAGCAATAGCAGAATTTGAGTCTCTTTTTGCTCGCGCTCAATCTGTCGGTTTAACTAATAGCTGTCTTACAGTGGAATTGATGCCTAAAGTTAGGTTGGCAGAATTAAAACCTGTTGCGCAAGTTGCCCCAGAAACTATAGAATTACCTATTCAATTGGAAGGTAATTATTTTTCTGTTCGCTTGGGTGATTTAATGATGGATCAACCACGGGTTATTTTGATTAATTTTTATCTCAATCAATTACCTCCAGGCAAACATAAGGTTATGGCTGTACAGCTACGTTACGACGATCCTAGTACTAATCAGGATAAGCTACATTCAGAAGTACTCGAAATTGAGCTTGAATCTCAAAGCAATTATCAAGCTCAACCTAATGATGTTGTTCATAATAATGTTTTGACTTTAGCTAAATACCGCCAAACTCAAATTGCTGAAAGTAAATTACAACAAGGCGATCGCGCTGGCGCAGTTACTATGCTACAGTCTGCTGCTAAAACCGCCCTGCAATTGGGAGATAAAGAAGGGGCTACTATATTACAAGCTAATGCTACTAGATTACAAATTGGCAAAGAATTATCTTCTGGCGATCGCAAGAAAACCCGTCTCGTATCTAAAACTATTTTGCGCAATCATCAGTGATTTTTATACCTATACCTTTAATGAGTGGCAATGGACATTACCAGAATGACTCCTAAACTTGTTACCGCCAGAAGCATAGCTAGCATTATCGATTGTCCCAAACTATTGCCTAAATTGCTATAAGGAGCTTTCATAATTTTTTGTTTCCTTAGATTAATTGATATATTGATAATCAGAAACTAATATATGATTGCTTAACCTAATAGGGATCAAGGAGATCGAAGGGTAATCTGGCTTATAATTAGCTTCTTGACTATTGCCTATCATATTACCTAATATTTTTTAAACATTGTTAAAATAAACTCATAAAAGACATCTTTGTTAACTTGGCTTATTATTTCTAAACATAGTGCTGCTAAACACTGATAAAATAAATTGCTATTGAGAATAAAAAAAATAATTATTGCCAACAAATAAATAAAATACAGTGTTAGATTTACTGCTAATTTTTACCTTGGGATTTTTGGGTAGTTTCGGTCATTGTGTAGGAATGTGTGGCCCATTAACCGTAGCTTTTGCCCTATCGCAAGCAGACAATGCCAATAAAGTAATTAGTGGGTGGCAATTTCAGACCCTCTTAAATCTTGGTAGAATAGTTAGCTATGCCTTGGTAGGAGCAGCTTTAGGCGGGTTAGGTTCAGCTTTTGTAGCTAGTGGACAATTAGCAGGAATCGGTAGCTATTTTAGGCAATTAATGGCATTTTTGACAGGTATCTTATTAATTTGGTTTGGTTTGAGTCAGATAAAACCCAATTGGCTACCTCGTTTACCCTTACTGCATCCGTTACAAGGGGATATTCACAACAGATTAAGTTTAGGAATGAATAAGTTAGCCACCCAACAGCAATGGTGGACTCCTGCTTTATTAGGTAGTATTTGGGGTTTAATACCCTGTGGCTTTTTATACGTAGCGCAGTTAAAAGCAGTAGAGACAGGGAGTCTATTGTCTGGTGCAATAACTATGTTTTGTTTCGGTTTGGGAACAATGCCCATTATGTTAGGTGTGGGAATATCTGCTACTAAAGTTAGCGCAGATCGTCGTAGTCAATTATTCCGTCTGGGTGGATGGGTAACTTTGATGATCGGGTTTTTAACCCTCTTACGTACCGATGCAATGGTAGATTATACAGGGCATACAAGTTTATTTCTGTTGATGTTAGCTTTGGTGGCTCGCCCCTTGAGTCGATTTTGGGCTGCACCTTGGCAATATCGTCGTTTAATAGGAGTTACTGCTTTTATCTTGGCTTTGGTGCATACAGGACATATGCTCAATCACTCTTTTAATTGGAATCTTGAGGCGATCGCTTTTATGTTACCGCAACATCGTTTAGGAGTGATAGCAGGTGTTTCGGCTATTTTTTTAATGTTCCCCGCAGCTATTACTAGTAGCGATCGATCTAGACAAAAACTACGTCAAAGCTGGCGCAAAATTCATCTTTTAACTGTTCCTGCTTTAATTTTGGCTATTACTCATACCGTCTTGTTAGGCTCTCATTATTTAGGCGATTTAGAATTAGGTCTCGATAGTAAATTAAGAGTATTGATAATTATTTTATTAGGCATAGTGGTTTTACTATTGCGATCGCCTTTTATCTGGGCAATTTTCGGTCGTCGTCAAGATTATGTTCCCCCTAAGTCTTAAGGGATAGGGTTGGGTAGTAGGTAGTAGGCGCGGAAAGCGTCCCTGAGCGCACGCTCTTGAGGCGACCAAAGCGCGAACGTGACGATAGTAGGTAGGGGGTAGTAGGTAATCAGGAGACAATATATCAATTATCAATTAATAGCTATGCTAAAAGCCCAAAGCTAAAAGCTTAAAACTAAAACTTCAAATACCAACAGGTTTATATGTCATATTACTTGGCAATTACTAAAAAAATTTGCTAGCCTATACGTAATCATAACGAGTATGAGTTAAGCAGATGGTTAAAATAATTGGTATTGCTGGTAGTCTACGCCCAGAATCTTATACGGCGATCGCTTTACAACAAGCCATTAATCGAGTTCAAGCTTTGGGTGCAGAAACAGAAATTATAGATTTAAGAGAAATGAACCTACCTTTTTGTAATGGTGGTAGCGAATATAGCGAATATAGCGATGTTGAAGTGTTACGATCTAAAGTTAAAGCTGCCAATGGACTAATTTTAGCCACACCAGAATATCATGGTAGCGTTAGTGGAGTAATCAAAAATGCCCTTGATTTGATGAGTTTCGAGCATTTATCCAACAAAGTAACGGGATTAATTAGTGTTTTGGGAGGACAACCAAATAGTAATGCTTTAAATGATCTCAGAATAATTATCCGTTGGGTACATGGACACGTAATTCCTGAGCAGATAGCCATTGGACAAGTATGGCAAGCTTTTGATTCAGAAGGTAAATTAAAGGATGCCAAACTATCAGAAAGATTTGATAATTTCGCACAAAGCTTAGTCAATTACACTATCAAACTAACTAACTAATAAAGATTAAAGTCCAAGGGGAAAATCATCGAACCATAATAGTAATTTTAATTCCCCTTGGGTAAACCCTATCAAGCTAAACAGTGGTAATAGCAAAAGATAGTCTGGAGTGTCATTATTTTCTGCCAAACTAATAGAGTTAAAGATTAACCAATTTTCAATAATTCCACATCAAAAATGAGAGTAGCATTAGGAGGAATAACTCCGCCTGCACCTCTAGCACCATAACCCAATTCGGGAGGAATAATTAGAGTGCGTCTTTCACCCACCTTCATATCACCTACACCCTCATCCCAACCTTTGATAACTTGACCGACACCAATTTTAAAAGAAAAAGGACGATTGCGATCGCGAGAACTATCAAATTTTGTCCCGTCTTCTAAAGTACCTGTATAGTGAACAGTTACATTTTGTCCATTTTGAGGGGATGCACCATCACCTTCTTTTACCACAATATATTTTAAGCCTGAACTAGTTGTGGTAGCGTTGCTTAAATCCATAGAATTTTCCTCTGAGATATTATTTTGAGCGATTAGCTGGGGAGAATTAGTTGATGGTTGAATGGTAGAAGCGATCGCCTGTTGTTTGGGGCTACTACCAAAAAAAGCAGAAACGGCTAATACTGATCCACAAATTACCACTACAGCAATGCTAATCAAGATTTCATTACTCAATTTTTTGACCACCTGTTACTGTATCCTTTTTTTAAAATTACTCCAGAGACATTGTACAGTTTTTTGAACAGTTACCAGCCAGCAGTTAAAAGCTAGTGCTAGCAGTAGATAATTTAATTGACCCAACTGTTCTAAGTAGCTTCGTTTTTATTACTTTGGACGATAATAATTTGATCTCCAATTACAGGGTTGCGAGCCACTAATGAACCTTGATCATCCTGAACTTCTAGTTTGCTAAAGTTGAGTTTACGAGAGCGTTGCAAAATTTCATTAGCAAATTTGTTTTGACGAGATTGATTTAATTCGTACCAGTTATCTGTTACTGAGACAATCAGACTATTATTAGGAAAATCTACTTTAATAAAATTAACAATGTTGGCTTCATCATTGCTAATCAATTCAGCAATTTTACCTTGTAGCGAAGCTACTAAAGTCTGTTCGGGAGTAAAGGTTAACTCAGGCTCAATGGTAACGATTTTGAGGTTTTTAGCTCTACCAGGAGATTTTAAATCTGGCGGAATAGCGATCGCTGTTGGTGCATCCACTTCAGAATCTTGATCACCTATATTACTTGTGGGTGCTGGGGTTTTTATGACAATTTGATCGCTATCTTTAGTTGGCGAGTTTAAAACTGGTGGAACTTCTGGAACAGGATTACTAATAACAGGTGGGTTTACTACTTCTGGAACAGGATTACTAATAACAGGTGGGTTTACTACTTCTGGAACAGGATTAATAATAACAGGTGGGTTTACTACTTCTGGAACAGGATTACTAATAACAGGTGGGTTTACTACTTCTGGAACAGGATTACTAATAACAGGTGAGTTTACTACTTCTGGAACTTTTGGAATAGTATTAGTTGGCTTGTTAACTATAATCTCCGCTTCTGGAGGTAGAGATACTGTATCAATTTCCTTGGGCTGCAAACCAAACCATATCAAAGCTGCGATCGCACTAGCTACAGTAATTCCTCCTAAAACCATTGAAACAATTTTTTTAAGTTTTTTCTTATTAGCAATGGCTTGTTGCTGTTTTAGTTCTTTAATTGTGGGGGGTTTATTCCCAGTCGTAGAACTAGTTTGCTTAACAGGAGAGGGGATAGGTTCAGTTGTTATTACTGTTGTGGGAATTTCCGAGACAATCGGTTCAGAGTCTATAACAGGAGAGGGGATAGGTTCAGTTGTTACTACTGTTGTGGGAATTTCTGAAACAATCGGTTCAGGTTCTATAACAGGAGGTGGCGTAACTGTATCAGCTAATTTTTGAGTAGTACTTACCAACTTATCAATAGATTCAGAGGAAGGTAACTCATTAAACTCATTGGACTCGATACCCTTAATTGTTGCCTCAAGTCTATCAATACTATCGTTTAATAATTTAATAGTTTCAATTCTAGATAAACCAACATCCTGATCTGGTTGTGGCTCATTAGCTTGAGACTGTTGTTCGTGATTTTCTGCTGATTCCATAATTAAAATATGATTGCAAAACACAATCACTTATAATAGGACAATTTTACTGTACCTCTAGCCTGCTATGGTGCAGTGCTATTGCTATTAATCAAACAGTTGAATGGCAACTTTCGCGTTACCCTATACTCAATTGCAAATTCTTAAACTATTTTATCTAAATAAAAATTCTTAATTTAAACGAGTGACTAAGATTCCACCAGTCGATTTAAGTCGGCAATATCAACTAATTCAAGAAGAAGCTAATTTGGCTGTTCTCGAAATTCTTAATTCTGGTAGCTATGTAGGTGGTAAAGCCGTCGCTACTTTCGAGCAAGAATTTGCAAGTTACATAGGCGTTGAGGAATGTGTAAGCTGTAATTCTGGTACGGATGCCCTGTTTTTAGCCTTAAGCGCACTCAATATTACCGAGGGAGATGAGGTTATTACAACTCCTTTTAGTTTTTTTGCCACTGCTGAAGTTATTACCAGAGTCGGTGCAAAACCAGTATTTGTGGATATTGATTTAGATACATTTAATCTTAATTTAGAACAAATTAGGCAAGCAATTACTCCCAAAACTAAAGCAATTATTCCTGTACATCTATTTGGACAACCTGTAGATATGACAGAATTAATGGCGATCGCCCGATCTCAGAATTTATATGTTATCGAAGATTGCGCCCAAGCTGCTGGTGCTAGCTGGAATGATTTAATGGTTGGTAGCATCGGTGATGTGGGTTGTTTTAGTTTTTTTCCCACTAAGAATTTGGGTGCTTGCGGTGATGGTGGGGCAATTACTACTAATAATCGGGCGATCGCTAAACAAATGCGGATTTTAAAAGAACATGGTTCGCCTGTACGTTATCGTCATGATTTTATTGGTCTTAATAGCCGTATTGATGCGATTCAAGCTGTTATTTTAACTATTAAATTACGTCATTTGGATTTTTGGAATCAACAGCGTCAGCAAGCTGCTAACTACTATCAGGAGTTATTGCAATCTCTTACTCAGATTAAGTTACCACAAGCTAGATCTGGTGGTTGTCATGTCTGGAATCAATATACAATTCGCGTCCTCAATGATCCAAATCAAATAAAATCTCTCCGAACTATAGTACAGGAATACTTACAAGAACAAAATATTGTTTCCATGATTTATTATCCTATTCCCCTACATCTACAGCCTGTATACCAAAACTTAGGGTATCAAAAAGGGCAACTGCCTTTAGTAGAACAAGCTGCCCATGAAGTACTATCTTTGCCTATGTTTCCTGGCATTTTAGAAGCGGAGCAAGAACAAGTTGCCGATGCTCTTAAGGATAGTTTATTAAAGATTTTAACTACTCAGTGATCACTGATAATTTTTGAGTATTTAAAGCTTCAACCAAACTACGTACCACCGCGATCATAGCCACTTCGCTATTTAGCTGATTAATTGCCGAGCCTACACCAACTCCAGAAGCTCCAGCAGCGATCGCCATTGGTACAGTAATATTAGATAACCCAGAAGCACAAAGTACGGGGACATCTACGCCACGAGAAATACTATAAGCAGCAGCTAAAGTTGGGGCTGCTTTTTCTATTAAACCTTGAATTCCTGGTTTTTTAGGGGCAATACTAGTACCACCTTCAGTTTGAATAATATCTGCGCCAATTTCTACTAATTGTTCAGCTAAACGAACCTGCTCATCTAGAGCTAAAATATGAGGAACTGTTACAGAAAGAGTAACACCAGGTAAAAGAGATCTCGTTTGCTGGGTAATCTCTAAAACTTCTGGAGCTTCAAATTTACGCCCTTGACTATAAAAACTATCAAAATTACCGATTTCAATTAAATCAGCACCTGCATTAACGGCACTTACAAATAATTGAGGATCAACGGCTGAAACGCATATTGGTAGATCCGTTAGGTTACGAATTGTTTCGATTAAACTGGGTTGAGCAGCAATATCAACAAAAGTTGCGCCTCCTGCTTCTGCTGCTTTGACTACTGCAACTACTCGATCTTGGTCAAAATTATTTAAGCCACTAATCACCTTAAGAGCATTTTTTTGTTCCAAGGCTTTGGCTAGTTGAGGATGTATCGTCATTAATTATTTACTTCCTTAGATACTAGAGTCAGAAATTTATAGTTCCAATTAAATTATCTTATGCTGACACCTGACATCAGTACAATACAACTAAAATAATTCCCTAAATTTCTGGTTTACACAGTTGCAGATTTAACTGATATTTTCTCCAGAAGTTGCTTTTTTTTGAGGTTAGTTAACTTTTGCAAGAGCATATCAATTTCTGCTTCTAGGTGCAGATATTTAACTTGTTGATCTGTGGAATAATTTAGCGTTGCCATAAAAATATTGTATTTAAAATTAACTTGCTTGTACCAGTTTGCAATCTTAGCGTATCAAAGCCAGATTGTGTGAATCATAATCTTTAGATTTTCTGTCAACTGTGATCGTTTACACTATTGATTGTATATATTGCTATAGCTTGCCAACAACTATTGAGATTTTTTATTGAAAGTAACAATTTATGTAAGTTTATCTTGTTCAATTAATTAAACGGCAACTAGGTTATATTCAAAACTTCAATTATCAGAATAAATATGAGTTTACTGTCTAAGGGCTTTGAAGTAGAAATGTACACTGGCACTCCCACTGGGGAAGTCGTTGGGCTGTCAGACAAAATTGTTCAGACTTTAGATGGTTTTGTTCGCGAACCAGATAGTCGTAACGTTGAATATACAACCGCTCCTTTCTGTGGTTACGATCGCCTGTTGTGCGCTTTAGTTAAACCTCGACAAAATTTAAGGACATATTTAGATACTCTAGGTAATTATACCTTAATACCAGGTAGCACTTTATCATTAGGTGGTAGCGATCGCTTTTATCGTTCTGATCCGAATAATCCCTATCATACCTATATCGAAGAAACCTATGGGACTAATGTAGTTACTGCCAGTATTCACATTAACGTTGGGCTTGACGATCCTGAAATTTTAATGCAAGCCTGTCGTTTAGTTAGGGTAGAAGCCCCTTTATATCTAGCGATGAGTGCGTCTTCTCCCTTCGTTGATGGTAAAGTTACAGGTAATCATTCCACTCGTTGGCGGATGTTTCCCAAAACTCCCCAAAACGTACCCTTATTTGAAAGTCATAGTCACTTTATTAATTGGACAGAAGAGCAACTAGCAGCCAAAACCATGCGCAATGTGCGTCATTTATGGAGTGCTGTTAGACCAAATGGCGATCGCCGTCCCTATAATCTTAACCGTTTGGAATTACGCATTTGTGATTTAGTTGTAGATCCATTGGCTCTTTTAGCTATTACCGCCCTCTTGGAAGCGAGAATTATGCAAATGATCGCCGATCCTAGTCTTGATCCTCTACAACAAAGTCGTATATCTAGTAATGACTTACCCCAAGAATTAGTAAGTTTAACCGACGAAAACGAAATGGCAGCAGCCCATTTAAGTCTTGATGCTCAATTACGTCATTGGCAGGATGGCAGGATAATAACCGCCCGTGACTGGATCAAAGAAATTTATACAGAAGTATATCCCATAGCTAAAAGTAAGGGTTTTAGTTGCTTTTTATCTCCAGCCTTAAAAATTCTGCGTCAAGGTAATACTGCCCAACAGTGGCTACAATTACACGATCAAGGAATGTCTGTTGCCGAAATTATCCAGCAAGATATCCAAAAAATTGCCCAACAAGAAAGAGAGTTAGAATATGCGGTCTGTCAATCTGCTTTAATAGCATAAGGTTTTGATGCCAATTTTAGATTTGAGATGAAAAATTTTAAAATTGGCGATCGCAGTAAATTGTTTAACTTTTGACTTGATAATGTAATGGTTCGTGTTGTTCTAGTTAACCCTGAAATTCCCCCCAATACTGGCAATATTGCTCGTACCTGTGCTGCAACCCAAACAGAGTTACATTTAATTGCCCCTTTAGGATTTGAAATCAGCGATCGCTATCTTAAGCGGGCAGGCTTGGATTATTGGCCCTATGTAGATTTACATTATCATCAGGATTTAGCTGCTTTTTGGCAAGCTCATCAGCAAAAAGGCGGTAACTTGATCGGTTTTACTGTAAGAGGTAACAAAAATTATCTAGATTATCAATATCAAAACACAGACTGGCTTTTATTTGGTAAAGAAACAGCAGGCTTACCTCCAGAAGTACTTGATGCTTGCCATCAAAAAGTCAGAATCGATATGCAACAGCCAAATGTACGTAGTTTAAACCTTTCTGTCAGCGTCGCGGTTGGTCTGTTTGAAGCTCTTAGACAAATTAAGTTTTCCTCCTAAGTTTTAAGTTTTAAAACTAAATGAAGTTAATTTTAACTACTAAATTTAAATGAAGTTATATTAGGGCTTGTCTAAATTCCAGTTTTAAGCTAACCTTCCTTAAAAATAAACAACCATAGCCGACAAGTTTTGTATACAACTTCTTATCTAAAGTACTTACAAAGTTTGTCAAATATTTTACAAAATACTTGGCGAAGCAATTACGCCATTGGCTACTGCTTTGGGTAACGAAAAAATTACAAAACATATTAATAGAAACATACGTAATCTAACTAATTGGTATGCCTTATCATCAAGCTTTATCTATTCAAAAGTCTAATCTAGATACCAACTCGCTCAATCAAGCTAGCTGCGTCCGCTCTAAAGTAGCCAAACTCTTGAATAAACCTCTGATGAAAGTAAGTTTGACTGCCTCAATAGCAATAACGACAATCTATCAACCCACCTCTAACCAAGCAGTTTACGCTATAGATTTAAATAAACAAGAATCAATCAACTCAAGTTCTTTGCTTACACCAACCAGCACTACTACAAAAACTTCCGAACCAAATTACCCCGCATTTTTGCCACGTATTTTAAGTGTTATTACTTCTCATTTTAGAAACATTTCAGCAATAAATCCAGTCCATTCACCAACAAAAAATATTATTCCCTATCAAAGCTCCGCAACTTCCCAACATAATCTAAATCTTAGCCACGGCTCATCCTACCCTCAACCAAATCTCGATTTAGCGACTAATACCCAAATAGAATCTTCTCAACCATCTTCTCCTACTGAATCTCAAATTCAACCACAGTTAAAAATTTATAACGTTCAACCAGGAGACACCCTACATCGTATTGCTGCTAAATATCAGGTATCCCGTGAAGAACTTATTAAAATCAATAATCTTAAAAATTCCAATGTCATTCAGGTAAATCAACAGTTAAAAATTCCCATAACAAATCCACCTGTTATCGCGCAAGTATCAGAAACTCAGATAAACTCCTTCGACGGACTTAATAAATCAGCTAAAGAAAATTCTAGTTCACATACTGCTAAAAATCCCTACATAGCCAAATTAAAAGCAGAAATTGAACAAATGCGCGTTCAATATGGCGATCGCGAAGAGGATATAGCCAGTAACCCGTCAAATAACAATGATCAGCCCATTAATCCCGCACCAGTAAATGACTCCCCATACAACAACCTTGATCCTAATTCCTTGCAAGCAGAAACAATTGCTCTAAAATTGCCTCCTCTACCTCCTTCTGAAGAATACCTACCCAATGCCTTCGATGGCTATATTTGGCCTGCTCAAGGGGCATTAACTTCTGGATATGGCTATCGCTGGGGCAGATTACACGCTGGAATTGATATTGCTGCGCCCGTTGGGACTCCAATTTTTGCTGCTGCATCTGGTGAGGTTATCGAAGCTGGTTGGAATAGTGGTGGGTATGGCAATCTTGTTAAACTACAACATTTAGACGGTAGCGTCACTTTATATGCCCATAACGAAAGAATTTTGGTAAGTCTTGGTCAACAAGTTGATCAAGGTGAACAAATATCAGAAATGGGTAGTACAGGTTTTAGTACAGGATCACATTTACACTTTGAAATTCATCCTTTAGGTCAAGCAGCAGTAAATCCTATAGCCTATTTAAGTAAATAAAGATTAATAAGTAAGGAGAGGGGAGTCAGGAGACAGGAGACAGGAGACAGGAGACAGGAGTCAGGAGTCAGGAGTCAGGTAAAGAGTAACAAGTAACAAGTAACTAAAAGCTAAAAGCTAATAACAAAAAGCTACCCAAACTCTTTATCTGGGTGTAAAAGCTAAAAAATATCCTAAGTCTCTGGTTTAACTTGCTGGTTTTTTAGCAGCGATCGCCAGTTGTACTTGGGGAATTTGCCGTAGTTGATCCATAATCTCAATTACTTGACCATGTTGGACGGTTTTATCGGCGTTAATAATAACCGTGGTTGTAGCTTCAGTTTTGATCAACTCTTGAATACGAGTTTTTAATTGTTGGAGTTGGGCGGGTTGACTGTTAATAGTTAACTTGCCTTGGGCATCCAAACTCACGGTAATTTGTTTAGTTTTTTGCACTTGTGCCGTTGAAGCGCGGGGAAGATTGACAGGTAAACCCTCAGAACGAGTAAGATATAGACTAGAAACTATAAAAAAGACCAATATTGCAAAGATCACATCGATCATTGGCACAATATTAATACTTGGTGGGATATCTGGTTCTTCAGGTAAGCGCATCGTATACTCCTTGTGATTGACATTGATCAAGATGTATTAATTCTAGTTGTCCGCCAACTTCTAAAATTAAAGCAATTTGTTGTAGATATAAGCCTCGAAAAATACTAGCGAAAAATAAAGTAGCGATCGCCACAATTAATCCAGCAGCAGTAGAAACTAAAGCTTCACCAATTCCCCCTGTAACTCCAGTGGCTTGGGAGGCTGCGATATCTCCTAGTTTCAGGGAAGATAAGGAAGTGATTAACCCTAAAACTGTCCCCAGTAACCCTAATAAAGGTGCAACGCTGATCACGGTTTCTAAGGAGTTATTAAAACGTTTGAGAATTGGTATCTCTGCTTGGGCTGCACTTTCTAAAGCTAGTTTGAATTTTTGAGGTGTCGATCGCTCTAGGGATAAGGCTACTAGAAATATACGGGCAATAGGTAAATGGCGATGACGTTTAAGCATTAGACTTGCTGCTGGGGGATCATCACGATAAAGTTTGAGTAGTTGTTTGACTACTTTATGTTGTTGACGGCTAACTTTCCACCAAAAAAGCGATCGCTCTAATATTATTGCTCCTGAATAGATCGAAAGCCCCAATAGGGGAAACATTACTACTCCACCACTGATAAATAATTGCCAGATTTTATCCATCGATTTTAATAGTTAATGAGTCTTAAACGGACTAAATTAATAGATATAAATATTAAACGTAAATTCTACTTCTAAAGCTGCTAAAGGGAATTCTGGGGGTAAAGGGTCAAAAGGGGCGGATTTTTGCACTGCTGTTAAAGATTCTTGATCTACTTTCTGTGATCCCGAACTCCTGCTTACTTTTAAGTTTGTAACTTGACCACTTTTTTGAATTTCAAAGGTTAAAAAGGTTGTATATTCTTCTACCGCATAGGAAGGATGCCAATTACTTTTGACTCGGCGTTTTATTTCGGCAAAATATTGGCTTAAGTCTATATCTTTGAGGGCATTTAGTTGATCTCGACTGAGAACCTTTTTATAGGCTAATGCTTCAGGGCTAAAAAATGCCTCGTTACCTCCATTATCTAGGCTTTTTTGATATCCTCCTAATAAGCCCGCAGCACCAGTCTTGGGTATAGGATTTGGTGGGGATGGGGTAGTTTTCTGGGTTTGATTGTTTTTGGCAGGTAATTTAGTGGCAATTGCATCATCTTTTGGCGCAGGTGTAGATTGTGGTGTGCTTGTAGGAGGTTGGCTAGCTGGTGGGGTGGGTTTAGGTGCAGGTGCGATAGGTTTGGCAATTTCTTCAGGTATGATATTTTTCTTAGCTTGCGTGGTTGGCTTTGCCACAGAATCTCTAATCGCTCTTTTATTAGTTTCTGGTGGTGGTTTGGGTTTGGTTTCCTCTGGTGGAACTATGACAAATTCTATTGGTTGATTATCTTTTTTCTCCTTTACCACAGGGCGATTTTCAGATAAAGCTATAATTAGTACACCTAAACTATGGAGCAAAACCGAAGCTAGGATGAATAATATAAGATGCTGTCTTGGTTTTTTATAATCATAATCAGCTAGTTGTTCCTGCTCTTGCTGATTTTTTGGCTTTAAGTTAACCATTAATTACACCGAGAGTGACAAATCCTATTGTAATTAAGAGTTTGGGATAAATTAGTTAATGATTTTAACAATTATTTGACTTTACTAGACGACTGGTCTACTATAAATCTATGAAACGTACCAATAAACGCGAGCAATTAATCCAAGTTGGCAAACAAATAATTGTGCAGCAAGGATTTAAGGCAGCAAGTTTAAACGAGATCTTAACTGCTGCTGGTGTTCCGAAGGGTTCGTTTTACTATTATTTTCCTAGTAAAGAGGATTTTGGATTAGCAATCATTGATGATTTTGCCCAAAAGTATCAAAATGAATGGAAATATCTTGTAGAAGCTTCAGAATTTTCGCCTTTAATTAGATTGCGTAACTTTTTTGAATCTAAAATTGCCGAAATGGAGAACTGCCAATGTACAGATGGATGCCTAATAGGTAATCTCGCCCAAGAATTATCAGCACAGAATGAACTATTTCGCGATCGCCTAAATCGAATATTTAGCGAATGGGAGAGATACTTTTCGCAATGTCTGAGGGCAGCTTCTGAAGCGGGAGAAATAAGGGGTGAGTGGGATTTTGATGAACTGGGGGAGTTTATGCTCTCTAGTTGGCAGGGAACAGTTTTACAAGCCAAAGTAACCAAATCCGTATTACCGATGAAAACCTTTGTCAAAATTTTATTTGAGCAAATTTTAACCTAATCAATCATGTCTGAAATTAACAACAAAGTAATTATAATCACAGGTGCAAGTAGTGGTTTAGGCGAAGCCACCGCCAAAAGATTAGCCAAAAATGGAGCTAAACTAATGCTGGCTGCCAGAAGAGAAGATCGCCTACAAAAACTAGTTGCCGAAATCGAGCAAGCTGGAGGTACAGCAAAATACCAAATAACTGATGTTAGCGATCGCACCCAAGTAGAAGCCTTAGCCAAAGCAACCCAGGAGGCTTATGGACGTATAGACGTACTAGTTAACAATGCAGGTTTAATGCCCCTATCTCCCCTAGATGCCCTAAAAATAGAAGAATGGGACAAAATGATAGATATCAATATCAAAGGCGTATTATACGGGGTAGCTGCGGTATTGCCGACCATGCGAGGGCAGAAATCGGGTCAAATTATCAATATTTCCTCAGTAGCAGGACATAAAGTGTTTGCAGGTGGGACTGTTTATTGCGCCACCAAATTTGCTGTAAAAGCCATTTCCGAAGGGATTAGACAAGAATCTAATGGTGAAATACGTGTTACTAATATCTCGCCTGGGGCAGTGAATACAGAATTAACCAATACCATTAGTGACGAAAAAACCAGTGCTATGGCAGAACAATTATACTCAATTGCCATTGATGCCGACGCGATCGCACGGGCTATTACATTTGCGATCGAGCAACCTGGGGATGTGGATGTAAACGAGATTATCATTCGTCCTACTAAGCAAGAATTGTAAACAGTTATCAATTAAATTAATTATGATCGCCCAAACAACAGTACCCCATCTACTTACCCCCTTAAAACTCAAAGATTTAACCCTCAAAAACCGTGTAGTAATGGCCCCTTTAACTCGCGGACGGGCTGGGGCGCAAGCAATTCCCAATGCCTTGATGGCAGAATACTATGCTCAACGTGCAGGTGCAGGTTTAATTATTGCCGAAGCCACCGCCATATCTCAACAAGGATACGGGTGGGTAAATGCACCAGGAATATATACACAAGAACAAACAGCAGCCTGGAAACAAGTAGTTGAGGCAGTACACGCCCAGGGATCATTAATATTTTTGCAGTTGTGGCATACAGGTAGAGCCTCCCATAGTAGTTTTCAGATAGATAACCAGTTACCAGTAGCACCTTCTGCTATTAAAATTGAAAATCTCGAAGCTCATACCCCCAATGGTAAGCAGCCTTACGAAACGCCAAGACCCTTAGAAACAGAAGAAATCGCCCAAGTTGTGGCAGATTATCGTCGTGCAGCAGCCAATGCGAAAGAAGCAGGTTTTGACGGGGTAGAAATACATAGTGCCAATGGATATTTAATTGACGAATTCCTACAAACAAAAACCAATCATCGTAGCGATCGCTATGGTGGAAGTTTAGAAAATCGCTATCGTTTCCTTAAAGAGATTATCGAATCGATTCTGACAGTCTGGGATGTATCTAGAGTAGGGGTTAGACTTTCACCCAATGGCGTTTTTAATGATATGGGATCGCCAGATTATCGTGAAACCTTTACCTATGTTGCTCAACAGTTAAATAACTACGATTTGGCATATCTCCATCTATTAGACGGTCTAGCCTTTGGTTTCCACGAACAAGGAGAACCCATGACCCTAGCTGAATTTAGAAAAGTGTATGATGGGGTTTTGATGGGTAATTGTGGTTATGATCGCTCCTCAGCAGAAAAGGCGATCGCACGAGGAGATGCGGATTTAATTGCCTTCGGTAGACCCTATATTAGTAATCCTGATTTAGTTGCTCGTTTTGCTAATAATTGGCAACTCAACCCCGATGCAGATATGAGTATTTGGTATTCTTCTGGGTCTGAGGGTTATACTGATTTTGCGACCTATCAGGAAGCTTAAAATTGAACCATTCAAGATTATATATGTCCGCACCAGAGCAATATCTATCTCAAGAAGAATCAGCAGATGTAGACGCTGCCTTATTATCATCGCCAGAAAAGTTTCTTACCCGTCTTACTATCTCCTCTCAAAGGTTGCTACAAATTATCGCCCAAAACTACCAAGTTTCCGTAGAGCAACTTACCCATCATCAAATTATTCAATGGTTTGAGAACGAGAGTAAAATCAAACGCGAGCAAGGACAAGATGCTGGCACTTTGAGATGGTGATTTTAAATATTTAACTGCTGGTTAGTAATTAAACTAAAACTATCGATTTATCGCTGGTTTTGGGACTTGCTATAATTTTGACAGAAGTTAATTTCATAGACATTCTTTATGACTACTCAACAAATGGAAGAACATTCTCAAGGTTTAGAAGCACGAGTTGCCAGCTTAGAGAATGAACTAGCGCAAATGAAACAGATTTTGTCTGGTTTTGCTCCAAAATCTCCTTGGTGGTCAAAAGTTGCTGGTAGCTATGACCCCACTTTTGATGAGGCAGTTGATCTCGGTAAAGAATGGCGTAAATCGGCTGAGTAAACAGTAAAATTTCAGAATGTATATTCTCGATACTGATCATCTCAGCTTGATTCAACGTAATGGACAAGAAGGAAGGAGAATTTTAGCGAGATTAGCAACTATTAGAGAAGTCGAGGTTGCTGTAACTGTTATTACCTTTGAAGAACAACTTAGAGGTAGGCTTAATGTTATAGCCACCAAAAGTTTAGATGAACAAATTTTTGCCTATCAAGGGTTACAACAACTTGGAATGGACTATCGTTCAATCTTAGTTATTCCTTTTACCCGTATGGCTGCATTAGAATATCAACGCTTGCCTAAGTCTTATCCTCGTTTAGGTAGTATGGATCTCAAAATTGCAGCAATTTCTCTAGCTAAGGGCGCAATCTTACTTACCCGTAACACCTCAGACTTTAGTCAAATTGAAGAATTGACAATAGAGGATTGGTCAATCAGATAATATTAATTTAAATCGACTTATAGGGCGATAGCGTCTACCCTCTACAATAGAATTTAAATTTAGATTTAAAATTCTGCCATCAAGGCAATAGTTCTTTGTTATGCAAACTTTAGATAATCCTAATCTTACTGATACAACTGCATTTGACACTACAATCCATCGACGTAAAACTCGTGGGGTAAAAGTAGGCGATATTACTATTGGTGGCGGTAATCCTGTAGTAGTACAGTCGATGATCAATGAAGATACATTAGATATAGAAGGTTCAGTAGCAGCTATCCGTCGTTTACATGAGATTGGTTGTGAGATTGTACGGGTAACAGTTCCAAGTATGGCACACGCTAAGGCTTTAGCCGAAATCAAGCAAAAATTAGCCGAGACTTATCAAGCTGTACCTTTGGTTGCCGATGTGCATCATAATGGGATGAAAATTGCTTTAGAAGTTGCCAAGCACGTAGATAAAGTTAGGATCAATCCAGGGTTGTATGTGTTTGAAAAACCCAAAAGCGATCGCACGGAATATACACAGACGGAATTTGCCGAAATTGGTGATAAAATTCGCGAAACTTTAGAACCTTTGGTTATTTCTCTGCGCGATCAAGGTAAAGCAATGCGGATCGGGGTTAATCACGGGTCTTTATCTGAAAGAATGTTATTTACCTATGGGGATACTCCCGAAGGTATGGTGGAGTCGGCATTAGAATTTATCAAAATTTGTGAATCTTTGGATTTTTATAATCTTGTTATTTCTCTTAAGGCTTCCCGTGTACCTGTAATGCTTGCAGCTTATCGCCTGATGGTGCAAAAAATGGATGAATTGGGTATGGAATATCCTTTGCATTTGGGGGTGACAGAAGCAGGAGACGGTGAATATGGCAGAATTAAATCGACAGCAGGGATCGGTACTCTTTTGGCTTTAGGTATTGGTGATACTATTCGTGTCTCCTTAACTGAATCTCCCGAAAAGGAAATTCCCGTTTGCTATAGTATTTTGCAAGCTTTAGGCTTACGCAAGACAATGGTGGAATATGTCGCCTGTCCTTCCTGTGGTCGGACTTTATTTAACCTAGAGGAAGTTTTGCATAAAGTGCGTGAAGCGACTAAACATCTTACAGGGTTAGATATTGCCGTTATGGGTTGTATTGTTAATGGCCCTGGGGAAATGGCTGATGCTGATTATGGTTATGTAGGTAAACAACCTGGTTATATTTCTCTCTATCGTGGTCGGGAAGAAATTAAAAAAGTTCCTGAAGATCAAGGAGTGGAGGAATTGATTAATTTAATTAAGGCAGATGATCGTTGGGTAGATCCTGAGTAATTATTTGGCTTATTTAAAGCAAGGGAATAATAATGTTGGGAATTTATTCGCTTTTTTGTCAGATCACAGATCCATATCACAGTTTTTTCCATACTAGAACAAATGAGTTAATGTTTGGCTCTCGATAATCTTTCTGTCGATTCTTATATGATTACTTTTGTTTTAGGATGTATTATGGCTTTTGCTCTGGGTAGTATTGCAGGTAAAAAGCTGGCTAGCAGAGGAATTAATTCTGACAATGCTTTAAAAAATCATCAAAAACCTTTGGTGTGGTTGCTATGTGCGATCGCACCTTTTTTAGGTATTTTAATTTTCTTAGATAAAAATAATTTAATTTCCCTACTTCCTCAAATTTTCCCCCCAATCTTACTTATTTATATTGCAGGTTATTTTAATCAAGTAATTGTGATGATGGGTTGTGGTTTTTTAGGATTATTATTATTTTTAGAATTAGCAGGGAAACGGTCAGGAAAAAAAGTTTTAAAACTGCTTTTGGCTTTAGGCGCGATCGCATCTGCGTAGCCCTTTGGGCTAATCGCTTTTTCTTTGAGTATTTTGCTTTTCTTTCTCCAACCCGTGCAAGCTTTTGTTGGTAAACCGAAAATTATTAATAATATCGTTATCCAAACCACACCCTATACTTGCGCCCCTTCTAGCATTGCTACCCTTGCCCGTTATAGTAGAAAACATCCTCAAATTACAGAACAAGAGGTAGTTAAACTAACTAAAACTAATCGCTTTGGAACAACAACTTTAGGGGAAATTAGAGCGATGAAAAAGTTAGATTTAAATCCGCAATATCGCCATAATTTAACTATTGATGATTTAATTACCTTAAATAAACCTGCCCTACTACACGTAAAAGAGAAAAGAAGAACAGGTAAAGGGACTAGATTTTCCCACGCTGTGGCGTTATTAGGTATAGATACCCAACGAGAATTAATTTTAATTGGCAACCCTCTATATGGTATGCAGGTTAAAACCTTTGGAGAGTTTACAGAATATTGGTTTGGGGAAGCTATATTGATTGATGGATAAAATCTGCTAAAGATAATTAAATAGCCTCGATTATACTTAGACAACAAAATATGTTATAGTATTAAATGATTCGGACTTATGCGGTATTAACGCCCAAACCTTGTCAGGGTCGGAAGGCAGCAGCAATACGGGATGCTTGGTACAGGCGTAATATCCGAGTCACTTAGATATAAAATACTCGGTTACATCTCACTACAAAAACAACCGCAGTAAAATATACGAAAATTTCACTCTCCAAGGCTAAAATAATAGGCTGTCCATTAACTAATGGAGTTTCTTAGAAATACCATAGTTAAGTTATCAATAGATAATCAGTGCTAAAAAATCGTTGGCAAATAATCGAAAAAATCCTCAGCGCGATCGCTTTGGTAATTGTTGTTGCTATATTTCTTAAAGCAATTATTGATATGGATACTAACTATGATATCGGTTGGTATCAATTGCCATTTGCTGCCAGAATTTGGGGAATTATACCTAAAGAAGCCTTCCTTGCTGAAAATTTAATCGAACATCGTTATGATGGTTTTCCACTACTGGCAAATTTTTTTCAGGGTTTATTGTGGAAACTGACAGGTAGGATGCAGGCAGCTAATTTAGTCTGTTATTTTAGTTTGATTATTTATTTCTTATATTTAAGAAGTTATTTTAAAATCCCCCTATATTTATCGGTAATTGCTATTTTCACCATTCCTGCGGTATTAACCCATGCTACTACCAGTTTTGTCGATTTACCTGGCAATATTGGGGTTAGTGTGGTGATTATGATGATTTATAATTGGTTTCGGCAATCTCGTTTACCTACCCCCCAAGAAGTTTTAGCAGCTTTTTTAGGTGCAGCCACAGCAGCCAATACAAAACCGCAGTTACAACCTTTAGTATTTATAATTTGTTTAGTTGCAGGTGCTAGATTGATCTGGCTTTATTTAAAATATACAAATTCTCATCAGCGTCGCCTGGGTTTAACCATTCCCCTAGCAATAATTGCTTCTGCTTTAATTTTTGCCACACCAATTAAAAATATCGCTGTTTATGGCAATCCTTTCTATCCCATTAAAGTAGAAATTGCGGGTATTGTTCTCAACCATAAATTAACTCCCGATACCTATAACCAGGGAAATCGCCCTCAAAAGTGGTTACAGTCAATTTTTGAAATAAATACCCCCCAATGGACAGCAGATCAATGGAATCAAGGAAATCCGAAACATTTAGATCGCGCTGGTGGTTTTTTTGGAGCTTATGTAATTTTTAATCTACTATTACTACTAGGTTTAACTATTGAAGAACAAATCAGAAATCGTCGGCTATCTCTAGAAAAAAAATCCCGTAATGCTACTTGCGCTTTAATTACCGCCTTAGTAATGTCCGTAATTCCTGCAAACTTTCCTCAGTCTCATGAATTACGCTATTTTATGTTCTGGATGATTGTTTTAGTATCTTTGAACTTATATATTGTCACTGCCATAGATACCGAAGCTAGCAGATGGTTACAACCAAAATATTTAGGAGTGGTTTGTTTAATATTTCTAACGATTGTTTACAGCAAAATTAGTGATTTTTATATTAAACCAGCCTTTGTAACTATTCCATCTTTTATTAATAATAATAACTATGTTAAAACCGAGCTTTTAAAACAAATGATTCCCAATGAGCGTGTCTGTTTAATTGGTCGTCATGGCATTTCTAATCCCAATGCTGTTGCTGTGGCTCAGATACAAAACACTTTTTATTACAGTTCCTATTTTCATCCTGAAATTAACTATGAATATAGCATTAAAGCTGCGGTCGATCCTAGAGATTGCGGTAACTTAAAGATTATTCCCACTAATCTTAAAAAATTGCCGTAAAGTAAGCATAAAAATTATAAGTAAGGAGTCAGGAGAGGGGAGACAGGATATAGGTAGTAGGCGCGGAAAGCGTCCCTGAGCGCACGCTTGCTTTGGTCGCCAAAGCGCAAACGTGACGATAGTAGGGGTTTGGGTAATGGGTAATGGGTAGGAGTCTGTATTATTTCAAAGCTAAGAAGCTCAGAAGCTAAAAACATCATCTCATATTGCTATAGCAAGTCCTAATTAACACCAAAACGATACCCTCTACCGTAAACAGTGTGAATCAGGGAGGTTTGAGAATCCACCTCAATTTTACGACGCAATAAACGCACTAAAGCAGCCAAGACATTACTACTGGGTTGCTCTTCCCCCTGCCATAAATAATCATATATTTCTTCATGGGTTAATAAACGATCTGGATGCTGCATAAAATACTTTAAGAGTTTAATTTCTTTTTCAGAAAGATTAATCCCTTTTCCTTGACGATAAGCCAGTTGATTTTCCAGATCTAATTCTAAATCTGCAACTTTGAGCCTGTCGCTATTAAGATTATCCAACCCAGATCGACGTAATAAAGCACGTACTCTTGCTAATAATTCCCGTAACTCAAAAGGCTTAACTAAATAATCATCTGCACCAGCGTCCAAACCATCAACACGAGCGTCTACCGTATCTTTAGCAGTTAAAAATAATACAGGAGTAATCAAGGAACGCGATCGCACTTCACGACAAATTTCTAATCCTGAATGATAAGGTAGCATCCAATCTAAAATTAACAGATCATACTGATTTTTCAGAGCTAACTCCATTCCTGCTGCTCCATTGCTTGCTAGATCTACTTGATATCCTTCCTGTAGCAAAATTCTACTCAAAGGCTCACTTAATTCAGTTTCATCATCTACTAAAAGAATTTTCATAAATCTATTTAATTAAGTTGTTGCCAAAGTAGAGCAAGCGTCTGTTACCAAAATCATACCAAAACTTATCAACCCTCAAAATTTTTCTGTATAGCTTTGTATTTATGGTAAATTGCCAAGATATGAATATTTATTCATATAAATTTTAATTCATGTCTAGTTAGGCTCAAATGAAAGATATCAACGCAAGCTGTGCAGACAAACTAAAAGCTTTAGCAGATTCCACCCGTTTATCTGTGCTGCAAATTTTGATGCAAGAACCTAAGCACGTTGTAGAAATTAATGCTGTTTTGGGACTAGAGCAGAGTTTATTATCCCATCACTTAAAAGTCTTAAGGGAAGCAGGGTTAGTAGAGGCTACCAGGGATGGTAAGGCGGTACTCTATCAATTTGTATCGACGACTAGACAGAAGAATATTGGTCGAGCGATCGATCTGGGTTGTTGTCTGCTGTCTTTTGAAGAATAATTAAGAATTTTGCATGAAAAAACCAAAAAATTACGCTTTAATGGCGATCGCTCTTACTGTTAATTTGGGCTTACCAGCTTGTACTCAATCTTCTACCACCTCCGAGCAATTGCAGGGAAAATTAGTTTTAACTGGTTCAAGTACGGTAGCACCCTTAGCAACAGAAATTGGGAAAAAATTTGAAACAGAACATCCCGATGTGCGAGTAGATGTACAAACAGGGGGTTCATCGCGGGGTATTGCAGATGCTCGTAATGGGGTGGCAAATATCGGTATGGTGTCTCGTAGTCTCAAAGAAGAAGAAAAAGACCTACAAAGTTTTGAGATCGCTCGTGATGGTATTGGGGTAATTTTACACAAAGATAATCCTGTTAAATCCCTCTCGGATCAACAAATCGTTGAGATATACACAGGTAAAATTGACAATTGGCAACAGGTTGGGGGCAAAAATGCGCCGATTACAGTGGTTAATAAAGCGGAGGGACGTTCTACCCTAGAATTATTTTTAGATTATTTTAAATTAGAAAACAGCCAGGTTAAAGCATCGGTGGTTATAGGGGACAATCAACAGGGAATTAAAACAGTAGCGGGTAATCCCAACGCTATAGGTTATGTCTCCATTGGTACGGCAGAATTTAGTGTCAATAACGACGTTCCCATCAAATTATTACCCCTCGATAAAATCGCTGCTAGTACAGAAAATATCGAAAATCAAACCTATCCCCTTTCCCGTCCCCTAAATTTGGTAACGAAAACCCAACCCCAAGGATTAGATAAGGAATTTATCCAATTTGCCCAATCACCTCAAGTGCATGACATTGTTAAAGAGCAAGATTTTGTCCCCATCACAAAGTGATAACTTTCTCCTGTGGAGTTTACGCGCCTTTGGTTTAACTACAGGTATCATCGTTATCCTGATCACCGTATTTTTATCACTCGAAGCCTTACCAGCCTTGCAACAGGTAGGTTGGAGAAGTTTTATTAGCGATCGCTCGTGGCATCCTATCGAAGGCTTGTATAACCTGATGCCGATGCTATGGGCAAGTCTTTTAGTAACCCTGGGTGCGGTGGTGTTGGCTGCACCTTTAGGAATTGGTTCGGCAATATTCTGTCAATATTATGCCCCTGTTGTAGTTGCCAAAATATATCGGCAGTTAATCGAACTACTGGCGGGTATTCCTTCGGTGGTTTATGGCTTTTGGGGTTTAGTCGTCCTTGTACCACTGATTAATCAACTTCAAGCACCAGGAACTAGCTTGTTAGCAGGAATTGTCATTTTAACCCTCATGATTCTACCCACGATTGCTTTAACCGCAGAAGCTAGTTTTACCGAAGTTCCCCCAGAATATTTTCAGGGTGCAACAGCTTTAGGTATTACTCCTTGGGCAACCATTCGCACCGTAATTATCCCTGCTGCCAAATCTGGTTTATTCACTGGTTTAATTTTAGGCACGGGACGGGCAATTGGGGAGACTATGGCAGTATTAATGGTTTGTGGCAACGTCGTACAAACACCCAGCAGCTTATACGATCCCGTTCGTACCCTGACTGCTAATATTGCTTTAGAAATGGCTTACGCTACGGGGAATCATCGTTCCGCACTATTTGTCAGTGGTTTGATCTTGATGCTGGCGATCACTCTACTGGTTGCTGTTGCCGAAGGTATGAGTAGGAGCAATATTTATGAGTAAGCATTGGCTATTGTTACCTACTTTAGTCTTATGGGCGATCGCTTTAGGAGTAACGGCAGTTTTCTGTTGGATTTTGGGTGATATTTTGTGGCATGGTGTAGGACAGCTATCTTGGGAATTTCTAACCACAGTACCGCAGAATGCAGGACGAGAAGGGGGAATTGCGCCCATTTTGGTATCTACTATTCTAATTTTAGTAGTTTGTCTAGCCGTATCTGTGCCGATGGGTGTGGGTACAGCAGTTTTCTTAGCTGAGTTTACCACCACTGATAGTGTATTTGGGCGTTTGGTGGGTCGCAGTTTAGATATCTTGGCAGGAGTTCCCTCAATCGTTTTTGGCTTGTTTGGTAATGCTTTCTTTTCCATTACCTTGGGTTTAGGTTTTTCAATTTTGTCAGGTGGCTTAACTTTGGCTTGTATGGTTTTACCGATCCTGATTCGTTCTACGGAGGCTGGGTTTCGGGCTGTGCCATCGGAGTATCGCTTAGGGGCAGCAGCTTTGGGAATATCTCGTACCGCCACCTTGTGGAAATTACTTTTACCCGCAGCAACACCTGGGCTAATTGTAGGTTTAGTATTAGGCATTGGTAGGGCGATCGCCGAAACCGCAGCACTGATTTTTACCAGTGGTTATGTAGATCGAATGCCAGAGTCCTTATTAGATTCAGGGCGATCGCTCTCGGTTCATATTTTCGATTTATCCATGAATGTAGCTGGTGGAGATGCTAACGCCTATGCTTGCGCCCTAGTGTTGTTAATTTTATTGTTACTGATCAATGGTTTGGCAACTGGGATAGCCCAGGTTTGGTTAGCGAGGAGGATCTTATCTTGAACAACAAATCAGAATTAGCCAATAGTCTACTATCTCTCCCTGCAATTCATACCCAAGGACTGAGTTTAGCTTACGGCAAAAAAACCGCTTTTAAAGATATCACCATGCCCATTGAGGCGGGTAAAATTACTGCTTTAGTAGGGCCTTCTGGGTGTGGCAAAAGTAGTTTTTTGGCTTGTCTCAACCGCTTGAGCGATTTAATTCCCCAGACCAAAGTTACGGGTAGCATTCGCTTAGATGGGGTAGAGATTCTCAATCGCCCCATAGATGCAATCGCCCTGCGTCGCCGAGTGGGTATGATTTTTCAAAAGCCTAATCCTTTTCCCTTCTCTATTTGGAAGAATTTGGCGTTTCCTCTACAAGAACACGGCATTAAAGGGCGCACCAGACTTAATCGCTTAATTCAAACAACCCTGCAAGATGTCGGCTTATGGAACGAAGTAAAAGATCGACTCCATACTTCAGCCCTATCTTTATCTGGCGGACAAAAGCAGCGATTATGTATTGCCCGCACTTTAGTCTTACAACCAGAGGTTTTATTATTTGATGAACCCTGTAGCGCATTAGATCCTATTTCTAGTGGGGTGGTGGAGGATTTAATTGCTAGTCTACGGGGACGTTATACAGTAGTAATTGTTACTCATAATCTCGCACAAGCCAGACGCATCAGCGATTATACTGGTCTATTTTGGGTACAGTCGGAAGTAGGAAGATTGGTTGAATACGGTACTGTAGAACAAATTTTTACTGCACCACGGCACGAATTAACAGCAGCCTATATCAATGGTATTCGGGGATAATCTACTTTGATTTTTTCAAGCAGGGGGAGTCAGGAGTCAGGAGGAGATAGGTAGTGGGGGTTTGGGGGTTTAGGTAGTAGGTACTAGGTAAGAAGTTAGGAGTCAGGAGTCAGGAGAAGCTAATAACTAAAAAACGTCCCTCAACTATCTGATACGAAATCCGATTACCAAAACATAAGATTGATCTGTAGTTTTAATTAGTCTAAAACCAAGCGTGCAAGCGTGCCTCAATTTTTAAATAACGTATCTAAACAGGATTTAGTATGATATTGCTCCTTACTCTAACGGTCATCGGCAAATAGTACCTAAAATAATATCTGTATAGGTAAGCAGAAAAAAATAATTAGATTATGCAATATCGGCGATTTGGTCGCACAGAATTACAAATGCCTGTCTTTTCCTGTGGAGGCATGAGATATCAATATAAGTGGCAAGATTTACCTCAGTCTCAAATACCTAAAGATAATCAGAGCAATTTAGAGGCTACTATTCATCGTGCTTTTGAGCTTGGAATTAATCATATCGAAACCGCTAGAGGTTATGGTAGCTCTGAGATGCAATTGGGAGAAGTTTTACCCCAGCTACCTAGAGAAAAACTAATCTTTCAAACAAAAGTATCCCCTAAACCTAACCCTCAAGAATTTCGTCGGCAATTCCAACAATCTCTTAACTTTTGTCGTTTAGATTATGTAGATTTATTGGGGATACACGGGATTAATAATGAGGAAACCCTACACGATACTATTCGTCCTGGGGGCTGTCTCGATGAAGCCAAAAAATTACAAGCTGCAGGTCTAGTAAAACATATTGGCTTTTCTACCCACGGATCAACAGAAATTATTATTAAAGCGATCGCCACTGGTGAATTTGACTATGTCAACCTCCATTGGTACTACATTAATCAATGGAATTGGTCAGCGATTGAAGCAGCCAAGGAACAAGACATGGGGGTATTTATCATTTCTCCTGCTGATAAAGGCGGACATCTTTATAATCCACCACCAAAGTTAGTAGAATTATGCCAACCCCTAAGTCCGATGGTGTTTAATGATTTATTTTGCCTTGGACATCCCCAAGTACATACCCTAAGTATAGGTGCAGCCAGACCATCAGATTTCGACGAACATTTAAAAGTTTTACCCCTATTAGAGCAAGCAGACCAAATATTACCGCCTATTATAGAGAGATTAGAAGAAGCAGCGATCGCGGTCTTAGGTAAAGACTGGGTTGATAATTGGCAAGTAGGTTTACCTAGTTATGAAAATACCCCAGGTAACGTTAATATTCCTATAATTTTATGGTTACGCAATTTAGCCCTTGCCTACGACATGATTGAATATGGTCAAGCTAGATATAACCTTTTAAATAATGGTGGTCATTGGTTTCCAGGCAAAAAGGCAGAGCGAATATCACAATTAAATCTTAACCCCTGTCTAGTTAATAGTCCCTATGCTAAAACTATTCCTAGCTTGCTCTTGGAAACAGATCGTTTACTTGGTGGTGGAAATGTTCGCCGTTTATCCCAAAGTTAAAAATTGAAAATCTATGTTTTCTAGCAGTAGAAGGTAAAAATCAAGTGTAATTTAATTAAATTTTTAGCTAAATATCGCCAAATACAGGAACTTAAATCTGAAAAAGCAACTCAGAATACATAGCAATTTTTTTACTAGTAATTGTTATCAAATATGTTAAATCTTAATTTGACTTTACCTAAGTTAAATAAAATATATATTCGGATTGTAAGTAGTAGCGTTTTAGCAGCGATAGGCTTAAGCAATGGCTGGATACCTGAAATATTAATTAAACCTTCTCAATTAAGAGTAGCAAACCAATCGTTAAATATTGGAAAAGTATATCAACCAGTAGTTTCTTTTGCAGTTTATGCTTATAGTCAAGAATTTACTCCAGAAGAAACCGTCAATTATGCCAAAGCAGGTTATGAAGTAGAAATACTTAGGAGACAAGTTTATCAAGAAATTAAAAATACAATCAATCAAACACCACCAGATATAGTTTGTGATCAACAAGTCACTTTAAATAATTTACAAACTAATGTGCGTGAAATTGCTCAACGTTATTGCACTCAGTCGCAGCAAATTGTACAAAGAAATAATTTAACTGTTGATCGTTTTAATCAGTTAAAAACCTATTATGATCGCCGAGATGCTTTTTATAAGCAAGTACAAAATGTTTTAATAAAACTACAAAACTAGAGCTAATAACCTATAAAAAAATGACCTTAACTTTATTTATCAAGGTAGTAAAAGTTAGGGTCATACAATTGAGGTCTAGAAATATATTTATATCTTAACCTCAGTTTGAATCGGAAACATTAATCTGTGGAGAAAGGTATTATATGTAGGAGTCAGGAGTCAGGAGTCAGGAGTCATGCAGCACAACATTTGCCTTGAGACAGCAAAAAATGGTCTTGGTACGGGGAGATAAGCCTCTGGTTTCCCAGGCGTTTAAAAGCCCCGTTGGTTTCCCCCGTATTGGACTGCATCAAGAAGTCTAGAGTCAGGAGTCTGGAGTCAGGAGGTAGTGGGTAGTTAAATAGTCAAATAAGGATAAGCTATGTCTGCGACAGGTATGCAACCGATAGTGGGTGGTAGTTAAGAGTTTAAAAGGTAAAGAGAAAATATTATTAATCGTTTCTATTTGATAATGTATTGCGTATAGCCACTTTAAAACTGTTAAATATTTTCCAAGTACATCTTTACAAGCATAATAGTTAAGGTTTTACAATAGAGGAAAATCTGAGATGAAAACCGTTAAGGTATTTAGCAGAAATATAGCTATAAAATACTTCATATTTGATTTTTCCTAGATAACTAAATTCTTAAGCAACCAAAAGCCTATAAACCATTCACTATCAAGGTAAGTAAATTGACAGATCAATCCAGACAATCACCGCAGTTACCAAAATTACCAACTTCAGCCATCGAGTCTGAAAAAGATTTACAAGCTCAAACTCAGCAATGGTTTGAATATCCAGTGAAAGCTCAACCTCATCATACAGATTATGCAGGAATTGTTTGGCATGGGACATATCTAACCTGGATGGAAGAGGCGAGGGTAGAATATTTACGTTCAATTGGTGTAGAGTTTGCTGATTTAGTCGCTTTAGGATGCGATTTACCAGTGGTTGAACTATCTTTGAGGTATCATTTGCCAATTCGTTTAGGTGTATCAGCAATAGTTAAGGCACGCTTAATAGAGACTACAGGAGTACGGATTAATTGGGATTATGAAATTCAATCCTATGATCGACAAGAATTATTTGTCACAGGGAAGGTAGTATTAGTGGGGGTAGATCGGGAAAAAGGTAAAATTATGCGTCAATTACCCCCCAAAGTGCAAGATGCTTTAATAAGACATACTACAACTTGATTAAGGTGACTGCAATATTACCGCTAAAACAAATATCTACATCAGTTCCAGGAGTGCGATCGCGTTTGGCATATTCTCCCTGGTAATAATATATATTATCTTTTATCTGAAAATTCACAGGCAAAGGCGCAATACTAGCCTCACATACGATAATCTTCGGTTCAGGTTGGTCGGGTTCTAAATGGGGTAAATTAACATTCCAGAAGCTATTAGGAGGCATTGGACGAGATAATATATCTCTTAACACTCTACTTGTCCAACGAGTTGCAACTTCCCAATCAATAACTAAGGGACGTTTGATCCAATGAGAAATTGCTACCCCACCAATACCGTGCATAGCAGCTTCTCTTACGGCTGCGACAGTTCCCGATATATATACATCTACTCCCAGGTTTCCCCCTGCATTAATTCCTGATAAAACTAGTTTGGTATTGGGAGCTATTTGATTGATTGCTAGGCGAGTACAGTCTGCTGGAGTACCATCTATGGCGTATTCGACCGTTGATCTTTTTTCTATTTGGATACCTCGATGGGTTGTAACCTGGTGTCCACAACCAGAATATTGTTTATTAGGAGCAACAATGATTATTTCTTCAGAAATTTCTAATACAGCCTTTTGTAGAGCGCGTATTCCAGGAGCATCAATACCATCGTCATTAGTTAAGATAATTGTCATTTAATTGAAATATTTTATGTTATATATGTTTAGCGCAAGTCTTTATCGATGAATAAATAAGAATACATCGTCTTGTTGAAAATTTAATTTAAATGTAGGGGATTGTTTAAGTTTTTCTAATGTAGCTTGGGCTATTTCTGTGGAACTTCCCCACCCAGGATGGCGTAAATTGAGCAGTATATATTTAAATTTAGCTAATTCTTGAATGTCTAACTCAGAAGTAGTTAGTCCTACTAGGGTTCGATGGGTAAGATGAGGCGCAATATCAGTAGTGGTTAGAACACTCCCACTGGTGTCAATCTGTGAGATTGCTATTTTAGTTGCTTGCCAAGTATCCCAAGATTGTAGATATAGACTAGTAAAATAACCATATTTCCCCAAAATTAAAAAAGCAATTACCGACCAAATTAAAATACGACGCTGATTCTTTAACCAGATATCATTCGCACTAACACCCATAATTACGATCAAAAATAACCAAGGAAGGATAGGTAAAGAATACTGATGTACTAAATTACGTTGTGCAGGACTTTGAGAGAGGAGATTAACTAATAAAATTGGTGATGCAGCAATTATGGGGGTTAAATGTCGCCAAGATAAGCCCCACCATAAAGGAATGGTTAAAAGTAGAAGATATTCAAAACTAGATGCAGAAAAAATTTTACCTAAGATTAATTGGGGTTTAAATAAGAGATTTTTAGCAATTTCAAAGACAGAATCACCTAAATAACTATAACGATCTACCGCAGCAGCTTCAGTACCACTAAAATTAGGAATAATTACTTGTGTGGCGATCGCAAACCAACCACAGCCTAAAATTAAAGCAATAATTCCATAGCGATATTTCCCTAAAATTAATAGCCAAAAACCCATAGCTACAACAGTTAGGGATAAAATTGCTTTGCAGCCTAAAGTAACGATTACCGCAGTAATAAACCACCACAATTGATTAAGTTGTACTGCTAGTATTGCTGCTAAAAGTGTAGGTACTGCTATAACTTCAGGATGAAAATCAAAGAGATTGACATTAAAAATTAAAGGATAAAGTAAATAGGCTATACAGATAGTTCTGCTTTGGGATTTTTTCAAGCTTGCTACTTTAGTTAAATACCAAATTGGCACAATACCCAAGGATAAAGATAATGCTTGAATTAGAAATAACCAATGAATATCTGGATAAATTTTATATGGTATAGCAACGGCATATAGTATCCAAGCTGCATGATCGCCTAAAATATGCAAAGCTCGAAAACTAACCCAGGGTTCTTTTCCTTGACTAATTAAATAAATAGCATTGTCGAAAATCGCTAAATCAAAACTCGATTGAAATAAAGCATGACGTAAACTACTACAAGTAAAAAGGATTACGGTGCTAATAATAGTTGCCCAAGTGAGGAAATGAAACTGAAATTTATTCTTAACCTTGAGCATAGTTAGATCAAGTAGTTAAATGTTGGCTATAAATATAGGGGTTTTTAGGAGTCAGGAGTTAGGTAGTAGGTAGGAGGTAGTAGGTAGGAGTTAGGAGTTAGTAGGTAGTAGGTAGTAGGTAGGAGTTAGGAGTTAGTAGGTAGTAGGTAGGAGTTAGGAGTTAGTAGGTAGTAGGTAGGAGTTAGGAGTTAGTAGGAGGAGCGTATTGCTAAAAGCTAATGGCTAACAGCTAAAAGCCTCCCTTGTGATAAATTCAAGCTAATTATCCTGCAATTTTAAAAGAAAAACATCTTGTTGATGATAAACCAACTTAAAATTAGCTACTGTTTTCAATTCATCCATAAATTGTGTAGCTGTTTGAGGGCTAATGCTAGTACCTAAGTGTTTAAAGGCAATTAATACAGTATCAAGTTGATTGTCTTGCACTAATGCTAAATTATCACTAGGTCTTAAAAGCATAATTTGGGGACGATGACTTAAATGGGGGGCAACATAGCCAGAAGTAAGCACTCTCTCATTAGGGGAAATCAAATTAATAGCACCATTAACCGAGGGGATATTACTGTATAAAGGGGCGTAACGAGTCCAAAAATAACCGTATTTACCCAGTGCCATAAAAGCAATAATTGACCAAATAATCAGCCTGCGAGGAGTAAGCCAACTGCGAAGTTGATGTTGTTGCAGATAAACCAAAGAGGCAATTAACCAGACAAACAAAAAAGGAATGATGGGTAAAGAGTACTGATGAATTAAATCTCGCTGTCGGGGAAAATCAGCCAAAATATTTAACCCCAGCATAGGTAAAGCAGGAATAATAGCAGCAATTTTTCGCCAGTGCAAACCAAAAATAATTGGTAAAACCAAAAGCAAATAGTAAAACAAGCGATCGCCAGCTAAAGATCGAATCAAGAAAATTTGAGGTTCAGAAACTATCTTTAAAGCAATAGCTGGTAGGGAATTACCCAAAGATTCATAGTGCCAAGTGCCAGCCATCTGTTGCCCACCCCGAAAAGTTGGGATCAAATAAATAGCTGCAAACAAAAACCAACTAAGCCCCGTGATGATACAAGCAAAAGCATAAATAAAGCGTCTTTTTAAGAGTAACCAAAATCCCAAACCGATAACAGTAAAACTCATCGTCTCCTTACAACTAAGGACTATAACAAGTGCGATCGCGCCTTGAGCAATTTTTCTCTTTTTAATTGCTAATACAGCCCAAATTAAAGCAGGTACAGCAATAGTTTCGGGTCGAAATTCCGTATAAAAATTAATATTAAATAAAGCAGGATAGAGAACATAACAGATAGCTACCGCTCTACAATAGCTTACCTTCAAACCACAGGAGCGACTAAGAGCATAAACAGGAATTGCTCCACAAGAAAGAGCGATCGCTTGAACTAATAATAGCCAATAAACACTGGGGTAAATAATATATAGCCAAGATAGAGGATAAAGAATGATCGCACCATGATCGCCAATTAAATGAACTCCTTCTAAAAGAGTTGAGATGGGAGTTTGTCCTCGACTCAACAAATACAAAAATTGATCAAAAAAAGCCAAATCATTGCCAGCACGAAATAAAGCCAGTTGTAAACTACTAAAGAAAAATAAAATAGCACTACTAATTGTCACTAACCGAATCAAAAACCTTAGCGACTGACGATGATGACTAAATTGCTCAAATAAACTAAGACGATTTATATTCACTAATTACTGATTACCTGACATCTTATAGATCAAGCCGAAACTCAACTCCATGTTGAGAAAATCCTAATCTTTGATACAGTTGGTGAACTTTAGGTTTAGATATACGGCTTGTGGCAATGAGTTTATAACAATTTGATTCTTTTGCTATTTCAATTACTTGTTCTACTAATTTTGAACCTATGCCTTTACCTCGACATGATTCATTTACATACACGTCTTCCATTAAACCAAATGGCTGCTCGTGCAAATCATTCTGCATCAGGTAAATATATGCTCGTCCAACTTCAAAACCATTTTCTGTAACTGAAATGCGAATACCCTTGGCATCTAAATCTTTCTTCTCAAAATTCATTCACTTGATCTCTATTTAAAGTAATGAAATAAATTCATCTACGCTTAAATTAACATCTCGAATAATAGTTCTTAATGTTCCTTTAGCTATTTCTTGATGATTTGGAACAACAATTTGAGCAAAAGGATTATCGCGTCGCATGATCATGTGACTACCTTCTTGTCGTTTTTGATAGAAACCTATTTTCTGTAAAGCTTTAACACAATCTCGTCCCGAAATACTTGGTAGTTTACTCACACAACTACTAAAAACGTTTCAAAATTTTCTTCAGGGATTGGTATTTTATCTTCTTCCAAAGCAGCAATATAGCCTGCGATCGCTTCTTTAATATTAGAGATCGCTTCCTCCTTAGTTTTACCTTGACTTACACATCCTTTAAGACTAGGACATTCTACAATCCAGTAACCATCTTCATCTTTATACAAAATTACTTGTCTCATTTTTTATTAATCTCTTTTTACATATTGATCTTAATTTTTATTTGGAGTGTCTAACACAGAATTTTCATAGGCTAAAAAGCAAGTTAGAGTAGTATGAATATTAATACTATTTTTTATAACGATGGTTAAGTATGGCACAAATTAAAAAACTTGTGGCTAAAATCAAAAATAATTCAAATGATGTAAGGTTTGATGATTTGGCTAAAGTTTGTGACCATTACTTTGGTGAACCTAGACAGAAGGGAACAAGTCACCGCATTTATAAAACACCATGGCAAGGAGATCCAAGGGTAAACATACAAAATAAGCAAGGAAAAGCAAAACCTTATCAGGTTAAACAAGTATTAGTTGCAATTACTAAATTGGAGAAAAAGGAAAATGGTTAATCACCAACATTATGCTTATAGAGTCATTTGGTCAGTAGAAGATAATGAGTTTGTTGGCTTGTGCGCGGAATTTCCCAGCCTTTCTTATTTGGATGAAAATCGCCTCAAAGCTATAGAGGGGATCACTAACTTAGTTAAAGATGTAGTTGCCGATATGGAAGCTGAAGGAGAAAAGATACCAGTACCAATTTCATCAAAAAGCTATAGTGGAAAATTTCAAATTCGCATTACCCCAGAACGTCATCGCAGGTTAGCAATTGAAGCTGCGGAGCAAAATGTTAGCCTCAATCGTCTCATCTGCGATAAATTAGCGTAAATTTTAGAAATACAAATTCATAGCTTCTTTCTGCCTTCTGCCTTGTTTTATTGACCCAAATAAGCCTCTAATACCTCAGAATTATTTTGAATCTCTTGGGGTGTACCCTCAGCGAGGTTAGTCCCTTCTGCCATTACCCAAATGCGATCGCATAAACTCATAATTACGTCCATGTTATGTTCAATCACCAAAAAAGAAATGCCCTGTTGATTCCAGGTAACAATATGTTCACAAATTTGATTAATCAAAGTGGGGTTAACCCCTGCTGCGGGTTCATCGAGTAAAATCAATTTCGGATTAGTCATCAAAGTGCGCGCCATCTCCAAAAGTTTTCTTTGTCCTCCCGATAAAGCACCAGCATAATCATAAGCCTTATCCACTAAACCGACAGATTCCAAAATAGCAAGCGATCGCTCTTTGTTTTCCCTTTCTTCCGCCCTCAATTTACCCTGCTCAAACCAAACTTTAAAGAAATTTTCCCCTGTCTGATGAGGAGTTGCTAACAACATATTTTCTAAAACCGACAAGCGTGATAACACCCTAGCCACCTGAAAAGTACGAATAAAACCCAGAGTCGCAATTTGATGAGGTGCTAAATGATCAATGGGTTGATTATCAAAAAAAATATTACCACTATCAGGTTTAATAAAATTAGAAAGCAAATTAAACAGAGTTGTTTTACCTGCGCCGTTTGGGCCTATTAAACCCGTAATACTACCACGACTAACTTCTATTTGAGCATTATCAACCGCTTTAATCCCTCCAAAGCTTTTTGATAGTTTTGTCGCTTTTAATAAACAATTTTGTTCCATAACTTTTAAGCTCTAATTAGTTACACTCGTATAAACTATAGACCGTGACCAATTTAACCTTGTTTAATTTTTTAGAGCAATACGTCTTTATCTTAGGACAATATTACGTATTAGCTTCTCCTGACTCCATATAGCTTTTAGCTGTTAGCTTCTGAGCTTCTGAGCTTCTTAGCTTTTAGTTACTTCAGGCTCGTTACTCTCATTGTCCCCTTGTGGGATTACTCGTTAGTTGTTACTTTAGACGCCTGACTCATAACCCCTACCCAAACCTCCACTACCTACTACCTACTATCGTCACGTTCGCGCTTTGGCGACCAAAGCAAGCGTGCGCTCAGGGACGCTTTCCGCGCCCACTACCAAACTCCTAACTCCTTCCCCTCTCCCTTCTTTGTAAGGTCATAACTTATAGCTAGTAAAAGATAATGACAACTGAGTAACTGTCCGTATTCAGCAGACATTTAATTAAAGAAAAATTAACTTATTAAATAGAATGGAGCCGCAGGGAGCAAATTTTAGTTCATTAATGACTCAGCTTAAATCAAAGTCCAATGGTGGTAGTTTAAATTCAGACCCCTCAGATAAGTTAAACTCTAGGGTCTCGCCTTGGCTTGCCAGAATACTTTATCCGCTAGGATGTTATTTAGTTTTACCGCTTTTCTTTAGTAAAATCAAAATTACTGGACAAGAGAATATTCCCGACAAAGATCCTGTAATTATTGCTCCTACACATAGATCGCGTTGGGATGCTTTTATCATTCCCTATGCTTTAGGGAGATTAGTAAGCGGTAGAGATTTACGCTTCATGGTTTCTGCAAACGAGGTCAAAGGTATACAAGGTTGGTTCATTCGCCGTATGGGAGGATTTCCAGTTAATACAGAACGTCCTCAACTAAATAGTGTTAACCATAGCATTGAAATATTACAGCAAGATCAAGAAATGCTGGTTATATTCCCAGAAGGTGGAATATATAATGATGATCAAATTCACCCCCTTAAGCGAGGCGTGGCTCTGATTGCTTTACAAGCAGAAACAGACAAATTGAACAGAAGAGTTAAAATATTACCTGTAGGGATTCGTTATAGTCGCCCCATACCTACCTGGGGAACAGAGGTTAAAGTAGATATTGGTTCACCTCTAACAGTGGCAGACTATCTTAACGATTCATTACGCCAAGGATCTCAAAAGCTAACTTTAGCTTTACAAAAAAGTTTAGAGAAACTCTATGAAAATTAAAATTGATTAACATCTAAAAAATTGAAGATTACACCAATATGACAGCATTTATATTGGTAGAGAAAACTTTAAATGCTATGGAAATTGACATCAGATAATACTTAATGAGTTTATAATATCGGTTTAATAATTAATTGATAAATATCAAGCTCCAATAAGGTCACTTGCCTAAATTTAAAGTTAAATTACTGTATATAGGCAGTTAAAAATTACTCCCCTTGTCTGTTATACGGAGTTGGTGACCGTTGGTCAAATATAACTTATAACTCCAATTTAACGGAGTGCGATTAATAGCTTAAAACCTCTATGCCATATCCTGAGCCTAGAATACAATGCTCGAATCCTAAGTGTGCAGCGTCTAACACCCTATTCGCTTCTATTTGTGGTGAATGTAAAACGCCCATTGTTAGACATTATCTCTGGAGCAATAAGAAAGTTGTTTCCGCACTACAGCAGCAGCAATTAATTAATCAGCGATATTTAGTTTTAGGCTCTCAAATTTTTTTAGATACCAAACCTCATCAACCCCCCATCACTCCAGAAGAAGTTCCCCCAGAGATTGTTCCCTACTTACAACTTTTTTCTTGTTACCCTCATGTCCCACAAATTTACGGTCTTTTAGATGGAACAGATGCTTGGCTATTAGATTACGGCACTGTACCTAGTCGAATTACAGGTGAATTAGATTATCCTCAACAATTAATCCCACGGCTGCAAGATTTGTGGTCTAGTGCTACCGCTTTTAAACAACTCAATTGGCTTTGGCAAATAGCCCATTTATGGACACCTTTAGCTAGTAAAGCAGTAGTTTCAACATTACTCAATCCTGATTTACTAAGAATTAATGGGCAAGTAGTTCAAATACTGCAACTGCAAGCAGACGAAGATCAACAACCTAGTTTTAAAGATTTAGGTAATCTTTGGTTGGAGTGGAGTAAGCAAGCCCATTCTAGTATTAGGGATCTGCTGAAGCATTTAGCCACCCATTTACAACAAGGTTCAATTAGTCAAGCTAGTCAGATCATTACAGTTTTAGATCAA
Source organism: Chondrocystis sp. NIES-4102 (assembly GCA_002368355.1). Lineage (NCBI taxonomy): Bacteria > Bacillati > Cyanobacteriota > Cyanophyceae > Chroococcales > Chroococcaceae > Chondrocystis > Chondrocystis sp. NIES-4102. The sequence goes on along the minus strand of AP018281.1, from coordinate 277,784 downwards.
GCCTTAAATAAATGTAGCCAATTAAAACAACATTCTTATCAAATATACGCCTTAAGTGATGCAGGCCCTAACCGTAATAACAATGAAGATGCAGCCTATCCCATTGCTAATGGGTCTGACACAGTTGTAGCTTTATCTAACTCTTTAGCAATTGTTTGTGATGGAGTTGGTGGTCATGATGGGGGTGAAATTGCTTCACAGGAAACCATCAAGTATTTGCAAAGTAAAATTTCTAGATTATCTATAGAACACCCAAATAGTAATGCAGAAGAAATTTTCAGCAAACTGACTGAATATATCAACGGCTCGAACGATATTATTAGTCAGCGTAATGATAGTGAACAACGTCAAGAAAGACGACGCATGGGAACTACATTAGTTATGGCTTTGGCTTCGCTTCATCAAGTATATTTAGCTCATATTGGTGATTCTCGTATTTATTGGATAACTGCCAATAGTTGCCACCAAGTCACTATAGATGATGATTTGGCTTCTAGGGAAGTACGCTTGGGGTATGCAGTATATCGAGATTCTTTACAATATCCATCTGCTGGGGCTTTGATTCAAGCTTTGGGGATGAGAGATTCCACCGCTTTACATCCCAATTTACAACGCTACATGATTGAGGATGATTGTATTTTCTTGCTATGTACCGATGGTCTAAGTGATTTTGATCGCGTCGAACAACAGTGGCGACACAAGGTTTTACCAGTATTAGAAGGAAAACAGGATCTAGCTAGTGCTGTTAAAGAATTAATTAGTGTTGGGAATGAAAAAAATGGTCATGATAATGTCACCGTTGCTTTGGTATATTGTCAAGTAAAACCTCAAGCTGGTGTATCTGATGTTCTGGTGAGATGGTCAGATATTAAGTTAAATTTAGACTCATCAATGATGTCTGCTTATTATCTTGAGGATGATACTGAAATTACTACTAAGCCCTCTACTATATCTGATCTTCCTGATACTAAAATACCGCAACCAGTAATTGGAGAAACTGTCATAGTTAAAAGTAAGCCAAAGTGGTTAAAACCTTTAATTGCACTCCTAGTTATTTCTACGATTATTGGCTCTTTTGCTTACTATTATTTACAGAAACGTGTAGATAAAAAAGATAATAATCAGCCCGCAAGATTAGAGCGTCGAGATACAGAAATTGAGCGAAATTAAATATATATTTACTTAAGTTTTGCTTATATTTAAATAGTTTATATAAAGTTTGGTGATTATACTGCGTGACGTTACTCTAGTCAGTTGATAAACTAAAAGTATTTATTAAGCTTTTTTATATATACACTTAATCTGTATCTTAAAATGAATGCTCTTAATCAGATTAAACAACTAAAAACAGAATTGAATAACGCTGTTGAATTACAACAAACTTGTAAAATATATGTTGCCATCTCACCAGAACATAATTGGAGTTTTTATTTTAAAAAGGGTTATTTAATTTGGGCAAGTAGTAGCATTCACCGCTTTAGGAGATTGTATCGTATAACCCAACAATTATGTCCTCAGCTTAATTGTCAAAGTATTAGATTGAGAGAACAAGAAATTTCAGAACTGTGGGAATATTTATTAATATCTGTTTTATATAAACGCCAAATAATCACCATAGTAGAAATAAAAGAAATAGTACAGGAAATAATTAAAGAGGTTTTATTCGATTGTCTATTGGCTGATACCCAAATTACTACGGTAAAAGTAATTTTTGGAACTCAAAATAATAATATGGGTGCAATTTTAAACAGCCCCTTATTTAAACAACCAATTATTCAAATTGAGTATAAAAAAACTATTCATCGTCTAGAATTACAAGCTAGTGATTGGAAAGCTTTAAATATTAATAACTGTTCCCCAAATTTAGCCCCAGTAATTATAGATATTAATAAACTCAAAAAAGAGATAACACCAGAGAAATATCAACAGATATTCATGTTGATCAATGGTAAAAAAACATTGAGAGATTTAGCAATAGTTACAAAATTAGATGTTTTAAAATTAATTCGTACTTTAGCACCACAGATTAAAAATAAAGCGATCGCTCTACAACAAATTCCCGATCAACAGTTAAATAACTTATATTTTGTACCTAAAAATCAAAGTGATCAGGAGAAATATAATTTTCAAACACGAGAATATATTCAAGAATTAGAATTACCTTTAGTAATCTGTGTCGATAATAATCCTAAAATTTGTCAAAAAATTGCTCAAATTCTCAACCCTGCTGGATATCGAATTATTCCTGTTAATGATGCTGCAAAAACTTTATTAGTTTTATTGGAAAATCAGCCAGATCTTATTATTATGAATGCTACAATGCCCGATGCTAGTGGTTACGAACTTTCTACTCAAATTAGAAAGATGCCCTCTGTGACTTCTCCAGACGTTAACTCTTCGAGTATAACGCTGGCTTCTCCAAACCTCGGAGGGTAGAGAGAACTTCCTTTAAGGTACTATTAGTAGTAGATGCAATCACTACTGGATTCCCTTTACAGCGTTTTATAGTGGGGAACAAGTCCAGCCCCACTCTCTTGACATTGATAGAGGCTGAAACGTCTCTATCAATCAAAAGGTTTAATTCTTCATCCCAATACTCCCGAATACCGCAATCAGTAAAGACAAACTCATCTTTGTACGGCAACAACATTGAGGTGTATTGTGGATTTACAGGTATTACCAAAGCCCCAGCTTTTTCAGCTTTGAACTTCAGTATGTTGAAAAACTGACCAAAAGCAGCATCAGCCCAAGACTTATTTAATCCTGATTTCGCCGACTGCCCATTAGGTAAAAATTTACCATTAGTATCAGTTTTTGCTTTATTCCTTCGACTCAACCCAACAAGATTGAGCTTTTCATGAAAGAAAACTTTTTTGCCCGTTTTCAGTAGCGCGTGGGCAGTATTGTAAGCGTGATCTTTTCTAGCTCTAGCTATTGAGGAGTGAAGTTTTGCTTCCCGTTTTGCTAGTTTTCGTCTTGATTTACTACCTTTCTTTTTGGTAGATTTGCGTTTTGATACCTTGGCTAGCTTGTCTCGTGAGGAGCGAAAAGACTTAAGGCTAGGCAATTTAACACCTTCGCTGGTAGCCAGATAATCATCTTCATGCAGTACTGCATCCATCCCCAAGGAATTATTCCAACTGGGAGTAATATTTGATTTGAAGTCAGGTACAGAATCATCTTGAAGCCGTAGATTAATATACCATCCGTCACTTTTTTTGATTATCTGTGCTTGCTTTAATACTGCACCATTAGGCAGTGGACGATGATGGCGCACATTGATTATGCCAATTTTAGGTAATGATAAATAAAGCCATTTGCCTCCAACAGAACAAGAATGTAGTTTGAAGGAGTCAAACACTATTGACCTAAAACGAGCAGTGTTTTTATATCTTGGTTTTCCACTACGCTTTCCTTTTGAATCACCAGCAATGAACCGCTCAAAAGCTAGTTTGACTCTTTTGCACACCTCTTGTAGTGTTTGAGATGGCACAGAGTTAAAATCTAGCAATTCACCACTCCAGCCTACAATAACCAAATCTTGTTTGATTACGGGTAACTGCTTTTTCTGTCCGTAAAACTCAGGTTTGTCCTTGAGTTCAGGCAAATGACATACCAAAAGACATCTATCAATGTAGCTACGATTTTGTTCCCACCAGTCAAACCGCTCGCCAAGCTGTCGATTATACCAATACTGACAAATCCGAAGCCAGTCATTGAGTACTAGCTTGTGTTCTGTAGTGGGCTTTAGTCGGTACTGATAATTGTAAATCAAAGTCAGCGTTGTTATAATTGGATACAGTTATTGTAGCACAAGAAGAATGAGGAATGATTTTGTTTCTAGTGCCAGGTCTGTATCTGATTTAAAAGCTCATTTAGTTTTGACAACCAAGTATAGAAAAAAGGTTTTAACTGGCGAAATGATTAGCAGATTGAGAGACGTGATAACTGAATTGTGTGAAAAATGGGATTGCAAAGTGATTGAGTTCAATGGAGAAGACAATCATATACATTTGTTATTTCAGTACTACCCACAAATGGAACTACCCAAATTCATAGGCAATATTAAATCAGTTACCAGCAGGAGATTGAGACAAGAATTTCCAGAAGAAATAAACAAAATTTATTGGAAAAAAGTATTTTGGAATGAGTCTTACTTTATAGCTTCTTGTGGTGGAGTTACAATATCTGTATTAAAAAATTATATCGAGAATCAAAATACGCCAAGCTAGACCCAGCCCACGATTCATCCAGACATTCGGCTGCGCCAGAATGCTGGGCTTCTCGTGGTTTGGCTAAAAAATATTCCCATCATTATTATGCAGGAACAAGAAGGCATAATTGAAAGAATGAAAGCTAAAATTACAGGTGCATCAGATTTACTCAATAAACCTATTGTCGCTACCGAATTATTAACTTTAGCTCAAAAACATACCCAAAGTTTTGCTAATCAAGATTCACTAAAATCTTTAAATATTACTTAGGTTTCTAAATTAATTCATAACAACTATGAATTAGCAACAGCCTAATTTAAAGGAACAAAATCATAACCAAAAGGAGATCGCTCGCCTGGTTGAACGGTGACTAATTGAACAGCTTGGTTGCGATCGCCTGAAGCTAAAAATTTTACTGTTCCAGATGCCCCTTCAAAACTAAAATTAGCTGCCGATAGGGTTTCTTTGATTCCTTGGCGAGTGGGATTACCATCTAACCCCATTGCTAAAGCTTTTGTTGCATCGTAAGCCATCGCTGTACGCCAATTTACATCTCCCCCCCATAAACGACGACTAGTATCTTTAAATTCGGGGTTTTTATTCCCTAAAATATGCCAGGGAACAGCTAACACCAAAGATGTCGCCTTCTCCCCTACAACTTGTAAGGTTTGGGGTTTATATAAACTATCTCCTCCCAACATTGGCAATTGACGATTATTTAATTGCATTAGCAAGTATGCTTTATCTAATGTTTCAGAGTCATTTAAAAAAACTAATCGAGTTGCCCCTTGATTATTGGCTTGTTGTAGAATCTCCGCAGCATTAAAATTACCCTGAGATAGATCGGCTTCTAAGACAATTTCTCCGCCATTACTTACAAAATCAGTGCTAAAACTATCTTTAAGAGATTTACTATATTCACTTTGGGAATTATAAACCAGTGCTACTTTAGTTTGATTAACTTTAGTTAGCAGATACTGCGATAAACTATTACTAGTAAAGCGATCGCTGGGAACTGTGCGAAAAATATAATCCCCTGCATCGGATAATGATACAGAGGTACTAGTTGCTGAAATAGCCACCAGACCATTTTGTTCATAGATAGGTGCAACAGCATCGGTAACGCCACTAGAAAAATGTCCAATAACACCTAAAATTTCCTTATTTGCCACAAAATTTTCCGCAATTGTTTGGGCAGTTTCTATTTTATTATCATCGTTGGCAATAATCACTTTAATCGGTACACCTTTAACACCACCCTGTTGATTAATTTCAGTTTGAGCTTGGGCAACACCTCTTAATATTTCTTCGGCGGTAGTTAATTCTGTTCCTATAGGTACAGGTGCAGCAATGGTATAAGATTTTGCTGATCCGATACGAGCATTGTTAAGATAAATCAAAGCTTCGGGATCATTTGGTTGCCTACTTAAAGATTGCTCTAATTGATATATAGCTTCTAGATAATCCTTTGCCCCGAAAGCGATCGCTGCTATTTGTTTTTCTGGGGTAGCATTGCGAGTGATTAAAACTTGATTGCCTGAACTTATTTTATCTGGAGTTGGAGTTAGTTTTTGCTTAGATATAGTAGTAGGTTGAGTCGATACCTTAGCAGATTTATCTGGGTTATTTGTTTTATTTAACAACTTCCAACCAGCAATTATTACGCCAATAGTAATTAATAATGATAATATCAAGGCGGTGGTTTCTTTGCTTTGGCTCATTCAACTATCCTAACTGCTAATTTCTCCCGCTTTAACTATTTACCCAACTCCTGAGATCTAATAGTTGCTACTTTGACAGCCTCAATAAGTGCCGATCGCAATCCCAAACTTTCCAATTTAGCTACTCCTGCAATAGTTGTACCTCCAGGACTTGTTACCTGATCTTTTAAGACACCTGGATGAATATTAGTTTCCTTAACTAAAGTGGCTGTCCCTAATACCGTCTGGGTTGCCAACTGCATAGCGATCGCTCTGGGTAAACCTGAAGCCACTCCTCCATCTGCCAAAGCCTCAATTACCAAAGCCACAAAAGCGGGGCCTGATCCCGATAACCCTGTAACTGCATCCATCGCTGATTCGGGGACTTCTACCACTTCCCCCACCGCCGTAAATATTTTTTTAGCTTGTTGAAGATGTTGCGTTTGAGCCTGAGATCCTAGAGCGATCGCGCTAATACCTGCCCCAACTGTAGCAGGGGTATTGGGCATGACTCGAATTACTGGCTGTCCTTCAAAAGCTTCCTCTAACTTATTTAAAGTTACTCCAGCTAAAATTGAAACTACTGTACTATTTGGATTAAGCTTAATCTTACTTACCACAGAATCAAATATTTGCGGTTTTATTGCCAATAACAAAATAGACGCAACTGAGGCTGCACTTTGATTATCTGCGGTAACTTGAACTTGATACTTTTGAGCTAAAAAATTGCGTCGAGATTCTAATGGTTCACTAACCAATACAGTATCAGCCGTGAAAACCTTTTGAGATAGAAGGCGAGATAAAATAGCTTCTGCCATTACCCCGCCACCAATGATACTAAGGTGAATATTATTAGATGTGGATTCTTTTGTCATTGATCATTCATCAAAAGGATATCGCCATTATCCAATAATACTATTAATAGAATCTATTGCGCGATCGCATCTCTTTGTTGTCCTCTACCGTCCAAATGACTCATTGAGCGACGAATATGAGTTTCTGGAGTTGGTACATCTCTTAACACCTGAGTTAGACTACTAACTTTTACCGAACTTGGAGTAAACAAAAAGATACCTTCTCCAACTCTCTCTTGATGTCCATCCATTGCATAAGTACCACCTGCTACGAAATCAACTGCTCTTTGAGCATCTTCTGAATTCATAATATTGAGATTGAGTACCACCGATTTACGTTCTCTTAAAGCAGTAATTACTTGCGCCATCTCTTCAAAAGAACTAGGCTCAATAACTATGACTTCCGAGTTACCATTTGCCAATCCAGGCATACCTATGACATTATTTAGCTTCATTTCTTGTTTAGTATGATTATGGTTGCTAGGGGCTGAAATTTGAGTTAATTCTGGCTGATTATTGGGCATCGACGAGTTGACATAATCCTGATCATCGCCTACACCTTGAGCAGGATAATATTCCACATATTCTACGTCTTCCTGTCCACGTGTATGATCTTGAGGAATCCCGAAAAAATCTTTTAAGGCATTAAACATATTGTTGGCAATCCCTATTTATTTACGACTTATGATTGGCTGATCTATATTTTTTTAAGTTATTACTGAGTTACAAATCTAAGAAAAAACTGAATATTTCCTAGAAATTTAATTTTCCTAGGTTATCTTGTGATAGTTTCAATTTTGAATCTCGATCATAACTAGTAATTTCATTCTCAAAGGTCAATGAGAAAGTGGCTGTACTTTAAAAAATATTTTATTTGGCGACTTAATTCTACTCCACAAAACCCCAAATGTAAGGTTCGGTGAAATCTATTTATTCATGTAAATTTATTTATCTTGGTTTTTCTTGATTTTTGTTTACATTTCAACCAATCACAGCCGAGCAACAGAGCAATAAAATAGCTAAAACTCCCCTACTTTATATTTATTTTGCTTACAATTATTTTCAGCCAAAACGATACCCAAAACCGCGAACTGTAATCAAATACTCAGGCTGACTTGGTTCTATTTCTAATTTTTCTCTTAACCAACGGATATGAACATCAACCGTCTTAGTATCCCCCAAAAAGTCAGGACCCCAGACTTGCTCAATTAATTGTTCCCGTGACCAAACTCGTCGGGGATAGCTCATAAACAACTCTAATAAACGGAATTCCTTGGGTGATAAATTAACTTCCATTCCCCTAACGGTAACGCGACATTCTTGAGGAAAAAGACGGATATCACCATATTTTTGCACAGAACTTGCATTACTACTACTATATTTCTGACGGCGTATTAAAGCCCGACAGCGAGCCACCAATTCCCTCATACTAAAGGGTTTAGTTAAATAATCATCCGCCCCAACTTCTAACCCCAACACACGGTCTGTTTCACTAGCTTTAGCACTTACCACCAAAATAGGGGTAATATCCCCTTGATAGCGCAATAAACGGCAGATATCCAAGCCATTTACTTCAGGTAGCATCAAATCCAAAATAATTAAATCTGGAGCTAATTTAGATTTACTTACATCTGGATTTTGCAACATATTTAATGCTGCTCTGCCATTACTGGCGGTATGAACTTCATACCCTTCTTCCTCTAGAGCAATGACTACCATTTCTCTGATCAAGTCTTCGTCTTCAATTAATAAAATGCGATTTTTAGGAGCTAATTTAGCTTCAACGTTAGCTTGTGGGGTTTCAAGAGAAAGCATAAAATAGGTATTTAGATTATCAGTAATATTACATATACATCAAAACTGTAGGTATGGGGAATGGAAATCAAATTAAAATTTAGTTTCTACCCGTTATCTACCTACATAACGTTCTTGCGCCCAAGGTTCTCCTCTTGGATGATAGCCATTCTCCTCCCAAAAACCCAATTTTTGATGAGCGAGAAATTCTAAACCATTAATCCATTTAGCACTTTTCCACCCATAAAGATGAGGTACAATTAGCCTCATTGGGCCTCCATGCTCAAGGGATAAAGGTTGACCATTAAGAGTGTGAGCAAAAAAATTATCTTGATGGGCAAAATCTGCAAGACTCAGGTTAGTTGTGTACCCACCATAACAATGTATTAGTAAATACTTAGGTTGCGAGTCGAGGTTAATTAGATTGAGAAAATCTGTAACTTTAATCCCAGTCCATTGCACATCCAACTTCGACCAATGAGTCACACAATGAAAATCAGCAGTAAAATCATGCTGGGGTAAGTTCATAAAATCTGACCAGCCAAAACGTTGGGTTGCGACTAAACCCCAAACTTTTAAGATCCAATCCTCAGTTGTAATTTTAGGTGTTTCTCCATAGGTTAGGACGGGAAAACCTTTAGCTAGATGTTGACCAGGTGGAACGCGATCGCTTTGACTGGGATCTGGTTTGATAAAATATTTTTTGGGCATAATCCCAATTAACAAACATTAAAAACAAAGGTGCGTATCCTCAAGACACACACCCTTATTGTATATTGTACTGATTTAATTTAAAGAGCAAAAAAGTAAATCTATTAATAATCTATTCTGCCTCTGCTTCTTCTTCATCTTGAGGATAAACAAAACTATTGGAACGTCCAGATAAGACTGATTTGCCTAGGGATAAAGCTTTTTGGGCTTGTAATGCTGCTTTACGTTTCCAGGTTGCTTTACGACTGTCGCGTTTTGATTTGGATGTTTTCTTCTTTGGTACTGCCATAATTATTTAATGTAAAAGGACAACCTTTCTATTGTAATCGTTTAGCTAAAAAAAGCTAGTACACTAGGGAGTAAATAATACTATCAAATCTATTAAAGAGTTTGTCCTGGAAACAGGCTTGTTTCACCAATAGATTGACTGGGATCTTGAGCATCTGTGTCTAAGAATTTCTGATTTACTATGTCTCTAAACTCTGTTAAATCTGTTTGCCAATTATCCAAATATTTTGTAACTTGAACAACTCGATTGTTTTGAGTATCGCTAGGGTTAACATTGTAGTTAAAGTTACCAGCAAATAAAAGAGCGGTTATGGGTGGCTGGTTTGGCTGTTGTAATCTGGCTTCGGAAATACTCAGGGATAATTGACATCTGTCTAATAAGTACATCAGGTTGACTCCTGCCTGTAGTGGCACTGTACCTATTCTTTTCCAAGCACCAGAACCTAATAATGTATCAGTAATATATTGGCGCGGAGTTTCAGGCGAAGTGGGAAAAGGAATAAGGATCTTGGGGCTAAAACTCAACCCCAGATATTCAGCGTGGGGTAATTTACTGATATAGTTACTAGCAACAGACGCGATCGCGCTTTCTTTTAGTTGTTTATTATTTATACCTTCACTAATTGTAATAGTGCGCGGTTGAGCATTAATATTAACACCGTTAGTAAAGTTTAACTGAGCAAAATTAGGATTAAGTACAGGCTGCTGCGCTAGTTCCCATTCTTTGGGAATAATGCCACTAAACTTGAGAAAATCAAGACTCATCATTGTCGGAGTCAAATCTTGGGCTGCAATAATAATTGATATTTCTTCAATAGAAGTTACTAGATTGGGAGAATTTACCGTAGTTGCTACAGGTGATGTTGTCATAATTTAACCAGCCAAAACTATTACTTATGTATCTATAAGTAATTTGCCCAAAATCACAGCTAAACTCTCAGTTATGAGGTAAATCTCTTTAAAGTAACTTCCTTGATCTATTCAAATTTAGTATAAATGAGGCTGATTTAGCTTGCTTGGCTTACTAGTTAGTGGGGGTGCAGTGTCTTTTATTTTACCAAGGGATTCATTTCTTAAAATATTTACTGCTCTAGCGTACTGTGGATCTTCTTTTGTTCCAATTAAATCAGGATGAATGCTTAAATTAGTTTGTTGTTCTCGATTAAGATTGACCGTAATATCAGGAGCAATACCTTTTTTATTAATATCCATGCCACTAGGAGGATAATAATGAGCAATAGTAACCGCTAAACCTGAACCATCGGAAAGGGCGTGAACTGATTGTACTGTTCCCTTACCATAAGTACGACTACCTACAATTTTAGCTCGGCGATTTTCTTTTAATGCCCCAGTTAAAATTTCACTCGCACTAGCAGAATAACCATCAACTAAAACTACTAAAGGTAAATCAGTCAAAGCCTTACCATTGGCAGCAAACTTTTCGTTACCGCCTTGACGATCTAAAGTCGATACGATCGCGCCTTTTTCCATCCACATCCGAGCAATTTCTACACTAGAAAATAATAAACCCCCAGGATTACCTCGTAAATCTAAAACGAAACCATTGGCTTGTTTATTACTCAAATCTTCAATGGCTTTTTCCATTTGTTCGGCAGCGTGAGAACTAAATTCGTCTAGTTTGATGTATCCTACTTTAGAATCTTGTTCCTGATTGAGAGTATAGCTTACGGCAGGTAATTCTATTTGCGCTCTCGTAATACTCACGTTAAAAGCTGGTTTAGTTGGACGAGCAATAGTTAATTCAACAACAGTACCTATTTTACCTTTAATAGCTGCGGAGGCTTGTTCTAAGGTCATGGTTGTGGTTGATTTGCCATCGATACTAGTAATGTGATCCCCTGCTTTCAATCCCGCTTTTGTGGCTGGAGAATTAGGAATAGGCTCAAATACAGTTAGTTTTTGGTTTTTTTTGTCAATTCCCAAACGAATGCCAATACCCGATAGTTCTCCCGAAGTTTGGCTGCTTAATTCTTCGTATTCCTCTGGGTTAAGAAATCTAGTGTAGGGATCTCCTAAATCTTCTAAAGATTGCCGAATTGCCTTATAAGCAGCTTGTTTATCTTGATAATTTCCTTTTAATAATTCTTGTCTTTTGATTTTCCAATCAATATGATTAAAATCGGGATCTACATATTCACTATTGATAATTTGCCAGACTTCATCAATCACAGTTTTAGGACTTTCTTCTAGTGCTGCTACAACTGGAGAACTGCTTTGATAAACTAATAAGGATGTTGCACTAAAAGCAGTTAAAAGTCTAAAATTTTTCGATTTTAAGAGGTTGAAACTCAAAGCCATTGGTTTAGAAGCGTTATTCATAAGTAAACAAAACTTGGCAATAGGAAAAATGAAATATAGTTATTTTAAATCTTAATAATTTGCTCTTGGGCTATTTTTATTTAAGATTCAAACGGATAAATTACAGTGACGATAGCTAATTTTGGGTGATCATAACCCTAAATCTTATGGAAAATTTACTTTCGCTCATGATCTAGAGTTGTTTTTATTTTTCATAAATTCTTTCTTTAAAGTTATAGATATATATTAATCGGTAGATTCTATAGTTAAAAAGAATACACTAGTAAAATATTTTCTTATTTGTTCAACTAGTTATTATTTAATCAGTAAAAATACTTATCACTTTTCCTAATTTTTTATTAGTTGTAGTTGATCTAAGTTTTAAACCCAAATATTCTTACATAGTTAATAATTGCTTATTGGTGTTGCTTAGAGATTTATTGCTACCTCTGAAAGATTAGGAAAGCTAAAAAAAATGAGTTTCATTATCATATTAATTTTCTTGATTTACCTATTAATTATACAAAAGCTGAACTTTTATATATGTATAACATTTTGCAAGCATATTTATATATAAGAAAATACTTGTGCTACTTTGCTAACTGGACATTTCTAATTGCACATATCCAGATTAACTATGTGAGCGTTGTAATTTAATAAAATCAAGCATTATTTGACGATGAATATCCCCTAATGGTCTTGATCCTGCTTTTGGTGAGTAGGCGTATCCTTGTTGAATTTGATCAAAGGTTAATAAACCCATATCCCAGCCTTCATTAAGTTCCAACTCTTCTATATTTACTACCAGGGGACAGGAAAATACATGGCGAATAATTCTAGGATCAGCATAGCAACCGAATTTATTAAGTTGAGCAACGGGATAATTAATTTCTTCTTTTAATTCCCTTTTCAAACCAGCTTCAGGTTTTTCCCCAGGGTCTAAATGACCACCAAATAGACCCCAGACACCAGGATGAATTATCTTAGGATCATTATCTCGCAACTGCATCAGATAGCGGTCATCTTGATAAATTATGGCGATCGCTACTATGATTGCAGGTTTAGCAAATTCTTGCTCATTCATGAAACTTGTGATTAGTGTAGCTTGTTGATACTGTTTGCTGTTTTTCAAACAATTAATCCTAAAATTTAGCTCATGCTACGGAAAAATGCGCTAATCAATACCAAGAGGGCGGAAAAATTTGTTAACGCGCCATAACAAATATGAAAATAATAATTAAAAAATAGCGATCGCCGTAGCGGTTAAGATTATTTCAGTCTTTATATATTAATTTCGATAAAACTCAATTTAGGGGAATGATTAATTTCAACCAAGCAGTTAGACGTTACTCTACCGTCAAAAACAGAGTCATGTTGATCATAAGTTTGCTTTTCATTATTGCCAATAGTTCGGCGACTTCCACTTTTGCTACAGAAACAAATAAGCCAAAAGAACTTTTATTATGGCGAGTCGATTCTAAACCAGGAAGTATATATAGTGTATATATTTTAGGGTCTTATCATGTAGGAAAAGAGTGTAAATTGCGCTCTCCTGCTTTTGAACACGTTTTCAATGATGTGGAAACAGTCGTTTTTGAAGTGGACTCTGTTCATAATGCTTTACTTACTCCAAAAATTCAACAATCTTTATTAACATTAATTCGTGAAAAAGGAATTCCCACTAATCATAAAGACAGTTTGAAAGGAATTTTAGACCCTAAAACATATCAACTATTAGAGAAAAAAGCAGAGACACTAAAGTTTCCCCTAGAAAATATAGCTCATCTCAAACCTTGGGTTTTTATCCTCATGTATGATTCACTTAGGATGACAAACAATGAATATAAAACTGATTGTGGTATAGATTGGATAATCTCTCAAATGTCTCAAGCCGAAAATAAAAAAACAACTGGCTTTGAAACTATCGATTATCAAGTCGACAAAATTACAGACTCTTATATTTCTATGGATTTAGATGAAACTCTAGATATGATAGAATCTATCGCTTTAGGTAAATCTGCTATAAAAGAACAATCCCAAGATATTGAGCAACAATTAGATTGGTTAACTAATTCCATAGACTCAGGACAAGAAGAAAATATTGAGTGGATAATTAACAGTTGGTGTAAACAAGAACCGAAAGATTGCCAATCTCTACTTTATACTAGAAATAAAAATTGGATGCCAAAAATAGAACAACTATTAAAACAAAAGCAAGATAGTCTAATAGTAGTTGGTGCGGGTCATTTAGTAACAGAGCAAGGCTTAATTGAACTTCTCAAACAAAAAGGGTATCAAATAAGAAGATTTAGGAGCAATTTTCGCTTATCTATTGAAAAATAACTCCCTGTACTTCAAACATTTATTTAGCTGAAGATTGTTGATCATTAACCAGAGTATCCAATTGTTCCAACTCAATAATATAAAAGTCTCCTAATTCTTGTTCGGCAAAAGGCAAACTTTGATAAGCAATTTTACCTTTAATACTAATTGTATGATCTAACTTGGGTGCAGATTGGGTAGTAACCACCCAGATTTTTGCTGTATTATCTTCTATTTGATAGGCGGTATTATCAATAAAAGGGGCTAGATGTACTACCTTACCTGTAATATAAACCGTTTTACCTATCTTAGATTCTGAAATCTGCTTGATAGATATTAGGGGTGTTTGACAACTAATTAAACTACCCATTAATGTCGCCCACAAGCTAATATATTTAAGTTTGCTTGTCACTGGTTGAAATTTTAAATTCTTAGTTAGCATTTAATTTAGTTCTCTTTTTTTACCAGTCATCAATACCCAGCTTAACTTTTTTATAATTACTGAAATTACCTATGTCTGTCCTCAAACCCTGTATCTTAGACGGTAAAGCCCTAGCTCAAAAAATTCAGTTAGAGTTAACAACCCAGATAAAGGAATTAGAAAAGTCTATAGGTCGTCCACCTGGTTTAGCAGTACTAATGGTGGGGGATAATCCTGCTAGTGCTGTGTATGTTCGTAATAAAGAGCAAGCCTGTAAAAAAGTGGGCATTGCTTCGATAGGTCAGCATTTTCCTGGCGATACCACCCAAGAAGAGCTAGAACAAGTAATTGATCAATTAAATCAAGATGAGCGAGTCGATGGTATTTTAGTTCAATTACCTTTGCCTAAACATCTAGATTCTATTGCTTTATTACATTGTATTGATCCTAATAAGGATGCCGATGGGCTACACCCAGTTAATTTAGGTAAATTAGTACGTTCGGAAACTGGTTTACGCAGTTGTACACCTGCGGGGGTTATGAGACTACTGCAAGAATATAATATAACAGTGGCTGGGAAGAAAGCAGTAGTGGTAGGTAGAAGTATTTTAGTGGGAAAACCTTTAGCGTTGATGCTGTTAGAGGAAAATGCTACGGTTACTATTGCCCATTCACACACTCAAGATTTAGATGTAGTTTGTCGTCAGGCGGATATTCTCATAGCAGCAGTGGGTAAGCCTGGTATGATTACTCCTGAAATGGTTAAGCCTGGTGCAGTAGTTGTGGATGTGGGTATTAATCGAATTGAAAATAATCAGGGAAAATCTCAATTAGTGGGTGATGTGGCACAGGAAGTTGAAAGTATCGCTAGTTATATTACACCTGTACCTGGAGGTGTAGGGCCGATGACAGTGGCAATGCTTTTAAGTAACACTGTACAAAGTTATGCTGCTAAAGCCGTACAACGTTAGTTATGGATAATTAGGTAGTTGCGGTTTGGGTAGTAGGTAGTAGGTAGAGCGGAGACCCCGCGTACCACAAGGGTATAATATCGACGTAAGGCGCGTCTTGAAAAAGTTGCTCATGAGGGAAACCCCCAAATAGAGCTTCTGGGGCGTGGTTTCCGACAAAGAGCGAATCAATCAAGGATACCGCTTCGCATATGCGCTCCTGAAGCTAACAGCTAAAAGCATCCCTCGCACGGGATAGGGTCGCATCATTGCTAAGAAGCTAAAAGCTATTATAAAAGAATGTCATCAAAATACTTAAGTGGCAACTGCTGACTTTTCTAAAACTTTGGTTAATTCAATTAACTTATCTGCTTCACAAGGCTTAGTTAGATATTCCGTTGCTCCGACTAATTTAGCTCGAACTCGATCAATCATGCCATCTCTACTAGTTAGCATCACAATGGGGGTTTCTTTGTATTTCTGGTAGTTTCTAAGGGAACTACATAGATCATATCCATTGATGTTAGGCATATTTATATCGAGGAAAATAACTTTTGGCTGGTGTGGGGCTAAATTTTTAATAGCTACTGTGGGATCAAGAATGCCTAAAAATTGATATCCAGCCGTTTCTAAAGTTAATTTTAATTGCTCTTGGATTGTTGGGCTATCATCAATACAAACAATTAGAGCAGATGAATTGGTATTGATAGTAGTTGAACTTAAATTTTGTTGATTGAGTTGATTGAGTTGTTTAATTTGTCGTTCAGCACAGGGTAATAATTTAATAATTTTTTCTTGAATAGTATATTTGAGATTGGTAGCTAAAAAATAAGGTTCTAATTGCGTTTTAGTAGCTATTTGATATATATTACTTTTAGTAATAAATAAACTAACAAAGCTGGAAAGTTGTTGTGTTTTGGAGAGAGGTAAAAGTTCAGGAGTTGTATAAAGTTCTTGCCATATTTGATGAAATTTTAAACTATTTTGCTTATCTAAATAAAGACGACTTAAGCATGACCATAAATAGGTTCGGACTTCTTGCCAAGATTCTATTTGATCTTTTATTTGAACATAATATTTACCGAATTCAAAACTTACTAAAGCTCGTTTAATTCTTTTTGCTGGTCTAAATTCAATCCTAGTAGCTTCAATGCTTAATACTTGAATTAAACCCTCTAAAGCAAACAATACTAATATTTTTTTTACTTCTGAATTTTCTAATTGTTGGTTAGATAACCATTGAGACAATTGGGAATATTCCGAGATATTAGAATTGAGATCTAAGACGGGAGAATTTAAACAGGAAGTATATCTTTGGCAAAGATAATTTAAACGAGTTTGTTGTCCTGTTGTTGTGGTGACATATTGTATTTTACCTTGGAGTAAATAGATATACCAACTTACAGAAGGATCTTTAGGTTCTACAATTTCTATACAGCCAGACCAAGATTCTTGAGATTTAACTTTAAGAACCTCTAAAGGATTCTGAAAATTGTTATTCATAAAATTTATTGCTGTTGTATTGCATTTTTATCTGAGCAAAAACTAGCTGTATAATTAGCGTTTGTTTAATAGTTCCCAAAAATACAAGATAAATTCAACTTGTAAAATTAAAATTTATCCATATAATATGGCATTAATTATTGCTGGCGATCGCTCTGGAGTTGGGAAAACAACTATTACTTTAGCCATACTTGCTTATTTAAAAACTAAAGCTAAAAGAATTCAATCATTTAAAGTCGGCCCTGACTATATTGATCCGATGTTTCATAAGGCAATTACAGGTTTACCTTGCCGTAATTTAGATCCGTTTTTAACTTCTTGCCAGTATGTCAAAACTTGTTTTGAGCGTTATGCAAATCAAGGGGAGGGGGTGGTAATTGAAGGGGTGATGGGCTTATTTGATGGTATTCGAGATTTAGATAATCCCGAAGCGTTAAATGATTATGGTAGCACCGCTCATATAGCAAGATTACTTAATATACCCGTAGCTTTAGTACTAGATTGCTCTAGTTTATCAAGTTCCATTGCTGCGATCGCCCTAGGTTATCGTAATCTCGATCCTAGAGTAACCATAGCTGGGGTAATTCTTAATAAAGTAGCGAGCGATCGCCATTTGGAATTATTAGAAACAGCTTTAAATAGTATTGAGATGCCGATTTTAGGAGTAATTAGACGCAATCAAAATATAACTCTGGGAGATCGTCATTTAGGACTCATTCCTATCGCCGAACTTCCTGAAATCGAGAAAATATTTACTAAACTAGCCCATCTTGCCAGTACATCCTTTAATTGGGATAAACTATTACCATTAATTGAGCAACAACCAGCAACAAGCCCTCCTAGCCAGCAACAACCCATAACTACAAGAATTGCGATCGCATTTGATCAAGCCTTTAATTTCTACTATCAGGATAATTTAGACATCCTGCAAGAATTAGGGGCGCAACTAGTTTTTTGGAGTCCGATCAAAGATGATCATATTCCCCATAATATCCAAGGGCTATATTTCGGTGGTGGATTTCCAGAGATATTTGCCCAACAATTAGCAGCTAATCAAACTGTTTTACAACAACTTCAACAGATAATTAAACAGGGTATTCCTACCTATGCTGAATGTGGAGGTTTGATGTATCTAACTCAAGAGTTAACCGACCTTCAAGGGAAAACTTGGTCAATGGTGGGTGCAATTCCTAATTTAGTGACAATGTTCGCCAAATTAACTTTAGGATATCGACAGGCGCAAGCTTTACAAGATAGTTCTTTAATATCTGCACAACAAATAATTAGAGGACATGAATTTCATCGATCGCAATTAACTCTACCTGTAAAAAACCCTTTATGGCAATTACAGGGTGTTCACCATTCAAGCCCCAAACTCATCGAAGGATATAGTATTAAACAATTACACGCTTCCTATCTCCATCTTCACTGGGGAGAATTTAAATTTTTACCTAAAAAGTTTGTACAATCTTGCCGAAATTATAAAATTTAGCTATATTAACTTTAGATAGAATTTTATCGCTAACCATTTAGGGATACAGGAGGTGATGCCCATGACAGAATCTAGTAGTAGTAACATGGGTCTCCTAGTTGATGATAACCAGCTGTGTGCTGGGGCTGTTCTCTAAGCAGTCACATCTAAACCTCTTCGGAGGTAGCTAGGTAGACATTGTTGGAGTTCCTTCCAGCAGTTAGGTTTCGACTAAGAGACCCTCTAGACCGCCCTCACAGGTGATAGCAAAAGCAGCAATATATAATCCATTGTTGTTGACCGTTATCAGTTTGTGGGGGCGGATAGTTTTTGGGGATAATATTTCATAATGGTATATAAAAAAAAATAAAGCTAACAAATATAAATTATTTAAAAATATCTCGGTAGATTATTGATTAAACCAGCACAATAAAAATACGTATTTCTACCTTGCCTGTTATGAAAATTGCCAAAAATGTTACCGAACTAGTGGGAAAAACTCCTTTAGTACAGCTTAATCGAATTCCCCAAGCAGAAGGATGTGTTGCCCAAATAGTTGTTAAGTTAGAAGGAATGAACCCCGCCTCCTCAGTTAAAGATCGCATTGGGGTAAATATGATTAATGCTGCTGAAGCAAATGGTGCAATTACTCCTGGAAAAACCATTTTAGTTGAGCCGACATCGGGAAACACAGGAATTGCCTTAGCAATGGCTGCTGCTGCTAAAGGATATAAATTAATCTTGACTATGCCCGAAACCATGAGTAAAGAAAGACGGGCGATGTTAAAAGCCTACGGCGCACAGTTAGAATTAACTCCAGGTAGCGAAGGGATGGGAGGCTGTATTAGAAAAGCACAAGAAATTGCGGATCATGTCCCCGATGCTTATATGCTACAGCAGTTTAATAACCCTGCTAATCCCGAAATTCATAAAATTAGCACCGCCGAAGAAATCTGGGCAGATACAGAAGGAAAAGTTGATATCATTGTCTCAGGAGTTGGTACAGGGGGAACTATTACAGGGGTAGCTGAAGTTCTCAAAAGATATAAACCAGAATTAAAAGCGATCGCTGTAGAACCTATAAATAGTCCTGTACTTTCAGGAGGTAAACCAGGACCCCATAAAATACAAGGTATCGGCGCAGGTTTTATACCCGAAGTTTTAAAGGTTGATTTGATCGACGAAGTGATTACTGTATCCGACGATGAGGCAATTGAGTTTGGTCGTCGTATGGCTCGCGAAGAGGGTTTATTGTCTGGTATTTCTAGTGGTGCAGCCTTGGCAGCAGCTATTCGAGTGGCTAAAAGACCAGAAAATCAGGATAAACTAATTGTGATGATACAGCCTAGTTTCGGAGAACGCTATCTCAGTACTGCCTTATTTGCTGATTTAGAATCACCTGTATTTAATTAATTTGCTTGTTTACATAGGGAAAGGGGAAGATTAAGGATCTAAGCGATGCCATCATTCCCCATCCCTTAAATCAATGTTAACTATCACTTATGAATGAATACTTTAATAGATTATGAAATTCCCACCCTAGATTTAGAGGATTTTATCTCTAATGACCCTTTGCGTAAACAATATTTTGTGGAAACTTTAGGTCATGCTTATCAAGAGATAGGTTTTGTAGCTATTAAAAATCATGGATTGTCTGCGACTTTAACCCAGAATCTATATAGTGCTGTTAAAGAATTTTTTGCTCTCCCACAAACAACCAAATTAAACTATCAAGTTGAAGGTTTACATGGGCAACGAGGTTATACCGCCAAAGGAAAAGAACACGCTAAAGGTAGAAATATCGGCGATTTGAAAGAATTTTATCACGTTGGGCAAGAAGTCGGTGAGGTAGACAGATCTGCTTTAGAGTATCCTGCTAATATATTTCCTCAAGAAGTACCTGAATTTGCCACAATTACTGTGGAGGTTTATCGTATTTTAGAAGCAGTTGGCATACAAATCTTACGAGCGATCGCTCTTTATTTAGGATTAGAAGAATTCTATTTTGATCATCAGGTGCGGGGCGGTAATAGTATTCTGCGAGCTATTCATTATTTCCCCCTAGATCCCACACAAGATATACCAACAGGCGCAGTGCGTGCAGCAGCCCACGGCGATATTAACCTGCTGACTTTATTAATGGGAGCGAGTGCTGAAGGTTTGGAGATTTTACGTCAAGATGGTACATGGATTCCTGTTACTACATTAAACGATGAGATAGTGGTAAATGTGGGAGATATGTTAGAGCGATTAACTAATAAGAAATTAAAATCTACTATTCATCGAGTTGTTAATCCACCTAAAGAATTAAGTCATACTGCACGCTATTCTATTCCCTTTTTTATGCACCCAGTTTCTTCTATGGATCTTAGTTGTTTGGATAGCTGCATAGACGAGCAACATCCTAAAGAATTTGAAGATATCAGCGCAGGCGCGTTTTTAACTCAGCGTTTACAGGAAATTGGTTTAGGTAATTTATAAGATAGTTTTTAGCTATTAGCTTTTAGCTACTCGTTACTCGTTACTTGACTACTCAACCTCCATTACCTACTACCTACTACCTATTCACTCCCCACTTATAAACGATAATCACTTGAGCGATCATACACTAGCTTTGATTCCCGCGTTTAATCTGCTCTCTTTCCACCGCAGCAAACAAAGACTGAAAATTACCTTGACCAAATCCTGTAGCTGCTTGCCGACGTTCGATAAACTCTAGAAAGAAGGTTGGTTGCTCAAAGATTGGTTGTGTGAAAATTTGCATTAATAATGATTGGGGATTAGTTTGATCACTATCAATGAGAATCTGTTGTCTGGCGATCGCTTGTAATTCGGTTACAGTTAAACTACATAGACGTTCGAGTTGTTGGTAATATGTTGGAGGAATAGTTAAAAAGTTAAGCTCATGCTGTCTTATTTGAGCAATATCTGCAATTAAATCGTGCGATCGCAGGGCTAAATGTTGAATTCCTGACCCATGATTATAATCAATAAATTCCTGGATTTGTGAATTAGCTGTGGTAGGTTCATTAATATTAAATTGTACTTCTCCTTCTTGATCTACCAATGCCTCACTAGATAAGCCTGAATTGCTGGTTTTTATTTTAAAACTTTGCTGTATCTTAAAATCAAACAGGGCTTGATATCTCGCCACTGCCGTCTGTAATGACCCTTGCCTCACATTCAAGACTATATGATCGATATCGGTGATATTGGTAGCTAAATTAGATTTTGCCTGATATGGGTCGATGGTTATTTCTGGTAAATAGTATAATAACGGCTCTGCTGTAGTAGTTTCAATTAATGTATGCTGCAAACTATTCCAGCCCAGGACTTTGGCATATTTATAATTAAACTGTTGGTTTATCTTAGGAGGATGTAATACTTCAACCCCTAAATCATTTGCCTTATTAATAATTGTTTGGAGATTATCGACTCTAAAGGCAATATCCACCACTCCTGAAGGATGAGAATTAAGATATTGAGCTACAGGACTAATCAAACTTAGGGGGGAAGAAAACACTAAAAAAACCGAGTTGAGGGCAATTACTTCGGTATGGGTGTGTTGATTAATAGATTTGCCTTGCGCTTTAAAACCAATATTATCGATAAACCAGTCTTTTGTTGTTGCTGCATTTCTGGTGTAGAAATGAACATGGTCGATCTTCATAAATTATTGCCAGCGTTGCTGTTGAGCTTCTTTATTTAATTGCAGAGATTACACCAAAGCGAATCAACCCACGGGCGTAGCCATCGCTCATTAACTTGAGGGATAATGCCCCCTCTATAGTTTGCCAACCTGCTTGTAATAAACCAATAACCGCTTTAGGCGCGATCGCTGAATCTATGACTACATCCCAAAAAGGCGCAACTGCTGTAGACCAATCATCGGCTTGTAAGTTTTTAAAACCACAATTGAGGGCGATCGCTCGATATTCTGATAATGAGATTACGTAGGGTAAGCAATAGACACGATATATTTCTTTGAGATGTGCCATTTCACTAGGTGTTAAATCTCCTGCTAGGGAATTGGTTTCTCGATGACACCAAGTAGCTAGGATTAGTTTGCCCCCTGGTTTTAAAACTCGATAACATTCTGCCAAAAATTTAGTTTTATCGGGCATATGTTCGCCACTTTCTAATGACCAAACTAGATCAAAAGTATTATCTTGAAAAGGCATTTCTAAAGCATTAGCCACTTCAAATCTTACCCGCGCACTTAAATCTGCTTGACTTGCCCTCTCGGTTGCCCTATCCGCCTGTACTGGTGATAGTGTGATACCTGTAGCAGAACTTCCGAATTTTTTAGCAAGATATAGGGTACTCCCTCCGATGCCACAACCAACATCTATAATATTTTGAGGTTTTTGATCTTGATTACAACCAGCCCAGAGCAATAATTCTTCAATTAATTCTATCTGTGCCTGACGACGGTCTATCTTGTAGTTACCACCTTTGCCGTAGTAACCGTGGTGCATATGCTCACCCCAGATTTTTTCCCATAGTCCACTAGAAGCATCATAAAATTGGCGAATCTCTTGGTATAAATTATTACTCATGTAGTTTCGACGAAAATAATTATCGGGATAGAACTGTTTAAAATTTAACGGAAATATGACTAAAAGGTCGTTATTTAACAAGAATATAATAATCAGTCGCCTAAAGCATGATGATTAAAAGAAATAACTGTAGGTTAAGGTGAAAATAAAAGTCAACTGTGCAACTAGGGTGAAGATATAAACAATGATTTTAGGTTTAAAGATTGTTGCCATCAAACCAATACTCTTAATATCTATTGTTGGTCCAAAAACTAAAAAGGCAAGCAGTGAGCCACTAGTAAAGGTAGTTGCAAAGGAGAGGGCAAAAAAAGAATCAACCGTCGAACAGATAGAAACAACGGCTGCTAATAACATCATTGCCAAAATTGAACTGATCGGATCGTGACCTAGATTAAAAATAAATTCTCGTGGTACAAATACTTGAATCATTGCTGCTACTGCACTACCTAAGACTAACACACCTCCTAATTCACTAAATTCTTGCCAGACGTTTTCTAGAAAAGCTTGCCATTTGCCCTCAAAACTGGAACTATTACCCTGAGATATTAAAGTGTCGTTCATCGGGATCGTTTTTCCCTGTTGAATTATAAAAGTTCCAGATTGTAGTAAGGGTGAAATTGAGTCTTTAGGTTTTACCGCTTGATATCTTTGAGCAAAATTAGTTTGTAAGATATTTTCAGCAGTCTTTTGGGAGCTAAAAACCCAGCCAATACAAATTGCGATCGCACTGGAAAAGATGACCCGAAAAATGACAATTTCAGGGCGATCTCCAAATGCTACCCAGGTAGACCAGATAACAATGGGGTTTATTGTAGGTGCAGCTAAAAGAAAAGCGATCGCCACCCCAGGAGAAACACCTTGTAGTAATAGTCTACGAGCTACTGGCACATTGCCACATTCACACACAGGAAACAGGAAACCAATTAAACTACCAACAATTGCTCCTAAAAAGGGATTAGTGGGGAGTTTATTTAATAGTTGTTTTTCATTAATTAGAAATAGTAACGAGCTTGAAAGTAATACCCCTAATAAGAGAAATGGTATTGCTTCTACGAGCAAGCTGATAAATAAAGTAAAGGCGTTATGTACCTGACTCATGTTTTATTTTGCAGATATTTTAATCTATTATTACTGTCTAAATTTTTTTTTTTGCAAGCTATAATTGATTTTTCATTAGAACTAAAAAGATGAACAAGAAACTATTAACTATGCTTGGTTGTTCTGGCTCTATTGCTTTAAGTTTAATGACTGCTAATTCTGTCGAAGCCAGAGAGTATGTATTTACTGCGCCTCAATTAGGTAGTGGCATTGCGGAAATTCCCGAAAGCAAAACTGATTATCCTTTTGCTGATTGTAGCTGTAATCAAATGGATGCAGAAACCGCAGCAGAAGCTGATCGACAAGGAGAAAAAGCAATCCAACTTTATGGCTGTGATTGTGCTGGTTGTAGAAATATGGCTCGTAATTTTAATGTTAATTAATCCCAGTCTTAATTAGTTGTGAGTAAATTAGGCTAAATCGCGCAATAATTAGCAGTCCTTGTTATTTGTAAAGATCTTAAATTCTCATCGTCAATAATTAATTTTTGCCTCATTACTTTGACTTGGTTTTGCTCCTAATGGCGATATTTTTCTGGCAATTAACTATCTAACCTAGGATATTATTGGAGAATACTTTTGATTTTACACGCAAGTTAATCACTTTTTTTTATTATCCCAGTCCATGTTTTATTTTATACTTTTTATGATTAAAAGACTGAAATAAGGATAATTACAACTAGGCAGTAAATAAACTAGCGATTGATAGTTAGATACTAATTAAATATAAAAAAAATTTGTTCAATAATTGATAAGTACTTGAGCAACTAATTCTTAATTATCAATTGTCAACTATCCATTGATAACTAATTCTAAATTTACCTTACTTAAATTAATTTTATTCAAAAGGATTAATTAATAAATATTGCCACAACTTATTATAAGGATGAACTTGCGTTACTATAGTTTGTGATTGATAAACTGGGCGATATTCATTTACCCATTGAAAGATAGAACCACTCAAATTAAAAACATTACCATATCCCTGGGCTTGAAGACGACGAGCGATCGATCGCAGCCGAACGATATCCTACTGAACAATAAATAACTATTGGGGTAGAAACATCTATCTTTTGCTTATTTAAATCTTCTAAATTATGGGGAACAAGTTGAGCATTAAGCAGGTGACTAACTTGATATTCTTCAGGTGTTCTAGCATCTAATAATAAAGGTGGGGTTACTTGCTCATTTGATAACCAAGTAGCTAAATCTTGTGTTGATAATTGTTTAATTTCGGGAAACTGCAATTGAATTAACAATTTAATTAGTCGCCAGCTTACTATTTTAATAAACACGATATTATGTTAAATTTTCAACCTTGGGATGAATTACTCCAGCAATATGTTGATCAACAAGGATTAATTAATTATCAACAAATGCAAGGACAATCAGCAACAAAACTAACTAATTGGCTAGAAGAATTATCTCAAATTAATCCAGAATCCTTAGATTTGCAGTCACAATTGGCTTTCTGGATCAATCTTTATAATGCCTTAGTTATAGAACAAATATTAAAATCTTATCCCCTAGAATCCATTTTACCTAACTTTTTAGGCGTACCTAATTGGTTGGCTTTCTTCAAATTCTTTTCTCGTCCAGTATATAAAATTAACCAACAATCCTATACCCTCAATAATATCGAACATGATATTATACGGCAAAAATATAATGACCCTCGTATCCATTTTGCTTTAGTTTGTGCTGCTATTGGCTGTCCCCTATTGCGTAATCAAGCCTATAATGGCGATCGCCTGGAAATTCAACTAGAGGAAGATGCTCAACGGTTTATTAATAATCCGCAAAAAGTATTTTACGACCAAGGGCAACAAATACTATACTGTAGCAAAATCTTTAAATGGTATAAACAAGACTTTCTTAAGGTTTCCCCCTCACTTAGAAAATACATCCAGACTTATTTATCACCATCCATTGTTATCAGTGAATCTACTACAATTAAATATCTTAACTACGATTGGCATCTCAATCAGCGAATATCCTCATAAAACTGCTTAAGATAAGTTCCAGATACCCCCACTCCCCATAAACAACCAATATAAAGGTAGATCAAATTAGCCTTAAACCAACCCCATTTAGCCACACGGCGATCGCTCGATTGCACAACGCGATTAACTAAATATATTCTGCCGTATTTAACTAATCTCATACAAAGATCCGCATCTTCCATAATGGGTAACTCCCCATCAAAGCCACCACAATTGAAAAAATCCCGACGACGACAAAAAATCACTTGATCGCCAAATAAAATTCTTAAACCCTTGATAAATAAATGAGGTCGAAATATCAAGGCTGCATAGTAAGATTTTAAATAGTTATGCAAAGATACTCCCCAACGAATCTGATCTTGACTATTCATCAAGGAAATAAAACCACCCCCAGCAATACTAACATCCCCTAACGTCTTCTCAATAATCATCATCAGATCATCAGGTACAAAAGTATCAGCATGGAGAAAACATAAATAATCCCCTGTAGCTGCTTTTGCTCCCAGGTTCATTTGTACTGATCTACCTGCTTGTGGGGAAATCAAGGGAGAAATACCTGCATTGCGAGCAATTTCTAGGGTAGAATCTTGGCTACCACCATCAACAATCAAAATCTCTTTAGGAGGAGGATTTAAGACAGCCAAATGATCTAATGTTCTGGCTAAAAAATCAGCCTCATTTAAGGTGGGAATAATAATTGAAACTTTAGAATACATCAATAATCTCAAGATTTTCCTTTACTGTATCCTGTATTAATCATGACAACGCGCGATCGTCTTATAATCTCTCCTTACAACGACAGCAAACACGCCATTATGTCTTTAACCATAAGTTGCTGCCTTAGAATACGCTGACAACAACATTTGGGTTAATTCAATAGGAGGATATCTAACAAAATAATTATGTGAAATTTTTTTTGAAAAATCGCAAGATTGCTTTGTTTTACAAATATTATAATTCTCTCACTGTTATATCAAATCACTTTAAATAAATATACATTGAGCAACTTCTTTAACTTGAAGTACTAGTTCCAATTTTCAAGGTAAAGGCTCGAATCTATAGGCATTTTATTTAGCGATTGCTGATTGGAATTATCTTATCGTATCGAGCGATTCGTAAGGTTGGCGGAGCGCGAATTCCAACATCTTGAAAGATAAATTTTGCCAATAATTGATAAAAGTAATTTATATTAAAATTGGTTTTGGATTCTGTTAACTTATAAATAGCGAGATAACAGTTAAGTAAAAAAAAATTAAAAACAATGACAACTCTAATTCAAAACAATAAACAGAAATCAAAAAATCCTTGGCAATTTTTTCAACAATGGCTTGAACGTTTAGAGATTAAAGAGGAAAAAACGGCACTACGCATTGTTAAGTTGATTCCCTCTCAATGTCCCTTTGCACGTGAAATAAAGGCGTTTGGTCGAGTCATTATTCGTATTCCTGCTTTATGTAAATTCAATCCTCTATACGAACAGCTAATAGAACTAAGGTTTCGCGCACTTTGCTTTCTAGCCGATTGTGGTGAAGATATTACACCTTATTGTTCGTAGAATTTTTAAACAAAGTATCAAATCCCCTTACCCACCCTCACTAAGACAATAGATCGATACATGGTAGTAACATTAACAATGCACATTACAGTGGTTACATTGCTGGACTTAATTTGTTTAAAAAGTAGGTATAGTCCCAATACCCAAAAAAGGATAAATGTAATAAACCTAAATAATTTCAACTTTCCCAGTTGACGGGTTGTATCCACTTCTAATATCTTAGCTAGCAACTTTATTTATTCTACTAATTCAGTATTCCAATTAGCCTGCTGAATTTTTGTATCAAGTAAGCGATAATCCCTAGCCAGGCGATCGACTTCCGTTTGCAATTGAGCAACATTTACAGTACTAATATACTTAATTTCTGCCCGACCATATCTATCCTGTCTGCTGGCTGCGGTTTCAACTAAAGCATCATAAGCATTGCGTTTTAACTGCATAGTATCGCGTTGAGCCAAAGCATCAGAAATACTAAGATTATTATTTAACATAGTAGAAGAATTAGTACGATTAATCTTCCCAACCAAATCCGTCAATTGATCAATCAAACTATTAAGTTCTTCAAGTAAAACTTCAGGTTGTTCTGGAGGTTCTTCTCCTTCTTGAACCTTAGCACTTCTAATCAACCTATCCTTAATTTGATAGATTTTCCTTTGACAATCAGCCCTTAATATCAAAGCTTCTGCTAATTTCATAAAATAAATCTTACAACAACACCTTTGCGTCTTAGCGTATGAGCGAGAGATTAAACTAACTCCAACTCAGGTAAAGCCTTGAAAATTGTACCCAACCACTCAATCAAACTATCTAATTGCGCATTAGGCTTAACAATACCCAAACCGCGTACAATAACCTTCTTGGGCGCATAAACAAAACGCGATCGCAAGTGCTTAGGGAGATTTTCCGCCATTAAATTCCAAGCAGGTTCAGCCATAGGGGTTTCTAACACAATATTTTGTTGTCCTTCAGGTTTAATGCGAGAAAAACCGATCGCTTTAGCTATTTGTTTTAATTCCATCACTTGAATTAGCTGTTGGGTAGGCGCAGGGATTGATCCATAACGATCTTCCCATTCTGCTGCGATCTGCACGAGTTCTTTTTTCGATGTTGCAGTAGCGATCGCCCGATAAGCATCCATTTTTTGTTCTTGATCGGCGATGTAGCTGGTAGGAATAAAGGAAGTAAGCTTAAGATCAATTTGGGTATCATCTACCTTGGGTATTTCTTGACCTTGGATCTCTTGAATTGCTTCTTGCAGCATTTCCATATAAAGATCAAAACCTATTTGAGTCATTTGTCCTGATTGTTCTGCACCCAAAAGACTACCCACACCGCGTATTTCCATATCCCTAGTTGCCAATTGATAACCCGAACCCAGTTGACTAAATTCTTGTAAAGCTCTGAGTCTTTTACGAGCTAGATCTGATAAAGTGTGTTTATTGGGGTATAGTAACCAAGCGTGTGCCTGAATCCCTGCTCGTCCTACTCGACCTCTTAACTGATATAGTTGCGACAAGCCAAATTTCTGGGAATCTTCCACAATAATTGTATTTACACGGGGAATATCTAACCCAGACTCAATAATAGTGGTGCAAACTAATAAATCTGCTTCCCCATTACTAAAAGTTAACATGGTAGATTCTAATTCCGATTCTGGCATCTGTCCATGAGCGATCGCAATTCTTACACCAGGAATCATTTCCCTTATTTGCGCGCTAACTTCCTCAATACCTTCTACCCTAGGGACAACATAAAATATCTGTCCACCCCGATCTAATTCATTACGAATTGCATTACGAACGACTTCAGGGTTATAGGGGGAAAGATGGGTTTTAATTGGACGACGGGAAGGTGGGGGAGTAGTAATCAAACTCATCTCGCGAATACCCGATAAAGACATATAAAGAGTACGGGGAATGGGAGTAGCCGAGAGGGTTAAAACATCCACCTCAGATTTAAAGGCTTTAATTTTTTCCTTTTGGTTTACCCCAAATCTTTGTTCTTCATCAACTACTAGCATTCCTAAATCTTTAAATTTAACATCAGCAGATAATAATTGCTGTGTACCCACCACTACATCCAATTCTCCTGTAGCCAGGCGTTGTAGGATCTCTTTTTTTTCTGAAGGAGTGCGGAAACGATTTAATAAACCCACACTAATAGGATAAGGCGCAAATCTTTCCTTGAGGGTATGGTAATGTTGCTGGGTTAAAATAGTAGTTGGTGCAAGAAAAGCAACCTGTTTATTACCACTAGTAATTACTTTAAAAATTGCCCTAATTGCTACTTCCGTTTTGCCAAAACCAACATCACCACATACTAAACGATCCATCGGGCGATCGCTTTCTAAATCTATTTTGATATCCTGGGTAGCTTTTAGTTGATCTGGGGTTGGTTGATAGGGGAAGGAATCTTCTAATTCTTGTTGCCAGGGACTATCGGCAGGATAGGCATAACCAGAAAGTTTTGATCGTTTGGCATAGAGTTTTAATAAATCTACTGCTAGTTTCTTAATATTTTTTCTGACTCTTGTCTTAGTTTTAGACCAAGACTGACTAGCCATTTTATCTAATTCTGGCGCACGTTTTCCCACCTGTCGAAAGCGAGTTAACATATCCAATGAATCAGCAGGAACTCTTAATGTACCGTCGGCATATTTTACTACTAAATATTCACGACTAACTAAGGTTTCTAAATCTAGAAATTGACCCAAACCATGATGTTTATGTACCACATAATCCCCAGGGCGTAATTTATCGAGATCTACTTTTTTAGAAGTAGCCCGACGACGTTTACGGATATACCCAGAACTTACTAAAGTTTGTTGTCCAAAAAACTCTTTATCGGTAACAACAACAATCTGATAGGTAGGTAAAATAAACCCTTCCAATTCTGCTAAACCAGAATATTTTAAAGCTACCGCCGTATGTTGAATATGCGCCTTTTCAATTGCCCGAAAATCTTGGGTATTAGGAATAAATTGTACAGAACAATCATGTTCTTGTAATAAAGCAACAGAACGACTTGGTTGTGCAGAAACTAACCAGGTTTGATACTTTTCTAAAGTCATGCTGTTATAAATTTCTCGCTTACCCCTTAAGATACTGGCTAACTTAGCAAACTGATGTGGAGTAGTAGGAATTGGACGCGCTTGTAAGTTATAAACCGATACGCTATCTGGCTTGGCTATATCTAAACGTGGGGTAGCCTCAGCAATTTCAGCTAAATAAATACAAGTAAACTTATCACTATTATCAAGACAAGATTGAAAGTCTGTATAAATTTTTGGCAGACTGGGTTGAATACCTTGCCATTGCAATTGTGCTAATTCCAACCAGCGATCGCTATGGGCTTGGGACTGTTCTAATTCATCAAAAGCTATTAAAGTATTTTCTGGTAAATAATCTAAAATTGAAGCAGGGTTTTCAAAAGCAATCCCTAAAAATCGTCTCATTCCTTCAGGTGGGTTGCCTTCAATTAAAGTCTCTAATTCTGCCTCAGTTAAATAACTTTCAATGCTTTTACCATTTTCTAAAATACTATTAGCAATTATCGTACTAAAGGAAGTTGGGGTTAATAATAATTGGGGTAATTTATCCAGAGATCTTTGATTAGCAGGGTCAAATTCCTTTAATTGTTCCAACTCATCCCCAAACCACTCCAGTCTTACGGGTAATTCCGCCGAAACAGGGAAAATATCGACAATATCACCGCGTCTACTCCATTGTCCTTCAGTTTCCACTAAGGATACCCGTTCATAACCCAATCTAGCCAGCGACTCATCCAACTGCTTAGAACTCAATTCCATTCCCTTAGACAGCGTTAGACAATAGGACTTAAACACCTCTGGGGGGGGTAAATGAGGCTGTAGCGATCGCTCTGTCGCCACAATAGCAACTGGTTTATAGTCCTCTTTATTGCTTATTGATAACTGCTCACTAATTACTGCTAACTGTCCCCAAATTGTCTCAGATTCAGGGTCAAAATGGTCATAGGGCGTTGCTTCCGAGGTGGGATAAAAATTTACCGTCTGCCACCCCATCGCCTCTAATTGGGCAGCCCAACGTCCAGCTTCTTCAAGTGTCGGACATACTACAAATAGGTTCTTATTTTCTGCTTTTGCTAAACTCGAACTTACAATACCCTTCGGTACACGAGGCATACCGTTGAGTAACAAAGATTGACCTTTATTTTGTTTGTTGATAAGTTCTTTGGTTAAAGGCGAATTCGCGATCGCCCGTACTACTGATGCAAAAGCCATATTTTAGAGGGATGAAGAAAGATAAAATATTTTAACCCTCATAAAAAGATAGCGAATAATGGGACAAGTTAGTGCAGATATATTAGATTTGCTATCTTAGTAATAACTTAGAAGTTTAACTTTGTATTGCGCCTCTAAATTGTTTTAATAAAAGATAAAATACTAACCAATTATTGAATGTCGTTGATTATAAGATGAAATTGAAAGTTATTATTCATACGGCAGAAGAAGGGGGCTTTTGGGCAGAAGTACCTGCAATTGGTGGTTGTGCTACCCAGGGAGATTCTTTTGAAGAGTTGTTGCAAAATATATATGAAGCAGTCGAGGGATGTCTATCTGTTAATGAAGCTGATCTTGAATTAGACAGCGATGCCCAAATTTTAGAAATTGCGGTATGAAGTCTATTAATGGTAAGGAATTTGTTAAATTACTTGAACATCATGGTTAGATTTTGTTAAGAATTAACGGTAGCCATCACATTTATGACAAACCAGGTAACGTACAAAGAATTTCTGTTCCTATACATGGTAATAAAGCTTTGAAGACAGGCTTATTAAGATATTTCTTAAAAGTTTCTGGTATTTTTGAAGATGAATTTTAATCAATTAATTTGTATTTATCAGGATAAACTATTGTAGTGATCGCCCGTACCAAGTAATGCAAAAGCTATATTTTATACGGATAAGGAATGAATTTTACCTCCTTAAAAACATAGCGAATAAAAAGGTAACTTATAAATATTAATAATAGCTACTAATTTAACTCATATTTTGGTAATTAAGCGATGTTATTATACTGAGCATTTATTATCTATATGCTGACAATATTATTCTTTCAAGCTTGCGCTGTAATTTTTACAGTATTTCCTGGCATTGCCAACTTACACCCTCTACAAATATTAATAATAGCGACAGTTTTTTTATCTACGGTTATAGCAATTATATTAAAGTCAGTAAGTGAGTTACCCCACCTACTGCTCTACAAAACGCATCATGAAACTTTCACTTCAATGCGCTCCTCAATAAAACGGTTGTTGTCATCAATACGCTATTAGACCCTATGTAATCAACATTCCTCCTTCCCAATACCATCCTTGAGGGAGTTTTACTGGTTTAAAGGTAGGTTCGTGTGATCCGTCGGCTGATGTCTTTTTATCATGGCAATGTCGATGAAGTACCTGCAAGTTTTTATAGTAATCCGTTCCACCTTTTGATTTTGGGATAACGTGGTCTACTTCTAATACATCATCTTGTCTGAACGTTAAACCGCACCAGTTGCATTTTCCTTTTTGGGTTTTAAGCAATTTTGCTTTGCGGGATGGCATTAGGGGATTTTTTCCCATACGGGAACTCCAGTAAATTAAGTTTCCATCGTAAGGACTGACATCGCTTTTTACTTTCGTATAATGGATGATTTTTGTGTCACCATGTGAAAGTAGCCAATTATGAATATTTCCATCTTTGGTTGTCGCGAATATCCAATTTTTACTGATGATTTTACCTTCGTTTATGTTGTAAGTTTCATATTTTTGGAAGTATTTGTTTTTACACCAATCCTTTCCTTTATTATTATGCCTACTTATTCCCCATTTAAAGAGTTTCCACCAGATTAACCAATCCATTTTTTGAAAAACTTTCTTTGACACCCCTATGGAAAAATAATTACACCATCCGCGAATAATAGGGTTAAGTTTACCTATTAATGCTTCTTGTTTCCAAGATTTGGCTTCGGTAATTATTTTTGCCAGTTGTTTATAGTGTCTTAGGATGCTTTTCTTGCTAGGCTTGATTAAGGTTTTAAAGCCTAGTGATTTTCCTCTACACTTTCCGCAGTTGTATTTTCCAACGGTATATTGTTGGACGTTAAATCCTAAAAAGTCGAATCCTTTTTTTTCAGCCCCACAATTATGTAAGGTGTGTGTAATTCGAGTTTTACTGGGTTTTAACTCTAGTCCTATCTCTTTTAGCCAGTTTGAGAGCTTTTCTTTGCTTTTCACAACTATGTCATGTTTGTGGTGGAGTACAACTAAGTCGTCTGCGTATCTAATTAGAGATATTGAGTCTCTTTTACGTTGTTTACTCATACATCCTCCATTCGGATAGGTGATGTTTTGAGTTTCCGCAAAGTCTTTGATATACTCCTCCATTCCATGCAAGGCAATATTTGCAAGTAAGGGGCTTAATACCCCGCCTTGAGGTACTCCTTTATTAGTCATGAAAAGTGTTTCTTTATCCCAGACTCCTGCCTTTAGCCAGGCTCGTATTTGTTTACGAAGCTTTGGAAATGTTTTTAGCTTTTGTAGTAATTTTCTGTGATTGATACAGTCGAAACATTGACTGATATCAGCATCAAGAACATATTTTGGTTTATATCTTGTTGCATCGAAAATTGCTGCAATAGCATCATGGCATGAGCGTCCAGGTCGAAAACCATAGCTGTTTTTCTCGAACTTTGCTTCCCATTCTGGCTCAAGAGCTAATTTGACAAGGCATTGTATTGCTCGGTCTTTTATCGTAGGTATTCCTAAAGGTCTTGTCTCTTGTTTTTCTGGTTTGGGAATCCATACCCTTCTAACAGGAGACACTTTAGAACCCAAGTTGATTTTATCAACCAGTTCAAAACGTTGCTTTGGGGTCAGCATTTTTTTTCCGTCCACACCTGCCGTTTTTGCACCCTGGTTATCTTGGGAGACTTTACGAACCGATATTAATTTTGCACTTCTGGAGTTAATTAGTAATTTTTGGAGTCGTTTAATGTTTTTGACATTGCCACGAATGGACGCTTGATAGATACGTTTTTGAAGCTTATACAGAACCTTCTCGAATTTCTTCCAGGGTAGGTCTGCCCATTCATACTCTTGTTGTATTAATTCAACATAGTCCATAACTTATTAACTTCTACTTATGTCCCTATCTTCCGTTTCATCGTGAGTCTGTCAGCATATACTTCTTATTACAAGAAGTCTTTAGCTTCTGACTCTATCTTTATCAATTATTTCCTAGCTAATGAAACTAGATGTTACATCTTGGTTGATTACTCAGGTTTTCGACCTTTTGCCTGAGAGAAACAATTGATTTACTTCGTTCCAAATAATCTTTGTTTTGTTCTTTTAGATGGGAGTCTATTTGCCACTTTTTAGGTAACACAGATAACTCATAAGAAACTGGTTATCACCTGTTTATCAAAGGATATACCGTTTGATAATGCCTTTTTAGGTCTCCTAGCGTATAAGCCTTTCCGCTAGTTCTAACTGGGGACAATTCAGTCAACTCCTTAGTCCTTGTTCATCATGAGAACTTGCCAACGGATTACCACATTAGGCTAGTAGTAATTTTCCGCCGTCCCCTCGCTTTACGGATTGAAGACCACTCTCTACCGCAGAGGTTTTGCTTTCACGTCTGTGTCTGACGGATTGGACTTGTGTGTTTTAAGAGATTAAGAATCTCCCTTATTTTCTTTGCTTTATAGCTCAATAAGGTTACTCACCAATAAGATTATTTAGTTATCATTGGTTGAGGATTAAAGTGCGAACTCCAGTCATATAAACTTACTCAACCAATGCCTTACATCCCCCTATATATAGGTTTCGTAAGAACGAATCGCACTCCTACTATTAGCAGTTTCATCATTAATAAGGATATTTACGCTAGTTTTGATGTATTTATGTATTCATTTTTAGGTGGTTTAATAGGGGGATTTATAGGAATAATAGTTGCTTTACCTTTAGGGTTTATTGTTTATCTAATTATTCCGTCAGATGGCGGTTTTATATATAGTGATCTAAATAAAATTGTGGGTTATATAATAACTATATGTTTAGGTTGGCTGCTTGGTATTATTGTAGGCGGAATTAAAACTATTAAACATTAAAGTAAAGTAGAAATTATAAATTTAAGATATAGCGATCGCCCGTACCAAGTAATGCAAAAGCCATATTTTATACGGATAAGGATGAATGAATTTTATCCTGTTCAAGAGATAGCTAATAATGGGATAAGTTAGTGCAGATATATCAGAATTGGAATTGTTAGCAGGTTTTGAGCAATTAGAAAGGAAATGTCTGATTACGAACTACAACTTAAACAAGCGATATCGCATTTATACAAGACTTTTGAATCTTATCATTTAAATCCTCCAATAGCAGGATGTCCTTGTTGCGTTGGCGAATACGAGCAAAAATTAATTAGAAGTAAAATATTAAATCAGTTAACTGTTGAAGATTTAAATCATTATGTTTATCATGCAGTTATTCTCTGGGGAACAATTGAAGATTTTAAACATTTTTTACCCAGATTATTAGAGTTAACAGCTTTTGAATATGAATCTTTTTGGTCAGATATAGTTATTATAAAGATTGCTGAAACTGAGTTTAATAATTGGAAAGAAGAAGAAAGAGAAGTTGTCAATCAATATCTGCTTGCATTGTGGAATTATATTTTATCTCAACCGCCTCGCTTAAATTTTAGTGCTAAAGATTTTATCAACTCTTTGTCAAATATTAATAATGAATTAAAATTATTTTTAACAATGTGGTCTATTCATCACTCCCCTAACTCTCTATTACATTTATCAGACTTTATTGGACATCGAATTAATTTAAATAAACTACCAATAAAAATTAATTATTTCTCTCAAAAAGATACGAAAGAGTTTTTAGAATGGGTATTAAAAGAGGAGGTTATTGCAAGACTAGAACAATACTTTTTTAATAATATAGATGAGCCATATATAAAAGAAATTGCTGATACTATAGATATTTTAAATTATCTTTTAACTAAATAATTTTTTTATTCAATATTATTTAGGTTAACTAGATGTAACTCTATAGTATAAATCAAATTTCATCGTTTTCTCAATTGATAAATTTAGAAATAACGAAGTGTTATTGAAATTAATTATTTAGCTATATCTTTTTAACCTTTTAATGTAGTATGCCAAATTCTTTCTGTTTTAATTTTTTTCTAAACTTCGTTTCTTATATATTGAAGCCAACTATTGCTATCTTTAAATATCAGCTAAATTCAAGCAAGATCAGGACAGATTATACAAGTGTCACTTAAATAAATTTTTAAATAATAAATATATATAAAATGCTTGATAATTAAACTGAAATTAAAAAATAAAATGAGCAAAAAATATATAAATCAAGACCATAGTTCTGCGTGGGTAATGCAAACATGGCTATCATTTATAATTTCTATTTCAACAACTGCGATCGGGATTATCTACTTACCTGTAGACCCTTGGATTAAAGGTTTTATGGGCATGGGTTTAACTTTCACTGTAGGTTCAACTATTAGCTTAACCAAAACCCAAAGAGATATATATGAAGCA
The DNA here is from genome assembly GCA_002368355.1 of Chondrocystis sp. NIES-4102. Classification (NCBI taxonomy): domain Bacteria; kingdom Bacillati; phylum Cyanobacteriota; class Cyanophyceae; order Chroococcales; family Chroococcaceae; genus Chondrocystis; species Chondrocystis sp. NIES-4102. Next base: position 240,428 of record AP018281.1, on the reverse strand, counting down.
AAAAAAATAACTTATAAAGTTGAAGAGGCAAGAGTAGAGAGGATTTTAACAGAACACGATAATTTTAAATAAATATAAGTTATAACAATATTATTTATCCTAATTATATTAAGATAATGCCTAAAATTAATAACCTAATTTGGTTAACTTGTTGCTTATTACTATTTATATCCTGTGGTAGTAATTCCAACTCAGATCCATCTGTAAAAGCTCGAAGTTCTGCTTACGAATCCGATCCTTATGAGAAAAATTATCTACCTCAAGATCCTGCGCTCGCCCGCTTTATTGTTGCACCTGAAATTGCAGTAGCGATCGCCAATCTTAGTTTTAATGCTAATTCTATCGATGAAATAATTAAACTTACAGAAACTAATTCTCAATCCTTCTTAAATAGCTTAAATACCGTCAAGGGTTGTACTGCTAAAATAATTAATTATCAATATCCTTTAAGTAATAATTATAATCGTAATGTTATTAATAATGAGCAAGAATATTTTCACAGTTTAGATATAGAAATAACCATCTCTCTAGCCGAAACAAAAGATATAAAACAACGTCTTAATCAAATCAATAATTGTCTTGAGGCAATCCCTAAACAAAATAATAATGAAATGGTTTCCCTTACTTTATCTGAAGTTATGCCCACAATTAAAGATGTTAATCAGTATAGGCAAAAACTTTTAGAAGCCAAAATAAAACCCTTACAAGAAGTTGCCAAAATACCCAACCCTCCAACGCAATTTAAAGCTACCGATACTAGATGTACCAGTCAAGGAATTGTAGAAATAGTTAACCGCAGCTTAAATGGTATTGAATTAAATATCGATTTTAATTGTTCTCGATTTGGATATGAAGAAGTAGTTACAGAAAAACAGTAATTTAAATAACAATTACTAATTATTCATCCGAACCAGAATTAATTTGTTGCTTTTGTGGATGCTTAAACTTCCATAAAAATCCAGACACCAAATTAGTAATAATATGAGCAAAAACAGGTACAAACAAATTGCCTGTAACTAAAGCACAATATCCCAAGGCAAAACCAATAATAGTAGCCCAAACTACATAGGGCCATTGCTCTGTACCACTAAGATGTAAAACGCCAAATAAAAGACTAGAAATAGTAACCGCCATTAAATTTAAACCCAAAGCAGGTAACATCACCCCTCGAAACAATAATTCTTCGCTCAAGCCTGGTAATAGTCCCAACCAAATTAAATCACCCCACATCAAGGGTTTAATTACCAACTCCAGGTAAATATCAGCACTGCGTCGATAGGCAGGCCACAGACGGTATATTAAGCCACTCGTAAGAGTAATACCAATTGCTAGTCCTATACCCCACAAGACGGCTTCAGTAGTAAACTCAACAGATAACAAGTCAACTGCACCAAGCTTTTGCCAAATTTTAGCTACTGTTAATAGAATAATAGCAGTTACACCCATAAATACTAGGATCTGGGTACGGCTAAGGGGTTCAAGTTCAGGATTATTAGAATTTGCCACTGATTTTTATAATAGGTAACGGAGAGAAGATATATTAGGAGACAAAGATCGGTAATCAATACCAGCACGACAGGCGACTAAAATTCCTAACGCTTCTAAATAGGAATTAACTTGAGTGACTTTAATACCTAGAGGCTCTGGTGGGACTTGGATGTGGGTGGCGTTATCCCTAACAGTAATAATTTGAGTATGGGAGTTACTAAGACTCAAAATAGCACTACCACCACAAGCATTATAGGGAACGATCGCCACATCTACCGCATCTGCCCAGATAGTCTCAGATGAAACAGAATAACTTTCTGTAATAAATTGGGGAGCGCGAGCTAAACCCACTAATACACAGGGTAAAAAAGTATAACCCAATTCCTCAGCAGCAGCACGGGGGGATATTTGCGGATCTACGGGTAGAGGTAAAAGAGCGGGAGCGTGAGCAGCAGGAATTTTAAAGTTGCGTACAATTAAATGAGAAATAACCGCCTCTGCCCCTGCTAGATGGTCTACCCCCGTTCCATAACGGTAGTTTTGCAGTTCTATACTGTCATGATCATCAGGAAAACGAGCAACAACGGCGATCGCTTCTGCCCCTCCCTGCTTAATTAATTTCTCCGCCCCCCGTAACAAACTTCCAGGATTACCAATTGTTCCCCAGCTTGCGCCACTATCTGCTGTACGTAACTCTACTTCTAAGGGTGCATCGGTAACTACATAGTCGGTTAAATTTAACCCTAAAGTAGCCCTACTTGCATCCGCTACTTGCAAATGACGTAAACGCAATTGGTCTTCAATTCCCTGATCTAGTAGCAACCCTACTTTGTTTTGTCTTACAGGGCGTAATCCCCATTCCTTGGCAGCAAAACGATCTAACCCATAACCCTCAACATAGTAAGTGTTTTCACTCGACCAATAAAGCTGTGCGCCATTGAGAACATTAGGATGAGTAATTAGACGGTCACAAACTTGAGCGATCGCTCTAGCTACAGGTAGGGCATCCCCCGCATAACCACCGATCGCTGCACCAACTCCTGTGGGAACAATAAGAACTACAGTAAACGGAGACATAATTTATCTAATATAAAACTATATGTAGACTTACTTGGTCACTATAGCTTCTACTGTTGCTTTCTGCTTTTCTTTGTCCACTTCTGTAATCGCCCAACGCAAGGGTTCACCTTCTTTTTTCAACTGTGATTCGATTTCGTCACGCAGTTTTAATGGGGTTGCCTGAAGGTCAATTTCGGCAGTAATAAAGTGAGTAGTCATTAAATTCTTGGGTTTTGTTATTAGTAAACATTTTCTAATTTAAAATACACGGGTTGTAAAATGGAAGGCAATAATTAATATTTTTTTGATTATTTATTAGTTATTTCACATTTCTATACAATCAAGAAAGATTGCCATAAGCTTAATTCGCTCTTATTTATCCTACTGTCAAATTTTTTTCTGGTTTTCAAGCATTTTGTGAGGAATTATGCCCTATGAGGTTGAAAATACATAATTTTTGTTTAATCTTGCTCAACGTTTTAATTTTCTCTAATGCAAGTTTAGCTGAATCTAAAAATAATAATAATATTGATACTTTAGCTCAATTAAATATTAAATCTGCAATTAATACCCCTTTACGCCCTGAAAATAAAAAACCGAAAACCAAAAAACCAACTCCAGAAACGATTGCCAAATTAAAAAAATTAGTTCAAGCAGACCAACTTTATTTATTAGGAGATAAAGCTGCTGCAACCCAACTTTATCGAGAAGCCAAAGGTGTTTGGGATCTAGAACGCAATCAAACTAATAAGCAGCAACAATCAACCATACTATTTGATGACCCTGCAAAATTAAGTGCAGGTGGGAAAGTATTTTGGCGTAATTATCAAACAGGAAAAAAACAGCAGAAAGATAGCCAAGTAATTAGTGCCTTAAAACTATTAACTACTAGAGAACCACAGTTTATTTCAGGTCATCTCCATTATGCTGCTGTATTAATGGAACATGAACGCCAAGCAGAATCAATAGAAGTTTTAAATCGAGCCATTAACCTTTATCCCCACGAACCAAAACTAATTAAAGCTAAAATAGATGCCGATGTTGCTGCTGAAAAATGGCTGGATGCTTCTATCCTGGCGCGACAGTTTGCTCTGTTTAACCCAGATCTACCAGCAGCTAAAGAATTTGAGCAATTAGCCCAAGAATATTTAGCCAAATATCAAAGTAGTTTACGCTCCAAAATCACTTGGAATGCTATAGGTAATGCAGTTGCAGGTACGGTTGGCTTTGCTTTGACTGGTAATTTATTTGGTCCTCTTTCAGCTTTAGAAACAGCTTCTTTATTAATTAAAGGTGAATCTGCTGTGGGGGAATCTGCGGTTAAACAGGCTCAAAAACAATTACCCCTACTAGAAGACGAGGAAATATTGCAATATATTACTCAATTAGGTCAGAAAGTTGCCAAAGCTTCAGGTAGAGATGACTTTGATTATCAATTTTATGTGATTATGGACGATCAACTAAACGCCTTTGCTCTTCCTGGTGGGAAAGTCTTCGTCAATGCTGGAGCAATCATCAATACTGATTCTGAAGCGGAACTTGCAGGATTATTAGCTCATGAAGTTGCTCATGCTGCTTTATCTCACGGTTTTCAGTTAGCTACCCAAGGAAATTTAACCGCTAATATAGTTAGTTATATTCCCTATGTCGGCAATACCGCTACTAGTTTAATCGTTTTGAATTATAGCCGAGATATGGAACAACAAGCTGATATTTTTGGTACAAGAATTTTAGTTAATGCTGGTTATGCTGCTGATGGGGTTCGCAACTTAATGGCAAAACTAACTCAATATCATCAAGATCAAGATAATCCACAACCCCCTGCTTGGCTATCAAGCCATCCTGAGAGTAAACAAAGGATTAAATACATAGAGAAATTAATTATTGATAATAATCTTAATCGCTATGCTTATGAAGGAGTTGCCCGTCACCAAGAAATTAAACAGTTGATGACTAGCAAGTGGGAAAAATATGAGCAATGTACTAAAGATGTAGATAATATTGAGCAAGCTCAAAAATGTGCTGGTAATAAGCCGAAAACTGATTAAACTAGCATTTTTATGCTGCAATTTACTACTTATTCACCCTCGAATGAGATTAATATCTTGCCATTCGGAGATAAAAATAAATAGTTAAGCTCATCTGATGCAATAAGTCTAAGCTTCTACCTTAACTCCCTTCCAAAAGGCAATATAACCTTTAATATTATTAGCTTTTTCTTTAGTTTCGGGATAATACCAAGCTGCATCTTTATTTTCTTGACCGTCAACTACAATAGTGTAATAACTTGCCTGCCCCTTCCAAGGACAAATAGTATGAGTGGAACTTTCCTTAAAAAACTCCTGATTAATTGAATCTGGTGGAAAATAATGGTTATTCTCCACTACTTCAGTGCGATCGCTCTGGGCTAAAACTTGACCATTCCAAATTGCTTTAGGCATTGTATTTTAATTAAACTAAATGACTATTCAAAAAATCTGATTTAATCTTACCAATTACTCCAGCCTAACTTGCCTTCGGCTAACTTTTCCTTCTCCACTATCGCTTGATATTCGGCAGAACTTGCCCAGCGATCTATTTCTCTGGCACGAATTACAGGTACAGGATGGGTTAATTGTGCAGTTTGGGCAACTTGCAGCATTTGTCCTAAACTACCTGTACTTACAGAGTCGTAAGCCTTGGCTTGTTCAATAAAAGCATCTAAATTTAACTGTGGGGCAAGTGTGGGAGAACCTCCTGCAAGCTTCATCAAGACTGACATAACTACTTTGGGATCTTGAATAGCTAAAAGTGCAGCGCGATCGCAACTGAACTCTGCACAACGTACCCATTGCAGCATTTGTTCCTGTAAAGATTGGGCTAAAACTGTCCCCCAGCTAGGTAGTAAATTGGCTGCCAACACCAAGACATTCGCCATCGTTAAATAAACTCCATGTTCACACTTAAGATGACCTAATTCATGGGCAATTACCGCCTGAATTTCCTCTGGAGTCAGCATTTCTATCAAAGAAGTGTGTAAGACTACAAAAGGCTGTTTTCCCTTCATCGCAAAGGTGTAAGCATTGGGTGTCGGATTTTGTTGTACATATAACTGTGGTGGTTCTAAATCTAGAATTTCACAGGCTTCTATTAGTAATTTGTGGAGATGAGGTAATTGTTTTTCACTCACCAAAACGCTAGAAGCAATATTGTTTAAATAAAAGAATTGCTCGGCAACTGAACCTAAAATACTACGAATAGCAATATCTATTCCTGGTAATTGTTTGAGGGCATTGGTTGCTTGTAAATCTAGTGGGTGGCGAAAGCGATCGGCATTTAAACCAATTAGAGCTTGTTTGGATATGGTCATAAATAAATTACAATTGTAAAGATAATAACTAAATTATTTAGGCTGACTTTTTAGTTACTCCTAATATTAATCTTAGTATTATCAATCTATTTTTGCCTTTACACTTACCGATTTACCAAGCTATAGCAATTACAGAATATTACCTATTAGCTTTTAACTACTCCACTAGAAATCAACATAGTTGTCGTCAAATAATTTTTTAAGGCTATAGTGATGAGCATTTCTCTACATTTTTATCGTACTTATTCAAGCAAGCCATTCCACTTTTTGTTGAATTGGAACACGCCGACTTTGAGTACTTGGATTATCACTATACCCTAAGTATAAATACCCAAGACATTTATCTTTTTCTCCCAAACCTAAAAATTCTTTTAATTCCTCTGTATAAGTAATACCTCCAGAACCCCAAAAGCTACAAACTTGATAAGCTGCTGCGGTTAATGCCATATTTTGTACACTACAAGCTACTGCTTCTATCTCTTCAATTTCAGGTATTTTTTCCGATTGTTGCCGTAGCATACAAATAACAATTATATGGGAAGACTTGAGGATATTGGTTTGCATTCGCTCATATTTTTCAAGTTGAAACTTTGCTGGAGAAGTTAGTTTTTTATATAAATCTGCCTGAAAACTTGCCAATTTTTTTAAACTCGAATCGGTAAAAACTACATATTTCCACGGTTGTGTTAAACCATGATTAGGAGCCCAATTAGCATTTTCTAATATCTGCCAAATAATACTATCGTCGATCCTTTTCCCGTTAAAGACTCTAGGCTTCGTCGATCTTCTTGATCTGATTAATTCATTTAATTGGTCTATAAACATAATTATGTTGCTTGATCTAATTTGTTTTTTGTCAACAATCTAATTTTATTCAGTAATTTTACTTACTTTTTTTTGATAAAAATACTTAGGCACAAATAGCCTGGTTTTCCAAGATTATTAATATTTTTTTAAGTTTCTTTATAAACATTTTTAATTTAACTTTAATTAGCAAGAAATAATTATCAAAAGAGTGTCGAAAAACCAGATTAAGGTTAGATTAGATATTGTGTAATTTCACAGTTACGTCAGCCAATAAGAGGTTGCTACTCTTTAGTTGAATTAACATATTCTTAAAATTATCAATCACTGTTCCTTATACGATTTAAATATAGATAAGGACATTTGCCTAATAGTCACATAAACCAATACGTACAGTTAAAGACTAAACCTTATTACCTTATGAAAGATAATTCTCAGAGAGATAATAAAAAACTGCTGCTGATAGATGATGACCCAAATTTAATTCTACTAGTTAAGGATTACTTAGAATTTAGAGGTTATAACGTAGATACAGCAGAAAATGGTCGAGAAGCCTTAGAGCTATTGGATAATAATGTTCCTGATATGATTATTTGCGATATTATGATGCCAGAGATGGATGGATATTCTTTAGTTAAGCATATCCGCGAAGAGCCAGCGACTAATAGAATTCCTGTTTTATTTCTTTCTGCCAAAGGTCAAAGTCAGGATAAGGTAAAAGGACTCAATGAAGGTGCAGATGTTTATATGGTAAAACCTTTTGAACCAGAGGAACTAGTAGCACAAGTAGAATCCTCCCTTAATCAAATTAAACGCTGGGAACAAGGTCGTCCAAAGAGTTTAGAAGGCGCGCCAACCATCCATGTACCTCATAATGTCGAATTAACTCCTACAGAGTTAAAAGTGGTGCAGTTAGTCGCTAAAGGGATGGCTAATCGTGAAATTGCCAAACAATTAAATGTTAGCCAAAGAACTATTGAAAGTCATGTATCTAATATGCTCAATAAAACTAGTTTAAATAATCGCACAGAATTAGCGCGCTGGGCAATTGAAAGTAGTATGGCATAATCTACTTTTTAGGTTAGATAAATAGAAGATTAAGAAACCTAGCTTTTTACCAGAGGGAAGTTTGAGGCTATTTAAAGCTGGTTACCATGCAATCTTCGGTCTTTACTCTTTTACACGTGGTTACATATAGCAGAAAACCGTCCCATTTATTATATCTGTCCGCAAGCTAGTTGATAATAATTTATGCAATTGATCTAATCATCAATGGGGTTAAAATAATAACCCCAAAAAGCTTGCCTAAATATAAAAGAGTCTGCTATTATATCTTTCTAGTGCTGGCGTAGCTCAGTTGGTAGAGCAGCTGATTTGTAATCAGCCGGTCGCAGGTTCGAGTCCTGTTGCCAGCTTATAGTGATAATTAATTTATCCGCTCAATATTCGCCCAAGGTTGACATATCAAGCGCGAATTCTATTTTAATTAATTGTCAAAATGCCCCGATCGCAGTTAGTTAAGAATTTATTTACAATTTTTGTATCATACGATACATATATCCTTACTATTTACAAGTGATAGCGTTATACTATTTTTGGTATAAACTTATTAGAGAATTTTAAGCTATTTGTCTTAAGCAATTTATAGTAGTTAAGGTCAAAAAGAATACTCGTCAAATACTCGTTTAATTTCTATTACCTTTAGATGTAATTCAACTTTGGGTAAAGGTATGACTTATTATTAACAGCGTGCTGTACAAACTTGAGCTATAGGATTAGCATGGGAGTTTAATTAACAGCAATCAATTAAAGTTTACCTGTACCTAGTTTACCTATAAAATATTGCAATCCCACTATTTAAACCCAGTGATAATTAACTAAATAGTGGTAAAAAAAGCGCAAAATACAATCTGGTTGTTACAAAAACAACAATAACTTATTTATTTGTTTGCTACAAAAGACTTGTCAAATATATACTACTTTTCTAGATTGTAAAGGTTGGCGAAATCTCAAACATATCTTTAAGCAAACTTTATGGTAATTAGGTGATCTCGCTCATGTAAAGCAGCAAGAAAATCGGGCAGGATAATATTGGGCAAATAAGTAAATTAGCCAAAAACTTAATTGTTCCGACAGAACAAGATTAATCATTAATTGGAACTAAGCCTGCTTATCTAAGTCAGTACATTTTAAATTGTCAAAAGCATGAATTAAAAAATATTGACATACATGAGTAAGTAAGGAGAATTGTTAAAGAAACTCTTCTCTATTAGTTAAGCAAATCATTACAAGTCAGTAAATTCATTATGAGTACAGTACAAGACAAAATTGAAAACCTACACCTAAGTTCTTGGATTAATTCATTACACCAGAGAAAATTATTTGTAAATAAAACTCAAAACCAGAAGCTAGATTTATTTTCACCCCTGCGTCAATGGTTAAATAATCTTGAGGTTAAAAATAGTGCTGTTGCCCATCGTATTTGTAAATTAGTGCCTAATCAATGTCCATTTGAGCGTGAAATCAAGCTATTTGGGCGCACAATTATCAAAATTCCGCCTATGTGTAAACTTAATCCTCTCTATAATGAGGTGGTTGGGCTGCGTTTTCGGGCAATTTGTTATCTAGCAGATGTCTGTGGTGAAGACGTTAGTGTGTATTGTTAAGGTAAACTAAGATTTAAACATCTTGTTTCTTTAACAGACAATCGTGGCAATTATTGCGCTCAAAGCTTGGTATCTTAAGGAATATGAACCAATTAAGCAGGTATTACAAAAACCTTGTACTCTGCGTTTAAGTAGAAATAGCCTGTTAAAAACAGGTTTACGGGCAGATTTTCTCGATGATCGCCTATCCGTCGAAGCCTCAGATTGGTTTCAATTATATTTAGCAGGTCAAACCGTTGAATTTTATATCCAAGGAAGCGGTAGCTATATAGTTTCTAATATTGATTTAGTTTCTCAGGAGATTTATTTTACTAAATGTCATAGTACTTCTGGACTAGAACCAATAATTTACTATAGTCCTCAAAACCATTGTCAGGCTGCTAATGAAGCTATAACTTTAGCGATGGAGAATATTATTGATAATTTGAATAAGCGATCGCGCTTACCTCTATCTCTAGAAGTTACACCTCAAAGTTTGGAGTCTCCCTTACGTCTTAGTAATAGTCAATTACGCAAAATTAGCAAAAGTTTATTGTTAATTGCTGATGTTACGCCTATTAGCAGTTTGATCAATGAAAATCAATCTAGTTTGCTAGTTGATCCCAATGTTTGTTTGGAATTAGGTTATGGTGTCCAAACTAAGGATAATGGGCAAATTTTATTATTAAAAATGGAACGTTCAGATTTATCAGGTGCAATGCCTTTTGATATGCCTGGATATAAAGAACTAAATTTTACTAATGCTAATCAGTTAAGTAAAAGTTTACCAAAGCTAATAGATACATTGTTGCAGAGGTATCATTTATTTTAATAATTTTACTAGTAAGTTATAAGTTGCTTGGTTTTTAATTGATAAGTAAGGAATATATATATATATAACAATAAAAATTTTTTAAAGCAATTTTTACCCGCTCATCGAATAATTGATTAGTAATAGTAATATTTAATTAAGCTAAATTATGAATTCTGACAAAAAATTTGCCTTGCTCGTCTTAGGTATTCCTTTAGTAGGTTTAGTGTACTGTGGCTTAGGTATTCTAGCAATGAGTTCGAGTGTTACAGTGAGAGATCATCCAATAGTTTCTGGTGCTATTTTTATTCTTTTACCATTTTCTATTGCTGCATATACTTGGATTTCTGCTTCAGCAAAGGCATATAGAAGGTAGTAATAAATAGATAAGATAATTGTCGAGAAAACAATAGCCAAAAATCAAAACAAATTCCATTATTAATTAATAAATAAGTAGGGTGATTTGGATAAAAGTCGAGGATAGGCTAAACTTTAATTGAGAACAATTCCTAAAAAATTCTGATAATAAACCTGCCATAACAACTGGAAACAATCAGATTCACAGTTGATTAAAAAATCCTATGGAACACTCAGTAATTCTCCAGCTAACAAATATCACTAAAACCTATGCCAATCGTGTAAACTCGGCTAAAAATAATCAATCAACGGTAGTTTTAGATAACGTTAGTTTAACTTTAGAGCATGGAGAATTATTAGGTTTACTTGGGCCTTCTGGGTGTGGTAAAACAACTTTACTAAGAATTGTGGCGGGGTTTGAAGCAATTTCTCAAGGAACAGTAGAAATAGCAGGAAAAGTAGTTGCGACTAATTGTGATTCTTTAGCAGCAGAAAAACGCCATACAGGTATGGTATTCCAAGACTATGCTTTATTTCCCCATTTAACAGTAGCTGAAAATATTGCCTATGGATTAAAAAATCAGCATAAAAAACATCACCAAGGCAGATTAGCTAATAGTAAACCCTTAACTACCCAAATAACACGACGAGTTGGGGAAGTTTTAGAATTAGTAGGACTAAGCGGGTTAGAGAAACGTTACCCCCATCAATTATCTGGAGGACAACAGCAAAGAATTGCTTTAGCTAGGGCTTTAGCCCCTCAACCTTCCCTTATATTATTAGATGAACCTTTAAGTAATTTAGATGTACAAGTAAGACACCGACTTAGGGGCGAAATCCGTTCAATTTTAAAAGCAGCAGGAACATCAGCAATTTTTGTCACTCACGATCGCGAAGAAGCTTTAGCCATCTCCGATAAAATCGCGGTAATGCGTCAAGGGAAATTAGAGCAAGTAGGTACTCCAGAAGAAATTTATCTTAATCCTGCATCGCGCTTTGTTGCAGAATTTGTCACGCAAGCCAATTTTATACCTGCTACCCGTCGAGGAGAAGTATGGGAGACAGAAATCGGCTCAATAGCGATCGCAACGGCTGATTTTATCGATAATGGTGATCATCCCAAAGATACATACACTACTCAGGGAGATTTAATGTTACGTCAAGAAGATATTACTTTAGTAAGCGATCCTACATCCTCCCTAATAGTTAGAGAAAGACAGTTTTTAGGCAGAGAATATCAGTACTGCGTAGAAACAAGATCTGGGAAAAAAATTCATACTCGTAGCAATTTACCATCTCAGGCGATCGCCATAGGAGAGAAAGTAAGTTTATCCTTAAATATTTCTTCCCCCCGTATATTTCCTGTCTCCCCAGTCCCTCAAGAACATTTGGCTACAATTGCCTAAATTTGGCTAATTGCGCCTTCTTTAACTTTTGCACCAAATTCTGCAATCAAAAGCTCACGTAGGGTATCTTTAAGATCTTCACAAGCAACACCTTGATTAACCAAAGTACCCAATTGGGCATCTTTACCAACCTTTCCACCAGTAAAGATTTTTGCTCCCTCAACCGCTTGACCATCTTTACGTACTTTTGTACCCATTAACCCAATATCGCCTGCTTGAGCTTGTCCACAGGAATTTGGGCATCCTGTCCAATGAAGACGAACACGCTGAGGAATATCTAATTCTTGGTCTAATTCTTGGGCGAGTTTTAAAGCTCGTTGTTTAGTTTCAATTAGAGCAAAATTACAGTAGCGCGCCCCTGTACAGGAAATCACAGAACGCGTTAAGGTACTAGGATTAATAGTAAATTTCTCCAACAAAGGTTCACTCAAAAAAGTTTCCAAATTAGTATCAGCAATATAAGGAATGATCACATTTTGCTCAACTGTTAAACGAATTTCACCCTGACCGTATACATCGGCTAATCTAGCAAGCTCAAACATAGACTCTGCTGATAAACGTCCCATAGGAACGTGTAAACCGACATAATTAAAGCCTGGTTGTTTTTGAGGATGTATCCCTAAATGGTCTTTCTTATCTTCGGTAATTTCATCCTCTACAGCAGCATCTGCCAAAGATCTACCCAATTCCTTTTCAATCTCGGCGCGGAATTTTTCCATTCCCCAAGCTTCAATTAACCACATCAAACGAGCTTTAGGACGGGTGGCTCTTAAACCTTCACGCCCACCATTTTCCGTATAAACCGTTAAAACAGCGCGGGCTAATTCTACCACCTGATGATCATCATTAGGAATCCATACTCCTAAAGGAATTGATTCAGCGCAGCGTTGGGCGGAAAGATACCCTCCTACCAAAACATTAAAACCTAGAACACCATCTTTATAGGCAGGAATAAGAGCCAAATCGTTTAATTCAGCGTGGATAGAATTATCTCTCGCACCTTCGATCGCAATATTAAATTTACGGGGTAAATTGCTAAAAGTGTAGTTTCCCTCTCCATAATTAGTGATCATATCCTGCACTTTCTGCATCACTTGTCGTGTATCAATCAATTCATTTGGATCAATACCTGATACTGGAGAACCCGTTAAATTGCGAACGTTGTCCATTCCTGACTGAATGCTTGTAAGACCTACCTCTTTAAAGCTGCGGAAGATTTCGGGAATATCTTCTAGATGAACTCCGCGTAATTGAATGTTTTGACGGGTAGTAATATCTGCTGTTCCTTCGTCGCCATAACGCTCAATAGCACTACCTAAGACCTGCATTTGCTCACTAGTAACTACTCCATTGGGAATTCTCATTCTCACCATAAATTGCCCAGGAGTTACAGGACGATAAAAAATACCTAACCATTTAAGACGTGTCTCAAGATCCGTTGACTCTACCGCCTCCCAGCCAATTTTAGCAAAATGTTCTAGCTCATCTTTAACATCTAGTCCATCTTTTTCTGCTTTGACTTTTTCTATTTTGTTAAGTTTTATTTGAGGATCGGCTTGAATACTCATGACACTAATAATTTGTTAAGTTGGAGGTCTATATAAGATGAGGTATGCAGAGCAAAATTAACTACATCATTAATTGACAAGAGTAGAAATATTTTTTAGGAACTTTTGTATTTTCTGTTACATTAGCTATGGGGGTTATGCAATTTTTACATATACTTTTTACTAGACCTGCATAAGAAAACACCTAGGTTTATTGAGTATAGGTAGCTTTTAAAAAATATTTAAATTAGTAAATAAAAAAAATAAGAATTTACTTTTTTCGTTCCCGAATAAGTTGAATTAATAAGTCGCTAAATACTGGATCATTGAGACGTTGAGCAGCTTCAATTAAAATATCAGATTCAGGTTGGGGAAATTCGGGAGTTTGACGAGGAATAGCCACCAAAAGGTAAAGATGACTAATCAAACGCTCTAATTCCTCATTAATGCGCGATCGCTGATCATAGAGTAGTTTAGCGGTACGGCGTACTGAACGTTCTCTTTGCAATTCTTGTGATAAAACATCTCCCTTCGGCGGTTCATTCATCGCTCTATTTTCCTGATGTTATTTGGATATAGAATCTTTTAGCAATCATCAAGCCTTATCGTAGTTAAAAGATTCATACTTGCATTAAAGCTAATTGGTGTAAGAATGAAAACCTATTAATAACTTTATAACTATTAACTTTACAGTTCTATATTCTCTGTAAAATATTGTAATTATTAATAATATCTATAAATCGATTTTAAAGATAGATTTATTTGGAGGGTATCAGGCTGTAGGGGCAACGAATTACCTAAAACCTTCAATTGAATCGAAATTAAATTAGAAGATTAAAAGCCAAAAAGCAGCCAAACTAATAACTACAATTATAAAATTTCTTCCAAAACTACGAGCAACACGTTACAATTTTCAAGAAAAGTTCAAATTAAACAATTAAAAATTTACTCGCCTTAAATTCTATGTTTCTAACTGAATTGACACCCATATTACAAAAACTGATACAGCAGCCTGTGGCTTTTGTTAGTGGTTTTGCCTCTGGTATTTTTCACTTAAAATTAGACGAAGAACCTTTATCCGAGTGGTTAAAACAACAGGGATATACACCAGATAATATAAATAATTCTTCCATGCCTAATCAAAAAGATAGACCCCAGTCAATTGACATAGACTAGGCTAGTCATATCTAATTTGGTAACAAAAGGGTCAAGATAATCAATAACCTGAAGCTAGTGTTAAGCTTCTGACTCCTAGAAAAGATACCTTCCTAATATAAAAGAAGAGGCAACTAAAAGCATTCAGACTTAGGAAGGTCAAGAGAAATGGAAAATTTCGACAACGGTGTCATTCCAGAATATAGCCTGGATAGAGACTGTCAAACTCTATCTAGACACGTGTTACAACAGTTTGCTGATTTCACAACTCAAGCCCAAGATGTGAGTGCGATTATGAATCGTATCGCCTTAGCAGCCAAGCTAATCAGTCGTCGTTTGAGTAGGGCTGGGTTAATGGCGGGGGCATTAGGGTTTACAGGGGAAACCAATGTACAAGGGGAATCAGTAAAAAAAATGGACATCTATGCCAATGATGTCTTTATCTCTGTGTTTAAGCAAAGTGGCTTAGTATGTCGTTTAGCTTCGGAGGAGATGGAGAATCCTTATTACATACCTGAAAATTGCCCCATAGGACGTTATACCCTGTTATATGATCCCATAGATGGATCTTCTAATGTAGATATAAATCTTAATGTTGGATCAATCTTTTCCTTACGCCAACAACAAGGAAATAATAATACTGAGGATGCAGAAGATCTCTTAGAAAATGGCGATCGCCAAATAGCAGCAGGTTATATTTTATACGGCCCTTCCACTGTACTAGTCTATACTATAGGCACAGGAGTTCATTCCTTTATTCTTGATCCGAGTTTGGGGGAATTTATTTTAGCGGAAGAAAATATTACTATTCCTAATCACGGCCCAGTTTACAGTGTTAATGAAGGGAATTATTGGCAGTGGGAGGAATCTATTCGAGAATATATTCGCTATGTCCACCGTCACGAAGGTTATACAGCGCGCTACAGTGGGGCATTAGTGGGGGATTTTCATCGAATTTTACTACAAGGAGGTGTATTTCTCTATCCAGGGACAGTTAAAAAACCAGAAGGAAAACTACGATTATTATATGAATCAGCACCTCTTGCTATGTTAGCAGAACAAGCAGGCGGAAAAGCTAGTACTGGTATTGAGAGAATCTTAAGTGTAGTACCAAGTAAAATCCATCAGCGAACTCCGTTTTTTGTAGGTAGTAAGGAAGATGTTGATCTTGTAGAATCCTTTATTCAAGATTGGACACGTCGTAAATCAGAAAAATCAGCTTTCGTGTAATTGCCAGCTTATCAATTAAAAAAATAAATTATTCTTAAGGAGCAGAAGTAAGATAATGTCTACTCAAAATCCAATTTTAGAAATAGAAAACAAATACGGTCAAAGTATCTGGATGGATAATCTTAACCGTGACATGATTGAGTCGGGAGAATTAAAAGATGCGATTACTACTCAAGGAATTCGGGGAATTACATCTAACCCAGCTATTTTTGAAAAAGCCATAGTTGGTAATCAAACCTATGATAGTGCAATTCAAGATGGGATCAAAGCTCATCAATCAGTGCAAGAAATATACGAAGACTTAGTGTTTAATGATATACGTCATGCCTGTGATATCTTTCTGCCCATATATGATAAAACTGAGGGTTTAGATGGATATGTAAGTATTGAAGTCCCACCCAATATAGCCAATGATACCGAAAGCACCATAAAAGAAGCCCGTCGCTATTGCAACAATATAAATCGTCTTAACGTGATGATTAAAATACCTGGGACGAAAGAAGGCTTACCTGCGGTCGAACAAGTAATTTCAGAAGGAATTAGTGTAAATGTAACCCTATTATTTGCAGTTGAAAGCTATGTTGATGCTGCTTGGGCTTATATTAGCGGTTTAGAAAAACGCGCAGCAGCAGGGGAAGATATTAGTCAAGTTGCTTCAGTGGCTAGTTTCTTCCTTAGCAGGATTGATAGCAAGATCGATAGTCGCATTGACAGTAAGCTCGAAGGCGCAAATGAAGAAGAAAAAGCCAAATTAAATAGTGTCAGAGGTAAAGTAGCGATCGCTAATGCCAAAATTGCCTATCAAAAATATAAAGAAATCTTTAGTAGTGAAAGATGGCAAGCACTAGCAGCCAAAGGTGCAAAGGCGCAAAGATTATTGTGGGCAAGTACTAGCACCAAAAACCCAGACTATAGCGATGTCATGTACGTTGATGAGCTTGTGGGAGTTGACACGGTAAATACTTTACCACCCGAGACTATTGAGGCTTGTATTGACCATTGCACTCCAGCTAATCGTATTGAAACTGATTTAGATAAAGCAGAAGAGATTATCGCTACTTTAAAAGATAGTGCAGTTGATATTGATTTAGATGCAGTGATGGCAGAACTTTTAGCAGAAGGAATTGATAAATTTGTCAAACCTTTTGAATCACTTATGTCATCCCTAGAAACTAAAGTAAAACAATTAGCCACACTTTAATCAGTAACTAATAATAGGAAGTTGGCAAGAATCTAAGCTTCTGACCAACGGTCACGTGCTGTCTCCGTCGCCCGTAGGCGGAGTACCCAAAGGGCATTTGTATAATCTGTGACTTCCTATACTTGAAATCCGACAAAAAACCTCATAAATTAGTAAATATGGTTGCAATCTTAGAAAATCCGTTAAGAGTTGGTTTACAGCAAGAGAGTACTGCTGATCCTGCAATTATTGTAATTTTTGGAGCATCAGGAGATCTAACTCAGAGAAAATTGATTCCTGCCATCTATCAAATTAAAAGAGAGCGTCGTTTACCAGCAGAAATGACGATTGTAGGTGTGGCTAGAAGAGATTGGACTGATGATTACTTTCGTCAACATCTTAAAGAAGGGGTGGAAGAATTCGATAATGGAGTAGGTAACGAAGCTTTATGGTCTGAATTTGCAGAAGGTATTTTTTACTGTTCGGGTAACATGGATGAAGTGGAAAGTTATGAAAAATTAAATACTTTCCTCTCAGAATTAGATGGAAAAAGGGGGACTAGAGGTAATCGGGTATTCTATTTAGCAGTCTCGCCCAACTTCTTCAAACCAGCCCTGAAACATCTAGGTGCGACAGGAATGCTCAGTGACCCTACTAAAACCCGTATTGTTATTGAAAAACCCTTCGGAAAAGATTTAAGTTCGGCAAAATCCCTCAACCGTGCGGTACAAAGAGTTTGTAAAGAAGAACAAGTGTATCGTATAGATCATTATTTAGGAAAAGAAACCGTTCAAAATATTTTAGTTTTCCGTTTTGGTAATGCTATCTTTGAACCATTATGGAATCGACAATTTGTAGATCATGTGCAGATTACCGTTGCTGAAACCGTGGGCGTGGAAGAAAGAGCAGGGTATTATGAAACCTCTGGGGCATTAAGGGATATGCTGCAAAATCACCTCATGCAGCTATTTGCAATTACCGCTATGGAACCTCCTAATGCTTTAGATGCTGATAGTATTCGCAGTGAGAAAACAAAAGTCCTTCAGGCAACCCATATAGCGGACGTTAATAATTTAGAACAATCCGCAGTCAGGGCGCAATATAAGGAAGGTTGGATGAAAGGAAAACCTGTTAAAGGTTATCGTCAAGAAGAAGGTGTTGATCCCAATTCCACCACCCCGACCTTCGTTGCCTTAAAGTTAGAAGTTGATAATTGGCGTTGGAAAGGAGTGCCATTTTATCTGCGGACTGGTAAACGTATGCCCAAAAAGGTAAGCGAGATTTCAATTCATTTTCGTGAAGTGCCATTACTAATTTTTCAGTCAGCAGCACAGCAAACCAGTCCTAATGTTCTGACTATGCGTATTCAGCCTAACGAAGGAATATCCTTAAAATTTGAAGCCAAAACCCCAGGGGCAGATTTACGTACTAGAACCGTTAATATGGACTTTAGTTATGGTTCATCTTTTGGTATGGCTACGGCTGACGCTTATCATCGTTTACTACTAGATTGTATGTTGGGGGATCAGACTCTATTTACTCGTGCAGATGAGGTTGAAGCAGCATGGAATATTGTTATGCCAGTGATTAATGCTTGGGAAGCCCCTAGTGATCCCGATCTCATGCCTCAATATGAAGCAGGAACATGGCAACCAACGGATGCAGAATTAATGATCAATCGCGATCGCCGTCGTTGGCGCAGACTTTAATATTTAACCTATAACCTATAACCACCAAGTCCAGAGTTAGAGGTTTTTATCCATTACCTACTACCTAAAAATAAAGATGGTTTCACCAATAGTATCTTTACAAGCACCCAAAGACGTATCCATTGACGAAATTGAAGCAGAATTGCGATCGCTTTGGCAAACTCAAGGTTCAGATGATGATGGGGCTGCGGTAACCAGAGCAGCTACCTTTAGTTTAATTATCTATGAACCAGATGGTACTCAACAATTACTTGCCTCTTTAGGATTTTATACAGGGCCAATAGACGGCATTGCAGGGCCTAGAACAAAGGCAGCCATTAAAGCAGCCCAAAAGGCTTATGATTTAGAAACTACAGGTAAAGCAGATTCAGCTTTGCTCAATCGATTACAGACTGAGTTTATTGAGGCAAAGGCAAAAGACCAACTAACACGGGAAAATAAAACCGCAGCAATTAACTATACTCCCGATTCCGAAGGCATTACCGCCGATGCGATCGCCGCCTCAAATCCCTGTCGCATTATTACTTTATGTCCCATTTTAGGGGAAGATACAGGAGTTAAAGCCCAGGTTTCCGCTTATTGTCCCATTAGTAAACAGACTAAAAATACCCTTGTTTGCTGTGAGTATATCAACTTGAGTGGAACAGTAGAAGCTTTAGAAAGGATTGGGGGTATTATTGCAGCTTTAGCGATCGCTGATTTACCTAAGTTTGTCTGGTGGAAAGCTACCCCAACCCCAGATCATCCCTTATTTCAGCGTTTGGCATCCGCTAGTGATACAGTTATCTTTGATTCTAGTGGGTTTGTACAACCTGAAATTGATTTAAAATCTTTAGGATCTTTACTCAAGCTTGATCATACTTTAGCTGATATCAATTGGCGGAGATTAGCACCTTGGCAAGAATTAACCGCAGCAGCTTTTGATCCCCCTCAAAGGCGATCGGCTATCTATGAAGTAGATCAAGTTACCATCGATTATGAACAAGGAAATCAATCTCAGGCTTTGATGTTTTTAGGTTGGTTAGCTAGTCGTCTTAAATGGACTCCCGTGGAATATAAAATAGAGGGAGGCGACTATGATATTCGCACAGTTAAGTTTATAGATGAACAGCAACGCCATATAGAAGCAGAATTAGCAGGTATTCCTACAGCAGATTGGGGAGATGTTCCTGGAGATTTAGTCAGTTTGCGATTAACTTCTACTAACCCCGATGCCGACTGTTGTACAGTCCTCTGCTCTAGTACTACGGGTTGTATGCGCATGGAAGCTGGAGGAGGAGCGCAAGCTTGTTATATTGAGCAGGTAACACCTTTGGCAGATCAAAAAACTGAAGAGTTGCTTGGTAAACAGTTACAAAGATGGGGGCGCGAAATGTTATATGAAGAAAGCATGACTGTCACATCAAACATTCTTAAATTATTACAACTACCTGAGTAGAAAAGTTAGTAGCTGCTAGCTTTTAGCTTAAGTTAGAGATAGGATAAGCGATCGCTAGTAGCTACTGGTAGACATTTTTGCTGGGTATTCTAAAATACCTTTGTGTTATTAAAAATTGGTTTAGGACAATTCGGGTGATTATTGGATTGTAATTAGGAGTCGAGTAGTCCTAAAGGATAAGCGGAGCTAATCCCACAAGGGGACAATGTAGGTAGTGGGTAGTAGGTAGTAGGTAGTAGGGGAGTAATCCCACAAGGGGACAATGAGAGTAACGAGTAACGCGCTACTTATTACTTGTAAGGAATCGGTAGTTAGAAGGTAATGTTAATTGAAAGCGTATTGCTAAGAAGCTCAAAGCTAATAACTAATAACTAATAACTAAAAATCTCCCTTAATTATCCACTAACTTTTCCCCTCTAATGGCATAATCCAATAACTCGATTGGGTGAAGTAGTTTTAGAGAAGAATTTTGTTTAGCTAAATGTTTTTTAATCTGTAAAGAACAACCAGGATTAGAAGAAGCAATTAAACCTGCACCTGTATTAACCAAATTATTAGCTTTCTGTCTACCTAATTCATCTGCTGTTTCTGGTTGCAACATATTGTAAATTCCAGCACTTCCGCAGCACAGACTAGCATCAAGAGGTTCACGCAATTGTACCCCAGGTATACTTTTTAATAACTGTCGAGGTTGCACACTTATTTTTTGTCCATGCAGTAAATGACAGGCATCTTGATAGACTATGGTTAATTCTTCTGTACTTATTGGGTGCAAGTCAGCGATAAATGGAATATCACAGAGAAATTCTTGAATATCCTTAACTTTACTGGCAAATTCTTTAGCCTTATCTGCATATTCAGGGTCGTCGGCTAAAATATGTCCATATTCTTTAAGGGTATGTCCACAACCAGCAGCATTAATAATAACTGCATCCAAATCTAGTTGAGCGAAACTATCAATCATTTGTCTTGCCAAGGTTTTTGCTTGGGCTTCTTGTCCTTGATGGGCTGGTAAAGCAGCACAACATCCTTGGGTAGGGGGGATAACTACTTCACACCCGTTAGCTGTTAAAACTCTGGCGGTTGCTTCGTTGACAGGAGAAAAGAATAATCTTTGTACACAACCCAAAATCATGCCGACACGATAACGTTTTTCCCCTTGGGCTGGGATGACTGTAGGTAATTTATTTTTTTGCCAAGCATCAGGAGTAATTTTAGGTAAGATAGACTCCATAGCAGCCAAACGTGGGGTAATCTTTTTAAGGATAGCTGTAGATCTAATTAGTTTTTGTAACCCTGAGTTTTGATATACCCAGAAAAAAGGAAGTAAAACACGTAAACGATTAGGGTAGGGGAAAAGATTAAAGATAAGAGTTCTAATTAGTTTATCGGGTAATGGGCGAGATTGATTTCTTTCTATTTGGGGGCGAGTAGCAGCAATTAATTGATCGTATTGCACCCCTGATGGACAGGTAGTTACACAAGCAAGACAACCTAAACAAGAATCGAAATGTTGAGTAGTGGCGGAATTAATGGTTGCTTCTCCCTGATTAATAGCATCCATCAAGTAGATTCTACCTCTGGGGGAATCCATTTCTTTACCAATAACTCGATAACTAGGACAAGTGGATAAACAAAATCCACAATGAACACAAGTATCGATTAATTCTGGCTTGGGAGGATTTTTGAAGTCGAAATTAGTCATTGTTAAAGATTGTTTTGTAAAAATGTTATTTATCGGTATTTAAACTAAAAAGCGACTGGGATTAAGTAAATTGTGTGGATCGAACTGATTTTTAAGAGTTTGCATGGTTGATAGGGCGTTACCTGTGTATCCCCAACTATCTATTTGCTGTTTCAGGGAAATGGGGGCATCAAGGATAGTTAAAAAACCAGAATTTGCTTGGCAGTATGAGCGTATACCCATTATTTGCTTTGCTGCGCTATCTAAATGTAACTGTCCAATGCCACTACCTGCATGAATTCTTACAGCAGCGTTTTGATCCACTACTTTTAATTGTAGAAAATCCACAGCAGCAGTTGGGATAATACCTAGTTTACAAGTCACTGCTGTTGCAGAATTGGGTACAGTGGTGATCGTATTACACTGTTGCCACAAATCAATTTCTGCTTGCCCTTGATAATGAGTGAGGGTTAAATCCAATTGTTGAGCGATCGCACTTATTTGATTTATTTGTTGTTGGCTACTAGCGGGGATGGTTTGCCAACCGATAATTAAGCCAGTTGTATTTCCTAACCCTATTTGTTTGACGACTGTAGTAGATAGTAGATCGAGGGATATAGGAGTTAAACCTGAGTTACGAATAAATTGGGTAAGTTGGGCAATAGATTCCGCCTTACCTGTTAGGAGTATAGTTTCAGAAGTAGGGATGAGGGGATAAGTTCTAAAAGTCAGTTGAGTAATGATGCCCAAAGTACCATAAGACCCTGTAAAAAGCTTCATCAGGTCATAACCTGCAACATTTTTAACAACTCTACCTCCACCAGTGGCGATCGCACCATCAGCACGCACAAAAGATAAACCTAAGAGTAAATCCCTTACCCCTCCGTAACGGTGTCGCCAACTACCAGCATCCCCAGTAGCAACAATGCCTCCTAAAGTAGCTTCTGTTGGGATAGTAGGATCAAGGGGTAAAAATTGTTGGTGTAACTTCAATTTTGCTTGTAAGTCGGCTAATTTCATGCCAGCTTCCACAGTAACGGTCAAATCCCCTACTGCGTGTTCAACCAGGCGATCGCATTTTTGCGTACTAATTATTAATTGAATATCGCAACTTAAGTTACCCCAATTTAATTTAGTAGCGTTACCACAGATTAAAATCCGCCATCGCTGTTGAAATGCTTGATTAACTATTTTAGCTAGAACCTCTACCGTTGAAGGAAAAACTAGGTAAATAGGGGATTTTGCAGCAACAATTACTTGAGCAATTTTATTTTGCCAATAACTATCTGCCATACTCAATTCGAGCAATTGGGTCTGATTATCAAGGAGCGATTTTAATTGCGTAGCGATCGCAGTTGTCATCTTGATGAAAATTTTATTCTAATAAATACAGTATGCTTAATTTCTCATTATTGTCGCATTTAGTTGAGGCGAGATTGATCATCTAAAATCCCTTGACTTCGGTTACCCCACCACAGATCAATGAGTAGAATCCCTAAAGTTCCTCGTTCCTATGCAAATGGTAGAATTATTAAATGTTATTACATATAGCTGCCTATACAGGGTATCAAGGCTTAGAAAACAAAT
Source organism: Chondrocystis sp. NIES-4102 (assembly GCA_002368355.1). Taxonomy (NCBI): domain Bacteria; kingdom Bacillati; phylum Cyanobacteriota; class Cyanophyceae; order Chroococcales; family Chroococcaceae; genus Chondrocystis; species Chondrocystis sp. NIES-4102. The sequence goes on along the minus strand of AP018281.1, from coordinate 216,979 downwards.
ATTAGCTCCATAAAAATACCGAATATTCATAAAAAATACTATGCTGAAAAAACTGCTAGGTGATCCCAACTCACGCAAACTGAAAAAATTTCAACCCTTAGTGGCAGAAATCAACCTTCTGGAAGAAGATATTAAACAACTATCTGATGAGCAGTTAAAAGCCAAAACAGAGGAATTTCGGGAGCAAATTGCCAAAGCCAAAAATGATGAGCAAATTAAAGACATCCTCGATGAGCTTTTACCTGAAGCTTTTGCCGTAGTTAGGGAAGCAGCAGTACGTGTCTTGGGTATGCGCCATTATGATGTGCAGTTACTTGGAGGCATAGTTTTACATAAGGGACAAATTGCAGAAATGAAAACTGGGGAGGGTAAAACCCTAGTTTGTACTCTACCTGCTTATCTCAATGGTTTAACAGGCAAAGGTGTCCATGTGGTCACTGTTAACGATTATCTCGCCCGTAGAGACGCGGAATGGATGGGACAGGTTCATCGTTACCTAGGTCTAACCGTTGGCTTAATTCAAGCAGGGATGACTCCCACAGAACGCAAGAAAAACTACGAATGCGACATTACTTATACGACAAATAGTGAACTGGGCTTTGATTATTTAAGAGATAACATGGCTGTAGCTATGGAAGAGGTTGTACAGCGTCCTTTCAACTATTGCGTAATTGACGAGGTTGATTCTGTCCTCATTGATGAAGCGAGAACCCCTTTAATTATTTCAGGACAGGTCGAACGTCCAACGGAAAAATATCTTTTGGCTGCCGAAATTGCCGATCAGCTAGTTAGACAAGATGAGGATTATGATCCAGAATCGAATAGAACCGAAGGCGTTGGCGACTATGAAGTAGATGAGAAAGCGCGCAATATTTTGATGACTGATGAAGGTTTTGCCCGTGCTGAGGAACTATTGGGGGTAAAGGATTTGTATGATCCTGAAAATCCTTGGGCGCACTATATCTCTAATGCCATTAAAGCTAAAGAACTGTTTACTAAAGATGTTAACTATATGGTACGCAATGACGAAGTGGTCATTGTTGATGAGTTTACAGGTCGAGTTTTAGCAGGTAGACGTTGGAGTGATGGTTTACACCAAGCAATTGAAGCAAAAGAAAGAGTGGAAATTCAGCGCGAAACTCAAACCCTTGCAAGTATTACCTATCAAAACTTCTTCTTACTCTATCCGACTTTGGCAGGGATGACTGGTACAGCCAAAACTGAAGAGACTGAGTTTGAGAAGGTTTATAACTTACAAGTAACTATTATTCCTACTAACTTATCTTCTAGAAGATATGACCTTTCTGATGTAGTCTATAAAAAGGAAATTGGGAAATGGCAAGCAGTAGCGGAAGACTGCGCCAATATGCACTCCTTAGGTCGTCCTGTTTTAGTTGGTACTACTAGCGTTGAAAAATCTGAGTTAATTTCTAGATTACTACGTGAAAAAGGGATTGAACATAATCTGCTTAACGCTAAACCTGAGAATGTGGAACGGGAATCAGAAATTGTCGCTCAAGCAGGACGCAAAACTGCCGTAACTATTGCAACCAATATGGCAGGTAGGGGAACAGATATTATCTTAGGTGGTAATGCCGACTATATGGCAAGACTGAAGGTGAGAGAATATTTGATGCCTAAGATAGTTGCCCCCGATGATGACGAATTAATGGCAACTGTACCAGGGATTAAAATGGGTAAGGATACAGCTAAAGGGTTTGCAGCCAATGGTCAAAGTAAAAAGCTGAAAACTTGGAAAGCCTCGCCCCAAATCTTCCCCACAGAACTATCTGCAACTACAGAAGAACTACTAAAGGAAACTGTAAAATTTGCAGTACAACAATATGGTTCACAAAGTTTACCTGAATTAGAAGCGGAAGAAAAAATTGCTGTTGCTTCGGAAAATGCCCCCGTTGATGATCCTGTTCTTTTAAAACTGCGCGAAGTTTATAAATTAATTCGTAAAGAATATGAGCAGTTTACTGATGCTGAACATGAAGAAGTGATTGCCAATGGTGGACTACACGTGATTGGGACAGAACGCCATGAATCTCGCCGAGTAGATAACCAATTACGGGGACGGGCTGGTAGACAAGGAGACCCTGGTTCAACTAGATTTTTCCTTAGTTTACAAGATAACCTATTACGCATCTTTGGTGGCGATCGCGTGGAAAAACTAATGAATATGATGCGCGTTGAAGATGATATGCCCATTGAGTCGAAAATGCTGACTAACTCTTTGGAAGGGGCGCAAAAGAAAGTTGAAACTTTTTATTATGATACCCGTAAACAAGTTTTTGAATATGACGAGGTGATGAATAACCAGCGTCGGGCTATTTATGCTGAACGTCGTCGAGTCTTGGAAGGGTTGGAATTGAAGGAACAGGTATTGCAATATGCAGAAAAAACTATGGGGGAAATTGTCGATGCTTATGTTAACCCTGAATTACCCCCCGAAGAATGGAAACTAGATAAAATGGTCGATAAGGCTAAGGAATTTATCTATCTTCTCGAAGATGTTGAACCTGCTCATTTAGAAGATATGACTGTTAATGAGATGAAAAATTTCCTCTGTGAAGAAGTACGCAAAGCTTACGATCTCAAAGAACATCAAATTGACAGTATGCAGCCAGGTTTGATGCGCCAAGCAGAACGATTCTTTATTCTGCAACAGATTGATACTCTTTGGCGAGAGCATTTACAAGCAATGGATGCCCTACGAGAGTCTATTGGGTTGAGGGGTTATGGACAAAAAGATCCTTTGATTGAATATAAACAGGAAGGATACGAGATGTTTTTGGAGATGATGATTGATATTCGTCGTAATGTCGTTTATTCTCTCTTCCAATTCCAACCACAGCCCCAGCCTCCCCAAGCTCAACCACAAGCAGTGTAATAAGGTGTATAGCGATCGCAATTTAATCAAAATAGATCAATCTAGATTAATTGCGATATCGCTTTTTTTATCAATAGATTATTCTAAATTTAATTTACACAGTTTATTGTTATTCTGCTCTCTCCTCGCCTCTAATGTAGATGTTGAGAGGCAAATTTGATTACGTCCCGCTTTTTTTGCTTGATAGAGGAAACTATCGGCAAGTTCAATGAGGGTTGTAGCTGCTTGATGACCATCGGGAGTTTTGGTAGCTATCCCTATACTAAAGGTTACATAACTACTCACTAAAGATTTTTGATGGGGTATTTGTGCGCTCGCTAACTGCTGGACAATCTTTTGGGCTATATATAATGCACCCTGAATATCGGTGTTGGGTAAAATAATCGCAAATTCCTCGCCTCCGTAACGAGCAGCTAAATCTGCTGGTCTTTGAATACAACCGTGCAGAATTCTAGCAATATCTTGTAAACAGCGATCGCCCTGTTGATGACCATAGGTGTCATTATAGGTTTTGAAATAGTCTAAATCACATAAAATTAACGACAGGGGTTGCTTTTCCCTCGCTAGTCTTTGCCATTCATTATTTAAAACTAAATCAAAATATCGTCGATTAGCAATTCCAGTTAGTCCATCTAAAATTGCTAGTTGTTGTAGTTTTTGATTGGCTGTTTGTAATTGACAACATAATTGGGACTGTTGAATAGCAACCGTTACTTGTGTGGTTAATCTTTGCAAAAAATTAATTTCCCACTCTTGCCACTTTCTAGTCTTACTACTATTATACGCAATTAGCATTCCCCACAATCCCTCGTCTTGGTTATGAGTAAATATTTGTTTAACCATCGGACAGCTTAAGTCATCATAGCTATTGTCTACGGATCTACTTAACCAGATTGGTAAAATTAAGTAAGATCTTATTTGGTCTGGGGCTTTAATCCCTAATTCTGAAACTCCAGCAATGGTAGTGTCGCTGACTGCTTTTACAGATGTTGATTCTGTCAAAATTGAATGTAGAGAGGATAAATTAACCGCAGAAATAAATTGTTCTACAGCTATTGTCTTTGATTGTGCATCCAAAGAGTGAGCAACAACTGTTGTGGCTTCCGACTGACCAGATTCACAACGATATATTAATACCTGCTCAGTATTTAGAAATTCTTGTATTTCTTTGGCAGTCGTTGTTAAAATTGCTTCTAAATCAATAGAGTTGCGAATTCTATCTAAAGTTTTTTTCATCAATGCTAATTGACGTAAATTAAAGCTCACACGTTGACGTTCAATAGCATAATTAATTGCATTACTTAAGTTGATATTTCCTAGCTCGCTTTTGATTAAATAGTCCTGCGCCCCTTTACTTAGATACTTTTGCGCCAAAGATAGCTCATCAGTATTACTAAGAATGATAATTGGTAACTGAGGATATTGTTGATCAAGTAAATTTAAATTTGTTAATCCAGTCTGCTCATCAGTGACGCTGAGTAAAATTACATCAAAATCATCCTCATTAAGACTTGCGATCGCCAGATCTATTTTTTCTACCAGTTTTATATTAAATGTCTGTTCATATAGCTTAATGATTAAATTGGCATCAGCTACATTATTTTCAACTAGCAATACCTTTATAGTTTTGATATCCACCTCTATAGTTTTGATAATTACATGATGGTTGATAGCAGAAAATTAAGTCCCAATAAATTGCAATTAAAATTTGATAGTATGGCTAAGATTTTTTAAAATTAAGCCATGTGAATTAATAATTTGTTTTTTAACTAAGTTTTAACTTAATTTAAGCTATTATATTAAAGTTTTTCTAAAATTACCTTATATTTGGCAAGTAAAATAATATATAGGAGACAGGAGTCAGGAGTCAGGAGACAACAGAGGGGAGACAGGAGTCAGGAGACAACAGAGGGGAGACAGGAGTCAGGAGTCAGGAGTCAGGAGACAACAGAGGGGAGACAGGAGGTAATCCCACAAGGGGACAATGTAGTTAATAGGTAACAAGTAACAAGTAACGAGGTAATTAATAAAGCTAAAAGCATCCCTCGCACGGGTTAGCGAAGCCTCAAAGCTAATAACTAAAAAATCTCCCTTCACTGTTGTATATAAAATTAAAGAAAAAAAAGTAGAGGAAGAATATCCCCTACCTAGAAAATCAAAATATATTGGTTTGCTTGCTGTTTCAATTATTTTTAAACTTCCATTTCCTCAATTTCCGCTTCAATAGGTGGTATGGGAGCAACAGCAGCGATCGCATCGTCCTTATCTAATCTTTGTACTCTAACTCCAGTAGCATTACGGGATTGTAAAGATATTGCCTGTACGGCTTGACGAATCATAATACCGCGATTGGTTACAATCATTAATTCATCTTCAGGATTAACTATATCAATAGCGACTAAACAATCATCATCGGTTTTAAACTTGATGGCTCTAACTCCCATTCCCGCTCTATTTTGTAAACGGAATTTGGTAATTGGTACTCTTTTACCATAACCATTATTAGTGATCGCGAGTAACCAAGGCCCTTTATCTATTTCCTCATTAATTAATTCTTCGTTGCTATCTTCTTCTTCGTCTTCTTCGCCCGTAGTGGCAATGGTTGCGACAATCTGAGCAGGAATGATATCCATGCTAATTAATTCATCTTTGCCTTTTAACTTCATAGATTTAACCCCCTTAGTAGATCTCCCCAAGGGGCGTAGTTGTTGATCGTCGGCTTTAAAATGAATTGCCATCCCTTGACGAGTACCAATAATTACACTATCTTCTACCGTCGCCAGACGCACCCAACGCAGTTGATCATCTTCTTGGAGGGAAATAGCAATTAAGCCATTGGAGCGGATATTAGCAAACGCTGAGAGGGCGGTTTTTTTAATATTGCCATTATGAGTTAGCATCACTAGATATTGATCCTCAGTAAACTCGCTCACAGCAATTAAAGAAGTAATTTTCTCTGCTGAGGAAATGGGCAACATTTGGATAATAGGTATACCCCTAGCAGTGCGAGAAGTTGCAGGAATTTGATAGGCATCGAGGGAATAAACTACTCCGCGATCGCTAAAGAATAGGACTGTATCATGGTCACAACAGGTCATAAAGTGTTCTACCCCGTCGTTTTCCTTCATTTTTGCTGCTGCTTTACCTCTGGTGGCTCTGCTTTGTGCTTCAAAGGTGTTAACAGCCATGCGCTTGATATACCCCTGTTCTGTTACTAAAATTACCGACTGTTCGTTAGCAATTAAATCCTTATCTAATAATTCTCCTTCCCCTTGCAAAATTTCAGTTCTACGAGGGGTAGCGTGAACCTGCTTGATATTATTGAGTTCTGAAACAATTATTTCTTCAATCCGCGCTTTTTTGGCTAAAATATCGTTTAGATCGGCTATTTGCGCCTGTAAATCTTCATGTTCTGCCTGAATTTTTTCAGCTTCGAGGGCAGTTAAACGACGTAATTGCATCTGTAAAATGGCATCCGCTTGGGTAGGAGATAACCCATAGGTTTCGACTAATTCGTTTTTGGCATTAACAGTGTCTGCTGCTCCTCGAATTAATTGAATGATTGCATCTATATTTTCTAAAGCAATTAATAACCCTTGTAATAGATGATCTCTTTCTTCGGCTTTACGTAGCTGATAACGAGTTCTTCTGGTAATTGCTTCGATGCGAAATTCTAAAAAGACTTCTAGAAAACGACGAATAGTTAATAACTGGGGTTCACTATTGACTAATGCCAACATATTTGCCCCAAAGTTTGCCTGTATCGTAGTCTGCTTATAGAGATTATTAAGTACAACTCTTGGGTAAGCATCACGCTTGAGTTCAATCACAATACGCATTCCAGTGCGATCGCTTTCATCCCTAATATCTGAAATGCCGTCTATTTTTTTATCGTTAACTAGTTCGGCAATTTTTTCAATTAAAGATGATTTATTTGTCTGGTAAGGTAATTGAGTGATGATGATTGCTTCTTTTTCTGCTCTACCTCGCTGTTGTAGGGTTTCTATCTCCGCTACCCCTCGCATGGTAATTGAACCCCGCCCTGTGGTATAAGCTTCCTTAATACCCGCTCTACCAATAATCTGCCCCCCTGTGGGAAAATCAGGACCCTGGATATACTGCATTAATTCTAAATCACTAATGGCTGGATTTTGAATTATAGCGATCGTACCTTCGATTAATTCGCCTAAATTATGGGGAGGTATATTAGTTGCCATACCTACAGCAATTCCCGATGAACCATTGAGCAATAGCTGAGGAATTCTAGCAGGTAAAACTATTGGCTCTTGTTGTGAACCATCGAAGTTATCGGCAAAATCTACTGTTTCTGCCTCAATATCTCTAAGTAACGAGTCTGTTGACAATGACTGTAACCGACACTCGGTATAACGCATCGCTGCTGGGGGATCATTATCAATAGATCCAAAGTTACCATGACCATTAATTAGGGGATTTCTCATGGAGAAATCTTGCGCCATTCTAACTAGAGCATCGTAAACGGCAGTATCACCATGAGGATGATATTTACCTAATACTTCCCCTACTACACGAGCGCACTTACGAAACGGACGATCTGGGGTTAGTCCCAATTCGTACATAGCGTAAAGGATGCGACGATGGACTGGTTTTAGACCATCCCTAGCATCAGGCAATGCCCTGCCGACAATTACACTCATGGCATACTCCAAATAGGAGCGAGACATTTCGTTACTTAGATCAGTGGGGATAATCCGTTCCTGGGAAGTGGTCATACTGTGAAAAACTCCAAATATATGCAATAATTTGGATTAATGGCTGATAAACTCCACTTAATTCTCTTTTATCGCCAACAAAGCCCAATATAATCGCATTTTATAATAGAATTTTAACATATTTTGCCACTTTCTGCTGGCATTAAAACCCCTTGGTTGTCAGCTTTTAGCTATTCCTTAATGACAAGGTGGTATGTTTAAATAGTAAATTGTGCTGAGGGCATATACTCAGGTATCTCTAACCCAAAAAACTTAAGCATTGCTGGTGCGTATTCTAAATAATTAATAGCATCTTGGGTTTTACTACTGGTAGTGCTATTGTATACAATTAAACTACCTTTGGGACAATGTCTACCTGAATGATGATCTTCGATCCGAATCTGTCTAAAACCTAATTCATGGTGGTTATATTGTTTACCTTTGAGCCAAAATTGTTCACTGTGACTATCTAAATTGGTAGAAAGAGTAATAACATTGTGGTTTATATCTACAAGTAGCCAAATATTTTTGAGATATTGCTGCGATTTCTTAATCATTTGAAAACATTCTTGCGCTTGCTCTGGGGAGGCAAAATTCAAGCTATATTGAGGAATCATGGCTGCATCTACTTGATAGTCATATTGCTTACCTTCGCACAGTAAATTGAGCAACTTTTGGATGTCTTCTAGTTTATAACTATACATGGGCGTTTCTGTTAGTTTTTCATTGGCAGCTTGTCCCATACTGCTTACTAAAATCAGCACTCGTTCTTGTTGTTGGCAATAATTAGTCAATTGCTGTAGAAAATTGTCTAATAAATCTAAAGAGACAATAATTTCCTCTGAATATTTATCCAACCATTGTTGATCATAAAGTTTAAGTTGGTAGTCTTCAGGAAATAATCCATACCAATATCTGTGCATATTTGCAGCAATATGATTGGTGAAAAAGATAGCTAAATCTACATCTTTTGATCGCAATTGTTTAAAGAAAATATCTGCAAGCAAGGTAAATTGTAAATTTCTTAGTCTTTCTTTGTTAACTTTCCCAGTTTTAATACGGGTTACTAAACTTGCAGCATCTAATAAGGTTTTGGACTTTATACCCAAAGCAGGTGATTTAACCAAGGTAGCAACCGCTTTTTGAGGAGGAAATTTTAAAGTTGTTGCTCGAGAATTTTCTGAAGTTGCACTAATGTTTAAAGCTTGGAAATCTTGAAAGATTTCGGGTTTGGTGGTGTCGTCACTGGCAAAACAATCAGGAATTACAAATTTATAATTACTATGATCAGCGTAGCTATCTGCTGGCGAGGAATGCAATGTATTGATTAAGCCTACATTTAAACCGCTTTGGGCAATTATTTTCCAATATAGGGGATAGCTTTGGGGTTTTGGATCGTTATACCAATGAATTTTATGCTTTTGGTATTCTACCCCAGTATTTAATGATGCCCAGGTTTGGGAAGGATATAAAAAACTTTCTTCAACATCCTTAGCTTCTGTTTGCAGAGTTAGGGATTCGTTTAATATTTTGGCAATGGTTGAATTGGGTTTTATTTGACGATAGTGATTTAAGACTTTTAAAGGAACTTCATTGATTTCGATGACAACTGCTTTTCTCTTCATGATGATTAATTCCTAGTTTATTTAGACTTGAGTATGCTTAAATACTCTTGCTGTGGTGTAAGCAAAACTTTTAAATCGAAATATTAAGTAATATTGCCGAAATAATACTGTTTGTTAACGAATGTTTCACTAAGTATAATCACTGAGAGACTGCTTAAAAATCAAGAAATATAAATATTACAGTCCGAAATTCTCATAATTTCAAGAAAACCTTAAATCAAATAAAGCTCTTAAAAAGAAGCATCCATCAGCCACATGGAGAATTCCTGAGCAAAAGTATTATTAAAAATTGCCTGACGAATCTGCTGTGTAAAACGAATTAATTCGGTAATGTTATGAAGAGATAACATTATATAACCCAACATTTCACGCGATCGCACCATATGATTAAGATAAGCACGACTAAAATTCTGGCAGGCATAACATGAACAAGTCGGATCTAGAGGTTGATAGTCTCGTTTATACTGAGCATTCTTGATATTAATCCTATGACCTTGTACCAAAGCTGTACCATGACGACCCAAACGAGTAGGAATTACACAATCAAATAAATCTATACCGTGGGCGATCGCTTGTGCCATTTCTCGATAAGTCCCAACTCCCATTAAGTAGCGAGGTTTATTAACGGGTAATAAAGGCGCAGTATGTTTAACAGTTGCGTTAATTAATTCAGGGCTTTCTCCTACACTAACTCCACCGATAGCATAACCAGGTAAGTTTAATTCTACTAATTGTTCTACTGCACGAGTCCTTAGATCAAGGTGTATTCCTCCCTGTACAATACCAAACAAAGCTTGTTTTTGGGGGTTTTGATGAGCTTCAATACAACGTTGTAACCAACGATAACTTCTATCTGTAGCTGCTTGTATTTGCTCTTTTGTAGCGTCTGCAGGGGGACATTCATCAAATGCCATAATCACATCAGCACCCAAGGCGTTTTGAATTTGAATTGATCGCTCTGGCGTAATTTCAATAATGCTACCGTCACGAGGAGACTTAAAAGTAACTCCTGTTTCTGTAATTTTGCGCAGTTTACTAAGACTAAAAACCTGGAAACCTCCTGAATCTGTTAAGATAGGCTGCTTCCAAGCCATAAAACTATGTAAACCTCCAGCCTCCCTAACAATATCTTCTCCTGGTTGTAAGTGAAGATGATAGGTATTCGCCAGAATCATTTGCGCTTTAGCTACCTCAAGCTGCTGAGGAATAATTCCTTTAACAGTTGCCAGAGTGCCAACAGGCATAAATCGAGGTGTTTCTACAATACCGTGAGGAGTATTAAAAATCCCTGCCCTAGCTTGGGTATGGTTGCAGACTGCCTGACATTCAAATGAAAATCCCACTATTTATTATCCTAAGTGAAAAGCTACGAGCAAATAGCTATATTAAAACTCATCGTCATCAAACTGTACATCTAACCGAGCAGCTAAAGCTTCTGTTACCATAGCCTCAATTGTCTCATCATCAAGGTCTCTAGTAATTCTAGCTTTAGGCATAGGTGCAACAGGAATTAACCTTAATTGACAATTATCTTGAATAAGATCAAAATGAGCCAATTCATCAGCAGATCTACTTAACTGTAAATAATCAAAACTTTTTATATTAATATAAATTTTACCATTAGCCACTAGCGTAGCCTGATGGGAATCTGAAAATATTTCTTGAATTAATCCTCGACCCTTACTGTTAACTTGTCCCTCGACAGTATAAATATAATGTACGTAACACAAATCAACTAGTAAACGTTTAATATCATCTTGGTTAATTACTATTCCTTCATCGACGATACAGGGAGCGGGAAAAGATTGCGTGCCGTGATGTTGACTCATAAGAAGTATATTGGGATTATCAAATTACTTAGGTGAGGTCTATATTTAGTTGTGGGAAATATGCCATATGAATAAAGTAGCCTATGAAACAATATTAGCCCAAGATTTCCCCAGTATTTAATGAATTTTTAATTTAGTCTTTATCTACTTCAACCATGCTTATTTATTACCTGTAATTATGAATGATTGAATTAATAACTTCTTTTTTAAGCTCTGTAATATTTTATACAATAATTCCTCTACCTACTCAGTGGACTAATAATTGGACAAGAATTGCGCGTTGGTGTCCGATAGTAGGTTTACTGATTGGGATATTATTATTTTTAGGCAAAATAATTTTAGAGTTTTTTAATTTACCACCCTTAACTATCAGTGCCTTAATTGTAGCGACTTGGGTAGTAATAACAGGGGGCTTGCATTTAGATGGGGCGATGGATAGTGCAGATGGATTATCAGTAACAGATCCTGCTCGTCGTTTAATAGTAATGAAAGATAGTGTCACAGGAGCATTTGGGGCGATCGCTGCTGTAATTATTATTTTATTAAAGACTGTATCTCTAAGTGAAATGTCGTTACCTTTGTGGTTAGTGTTGTTACATACGGCAAGTTGGGCAAGATGGGGACAAGTAGTTGCGATCGCTTTTTATCCTTATCTTCGCTCTTCGGGTAAGGGTGCATTTCATCAAGCTAATTTACGTTTACCTCAAGATATATTATTAGGGTTTTTATTTTTGCTAGCTTTTGATAGTTTATGGTTCACTATTGAATATCTACCCTGGTGGCAAATTAGTATAATCGTTATTGGTAGTATGGCGATCGCTATTGCGACAGGATACTGGTTTTATAAGCACTTAGGAGGACACACAGGAGATACCTACGGCGCAGTGGTTGAATGGAGTGAGGTTTTTATTTTGTGTTTATTAACTGGTATGGGTAATTGATCTCTAACAATAAAGTCGATATTTAGCTTTTGGCTGATAACTAACTAACGGCGGACAGTTAAAATATAATTACCTTTGCCACCTTGATCATAAGCATTAACAATCACGTTATAAACGCCATCTTCGGGAATAGTTACCTCAATGCGAGAGTTACTATCATCGTCATCGATATCATCGTTTTGCTCAACAATATTACCTTTGCTATCTATTAAGGCTACAAAAGGATCAAATTCCTCGCTTTCAAGATAAATTACAAAAGAATCACCCGCTTTACCTTCGAGAGGATAAGAATCGTACAAACTACCATCTTCAGCTATTGTGCGATCGCCTGTTTCTAGTATTCCTCTTTCTATATATTCTAATAACCCCGAATTTGTAGAATTAATAGCCACTTCTGACTCGGAATTTTCTTCTGCTTCAAACACTGCTACATTTTCGTCTTTTGATGTTGCTTCAGGTTCGTTTATTTCGGGTTCGCTTATTTCAGGTTCGTTTATTTCGGGTTCGCTTATTTCAGGTTCGTTTATTTCGGGTTCGCTTATTTCGGGTTCGCTTATTTCAGGTTCGCTTATTTCAGGTTCGTTTATTTCGGGTTCGTTTATTTCAGGTTCGCTTATTTCTGGTTCGCTTATTTCAGGTTCGCTTATTTCAGGTTCGCTTATTTCGGGTTCGCTTATTTCTGGTTCAGTAATTTCGGGTTCAGGTTCGGTAGTTTCGGGTTCAGGTTCGTTTATTTCACTATTATTATCAGCTTGAGCAACTTCTAAAGCTTGATCATCCATTGCTACTGACTCTTCTTTTGGCGATGTTGATGCTGTAGTATCAGAATTACTTGGAGGATTTTGTGGTTGCGGAGGCTGAGGTAAAGCATCGCTTACAGGTTCATTAGTACTAGTTTCGGGTGTAGAAGTTGTAGAAGTTGCTTGAGTGTCTGTAGTTTCAGGTGTAGAAGTTGCTTGAGTGTCTGTAGTTTGGGGTGTAGAAGATGGTTGAGTGTCTGTAGTTTCAGGTGTAGAAGTTGCTTGAGTGTCTGTAGTTTCAGGTGTAGAAGTGGTAGAAGGGGCTTGAGCAACATCATTAGAAGTATCAGAATCAGAATAAGCGATCGCGCAAACTTTAGCGTATCTAGGATCTGGTTTACAAACCACACCAGTATTAGCAGCAGTAGAACTTAAAAGACTATGACGACGACGGCGATCGGGGAATAAGTCATCAACCACTAAACTCATAACTATTCCTTGAGGGGTAACTCTACCATAACTAATATTTTGAATATTATTAGCAGTAGCAAAATTTTCTAGTTTACTATTAGCTGTTGCAGCAGTTTGTGTAGAAATATCTAAAGGGGGTAAGGGATCTTGCGTTTTCAAAATGGCGATCGCTTCTTCCAAGGCTTTTAATCCCTTATTAGTTCTAATTGGCTTTTCTCCAGGTAATTTTAGCCAAATACCATCATAATAACGACGTTGTTCTTCCAACCATTGAGCATAACCTTGAGGATTAGTTCTAACTCGATTAATTTCTGATAATATTGCTGGTTCTATAGTAGTTTTAACTGTATTTACTGCTTTATCTCTATCTGGTGAAGATGCCGAGTCTTGAGCAATAGCACGAATCTGAATATTTAAAACTACAACATTAATAAATAAACTAAAGATGCCGAGCGAAAAACTGGATAAACAAACTTTGACTATCTTAGTTTTATATATCATATAACCTCATCAGGCGATTGAATAACAGCCTATTCTCAATCAGATCACCAGTTTAGGCTAAAAAACGTTTTAAAGTGTTTTTCAACTCTTTAATTTCTGTTTCTAAATTGCCTTGATTAGCAGCACGAACTATACACTCCTCTAAATGCTCTTCTAAGATTATCTTAGATACACTAGATATTGCCCCTTTAACGGCTGCAATTTGATTAAGAACTTCTGGACAAGGGCGATTTTCTCTCACCATAGTTTTTATACCGCGAATATGACCTTCAATCCGAGATAAACGATTAATTATTTGTCTTAAAGATTCTTCATCATGAACATGGGCAGCAAGTTCTAATTTCTGGTCATCTACTAGTGATTGACTGGAATGATTATCTATTGTATTCATATATTTTCAAAATTATCTTAACAACAAGAAATCAAGTAATTCGCAACAACTAATGTTCATTGTAAATAGAGCCGACGTAAAAAAGCGATGCTGTGATATTTTAAGATTTCTCTTATTTAATCATTGCACCGCTTGTAGTCTTAACCTAGTTAACTAACCCTCTTGCAACAAAAGGGAATATATACTACTCTTCCTCCCCGTAATCCATATCCATATCCATATCAAACTCGGAATCATCTAAACCAGTATAGGCTCTAGCTGTATGATCATCGAGAATGACATTTTCATCATCACTTAGGTTTTTATAGGAACGAAGGGGCATGGTTTCTATTCCTGCTGTTAATTCCTCGTCCAAACGGTAAGAGTCAAAATCATCCCCATATCCATACAACCCATTACTGCGATAGGAAGAATCAAGATCATTGCGAGATGATGCAGGTTCATCATGGGCATTAAAGCCAGTTCCCGCAGGAATGAGACGACCAATAATGACGTTTTCTTTCAAGCCTCTTAACCAATCTGATTTACCTTCAATTGCTGCTTCGGTTAAAACTCTAGTGGTTTCTTGGAATGAAGCTGCTGATATAAAGCTATCAGTATTAAGGGATGCTTTAGTAATACCTAATAACACTGGTGTATACTGAGCAGGTGCGCCACCAGTAATAGACATCGCTTCGTTTACTTGCTCAATTTGACGTAACTCAAGCAATTCCCCAGGAAGAATAATTGTATCGCCACCGTCATCTATCCTAACCTTATTGGTCATCTGTCTAACAATTACCTCGATATGTTTATCCGAGATATCAATTCCTTGACTCTGATACACAGACTGTACCTGACGCACTAAAAATAGTTGTGCTTGTTGTAGACCAATTAGAGAGGCTTGATAACAACCTTTTTCAGGTAAATGGTAATTAAAGTATGTCTCTAAAATCTCATGGGGATTAGCAGGGCCATCAGTTAAGGGTTCTCCAGCCTCTACAACCTGTCCATCACTGACAATAGCATTTTGTCCAGGCTTAATTGGATAATCACTAATGACTCCATCCTGTTCAATGATTTTGATATCTACGGTTTCGTTTTCCTCATAAACCACCTGACACACACCTGAACTACGACTGAGGACAGATGATTCTTTAGGTTTGCGAGCTTCTAATAATTCCTCAATTCGAGGTAGACCTTGAATAATGTCACCAGTTTTAGAACGTTCAAAGACCAATAGCACCAAATTATCACCACGCTGAACCAAATCACCATGATCAATATGTAATATCGCCCCTTGAGATACACGATAAGGACGAGTATGACGGAACACTACGGTAGTTTTGTCTCCATCCTCAGTTACTTTAACAACCTGTCCTGATTGTTCTAAATGAACTCCTTTGGCAAGTTCAGTCCCAGAGACTAATAAATCACCTGGCTTATAGATACATTTAGCCTTGGGGATATCTAGCTTATGGGTGATCAAATCACTATCTCGCACCACAAGAATCCGACGAATAGCTTCTGAACCCTCTCGAATACCCTGAACTTCTCCTGTTGACTTACACTGAATTTCAGTACGGGCGATCGTAGCACCTTTGGCAATTTCTTGACCATCTTCAACTAAAACCCGAGTTTGAATTTCTCCACTATGAGGATCTACATCAGTATCTCTTCTTAAAACTAAAGATTCTAAAATAACCATCTGTAGTCTTTGAGTAGTAGGATCATCCTCCTCTGGTTGTAATTCGATATCTGCACTTAAATTAGCAATAACATCGTTTTCTTCTGTAGTAGCAATCTCTAGTACCAACTGAGTACTAAGTAGAGATAAGCTGTTAACAGATTTTACCCTTTCACCATCGCGATAAAAGATTCTTTGTACAGAACGTAGTTCAATTTGACGACCATCATCTTGATTAATTGATGCTTGGGAAGGAATAGAAGGTTCATCTGCTACTTCAAATTCCTTAACAGGTCGTAAAATGAGCGCAGGGCCTTCAGTTGTTTCTACTACTTCTCCATATCTAAGCTCTTCTACGATAACTCCAGGAAATACCTCTGTGCCAGGTTGAATTATCTGTTCGTGCCATTCACTCTTGGTATCATCTAACTGATGTATTTCTCCTGGTTTGATAATAATTTCGCGTAGAATATCATTTTTCTGGACGACTTCGACTATACCTGATGATTGACAGAATACATCTTTGACAACTTCTGTACCAGCTTCGACATATTCGCCATCTTCAACAATTAGAAGAGAAATGTCTTTATTGACTTCATGGCTTTCTTCAGGTATCCACAGAAGAGTACCACCTTTTTCTACTTCATAACCTTGTTTGCGATTACCTTTACCAATGGCAATTCCACCATATTTGATAATCCCACCTGTTTCAGTTTTATAGCGATCGTCAATTAATTCAGCGACAATTTGATTGTTTTGTACTTTAGTACCTGGGGTGGCTCTTAGTAAGAATTTACGCTCATCAGCCGTGTAAATAATGTATTGTTCACGACCACCATCACTTTCAATTTTGACCTTCGCTTGATCTAACGAGACAGAAGCGGTGACGATCTCAATTTCCCGACTATTAGGAATCATCCTAACTACCCCACCATTAGCAGCAGTGAGTCTGGTTTGAGCTAAAACGTCTCCTGGTTTGATCTTATCGCCATTTTTAACTAACGCTTCGGCTCCTGGAAGTAAATTATATACTTCTCCCGATAAAATCCACAGTAGTCCTGGTTTTTGAGCAATACGAGTAGTGTTACCTTGACGATCTTTTTTGTCCTCTGGTACTAAATCGGCAAAAACTACTTCTCCTGCTAAATCAGAAGCAACGTCTTTAGCTGCTTTTTCAGTTGATTTTTGTACCTTAACTTTGGCAACTTCCACTAATAACTGATCTTTTTTAACTTCTTGCCCATCTTGGACATAAATTAAAGAACCAGCAGTTAAAGCATTATTGATGGTTTTACCTTTGTTGGGAATTAGCTGAATATCACCAACAGTCTCTACCTGATTTCTTTCATCCCCGTGACGAGTACGAATTGGACGAGTGGTTAAGCCTGGCCCAAATTTAACTTTACCATCTACTTTTGCACGTATTTGACGAGCAACTTCCCCAGTGAATACACCACCAGTATGGAATGTACGCATGGTTAACTGTGTACCAGGTTCACCAATAGATTGAGCAGCGATGATTCCCACAGCTTCACCCATGTCTACCATGTGTCCGTGGGCTAAACTCCAACCGTAGCATTTTTGGCAAACGGAGCGAGCAGCTTCACAGGTAAGAGGAGAGCGTACTAAAACATCTTCCACGCGATCGCCTAATTCTTTAGCTAATTCGCGATCCATATCTTGATTACGTTTAGCAATTACCTCGCCTGTTTTTGGATCTTTAACATCTTCAGCTAATACCCTACCTAAGAGACGATCCGACAACTGAATCAAAGTGCGATCGCCATCTTTCATTGCTTGTAGATGAATACCCCGTTGAGTTCCACAGTCTACTTCTCTGACAATTACATCTTGGGAAACATCCACTAAACGACGGGTCAAATAACCAGAGTCCGCCGTCCTTAAAGCAGTATCTACTAAACCTTTACGCGCTCCATAAGAAGAAATAATATATTCTGTAACAGTTAATCCTTCACGGAAGTTAGTTTTAATCGGTAAGTCAATAATTTCTCCTTGAGGATCTGCCATCAACCCCCTCATTCCCACTAATTGACGTACCTGCGATAAATTCCCCCTAGCTCCACTAAAGGCCATCATATATACGGAATTTAGCGGATCAGTTGCACGGAAATTAGTTACCACCTCATCTTTAAGATTTTCTGAAGTGCTATTCCAAGTATCAATTACCTTCTGGAAACGTTCTACCTCGGTGATTTCGCCTCTAGCATAGCGTTGCTCTGTTTCTCTAATCTCCGCTTCTGCTGCTTCTAGCATTTCGGCTTTAATTGGTGGCACTTTGAGGTCATCGACACTAATCGAAACCCCTGCTACTGTGGCATAACGAAAGCCTAATTCCTTCAGTGAATCTGCCATAGTGGCACTATGAGCCGATCCATATTCGGTATAAGCCAAAGTCATTAATTTTTTTAGACGACCTTTATCGACAATGTGGTTATAAAATTTCATTCTTACTAATCTTTCCTAGCTATTAATACTTTTGAGTATTGATGATTAATCTTGCTTATACAGTTGTCGTCAAAGCATCTTGGACTGTCTTGTTATATATAATGCGACCAATAGTAGTATCTATATATTGGGCAACTTGCTCACCTTCAGAAGACCTTTTAACAAATCGCTGACGATAATATTCAATTTTGCTGCCATCAGCCAAAGTTTCTGATTCGATAACCTCAAGATCTGGTTCATCGGTGACTATCTCACCGTCATAACGTAGCCAAACATGAGCATGAATATCTACCTGACCTTGTTCGTATGCTTTTATTGCATCATCTAAATTACCAAAGCGTCTACCTTTGCCTTTGACTGCTTTAGGGTTATCAGCAGTTAAGTAATAACAACCTAAAACCATATCTTGAGAAGGTGCAACAATTGGTCTTCCTGTAGCTGGAGAAAGAATATTATGACAAGCAAGCATCAATAATCTAGCTTCCGCTTGTGATTCCAAAGAAAGGGGTACGTGTACCGCCATTTGGTCTCCATCAAAGTCAGCATTAAATGCAGGACAAACTAAAGGATGAAGTTGAATTGCTCTTCCTTCTACTAAGATAGGCTCAAAGGCTTGAATACCTAGACGGTGTAAAGTAGGGGCGCGATTGAGCATTACAGGATGTCCAGCAATTACCTCTTTTAAAACTTCATACACACTAGAATCATTGCGTTGAATTAATTTCTTAGCTGCCTTAATATTATTGACCATACCGCTATTAATTAAGCGATGGATCACAAACGGCTGAAATAATTCAATTGCCATTTCCCTAGGTAAACCACACTGATAGATTTTCAGTTTTGGCCCAACCACAATTACCGAACGACCTGAGTAGTCAACCCGTTTTCCTAATAAGTTCTGACGAAAACGTCCTTGTTTTCCTTCAATAATATCCGACAAGGATTTGAGAGGGCGATTATTTGCCCCAACTACTGTTCGACCCCGACGACCGTTATCAATCAAAGCATCTACTGCTTCTTGTAACATTCGTTTCTCGTTGCGCACGATAATTTCTGGGGCTAAAATTTCTTGCAGTCTGGCTAAACGATTATTACGATTAATCACTCGACGATAAAGATCGTTTAAGTCAGAAGTAGCAAAACGACCACCATCTAGTTGCACCATTGGGCGTAAATCGGGCGGAATTACAGGAATAGCATTAAGTACCATCCATTCAGGTCGAGAACCTGTTGCAACAAAGTTATCTATTACCCGCAAACGTTTAATTAATTTTGCTCTTTTTTGCCCCTTGGCATCATTAATTTGTTCCCGTAGTTGCTCTGCTTCGTCTTCTAAATTTACCTCTTCTAAAAGCCTTTGTACTGCTTCAGCCCCAATGCCAACTTCAACTCCAATCAATTCTGAATCTTCACTATAGAGTTGATCTTCAATTTCTATCCACTGATCTTCAGTTAATAGTTGTTTAGCTGACAAATTACCTGCATTACCAGGATCTAAAACTACATAAGCATTAAAATAAACTACTTGCTCGACATCTCTTAAAGGCATATCTAACAAGATGCTTAAATAGCTAGGAATCCCCTTAAGATACCAAACATGAGTTACAGGAGCAGCTAATTTAATGTAACCCATACGATGCCGACGTACTCGTGACTCTGTAACCTCTACTCCGCAACGTTCACAGACGATACCACGATGACGTACTCGCTTATATTTACCGCAATGACATTCCCAGTCTTTAGCAGGCCCAAAAATGCGCTCACAGAATAACCCATCCATTTCTGGCTTAAGGGTACGATAGTTAATGGTCTCAGGTTTAGTAACTTCTCCCACTAACTGACCATTAGGTAAAGTTCTTTCTCCCCATTGACGAATTCGCTCAGGAGAGGCAATGCCGATTTTTACGTAATCAAATCTTTGTTCTATTGGATTTCTCATTATTGACCAGGTATTAGGGATATAAGAATTAGAAACTAGTTATTCACTGCAAATTAAAGGAGTATGCTCCTTTTTTCTGGTAATCTACACTTCCTCAGCAGTTTCCTCTCTTTGTAAAGATTCATAAGTAGGTCGGTTAGGAGTACGACGTGGAGTATCTGCCATTAAATCAACTTCTACATCACGGCTACTACCATCTTCTACAGCTTCTAATTTATGTACAGCAATATCTAAGCCTAATGACTGTAATTCTCTCATCAATACCTTGAAGGATTCGGGTGTACCAGGACGAGGAATTGGCTTACCTTTAACAATAGAATTGAGAGCTTCATTGCGTCCCTGCATATCATCGGATTTAACTGTTAGTAACTCTTGGAGGGTATAGGCTGCACCGTAGGCTTCCAATGCCCATACTTCCATTTCTCCAAAGCGTTGTCCACCTTGTTGAGCTTTACCACCTAATGGCTGTTGAGTAACTAAGGAGTAAGGGCCTGTAGAACGAGCATGGATTTTATCATCTACTAAATGAACCAGCTTGAGCATATAAGCTTTACCCACAGTTATCGGACGATCAAAAGGTTCTCCAGTACGCCCATCAAATACTTGAATTTTGCCTGGGTTTTCTTCATCGTATACCCATCCTTTACCAGGTTTACGAGCAGCTTCTTGTATTTTCCCATGCACAGTCTCTCTAGATGCTTCTTTACCATACATTTCATCAAAAGGCATGATTTTAAAGCGCATAGCCAAGTTCTCCCCAGCCCATCCTAGAAGACATTCAAATACTTGACCCACATTCATACGGGAGGGAACACCTAATGGATTTAGGGCAATATCTATAGGAGTACCATCGGGTAGATAGGGCATATCTTCAATAGGTAAGATACGCGAAATAATCCCTTTATTACCGTGGCGACCAGCCATTTTATCACCCACTTGTATCTTACGTTTTTGTGCAACGTAGATCCTGACTACCATATTAGCCCCAGGAGGTAATTCATCTCCTTGTTCGCGAGTGAAGACCCTAACATCAACCACTCGTCCTTTTTCACCATTAGGAACTCTCAGGGAATTATCTCTTACATCTCTGGCTTTTTCCCCAAAGATTGCTCGCAGTAGTTTTTCTTCTGGTGGTTGATCAGATTCGCCTTTGGGTGTGACTTTTCCTACTAGAATTTCTCCAGCTTCTACCCAAGCACCAATATGTATGATGCCTCGTTCATCAAGATTACGTAGAGCATCTTCTCCAACGTTAGGAATTTCTCTAGTAATTTCTTCTGGCCCTAATTTAGTTTGTCTGGCTTCTATTTCAAATTTTTCTACGTGAATACTGGTGTATACATCGTCATATACCAATCTTTCACTAATGAGAATCGCATCTTCGTAGTTATATCCTTCCCAAGGCATATAAGCTACTAAAACGTTTTGTCCTAATGCTAATTCCCCTCCTTCGGTTGATGAACCATCAGCTAAAACTTGACCAGGTACAACATCTTCCCCTGCATAAACTAAAGGTCGCTGATTTAGACAGGTATCTTGGTTAGATCGTTGATATTTTTGCAATTTATAGGTTATTTCTTCTCCAGGCTCTGGAGCGTATAATCCATTATTGCCTGTTTCTACCCTTACTCTAACTTCATTGGCATCCACATAGGTAACAGTTCCATGAGTTCTAGATACTACTACCATCCCCGAGTCACGGGCTGTTTGTGCCTCTAAACCTGTACCGACTAGAGGACGCTCTGGACGTAGGAGAGGAACAGCTTGACGCTGCATATTAGAACCCATTAAGGCGCGGTTAGCATCATCATGTTCTAAAAAGGGAATCAAACTAGTAGCAACAGAAACGATTTGTACAGGTGAAATCGCCACATAGTCTACTTCATCAGGGGCGCAGGTGGAAAATTCCTGACGATAACGAATAGCAATAGTTTCACCTAAAATATAGCCATTTTCATCAGTGGCAACGTCTCCTGGTGCAACTCTCATATCGTCTTCCTCATCGGCAGTGAGGTAAACAGGTTCGGCTTCTTTGAACACACGACCGTTTTCTACCCGATAGTAGGGTGTGGCGATAAAGCCATAGGGGTTGACACGTGCATAAGTTGCTAAAGAACCTATTAGTCCTGCGTTAGGGCCTTCAGGAGTTTCTACGGGACAAATGCGACCATATTGAGTAGGATGGATATCTCTAACTGCAAAACCTGCTCTTTCTCTAGTTAATCCTCCAGGGCCTAAAGCCGAAAGACGACGTTTGTGAGTTAACTCAGCTAGGGGATTGGTTTGATCCATAAATTGGGAAAGCTGAGAAGAGCCAAAAAACTCTTTAATTGCTGCAACTAAGGGTTTGGGGTTAACTAAAGCTGCTGGAGTTAGACTATTGGCTTCACTAACAGTCATACGCTCACGAATAATTCTTTCTAAGCGATTTAGACCGACTCTTACTTGGTTTTGTAATAGTTCCCCAACAGAGCGCACCCGACGATTTCCTAAGTGGTCGATATCATCGGTACTACCACCATCAAATTCTAAGTTAATTAGGTAGGCAACCGCAGCCAAAATATCGGTAGTAGTTAGAACTCTGGTGGTATCAGGAACAGTTAATCGAAGTTTTTTGTTGAGTTTATAGCGTCCAACTCTTCCTAAATCGTAACGTTTAGGATCGAAAAAGCGTGATTCTAATAACTGTTGACCACCACTTACAGTAGGAGGTTCACCAGGACGTAGCTTGCGATATAGTTCTAGTAATGCTTCTTCTTCGGTAGGATTACCCTCTTTATCTAAGGTTTTTTGGTAAAAGTCGGGATGGCGAATTCCATCCATAATTTCGTTATCACTTAAACCTATAGCTTTGAGTAAAACTTGGGCGGAAAGTTTGCGAGTTTTATCGATTCTTACCCAGACTAAACCATTTTTATCTGTTTCAAATTTTAACCAAGCTCCACGGTTGGGAATTAAGGAAGCTGAATAGGTTCGACGACCATTTTTATCTGTTTCCGCTTTGTAATATACTCCAGGCGATCGCACTATCTGGTTGACAATGACTCTTTCTGCACCATTAATAATAAAAGTGCCACGATCTGTCATCAAAGGCAAATCACCAACGAATACTTCCATTTCTTTGATTTCGCCACTTTCTTTGTCTATTAGGCGAGTGGGGACATACACCTGCACATTGTAGGTACTATCACGGCGTTTTGCTTCCTCCATTGAGTATTTTGGCTCTTTGAGGCGATAGTTTTCTCCCATGAAATGTAGTTCAAATTTACCTGTATAGTCGGTAATCGGTGAAAAACTATTAAGCTCTTCTATTAAACCCTCTTCTAGAAACCAACGAAAACTAGAGCGTTGAATTTCAATTAAGTCTGGTAGCAAATTGTAAGTCAGATTAGTCATGAAGATTATTGCTCTTGGTAATGTTATTTTTATTTTGTAACTAAAGGCTCAATATTTATTGCTGTCTAACTCTGTAGCTGAATTTTAAATAGACGACAAGCATTTTCTGTTGTCTGTTTGGCTATAGTTTCTAAAGAGGCTTCACGTATTTGAGCTATATGTTTGGCTACTTGGAGAACATAAGCTGGTTCATTGGTTTTGCCTCGATAAGGCACAGGAGCGAGAAAAGGACAATCTGTTTCGATCAACAGGCGATCGCTTGGTACTATTTTTGCTGCTGCTTGGACTTGTTTTGCACTCTTAAAAGTCACTATACCGCTATAGCTTATGTATAATCCTAAATCTAAAAACCATTTGGTTTCTGTTTCGTCTCCTCCCCAACAATGCATCACCCCCTCAACTGCACCTTCGGTTGCCCAAAAATCAGTTAATATTTCTTTCAGTTTGACTGCTGCGTCTCGACAGTGGATAATAACTGGTTTACTTAGCTGTTTAGCTATTTTTAGTTGTTCTCTTAAAGCGAGAATTTGTTTTGCCTGGTTATCTGCTTTATAAAAGTCTAACCCTGTCTCACCGATCGCTACTACTCTTTTATCTGAGGCTGCCAATGTGGCAATGGTACGGGCTGTCTCTTCTTGCCATTGATCTACATCTAACGGATGTAACCCAACCGCAAACGACAATTCAGGGAAACGATCCGCTAAGGACTGTATTCCCTGAAACTCTTTAGGTTCTACACAAGAATGCACTAAATGGACTACCCCTGCTTCCTGCCAACGCTGTTCTAACGAGCTTAAATTCCCTTGAAAAACATCAAAGTTGATGTGAACATGGGTATCTATTAACTGCATTTACTTGGTGTATTTTATTTAAATATATAGATGCTTAAGAATCTTGATAACGCGCGATCGCATATGGCTTCGCTACACACTAAGAAACGGGGACTGCTTTTTTCAACACCCTAGCTATACGAGCCTTTTTTCTTGCTCCATTATTTTTATGAAGTACTTTACGCTTTACTGCTTTATCAATTTTGCTATAAGCTGCCGACATTGCCTGATTTACAATTTCCATATTTTCAGGCGTAGGTTCTGCTGCATAGGTTTCTACTGCACCAAAATATTTTTTTGTCAGGGTTTTTAGGGCAGATTTATAAGCTTTATTACGCAGACGATTGCGCTCTGCTGTTCTGATACGTTTTATTGCCGATTTAGAATTAGCCACAGGTTTTTATTAACAGAAATTTGCTTTGCTAAGTAATTTTGGAAATACATATAGAATTGGATTTTACAGTCTAGCAATTATTCTTAAGTGCTGTCAAGCATATATATGGGGATAAATTAAAATTGAGCAAAAAAATATTAACTGCTAAAAGGAGCAAGTCAATAGCAATTCACGTTAAGCTAGGAAAATAATGAGACTCTTACTGTAAAGATTTCTATAATAAATAAAAAGTAAAGGCTCACTAGCTCAATTATAGATTATGGGGATCTCGATGCTGCGAATTATTGATCGGCAAACTGAGGCACAAACAGAATTAAAACGAATCGGCGATCGCAATAATGGGGATGATATGCAGCCCCAAGAAGCTGTTGTCAAAGAAATTATTACCAACGTCAAAAAATATGGCGATCAGGCTTTATTAGAATATACAGAAAAGTTTGATCGACAAGTTTATACAGCAGATCAGTTGCGAGTAACTGGATCTGAATTAGATGCTGCCTATCAACAGATATCAAAAGATTTACTACGTGCCATTCAGTTAGCTTGTCAGAAAATAGAAGCTTTTCATCGTCAACGAGTTCCTAAGTCTTGGGTAAAATTTGAAGAAGATGAGGTAGTTTTAGGCAAACGCTATACTCCTGTGGATCGAGCAGGGCTTTATGTACCAGGGGGGAGAGCAGCTTATCCTAGTACGGTATTGATGAATGCTATTCCTGCAAAAGTTGCTAAAGTTCCTCGTATTGTAATGGTGACTCCCACAGCCCAAGACGGTAAAATTAATCCTGCGGTTTTAGTCGCAGCCCAAGAAGCAGGAATTGAAGAAATTTATCGCATAGGCGGGGCGCAAGCGGTAGCAGCATTGGCTTATGGAACTCAAACAATCCCTAAAGTTGATTTAATTACTGGCCCAGGTAATATCTATGTAACTTTAGCAAAAAAGATGGTCTATGGGACTGTGGGTATTGATTCTTTGGCTGGGCCTTCGGAAGTGTTGATTATTGCCGATGAAACTGCAAATCCGACTTATGTAGCAGCAGATTTATTGGCTCAAGCAGAACATGATCCGATGGCAGCAGCAATTTTAATCACTACTGATAATAATTTAGCCGAGCTTGTACAACAAGCGGTAAATGAACAATTAGCAAATCATCCTCGTAAACTACTAACAGAAAAAGCGCTCGCTAATTACGGTTTAATTGTGGTGGTTGATTCTTTACCCGAAGCGGTAGAGCTATCTAATTTATTTGCTCCTGAACATTTAGAACTAGAAGTGGCAGAGCCTTGGGATTTACTTGAACAAATTCGGCACGCAGGGGCTATATTTTTGGGTAATTCTACCCCAGAAGCTGTAGGAGATTATCTAGCAGGGCCCAATCATACCTTACCTACTTCAGGCGCAGCCCGTTACGCTTCCGCTTTGGGTGTGGAAACTTTTATGAAACACTCTAGCCTAATTCAATATTCTTCTTCTGCTCTCAAGAAGATGTCTAGCACAATTCAAATTTTGGCTCAAGCTGAAGGTCTATCTTCCCATGCTGATTCAGTGAAATTTAGAACCGAATAATTATTGATTGTAAATTGCTCAGGTTAAGCTTTAATTAAAATTTTACAATTCCAGATAAATTACTCGATTCCTAGGCATTTAAGCTGTTTGCCCTTGAATTAAATCTTCAAGTGAATTAAAAATAGCTAGCTTACTTCCCTAAACTAAAATAAATCTGCTATAATTCAAACTCGGTACTCTAATGGAGAGGTGGCTGAGCGGTTGAAAGCGGCTCCCTGCTAAGGAGTTATGGGGTGTAAACTTCATCGGGGGTTCGAATCCCCCCCTCTCCGTTCAAGTTTAAGAAAAGTTTTTTTTTATCTTAATAGACAGATCATATTTGATATTTCGAGTACAATTCCAATCTATTAAACCTGGATGGGAGTGAAACTAAAAATTTTTGATATGAAAGATATTAAAAGAGTAGTTTTTCAACGGCAAAGTTTATCATGCAAATTAATATTGCCTTTGTTGTGCATGAGTGCTGGTATGTTCTTAACCTCATGTCAGGGAGGAGATTCTACTAATAATGCTAACAATGCTAATACCAATAACAATGCTTCATCTCAACCCGAAGCAGCGACAACCGAAGGAAAAGCAGAAGGATTAAAATTAGCAACTTTAGCACCAGTTACAGGAGACTTAGCTTCTATCGGTCAAAATTGGCCCACTGCTGTAGATCTTGCGGTAAAGACAATCAATGACTGCGGTGGGGTAAACGAAGCCTCTGTGACATTAGTCAACGAAGATGATCAAACTGATCCTAGTGCTGGCAGTAGTGCCATGACTAAACTTGCCGAAGTAGATAAAGTAGCTGGAGTGGTGGGGTCTTTCGCAAGTAGTGTTTCGGGGGCTGCGGTGGATGTGGCTGTACGAAATAAGGTGATGATGGTCTCTCCTGGTAGTACTAGTCCTGTATTTACAGAAAGAGCCAAAAAAGGGGAATTTAACGGTTATTGGGCGCGCACTGCACCACCAGATACTTATCAAGCCCAAGCATTAGCAGCTTTAGCTCAGAAACAAGGTTTTAAAAATGTTTCGACTGTAGCAATTAATAATGATTATGGAGTTGGTTTTGAGCAGCAGTTTGTCACAGCTTTTAAAAAAGGCGGGGGTAATATTGTTGGTCAAGCTGTACGTTATGATGCTAAGGCAGCGACTTTAGATAGTGAGGCTAAATCAGCCTTTAGTGGTAAACCTGATGCGGTGGCTGCGGTATTATATGCTGAGACGGGTAGTGTTCTACTCAAGTCTGCTTTTGAGCAGGGGTTAACCGACGGTGTGACACTATTGTTAACCGATGGGGTTTATTCTGATGATTTTGTGCGTCAGGTGGGCAAAACGTCTGATGGGAAATCGATTATTGCTGGTTCATTGGGTACTGTACCTGGGGCTAATGGTAAAGCTTTAGAGGAGTTTACTAAGTTGTGGAATGAAAAAACTCAAAAAGAACTAACAGCCTATGTACCCCATAATTGGGATGCAGCTATTTTAATGATGTTGGCAGCAGAAGCTAGTGATGCGAATACAGGAGAGGGTATTAAAAGTAAAATTTTAGAAGTTGCAAATGCTCCTGGTACGGAAGTTACCGATGCTTGTCAGGCGATGGAATTGGTACGTAAGGGAGAGGATATTAATTTTCAGGGTGCTAGTGGGAATGTGGATATTGATCAGTATGGGGATGTAGTCGGCAGTTATGATGTTTGGAAGGTTGCAGATGATGGTAGTTTGAGTGTAATTGATAAAGTAAATCCTAGTGGTGCTAATTAAGCAGTCACATATTATTAATTTGCTTGAAAAAATAATCTAAGTTGGAGTGGGAAGAGAAATTTCTTAACAAAGTATTAGGAATTATTCCCAGAGATGATTGATATTTTTAAGTAGATATTTTAAACCAACATCCAGGAAGACACAGGTGGATTAATCTGACTTATTTATAGCTTACGGTTTGATCTTTACACCTGCAAATCAACTGCTATGAATAAATAAATTAAGGTGAGTTTAATGGCTCACTTTTTTATTTGCTAAATATATTTGAGGCTTTCCAATGGCAAGAAAACAACAGTTAATAGTTAAAACCTTGGCAAATTATCTAATTTTAAGTGCGATCGCTTTTTTAATGTTGTTTCCCCTATTATGGTTAATTGGCACATCGTTTAAATCGCCAACGGAGGATATTTTTGCTTTTCCCCCCCAAATATTACCTCAGCAACCAACCTGGCAAAATTTTGTCACTGTTTGGCAGACTGAACCTTTCGGACTTTATCTATACAATAGTGCGATCGTAGCTATTTTAACGGTAGGTTTAAATTTGATTTTTTGCTCTCTTGCAGCCTATCCTTTGGCTCGTTTAAACTTTCGAGGGCGAGAATTAATTTTTGCTATTGTTTTGGCAACAATTATGATTCCTTTCCAAATTGTGATGATTCCTTTGTATGTTTTGGCAGTTAATTTGGGTTTGAGAAATAATTATTTGGGAATTATTCTACCTAACCTAACTTCGGCATTCGGTATTTTTCTCTTAAGACAGGCATTAAAAGCAGTTCCTCTAGAATTAGAAGAAGCTGCTCGTATTGATGGTTGTTCTGAATTAGGAATTTGGTGGAATGTGATGATTCCTGCTATTCGCCCTGCCTTATTTACCTTAGCAATTTTTGTTTTTATTGGTTCATGGAGTGATTTCCTTTGGCCATTGATTGTGTTGGATGATCCTAATTACTATACATTACCCTTAGCAGTGGCTAATTTGGCTGGTTCGTTTTCCTTAGACTGGAGATTAATAGCAGCAGGTTCAGTTATTTCTATTGCACCAATTTTAGGCTTATTTTTGTTGCTTCAGCGATATATTGTTCCTACTGATGTTGGCAGTGGGGTAAAAGGGTAACTTAGGCTACAGGATTCATAACTTTTTTCTTCTCCCATTCTAGGGCAGAGGTGATAATCTCATCTAAAGAATCGTGCTGTGGTTGCCAGCCTAATATTTGACGTATTTTAGTACCTGAAGCTACTACACAAGCAGGATCACCAGGGCGACGGTTGGTTTCAATAATAGGAAAGTTATTACCTGAAATTTCTTGTATTTTGGTTAATACTTCTTTGACACTATAACCTGTACCGTATCCACAGTTGAGGATTTGGCTTGTACCTTCCCTTTCTAAATAAGCCAGAGCATCTATATGAGCAGTTGCTAGATCTTCGACGTGGATATAGTCTCTAATGCCTGTGCCATCTGGAGTGGGATAATCTGTACCATAAATACTAGCGGAGGGACGAATACCTAAAGCAGCATCACAACCGACTTTAATTAAATGAGCAGCTTTTTTACCCATCTGCCCAATTTTTCCTGAACTATCTGCACCTGCAACATTAAAATAGCGTAGGATGACATATTTAAGGTTTGAAGAGTGAGCATAATCGCGTATAATTTTTTCACTCATCAGTTTTGACTGACCGTAGGGATTGATTGGCAAGGTAGGGGAAGTTTCTTGTACGGGGTACTCTTGGATTTCTCCATACACTGCTGCTGTGCTGGAAAAAACAAACTTATTAACTTCAAATTGTTGACAAGATTGTAATAAATTAATTACGTTGGCGGTATTGTTGTAATAATAAGCTAGAGGATTTTCTAAAGATTCGGGGACAGAAATACTAGCTGCAAAATGTATAACTGCATCGAATTTATGCTGCTCGAAAACTTTACTTAGATACGCGCGATCGCTTAATTCCCCTTTGATTAATTCTCCGTGTAATACAGCTTCGGGTGACCCTGTAGAAAGATTATCGTAAACTACAATTTGATAGTCAGCTTCTGCGAGTTTTTTAACTGTATGTGAGCCGATATAGCCTGCACCACCAGTTACTAGAATTTTTTTCATAATAATTTAAATTTATGGCAATCGACATTCAATTATAGTTAACTATTAAACTTTTGTTATGAATTTTAGAACAAGATATTTAAGTAGAATTTTGCCTAATTGTGATGGGGTTGCAATAAATCATTATCAATAATGATAAAAACTAGATTTTGTATGGGTTGAAATTTGAAATTTGGGTGCAATCATTGTATGTTGAATAAATAAAGAACATTTTCTTGAAATATTCAAATGACAGTGTTTCTCAGTTTACAAAAAGTACAATATGCCTCGTGCGCCTAAACTAAAATTTGATCGCGGAACATTAATCTTGCATCCTCCACCACCAGGTAAAGCATGGTTGAATTATGCTACTTGGGACGATCGCGTGGAAAAATTTCGCATTCCTGCTATTTACTATCGTCCTTTAATGGAGGCTTTAAAAGCAGATGAGCTTGATATTATTGACGAAGCTAAGGAATTTTATAATCTCGAACTTAAATCTACATCTGGTTTTGAACCCTATACTCATCAAGCAGAAGCACTCATCGCCTGGAAGCAAGCAGGTAGACAGGGAGTTGTGGTATTACCCACCGCAGCAGGTAAAACATATTTAGCACAGTTAGCGATGCAAGCTACTCCGCGTACGACTCTAATTGTTGTGCCAACCTTGGATTTAATGCACCAGTGGTATGCTCAAATTAAAACGGCTTTTCCTGATACGGAAGTAGGTTTACTTGGAGGTGGATCGAAAGATCGCACACCGATTTTAATTGCTACTTATAATAGTGCTGCTATTCATGCTGAAACCCTGGGTAATCTTTACGCTTTAGTAATTTTTGATGAGTGTCATCATTTACCGACGGATTTTTTTAAGGTTATTGCTGAATATACGATCGCGCCTTATCGTTTGGGTTTAACTGCTACTCCAGAACGTAGTGATGGTACACATCGTGAGTTGGATACTTTAATTGGTAAGGTTATCTATCGTAAAACCCCTGAAGAATTATCGGGATCTGCCTTAGCGGAACATAAAATAGTACAAGTAAAAGTAAAATTATCCGACTTTGAGCAACTAAAATATGATCAAGCGATCGCCACCCGTAATCAGTTTCTACGTCAAGCTAAAATTTCTTTGAGTGGTTTGGATGGATGGCAATTATTTGTACAAGCTAGCGCGCGCTCACCCCAGGGAAGACAAGCTATGTTAGCCCACAGGGAAGCCAAGGAAATCGCCCTCGGAACAGATGCTAAACTAAGAGTTTTGGTGGATTTAATCATTGAGCATCAAACGGAACGAATTTTGATTTTTACTAATGATAATGCCACCGTTTATCGTATTTCTCAACAGTTTTTAATCCCTGCGATCACTCATCAAACCGCAGTTAAGGAACGCCATGATATTTTAACTAAATTTAAAGCAGGAGACTATAAGACTTTAGTTGCTTCTCATGTTCTCAATGAAGGTGTTGATGTACCTAATGCCAGAATTGCGATCATCCTCTCGGGTACAGGTTCAACTAGGGAATATATCCAAAGGTTGGGTAGAGTACTGAGAAAAGGCAACACTAGTAATAAGCAAGCCATTCTCTATGAGGTGGTGACTGAAAAAACCAGCGAAGAAAGAACTTCTCAACGTCGTCGGGGAGAATATGAGGAGGAAAAAACTACCTATCGTCAGTTAGAAATTGTATCTCCTCCTAAACAGCAGTCGCAGAAAAGACATTTTAAAGCAGCAGAAGCATCTAAGCCTTGGGATAGTGAGGAGGAATGATTATTTATATGTGGTAGGAGTCAGGAGTCAGGAGTCAGGAGTCAGGAGGGGGAGTAATAAGTAACGAGTTAAGAGGTAGTGGGTAGTAGGTAGTAGGTAGTAGGTAGTAGGTAGTAGGTAGTAGCGGAGGAGGCAATTATCAATTAAAAGCTAAAAAGCTAAGAAGCTCAAAGATTAACGTTATTTGAGTTGTTCTAAAATCAAGAGCGATCGCAGATCTCTTTGACTTTGAAAATATTGATCTAAAACCTGTACAAAGACTGACTTGGGTGCAATTTCTGAAAATAGCGTCATAGAGGATTTCAATTTAAGATCATCGGGATAGCCAAAGATTTCTCTTGCGGTTTTATTGTTAATTTCTAAAAGTGTATTGGCACATTCTAATAATCTTGCACCAAGAATAGGATGATTGAGGTAGGCTACAGCTTCACGTATGCTTTTGATAGCGTAAAATTTGGCAGTTTCACTCTTTCCTAGCCCATCAAGCTGTGGGAAAATATACCACATCCAATGGGATTGTTTGCGACCATTTTTTAGTTCTCTTAAAACACCCTGATAAGTTGTTGCTTGCGCGTTATAGAAGCGATTTAGGTTAAATATATCCTTAGAATCAATTGAATCATTTGTCTTGTTCATGATATTAAGATTAAAAACTTAAGGTGGTGCGAATTGTACCGATAACTAAATCATTGACTTGGGGTTTATCACTTTCGGGTTTAGTGATCCAAACTACGCCAGGAGTAATAGCGATATTATCGTTAACTTGATATTGGTAAAAAGCCTCCAAATGTAGCGAGCGCTCTTTATCTTCACCTAAATTATTATCAACCGAGTTAACGGAAGAAGCTGTTACTGTAGGTTCTGATCCTACTACAATACCTCCTAAACTACCTTCTGTACCTAAATCGGGAAAAGCCAACGTAGCAGCCCAATTCCAGACATCTTGAGTACCGCGAGTGATTTGTTGATTGAGAGTCGTAAGATTATTAACTTTACTTAAGCCACCCCAACCACCAAGTATAATGCGATCGCTAATTGCCCAAGATAATTCTAATCCATAGGAATTGCTTGCAGTTAAAGCGGATTGATTAAATAAATCGACGGTTTGTGTCTGTAAATTTGCTCTTTTTGTACCTGTACCTGGATCACTTTGATTGTAACTGTGGATATAGGTAGCAGCTAAACTTAAATTATCCAAAGGAGCGATCGTAATTTGCCCTAACGCACTGTAAGCACCATTGAATAAACCATTACCAGGCGTAGCTTGATCGGCATTTCCTGCTAAATAACCTGCGCTAATTTGAACTTCCTCACTAGCACGGTGGATAATTCCTACTCCAGCATCCCCTGGGGGGTAGTAAATAGAATTGCGAGTACCAAAAGCGGAAATTGCACCCCTATTACCATCTCCATCTAAACTATTGAGAGTGGGGGCGAAATCATCGGCGGTAATTCCTGCTGCACCTACAATCAAATCTATTTTATTACCTAGTCCAAAGGTATAGTGTAATTTTTCTAATTCTAGATCTGAGCGATCGCTTTTTGAGAAAGCTGTTTTACCTTGGAAGGTATCAAGTTCGGCTGAAAAACCAGGAAAATTTGTATTAGATAATCTTGTAAAGAGTAGATCATCCCCATTAAAACTGGTTTCTATTTCTAATCTTGCCCTACTTCCTAATATAGTCTTATCTGCTCCTCCATCACTCGCTACAATACTACTTACACCTATAATTGCTTCTCCTTGCAGCTTGCTAGTAGTTGAGAAGTTTGTCGCTTCTAAATCTTCTATACGGGCTTGATAACCGTCTGTTCTTCCTTGTAAAATTGCTAACTCTGATTGGAATTCCTTCATTAATTGTAAGATGGTGTCAATATCAGATTGCGGAATCTGACCAGAATTAGTTATTATTACTTCGATTTTATTTAAGCAATTATTTAGTCCTGCAACAAATTCAGCACGGTTAATTGTTTGTTCACCTCGATAAGTACCATCAGGAAAACCACTTATGCAACCATAACGATTTATTAAGTTGTTTAAGGCTTGGTAAGACCAATCTGTAGATTTAATATCTAATAGGTTTAGTGGCTTATTGGTTTGGACAATTACTCTCTTATCCTGATTAATTGTATCTGCTTGACGCTGCTCTATTTTTGGTGTAATTTTATTGAACTTGCTTAAATTGAGCTTTTGGGCTTCTGGTTTAGCAATTGCTTCTCTACTCGATGCTAATAGTAAATAAATCATGCAGACAGGGATGACAGATTTAATTTTTCCCCAATATCGAGACATATTTTTTATCCTCACTCACACCAATATCAACTCGTAATTTTCTCAGCATCTAGATTGACAAGCAGATTGATTGACAAGCCAACTTTAGCACTAATGTTAAACACTAGTGATTTCTGAGCTTTAATTCGAGAATTTTTATGATTATTTAAGCTCTTCCCATTTTTACATCTGTGCAAATCAATTGGGAAAAAAAATGCAGCATATTAAGTACTATAAATAAACCTCAATTTTTAGTCCTACTTAATAATAAATATTAATATAGTGTTACAATTCCTGCCCTAAGTCTGGCGAGTTTTAGGTTTTGTTAAAGTTGTGATAATTTTTTTTGATTGTTAAAGTATGGCAACTCTTGATTATTTAGGTTAGGATACAGGTTTTTATAAATAAAATAGCAAAGATAGGGTGTAGACAAGGCAACAAAAAGAATTGATATTTTCCAATTGCCGAGGAATTTTTCTTGATATTGAGCAACAGTAAAATGCAGTTGGGGGTCAACGCCAGAGTAAAATTGTTCGTATATATTTCTGGTAACTACTATTAGATTGTAGAAAAAGTGACACAGGATAGGATAAATTAACTTTTTTGTTTTTAGATATAAAACTGCGTAGATAATTCCTGCAATAAATAAAGTAATTAGATCGTAACGAAGGTGCAACGAGGCAAAAGCGAGGGCTGAGATAAGTAAGCCTTTAATTAGATTTTTTTGTATTGCTATTTTCTGGAAAATTAAACCTCTAAAAAGAAATTCTTCTAGCACAGGGGCAACTATTAGCGTACTTATCGCAAAGCCTATCCAACCTATAGGAGTTGTGGCATATTTTCAGTTAATTTCATATTCCACATATCGAGGCACAATTAAAGATAAGCTATATAAAATTATGGGATTGATGCCAGAAGCAAATAGATATTTAAATACAGTGATGATAATAGGTAATTTTAAATCTATACTTGTTAGAGAGCCTAATATAAATTTATATTCTATCTGAGAATTTTTAAATTGTTTGATAAGATAGTAAGCCCAGCTAATTAAAGCAGAAATAATTAAAACTTGATCTAAACTTTTGTTTTCTAAAACATATTTTTCATATCCTTCTAAACCAAGAACTATTAAAAGAATTAAGCAAACAGAGCCTACTAAGACGATAGTAATAGCAAATAAAGATATAATTACTGCTAATATACTAAAATTTAATAACGGCTCGTCATTAAGATTATTTTTCTTACATCGATTAGGCAAGAGAAATAAAATTGATAATCCTAAAATATTTAAAATACTATAAATATAACAGTGATTTTTATATCCTTTATACTGTGCATATTGATCAGCAGCTTGAAAACATAAACCATAACCGTATAACAGCATAATTAGGAACAACAATGCTATTAAAAAAGTAATTGTTGCGGGCAAATTTTCCAACCACTGCTCAAATAAACTAATTATTAAGCCTGGGGAAAACTCTAAAATAGTTCCTAGAATGAATTTATTTCTAATTTCTTTAATATCTATTTGTAAATCTGACATCAATACATTTAATTGTTTGAAACAAGAAAATATACTTCAGATATAAATCAATATGTGGTTTTTATTAAGCAACGTTATATTTGTAGGAGTCAGGAGTCAGGAGTCAGGAGTCAGAAGTCAGGAGTCAGGAGTTAGAAGTCAGGAGTCAGGAGTCAGAAGTTAGAAGTCAGGAGTCAGGAGTCAGGAGTCAGAAGTCAGGAGTTAGAAGTTAGAAGTCAGGAGTCAGGAGTCAGAAGTCAGGAGCGGTGCTGTGCTAACGGTACGGTTTCCATGTCTTGAGCGAATGCACCAAGAAGTCAGGAGTCAGGAGTCATGAGGTAGTTAGGTAGTAGTGAAAAGCTAAAATATCATACTTATAATAATTATCAAAAAAAAAGAACGGGTTTAATAAATTCCCGTCCTTGAATGAAATAACAAAAAGAATGCTATAAACAGTTATATTTTGTTTTAAACAATAGCCTTAATAATCCCATAACCGTAGCAGACATTTAAGTATTTCAGATTTAAAGAATAGTGTTTAAAGCTGTGTAAACAACTGTATTAAACTACTTTTTAGTCAAATTAGTTAATACCTGATTAGAACGTTGAACAAAAGATTTCATTCCTTCAGCATCAAAAGCTTTTTGAGACATTAACGCCAAATCGTAAATATGATTACACATCAAGTTCACCATAGAATTACTGTCATTACCGCCTTGAATAATGGTAGTTTTATCCAAATCTAAGAGATTTTGAATTAAAGGGTGAGCAGTATTAATCATTAAAACATGATCTTCTGGGAAAGTCATAGCTCTTTCCTGCATTAAAGCAGCCATTTCCTGCATTCGGCGCATGGCTTCAGGTAATAAAACCATTGCAGGTGGTGTTGCTTGTGGATCATCGGATTTAATTGCTTGAGTTTTAATATTCACTCTGGGTTTATTGAGTGCCTTTTCAAACAATTCTTTAATCAATTCATTGCGAGTTTTATTAGTAGTTGGATCGACAATTTCTTGTGCTTTATCGTCTTCTACTAAAGTTTGATCCAATTCAGAATCAACCCTGGCAAATTTAACCTCAGAATATTCTCTCTCTAGAAAAGGAATAAAGTAGTTAGTATCAATAAAAGAGTCGAGGAAGAGAACTTCTAAACCTTGATTCTTATATAGTTCCACAAAAGAATTTTGAGTAGCAGGATCACTGCAATAGAATACACGATTTTCCTGCTTTTCTTTATTGCGTTCTAAATATTCCTTTAAAGTGGTATATGGTTCAGTAGAATCACTGCTATTATTATTAGATACTTCAGACCAAGCATCATCACCAGCAGATTGAACTTCTACTTTGGGTGTGGCTTCGGTATTGGTTGTATCTGGTTGATAGGTAGTGCGGTAGATAATTAAATCTTCAACTTGTTTTTTAAATTTCTCGTCTCGAATAGCACCGTATTTTACAAATGTACCAACATCAGACCAAGAACTAATGTATTTACTACGGTCTTCATCATAAAGAGATTTTAAACGATTACCAATTTTCTTAGAGATAAAATCAGCAATACGACGTACAGTGCGATCGTTAGTTAAAGCACTACGAGAAACATTGAGAGGGATGTCAGGGCTATCTATTACACCCTGTAATGGCATCAAAAATTCGGGAATAATCTCTTCGCAGTGTTTACTGACAAATACTTGATTACAGAATAGTTGAATTTGCCCTTTAGAGAAATCTACATCAGGTTTGAGTTTGGGGAAATAAAGAATACCGTTGAGTAGGAAGGGATAATCAGTATTTAGATGTACCCATAAAAGAGGATCTTCTTGAAAAGGATACAAATAACGATAAAAGTCTAAGTAATCTTGATCGGTTAATTCCTGTGGGGATTTCTTCCAAAGTGCTTCCTGTTTATTGATTTGTTCGTTATCCAAAACAATTTTAACAGGCATAAAATCACAGTAGGTTTTAATCAACTGTTTAACACGCTGAGGTTCGGCATATTCCAATTCCTCATCTTGAAGAGTGAGAGTAATAGTAGTGCCTACAGTTTTGCGATCGCTCTCGGTTAATTCAAACTCAGGTGATCCATCACAAGACCAGTGTACCGCAGTTGCACCCTCTTTATAGGAAAGAGTATCAATTTCTACTTTGCTTGCTACCATAAAGGCAGAATAGAAACCTAAACCAAAATGACCAATTAAATCATTGGAATTTTTCTCATATTTTTTAATAAAATCTTCTGCGCTAGAAAAAGCAACTTGATTTATATATTTTTTTACCTCATCTGCTGTCATACCGATACCATTATCGGAAACAGAAAGAGTTTTATTAGTTTTATCAAGAGCGATGGTTACTTTCGCTTCGGCAATTTCTCCCTGTACTTCCCCTGCTAAAGATGCCATCTTTAATTTGGAAATAGCATCAACGGAATTAGATATTAATTCACGCAAAAAGATTTCGTGATCCGTGTAGAGGGATTTCTTGATGATGGGAAAGATATTCTCGGTATGGATCGTAATGTTACCTTTTTCCAGTACAGCCATATATTGTAATTACAAGATCAATCGTGGATTTTGATATCAATATTGTCTGATCGCTTTCAATATATATGTTCTAGGATACCTCACCCATTCATAGGCGGATTACCCTACCTGGTTGTTAGGAGGGAGGAGGGAGGAGGGAGGAGACAGGAGACAGGAGCGATGCAGCACGGTCTTGGGGGTTTCCCCCATGAGTGACTGCATCAAGAAGACAGGAGACAGGAGTCAGGAGTCAGGAGTCAGGAGACAGGAGGTAGTAGATACGCCGAAGACACGCCGAATACACGCTTGGAAGGGCTAAAAGCTAAAAGATTGAAATTACCCCAGTTTGCAGTTGCATCTTGTAGTTTTGCGTCGATAGTGGGAATGTTCAAGCTATTGGTTTAGAAATTAAGCCTATCTCTCTATCAAGACCTTTTTATAATCGCTATCTTAATAAATATAGTCAAGAAATTGAAAAAAAGCCTATGCGGTTAAAACCCAATCTAATAATTTTTAGTTGGCTATATCTTAATTAAAGCAGCATTGTTTATAAAGCTCGCGATCGCGAATTATTTATATTAATAACCTGGTAAATATTAATTATGCAAATTGCTACAACCTTAAGAACTAGGAAAATTCAAGAAATTCTTACTCAACGTCTTCCTTTAAGGGAGAAAATAGCCACTGTGGAAGACAATCTGCGATCGCTTGCTAATTTTTTAGATAATTTAGCTATAAGTCGTAATCATTTAATTACTAAAATTACCGATCCTCAAGTACAAAGTAATTTACAACAACTTGATTTTCCACAACTACAGATTCAAATTCAATCTCAATTAGCCAAGTTACATCTCCTCAAACATCGCTTTAATCGAGATAGTATAAATATTGGGGTAATTGGTCGTGCAGGACAAGGGAAAAGCCGTTTATTGCAGAGTTTGACAGGATTATCTAGTAATGAAATTCCCACAGGCGATCGCGGACATTGTACTGGAGTTCGTAGTACAATTTTACATCAGTCTGAAAATGAGACTTACGGCGAGATTACTTTTCATACAGAACATTCTTTTCTCCAGGAAGTTATCGCCCCTTATTATCAGGATTTGGGTTTAGGTAGAGTACCCAGTAATTTAGATGAGTTTGCCCGTTACCCTCTACCAGCGCGCCCTAGTAATCTGGCTAATACGGCAGTTGCGGAAGGTAAATATGAGTATTTGCAAAGATATCGCGATTATTTACCCCAATATCGTCATTTACTTGCTAAATCAACCCCAATTAAAATTGATAAGGGGCAAATTAGAGAATATGTGGCTCAAGATAATCTTGCAGGTGAACGAGTTTATCATAATTATTTAGCTGTTAAAGAGGCGAAAATCTATTGTTCTTTTCCCCATCCTGATGTCGGACAAATCGCTCTAATTGATATGCCTGGATTGGGAGATACGGGGGTAGGAGATGAAAAGCGGTTAATTGAAACCTTGGCGCAGGATGTGGATATAGTGTTAATGGTACGTCTTCCTAGACCTCCAAGGGATTATTGGGGTGATGTGGATTTACAGTTATATGATACAGCTAGTCAAGCTTTAACTATTTTGCCCTTTAAACAATGGTCATTTTTAGTGCTTAATCAGACTCAGATAAATTCTCCCATCGGTAATAATTCTATTTACTGTCAAGATTTAGAGAGCGATCGCGAAAAAAAAGGTTTGTATTTTGCTGACTGTATTAAAGTTGATTGTGCCGATGCTTCAGCAGTTAACCAACAATTACTCGAACCTGTTTTAAATTATTTGGTTAATCAAATTAGCGAACTAGATATTCAATATATATCTTCTTGCAGGGAGCAAGTATTATACATACAACAGCAAGTAGCAGCGCAATTACAGCAAGCAAGTAATGTCTTTCAAGGTTTTACTCAAAATCATAATTACTTTCCCCTATTTAGCGATCTGTTTGAGGATCTGTGGCTAGAATTAACCAGTGGTTTAGAAGGATTATTACAGGAATTACGCGCCGAGAGGGATTTAGAGAATTTAGCCTTTAAGCAACAGGTGGAAGCTGCGGTTACTGCTTGTCGTGAGGATAATGGTATTCCCACAGAGTCGGAAATTGAGAAACTGCGTCATAGTAAGGGGGGATATCCTAATGCTTATTATCAATATCTCAATGAGGTTCGCGCTCATTTATCCCAACATTTTCTACTTCTAGATGATGTTCTCAAAGGGGAAATAAATAAAGTAAAAACTCAAGTGGCTAAAATACTGATAGATCAGGGTAGATTAGGTAATCTAACAGCAGTTAAGGATGCAGACTTGATAAGAGCGATCGCTCAAATAATTCCTGATAATTTAAAACGCCTTAAGTTAGGTTTTGAAACCTTAGCACAATTCGATCTTTCCTATCGTGGTTTAATACAGCACCGTATTCGCCAACATCTTGATGATCTCACTCCCGATGAAACCTCTCTACAACTTTCTGCTTCTCCCTCGGCACAGGAAGTATTAAGCTGTTTAAATTCCTTACATTCGGAAGCTGTGTATAAATGTGAAACTGCATTGGATGATCTTTTAGCCGAACCTAACCAGGCTGCATTTGCGATCGTTGAGGAGTTTTTAGATCGTATTCTCAGGGCTAAACAAGTTAGACAAGAATGGTTGAAATTCCTACAAGAAAACTACAATCAAGTTTGGGTAGAAGAATTTCAGGAGTTTGACCACAATAGCAGGATAAGTCAACAATGGATGGCGGATGTGGAAAGCGCAATTAAAGCCAACCAAAAAGATAATTTTCAATTTTTCTAAATTTTAACCGCAAATCTCGATGCAAGAATTAAAAATAACCATGTTAGGGGCGAGTGGGGTAGGTAAAACTACTCTTTTAACAGCCATGTACGAACAATTTGAAAGTAATATTGGTAATACTAATTTACAATTAACCCCCGATGATGAAAGTGCAGCAATTTTACAAGATCGTTTAATTGAATTGAAAAGTTTGCTGGATGTCTTTGAGGCTAGGGGTGAAGTAGGTATTACACCAACTAATGCGTCGGATGTTCGCTCTTTTTGTTTTGGGTTGGGGGAAAAAGGTGCAAAACCTTCTTTGCAATTGCGTTTTTACGATTATTCAGGTGAATATCACGAATCTAAAGCATCTAAGGAGGAAAAAGAAGCTGTTAAAAAATTATTGAGGGAATCTACAGCCGTTTTAATTCCAATTGATTCTCCTTCTTTGATGGAAAAGAATGGTAAATTTCATGAAAAGAAAAATCGACCTCAACAAATTAAGGGTTTATTTAATGCAGCTTATCAGGATTTAGATTCTCCACGTTTGGTTATTTTTGCTCCTGTTAAATGTGAAAAATATTTAAGGAATAGTGCCACAGCGAAAGAGTTATTAGAAGCAGTAAAACAAGGGTATGCACCGTTAATAGATCATTTTAATTCTCCTAATTTAAATCCCTGGATTGCTAGTGTAATTACTCCTGTGCAAACAGTTGGGAGTGTGGTTTTTTCCCGTATGGAAGTTGACAATAATAATCCTCGTTTTTATTTCCGCAAAACACGTCATGATGCTCAATATTCTCCTGTGGATAGTGAACAGCCATTGCGTTATTTGTTGCGCTTTCTTTTAAAGTTACATTTTGAGAATCGAAGATGGTTATTTTTTAATTTTGTTCGCGATTGGTTGGAATTAGATAGTTATCTAAAAAAAGCCGTTGATGAATTTGCGCGAGGGTGTAAAACGAATGGTCAGTTTACTGTGATTAAAGGCGAAAAATGGTTGAATATTTAGGAGGATAAGTTGATGTTGGTTTATGTCCAAAGTCGCGGAATTGCCCAAGAAAATGGTTATTGTTGGCTTAATGTTTTGGAAAATAAGATCTTGCCAGAAAAGCCAGATTTTGTAGTAATTGCTAATGGTAATGCTATCAAGCTGGATGATTTAATCGATACACAAAAGTATTCTCTAGTTTTAGTTAGAAGTAATCAAGAATATTATTTATTTATTACTGGTTTAAAAGCTAGAAAAGAAAGAGCAGATTTTATGGGTCGTCAGGTCTTAAACTCTTTACTGTGGATTTATAAGGCAACTGCAAGTAATGAGGAAAAAATTAGATCAATTGTCATTAAAGCTTTAGAAGGAACAATAGAAGGGGAGGTTGATCAATTAATTAATCCTGGGGGTGAACAGGAATTTCAAATAGACTATGAAAGATTAAGGGAATTATCAAACCAAACTCAAATCAATCATAATAAAATTAAATATACTATTAATAAAATTGGCAATAACTGTCAAAATTTAAGAACAGAACTTGCTCAAGAATTAGAAACTATTACTTTACCAGAAACAGAAGGAGTACTAATTCTAATAACTAGTATAAAATCAAGTTCGGCTTTAAAAGAAATTGGTGTCTGGCGAGGGTTATCAAATCGCGTAGAATTGACGGAATTTGAAGAATATAACTTAGTAAAAACTCCAGCTAATCAGGCTCAAAAAAAAAGAATATTATTGGGTCTAGCGATCGCCCTAATTTTAGTCATCGCGATCGCCTTTTTCTGGGTGATCAAAACTCAACACCCGTCACAACCCGAAATTACCCCGACCCCTTCGACAATCTCCCAGAATTCTTATTCTATCTTCAACAAAAAATAGCTTTAATCACTTCCTCACATCAAATTACTCAAGATAAAATCTTTGATATCTTTAACTATATTCAAAGAAGATTGGGGGATATAAATCAAATTTCAGATTATAATTCTGCCCAATCTCCTGATCTTAAAGAGATGATTTTAAATGAGCTTGATTGTCTATTTCAAGAACTAGAAGATCTACAATAATGTTGATCTTATATATCGCTCAAAGAAATTAAAATGATCGGCTTAAATAGTTATACTAAATCCTGTTTAGATACGCTATTTAAAAGTTGAGGCACGCTTAGTTTTAGACTAATTAAAACTACAGATCGATCTTATGTTTTGGTAATCGGATTTCGTGTTAAATTTCTTCCCAACCACTAATACCAGAAGACATTACATAACTAGTTACTCCAGCTTCAAAAAAGTTAGCTTTTGTATGACCATCTTTTTTAGTGTCAGAAAACCTTTCTAGATGCTTGTAAGGACTTTTCTTATATTTTTCTTCCTTATATAAAGGTTCTAAACCGATCGCCCCTAAACGCAAATTAGCCATATACTTGGTGTAATGTTCTGTACTATCAGAAGTTATGCCCAAAATATTATCGCCGACAATATGATTCGTCCAACAACATTCGTGTTGCACTGCGGTATCAACCATCTCATAGATTTGTTCCACTGAATGGGGGAAGATCTGCATAGCCGATGGCAGAAGTTTTTGATAAAGTCTTACATGGGAAAGTTCATCGCGGTTAATCATCTTAAAAATATCTGCACTACCTGGCATTAGCATCCGTGAAGCGAGATTATAAAAGTAGATAAAACCGTTATAAAAATAAATTCCTTCTAATAAATAGTCCGCCAATAACGAAACAAAATAATTCTCTTTGGTGGGATGATCTACGTATTTCTGATAAATAGAAGCAATAAATTCGCAACGATCAGCTAGTACTTTATCAGTACGCCAAAAATCATAGACGCTGCTACGGCGATCGCTAGGAATTACGGTTTCAATTATATATTGGTAAGATTGGTTGTGCATCCCTTCTTGGGAAATTTGTTCAGCCATGCACACGCTAACTTCTGGCGCAGTAACACAACTTTTGATGTGAGGAATATTACAAGTTTGAACAGAATCTAGAAAGGTTAGATAACTTAAAATACCATCATATGCCCGACGTTCTTGGGTGGTTAAATTCCAATAATCAGTTACATCTTGGGTTAGATCTAGCTTTTGCGGTATCCAAAAGTTTTCTCGCATTTGCTGATATAAACCAATTGCCCAAGAATAACGCACATCATTAAGCTGCATCAAGTTGGTGGTATTACCGAACCAAATAGAACGATTTTCCACTCGATCATCCCCAC
The DNA here is from genome assembly GCA_002368355.1 of Chondrocystis sp. NIES-4102. NCBI lineage: Bacteria > Bacillati > Cyanobacteriota > Cyanophyceae > Chroococcales > Chroococcaceae > Chondrocystis > Chondrocystis sp. NIES-4102. The sequence continues at coordinate 172,687 of AP018281.1, read as the reverse complement.
CAGGATTAAAAATGGGGTTAGCTGACATGATTTTTTGCGAGTCGGATAACAAAGAAGTCATAAAAATTTAAAATTATATATAAATTTAACTGCGATCGCAGTGACGGAAGCCCCTAGCTTTCACATCCAAGGGTCGCGTCACGCTATATGTAGTGTTATAGCTTAACAAAAATTCCTCTAAAACACTATTGCCTGGTTTTAATTCTAGCGATCGCAGTTTTAAACATCGAGGTATGATCTCGACAATCTAATGCTACTGATAGATTAATTAAAAAGCCAATAGCTACCAAAAGATTACTTATTCGGTTTCACATTGCGTAATGTAGTTTAAATCAGCAACACATATATATATTTAAAATTAAAATTAGTAAGTTAATAATATTGCTCATCGGGGATAATCTCAAAATTACTCGTAGCTAAATCCGCCTGGATCATCCTCAGTCCAATTATATATGCAGTTTTAAAGTTCCTAGCTGTCTCATGCGTCCAGTTTAAACTGGTTTGGGTTGGATACGTCCAATCAATCGAGGTGTCAAACCAAGCAATTAAATAAATTAACCACTTGCTAGTATTGGAAGATAAGGGCAAATCATCCAATTCCACAGCGTAACCTAGTTTTTTACTGGTAAATTCATCTGCTGACCATAAACAAATGCCACTACCAGCATCAAAATAATATCTTAGACGCAGTACATTATTAGATTTTAGCATCAGCCTCGACTACTGATTTAAAGCATAAACATCTGGGACTTTACCTAGGGCAAAATTAACAGATTGACTCAGATTTTTACCCGCTTGAGTAGCAAAGATCGTCAAAGCAAAAAAAGATAAAAGTGCAGCTACGGCAAATATACCCTGATAACCTCCCAGAATATTCGCCAAAGACCCCAATACTAAACCCCCCAGGGCAATACCCACATCAAAACCACCCATACATAAAGCAAAAACCTTACCCCTTTCGTTATTGTGAGAACGATCTGAAATTAAAGCCAGAGATAGGGGAATTAAAATACCTGCTCCCATCCCCTCAGCGATCGCTGCTAAAATAAACATAATTGGCGTTTGCGCGCTCATTAGCAATAGCATCGAAATAAGATAGCAAACTAGACTAGCACTGATAAATAAACCACGACCATAGCGATCGCTTGCTTGTCCTATAAATAGTCGAACACTAAAGGAGGCGATGGCAATTACGGTATAAAACAGCCCCACATTGAAATCCAATTGCAACTCTTGAATATATAAGGGTAGAAAAGCCACCAAAGATCCAAACACCAAACCAATTAACATCAACACAATAGTTGGCATAATTAAAGCAGGATCTTTAGTTAAATCCCAGAATTCCCGTTGAACATTACTAGGTGTCGTTGCTTGCAAGCTACTATTGGGGGGGGAAGACTCCTTAATTTGAGAAGACAAAAGCCAGGCAAAAACACCGCAAATAATCGAAATAATAAATACTAATTGATAACCTGTAGCATTTGGCATATATTCTTTACCACTAGAGAGTAAAAAGCCTCCCAAAGCAGGGCCGATGGACATTCCCACGGGTACAGCCAAATTCATATATCCAATCAAAGTACCTCGGTGTTGTATGGGGGCTAAATCCACCACTAAAGCACTATAACCAATAGTAAAAGCTGCAATACTGATTCCATGAAAAGCCCGAATTTGTGCAAGACCGATAATAGAATGAACCGATAAATAACCCACAGGGGCAAGGGCAGCAACTAAAGTACCAATTAAGATAACTATTTTACGACTACGGCGATCGGCGACTTTCCCTAACCAAGTGCGGGAAGCTATCAAACCAATAGCAAAACAACTCATCACCATACCTACTTGCTGTGTAGTCCCCCCCATAGATTGAATATAGGTAGGCAAGGTAGGTAGTAGTAAAGTAATGCAAATCCAAAATAGTAAACCGCTAAGAAACAGGATAATTAGCTGTTGTCTGACTTTTCGATCAAGAACTTTCCAAACTTCCACAGGTTTTTGTAAAAAAAATTAATATTATTTAGCTTAACAAACCTTATTAAATTTATGTATCTAAGGTTACTTTGGAAGAGAGGATATTGTTATAAGGGAGTCTATAAACAATCATTTTTCATTGTCTATTCTTAGACTCCTTTATTTTCTGGCTAAATTATACCCATAGGGCTATTTACTAGCAATTGCTTGATCAATCCACTGTTTAACCGTATCTACTACGGATTCCAAAGGTAGGTCAAAAGACTCCTTAGTAGCTCGTTTGACAACTTCCACTTTGCCCTCAGAAAGCGATCGCCCTGTAACTACACGAAAAGGTATACCAATCAATTCACTATCCTTAAATTTTACCCCTGCTCTTTCTTTGCGATCATCAAACAAAACTTCAACCCCTGCTTGTTTAAATTCGGTATAAAGTTTTTCCCCAACAGTCATTTTTGATTCATCAGAAATATTAGGCACAATTACCACCACATGATAGGGAGCGATCGCCACGGGCCAAATAATACCATCTTGATCATAAGACTGTTCAACCGCAGCTTGGGCTAAACGAGATACCCCAATTCCATAACAACCCATCCATAGAGGTTCAGTTTTACCAGCCTCGTTAGTAAAATTTGCCCCCATCGCCTGAGAATATTTAGTACCCAATTGAAAAATATGCCCTGCTTCAATGCCTCTAGCACTAATTAAAGTCTGACTCGAATCATGTAAAGCGCGATCGCCAGCTTGAGCTTTTTGGATATCTACCTGCAATTTTGGTAGAGGGAAATTATCCCCCCAGTTTGCCCCAAAAACATGATAACCCTCTTCGTTTGCGCCTGTGACAAAGTTTTTCACTTCCACCGCAGTATGATCGACTAAACGTAAAAACTCCTTAGCAATATTTTTTGAACTATTGATATAACTATCATCTAGATCGGGGGCAATATAGCCCAAAGGTAAAGGTTTAGCTGCCCATTGCTTTTGAGAGTTAGCATCAGGAACAGTTAGAGCAATAATACTATTAGCTTTATATTGAGGCGCAAGTTTAGTTAATTCATTTTGCAACTTAATTTCATTCACATCGCGATCGCCACGTATACTAATTAAAACCAAAACTCGCATTTCATTATCATAGATCACCTCATACAAGACATTTTTAATTATGACTGTGGGTGAACATTGGGCTACTTGGGCTAGTTTGGCGATGGTTTCTGTGGCTGGAGTTGCTTGCTTTTGGTAGCTATCAAAAGGCGACTGGGCGAGATCTGGAGGTTGGGAAACAGCCTTTTCCACATTAGCTGCATATTTGCCATCTTCGGTATAGAGGATTTCATCTTCCCCCGCCTCAGCAATAATCATAAATTCTTGAGATCCCGAACCCCCAATAGCCCCAGAATCAGCTTCTACAGGGCGAAATTCCAAACCGCAGCGAGTCATAATTCGGCGATATGCTTGATCCATCAACTGATAGGTTTGCTTCAAACTGGCTTCATCAGCATGAAAAGAATAAGCATCCTTCATAATAAATTCCCTACCACGCATCAAACCAAAACGAGGGCGAATTTCATCTCTGAATTTAGTTTGAATTTGATAAAGATTTAAGGGTAGTTGACGATAGGAACGAATAGTTTCCTTAGCAATGGTGGTGATCACCTCCTCATGGGTGGGCCCTAACCCCAATTCCCGTTCACTGCGATCGCTTAGGGAGAACATAATACCTTCTGCTTTGGTGTAGGTATCCCAACGTCCAGATTCCTGCCATAATTGGGCTGGCTGTAGCTGTGGTAATAAACACTCTTGCGCCCCTGTTGCGTCCATTTCTTCTCTCACTATCTGAGAAACTTTTTGCAACACTCGCCACATTAAAGGCATATACGCATAGATGCCACTGCCAATACGACGAATATATCCAGCACGTAGTAGCAATTGATGGCTGGGTATTTCTGCCTCTGCTGGAGTTTCTCGCAGTGTCACAAACAGCATCTCGTTTAGTCGCATCTTTTATATTCCTTAAATAAAATAATTTTGAGAATTTTTTGATCATTCTCTAAGAATAATATGTTATTATGATCTAGCTCATTTGGGTCATTAGCTCAATCGGATAGAGCACCGCCCTTCTAAGGCGTAGGTTTCAGGTTCGAGTCCTGAATGGCCTGTATTATCGATATTTGCTTGGGTATCAACTTACTTCTTTCAGGAGTGATATTACCCAGGCTAGGATAATAGCAAGTAATAGGGAGATTTCGATAACTTTAAGTAAGGATGTGGGTGAGATCCATTGTCTTACATTCATACTGAAATTAGAACGCCAATTAGCTAAATTTCTACGCCACAAGTTCGGACTATCTTGGGATCTGTATCGCCAATGAAACATGGATAGAATTAAGGGAATACCGCCAATTTTGATATTCATTAGTAAATGTAGGATCAAGCAAGCGGTTAGTATTATCCAAGAGATTAGATGGGCATAATACCAAGTGTGGTTAAGTTCGCCTTGGGGTAACCACTTTTCATCCATCATTTTGCCCGAAAAGACAGCAAAAGTTATGGCAAGCAGACTAATAGTATTGACTAGGCGATGGAGACTGTACCACCAGATAGGTTTACCTAACGCGCTTAGTTTTGAGAGGGAATTGGATTGAATTAGTTTGTTTTGACCGAGGTTGAAAGCATAAACTATAAATAAAGGCAGGATTAGTAATGTCCATAGCCCAAACGTTCCATGTATCCCTTCAATTTCTGCATATTCAGGTAAGGAAATCTTACCCCACCGTCCATCATATACATCGTAAGTCCAATAAGCAGTAATGATCGCTGCGATCGCAGTTATTCCTATTAAACCGTGTAAAATTCGCAATAGTAGTGGTTGGTAAGGGCTAGAGGCTTTAGCAGGCATAAATAATCAATTAATCATTAGTAATGGTTGCTATCCCATAAGAGTATTAGTACTCATAGATGGTTAATGCTTACTGATCATAATTGATTGTTAATTTACTTGTTGGACTTTTTAACGCTTACTAATTGTTGATTATTTAGTTTGCAGTTGCCAAAATTTATTTACCCTACTGTAATTTAAATAATTAATGCAATATTAGTTCCTGATCTGAACAGGCATTACTAAATAAGTGATTTTTACCCCACCCAAAGGACTAAAGATGACAGGTTGATTCCATTCGTTTAATTGCATTTTTATTTCTGCTGTGGGGAGTGCTTTTAATCCATCCATTAGATACTTAATATTAAAAGCGATTTCAATATCTTCTCCCATAATTTCTGCGGGTAATGACTGTTGGGCGTTACCAATATCTTGCGCATCAGCAGAAACAATTAACTCACCTTGATCATTATTGATGGAAAATTTTACTAGGTTATTCTTTTGTGCAAGTACCGCTACTAATTCTAAACTGCTTAATAATCTCTTGCGATCGACAATAATTTCACGGGTAAATTTGCGCGGTATTAATTGCCCATAAGCAGGATAGTCGCCTGGTATTTTTGTACTAGTTAATAACCGTTCTCCTAGTTCAAAATTCATCACCTGTTCATCAAAACTGACTTTAACTTGTTCGTTACTCCCCGCACCACTAACTATTTTTTCTAATTCTCTGAGGGCTTTAGCAGGAATGGTAACGGCAAATTCAGGCAAATCGATGTTAGATTCACTCTCCATTGCATTAACATCCGTGGCGACTACTGCTAAACGATGACTATCTGTAGCAGCAAATTCTAAGATATCGTTAGTGCTATCTTCTCCCAAGCTTTGAGTTTTTAAATGTACCCCTGTCAGTATTTGTTTAGATAATTCCGTCGAAGCAGCAAATAAACATCCTCCCAACCCTTCATTTAGGGCAAAGATAGGTAGGGTTATAGTTTGTTGGTTTACAATAGTTGGCAATTCTGGAAATTCTGTAGCATCCATGCCTGCTATTTGAAACTGACCTGAAACACAACTAATAGTAACTAAGAAATCCCCCTCCTCTTCGCCTACTTCTATGGTTATTTCGATTTCGCTTAAACGGGTTACTATATCGTTTAACAATCTAGCAGGAAGAGTAATGCTACCAGGCTGGATAACTTCGGCATGAAAACTTGTTTTGATACCTAAACTACCGTCAAAGGCAGTGATGCTTATTTTTTGAGTGGTGTCATTTGCTTGAATCAAAACGTTACCCAATACCGCAGGTTCTGGACGAGAGGGTACAACACGGCTAACTAAGGAAAGATTATTTTTGAGATCGCTTTGACTACAAACAATTTTCATTTCTAAGCTTAATTTAACAGGATGATTGAAACAATTGTACTATTTAAGGAACAAAAATCTTTAAACCATACATTTTATAATAAATTCTGTTTACTCAAAGCAACAAATTCTAATTACTTTGAGATTTGGGAAAACTTTTAAAAATATCGCTGTCTTGAAATTGATTTGATACCATTTAAATAGAAAAATCAAGGCAGTAGCTAATTGAAAGTTTCTTTTGTCCCTTTGAAATCAATCATTTAAACCAGTAGAAGAGCGAAATTATTATGTCCGACTTAAATCGTGGAATTATGAAATTTGAGGGTGCAGATAAACCTATTGTGGTGACTGTATCGGCTGTTTTAGTTTTTGGTGGAATAGCTGCCTTAATTTTTTGGGCGTTGAAATCCGCTTATATAGTGTAGTTGAGGCGAAGCAGGATGAGGAAAATTTTAAAAATAGCAGATTATTAATTTTAATTTGTTGAATTTTGAATATCCTGTGCTATGATTGATAACCGTGGTGCATAAGGGTCGATGCCCGAGTGGTTAATGGGGGCGGACTGTAAATCCGCTGGCTATGCCTACGCTGGTTCAAATCCAGCTCGGCCCACCACTAAAAATTTTTACAATTGATTCTGTTAAACTTTTTTATTCTCTACAGTAAGGTTTAATTGGTCGTAAATACAAAATTGAGTTTGTTGTTACAGATCGTATGTAGCAAGGGGAATATGTTCGGTGAGCAGATTAAGTTAATAATGTTAATTTGAAGAGTTATATTTTTTTAGGTGTTAACTTTCTGGCTTGAGTTGTCTATCTTTGAGCAATTATATTAGTTTTAGATATTTTGCTAATTATTCAATACAAGTTAGATATATAGCAGTAGGAGTAAAGGTTAAGATAATTGCTGTTTATCTCATGTAATAGATGTTAAGGCGTAAAAAAATGTCTTAATCAATGATGATTGTTGCTATCAGTTAACAAGTTTAAACACAATTGTAAGATGCGTTTGCCAGATTAAGTGTAGTGATTGGGAATAATAATTGAGGAAAATTAATTATATTTTAATCCCGATGCTTTACAATTCCCACACTGCATCAGAGCAGATAGATTATAGTTTTTTGTTAATAGTTCATCTTATTTGTGCTGACCAACAAATTCATTCTCAAGAGATTAAATATCTTAATACATTAAGCACTCGCCCTAATGTCTCCCAGCAGACTAAAGATGAGATGAATAAGATTTTGACGCAAGATAAAGATCATCTTACCTTGGCGAATGTTGCCCAACTAATTCCAATAAATAATCGTTTGGAAGTAATGCAACAAATTTTAGAAATTGCCTATGCAGATGGTTATTTAGCATCATCAGAAAAGGAAATGCTTGAAGGTTTGGCTAATCTTTGGAATTGGTCAAGTAGAGAGATAGACCGCATGATTACTAAAGTAGAAAGATCAAAGCATGGGGTTAACAAAAATAGTAATAGCGATCGCTCTCAATTGTCATTAGCTGCTAAACTATTTAGGCATGAACAAAAATCCGCTTTATCTCGGGCTGTAATAGATGTAGCTAGTATAGTTGCACCAGAGATAATTGGCAGAAAAGTAGAGCGGTTAGAAAGACAAATTCTACTATCGGGACCTGAATATGATCAAGCAATTGAGGAGTGTTGTAAGGTTGCTCAAGAAGATTATCAATATGCAGAATTAGCTTATAAAAAAACAGAATCAACGCTAAAAACTGCAATCCTCAGCTTAAAAGAAGTAATGTTAAAAGTTGAGAATAAAAATAGTAGAGCTACCACTGCAAAGGAAGTTGCTAATCAACTAGAGGAAAGTATAAAATATCTCGACAGTCAAATTATTCAAGAATTAGATAAAGTTAAAGAATCTCATCAAGCAAAGCACAGAGCATTGAGTTATTTTACCATCGCTTTTATGGGAAGAACTAAAGCAGGTAAGAGTACTCTCCATTCAATTATTACTCAAGATGGGTGGGAATCTATCGGACTAGGAAAACAGCGCACAACTCGCTTTAATCGTATCTATGAATGGAAAAACATTCGGATTATTGATACTCCTGGTATTGGTGCTGCGGAAGAGATGGGAAAAGATGATGAAGAAATTGCCAAAAGTATTATTGATGAAGCGGATGTTATTTGTTATGTGGTTACGAATGACAGTATTCAAGAGACAGAATTTAATTTTTTAAAGCTATTGAAAGAAAAAGCAAAACCCTTAATTATTTTGCTCAATATTAAATATAATCTTCGTGATTCCAAACGCTTACAATATTTTCTACAAAATCCTAATAAACTATTTGCTAAAGATGGTAATAGTGGGATAGGCGGACATATAGAAAGAATCAAACGTTACGCGAACCAACATTATACTAATGATTATTTTGAGATTGTGCCTGTAATGTTGTTGGCTGCACAATTATCAAGTGAAATAGAACACCAGAAAGATCAAGATAAACTGTATAAAGCTAGTCGCATTCAAGACTTTCTTGATTCAATTCGCGAATCATTAATTAAACATGGAAAAATTAGGCGATCGCAAACTTTTTTAGGCTCTACTGTTGGGTCAATTATCAAGCCTGTTCAATGGATAACTCAACAAAAACAAGCTTATCAGAAATTCAGCAATACTTTAAAATCTAAGCAAGAAAAGATTCAAAAAGATCTTAGGGTGGCTCAGAAAGATGGGTGTAACTATTTAGAGCATAGAATTCAAGGAATTTTTCAAGAAGTTATTAATTCTATTCCTAGCTTTGCTGAAAATAATTGGTCAGCAGATGAAGTCAGCTTAAACCGCGCCTGGAAACAAAATATAGAAACTCTAAGATTAGAGAAAAAAATTCAAATATTAAACAAAGAAGCAGCCGATAAATTTAACGAGGAAATTAAAGAATCTCTGGCAGAAGTTGGGAGGGAATTGCAGGTAGTTTCTGCTTTAACTTTTAATAGTTTTAACCTAAATAGTCAGGATAGTTTTGATTACCAGAAACTCTTAAAAATTGGAGGGGGAATTATTGCTGCACTAGGACTGGGTTTAAGTTTTGTTGTTCCTCCTGTTGGTATTGCAGTAGGTCTATTAGGTACGGGATTAAATTTGATTTCTAATTTGTTAACTTCAAAAGAAAAAAAACGTCGTCAAGCAGTCGAAAAAATTTCTAATTCTTTAAAAGATCAAGTCGAGCAACAAAAGCGTTCTATTACTAAACAATTATTGCGAGATTATGAACAATTCTGTATATCTAATTCAATGAATATTGATAAATATTTTCAACAATTAATTGCAGGTTTGGATGATATATCACATCAGTTAGAAGCGGGACAAAAGAGTTTAGATGCAACAGTAAATTATCTCAATTATGGGTACGGTAAACGCATAATTGATTGGGCATCAGATCAATATGAACCTCTAACTATGGCAAACGTTAAAAAGATAATTAATAAAATTGAGCGTAACTTTGGACAAAGGATGATAATTCAGAGTAAAACAGAAATAAAGCTGAAAAAATCTTTGACAGAAATTAAGCTAGTAATTCAAGAAGATATTGCATTTGAACGTTAATAGTTAAGTTAAAGCTGGTTGATAATTCTCAACTTGCCAATCAAACAATATATTTTTACTGAGGTAATTTATTATGAACCAAAATCAACAATTCAATGCTGCTATTATTACTGAAAAATTTAATAGTGCTTGCAATAATTTAAACAACTTTCTGTCTAATGATCCAAGTTTAAATCAAATAAAAACTAAACTAAATCAAGATTGGCAGAAATATAAACAAGAAGGATTAATTAGTGTAGCCTTTGTCGGACAATATAGCGCAGGTAAATCAACAATTATTTCCGCTTTGACGGGAAAGAGAGATATTAAAATTGATGCTGACATATCAACAGATAAAACCGCCAGTTACAACTGGAATGGTATTAAAATAATTGATACTCCAGGGCTATTTACCGATCGCGCTGATCACGATGCAATTACTTATCAGGCGATCGATCAAGCTGACTTACTGGTTTTCTCCCTCACCTATATGTTATTTGACTCGATAACAGTAAAAAACTTTAAAAAGCTAGCTTATGAAAAGGGTTACGCCTGGAAAATGATGTTGCTAGTTAATAAAATGTCCGATGAAGCAGGGGAAGATGAACAAAAAATAATTAATTATCGTTATAGTTTGGCAGAAGCTTTAAAGCCCTATTCCTTAGATGACTTTCCTGTTTGCTTTGTCGATGCTAAGGACTATTGTGATAGTGTTGATCAAAAAGATGAATTTTTGCGTGAAATTAGTCGTTTTGACACGTTTATTCGGCAATTAAATCAATTTGTTGCCCGTCGTGGATCTTTGGCAAAATTGGATACACCAGTGCGTATTGCTTTGAGCGCAGTTAACGATACACAAGCTGAACTTACTCGTATAGCTAAAGCAGATCCAACCTTTATTGAAATCCTCAATCAATTGTCTCGTCAAATAAAAAATGAACGTAACCGTATTAAAATTCAAAATCAAGGTGTCGCTTTAAGGTTAGCTAGTGCGATCGCAGACGAAGGATCACAATTAGCTAAATATGTAGGCAATGTTAGAAGTGAACATGAATGGGAATACGCGCAAAAAACTATCAATTCAAAAGTAGAGAAACATTATGAAAAAGCTGGGCGAGAATTACAAGGGATATTTGATAATGCACTCAGAGATATTAAACAACAAGTAGAAGGAGTCATAGAAGGTAATTTAGTTCAAACCTATATTACTTACATTGGAAAATCTTTAGATGCTTCTGTGGATCATATTCGTAGAGAAAATAATAATGACACCCTCAAAAATCAATTTAACACGCTAAGGGGAATTGCCGAATCTACAGGGGCAAATATTTTAAAAAACGCTAGTAGAAGCTTTCTCAGCACGGCTAGTACAACAGGTCTTTTAAGAAGTATGGATGTAGTAGGTAGTGGGCTACATCAAACTGTTTTAGGTGTGGGCAAATTTATTGGCTTTAAGTTCAAACCTTGGCAAGCCGTAGGAATAGCTAAAAATCTTGGTAATTTCGCTATATTCCTAGGTCCAATTTTTGCTGTGGGTGCTTTGGGTTTAGATTTGCATGAAATGTCTAAAGCAAGACAGTTAGAACAGGATATGGCTAATGCCCGTGGACAAATTAATAGTCAATATCAAAAGCTAGCTAAAGATTTAGAACATCAAGTAGAAATTCAATTTGATGAATTTGACAAACAAGTCTATGGTGAAATAGAAAAAATGATTGCTAATGCCAGAAAACAAAATGAAGATGAGATAGCTTTATCTAATAGAAGCATGAGACAGTTAATTAGCATCCGCCAAGAATTTGAGCAAATTTTAACAACTATTAGTCAAATAAATCAGCAAACAACCAGGAATTTTTAGAGGGGGTAGTAGGTAGGGGGTAGGGGGTAGCCCTAAAGGATAAGCTGCGCAAATAGGTAGTAGGTAGTAGGTAGGAGGTAGTAGGTAGTAGGTAGTAGGTAGTAGGTAGGGGGTAGTAGGTAGTAGGTAGGGGGTAGCCCTAAAGGATAAGCTTCGCAAATAGGTAGTAGGTAGTAGGTAGGAGGTAGTAGGTAGTGGGTAGGAGGTAGGAGTCAGGAAGGGGAAGAAGATAAAAAGCTAAAAGCTAAGAAGCTAAAAACTAAAAGCGACATAATGAAACTAATGCAGCTAAAGAACGATTAATAACTCTTGTTAAATATGTGGCAAGATCTTGTTATAGCGATAAATAATCACCCGATCGCCAGACAATTATTTAACAAATGAATTTAACAGTAGATATACTCTCGCAACAGCCCGATGACGTGCTATCAAGATTACGTCAGGCAGATATGTTTTGGTCGAATTTACGCTGTAGTAAGATGGATATCCCAGAAGTAGTTACCGCAAGTTCGGATATGCTAGGCAAATGTGATAGCGATGTAGTAATTTGTGGTGGAACATTAGGTATTTTACTTGGTGCAGCCCTACAACAACGTGGTTTTAAGGTAACTGTAATTGAGAGGGGTGTTTTAAAAGGTAGAGATCAAGAATGGAATATCTCTCGTAAGGAATTAGAGACATTTATAGAATTAGAACTTTTAACACCAGCAGAATTAGAAAAAGCGATCGCCACAGAATATAATCCTGCAAGAGTGGGTTTTCCTAGTAGTGAAATTTGGGTGGAAAATATCCTCAATATTGGTATCGATCCTGTTTATTTATTAGACAGACTTAAGCAAAGATTTCTGCAAGCAGGGGGTAATTTATTAGAAAATACTGCTTTTAAAACTGCTACTGTTTATGCTGATGGGGTAGTAATTAAGGCAGGAGAACAGGTGATCTCAACTCGTCTGTTGCTCGATGCAATGGGTCACTTTTCACCTATCATTAAACAAGCTAGGAAGGGTGCAAAACCAGAAGCAGTATGTGTAGTTGTCGGTAGTTGCGCTCAAGGTTTTCCTCAAAATAGTTCGGGGGATTTAATTTATGCTTTCACCCCAATAATTAATAGTTGTCAGTATTTTTGGGAAGCTTTCCCAGCTAGGGACGGTCGTACTACCTATATGTTTAGTTATTTAGATGCGGACTCCCAAAGACCAAGTTTAGAATACTTCATGGAGGAATATCTACGGTTATTACCAGAATACCAAGGTGTTCCACTAGAAAAATTAGATTTTAAACGGTTTTTATTTGGGTTTTTCCCCGCCTATAAAGATAGTCCAATTAAATTACCTTTCAACCGTATTTTACCCGTGGGAGACAGTGCTGGGGGGCAATCTCCTGTTAGCTTTGGGGGTTTTGGGGCTATGGTAAGGCATTTAACAAGACTAACAGATGGTATTGAAGAAGCTTTAAACCTAAATAAGTTAAATAGTCGAGATTTATGGTTATTGCAACCATATCAACCCAATATTTCTGTCACCTGGTTATTTCAGCAAACCATGAGTGTACCTGTAAACAAGCAAGTTAATCCGCAACAGATTAATAATTTAATGGGGGGTGTGTTTAAGGTAATGGATCGTTTGGGAGAAGATGTTCTTAACCCATTTTTACAGGATGTTATTCAGTTTATTCCTTTAGCCAAAACTCTACCTTTAGTAAATCCTAAGTTGGTTTTACCCTTACTACCGCAAATTGGCATTAATTCTTTGCTTAATTGGAGTTGGCACTATTTCAACTTGGCGTTATATAGCGGTTTATATAATGCAGCTACATTAATTCAACCAATCACTAAAAACCTATCTCCAACCCAGCAATACTATTATCACCGTTGGTTAGATGCTTGGAAATATGGATCAGGGGGAGATTATTAATAGCAGTGATTTTAGACAAAAATATCAGTAACATTATCACTTAAAGTACTTGCTGATTCCCCAGTTATGGTAGCCAAAAGATCCTCAGATTGAAAGATTTGCGCCCCTCGACTACTATCAAAAAAAGAAAGACTATTAATGTCTATGTCGCCTATTTGTAGCTTAGTACTTGCCAATTGAAAGTTGTTGAGGGTATCAGATCCTACTCCCGTTGCTAAAACCACAGTTGCTGCACCACATAACCAAATAATATCAGACCCTTCACCACCATCTATAAAATCCTCACTGCCATTTCCATAAATAATATCGTCACCGCCATTGCCAATGAGGGTATCCATACCGCCATTTCCATAGATAGTATCGTCTCCAGCTAAACCACTATATAACTCATCCGCACTTGTGCCACATAAGATATCATTTTGTAGCGTCCCTGCAAATAAATTAAGTTCGGGAATAGAAGCAAGAGTATCACTATAAATCCAGCGATCAAAAAGTTGAACATCTTCTTGACTTATCTCTTTAACCACAGCAATAAAGTCTTCAGGTTTAACATTATCCCCAGAATAGCGATCGTAATAAGTTCGCAAACTTGCAAAAAAATCATCATCCCCTATAGCTAAACGTAAAGCGTGTAAACCCAATGCACCCCATTCATAAACCGCAGAATTAAATAAATCATCTTTCGGTGGTGCGCCTGGAATGACAAGGGTGTCGAAATTCTCGGCAATAAAACTATACTGCTCTTTTACCCACTCATCTAATGCTAATGCACCCTGACTATGTTCTACCCACAGCCCCTGAGAATAGGTAGCCAAGCTTTCATTGAGCCAAATATCCTGCCAGTCTGATAAAGCCAGATGATTACCAAACCATTGATGCGCCGTTTCATGGGCGATCGTCCCTTCTAGATCTTCTCTATCTAATGTATCCACTCCAAAAATAGAAAGGGTTTGTGTTTCTAAAGCCGATCCTGTTTCAGCATTAACTACTACAGCCCCGTAAACTTCAAAAGGATATGTTCCATAAATTTCGCTAAAAAAATCAACCATTGCAGGTTGTAAATCAAATAATTCTAATTTCTCTTGGGCAATATCTGAAGCAAAGTAATTACGTATTAAGACACCGCTTTCACTGATACTAGTTTCCAACTTAAAATCTTGATCAATATTGATCGTTGTCAGATAACTTACCATTGGATCGCGCGCCTCAAAGGTGTAGGTTGTGGTTTCACCATTGTCTAGGGTTTGCTCTAATACACCATTAGCTGCCACCTCATAAGGTTCTGGAACAGTTACATTAAAGGTGTAGGAAGCTCGATCTAAAGGGTGATCATTGACGGGATAGAAATTAGCAGCACCGTCAGGCTCACTTAAAACAAAACTGCCATTTTCGGTAATTATCCAACCAGTTGGCACAGGAAAGGTAAAAGCCACAGAGTTGATAGGAGTAGGTGCGCCACTATAGTTAACTGCTACATTAAATGTTTCTCCCGTTGTAATAAATTCTGGGGGAATAATGGTTAACTCTTGTCCGTTGCGACTAAATTGAGCAGATTCACCATTAACAGTAATTTCATTAACTGTAAAACCAATAAAATCCAGATTAAAACTACTTAAATCTTGAGTTGCGATCGCGTTGATGTTGGTAGTTGCATCTAATGTACTTGTAGCAACATCCGTAATATTTAAATTAACTTGATAGTGAGTTGCATCATAACCTCCATTGCCAAAATTTGGATAAAGGGAATCACCCACTCCACTTGCTCCTGGGGTGAAATGGTCAGATAATTGATCGCTAAGAGAAGACATTATTTTTATGTATTTTTGAAGCGTATAGGCTATTGGGGATAATCTTCTGGTATAAACATCTGGTTTGTTTTATTTACACCACCAGATCATCTTTGAGAAAAAGTATATAAGACTGCGATCATTGCATTTAGTAACTAAACAAACATCTACATAAATGTTTAGGAATATTTAGCTTTTAGCTGTTAGCTTTCAAATAATACTTATTCCTAACTCTTAACTCGTTACTTATTACTCCTGACTCCTGACTTCTGACTCCTGACTTCTGACTCCTGACTCCTGACTCCTGACTCCTACCCATTTATTCACATACAAATTTACTCAAAAAAAAAGAACGCACCTTATACGTTCTAAAATTTATACGGTATAAACAATTGTGACGTTAGTAACTTAAGAGATGATTTTTGAGGACAAAAGCTATAAATAGTAATGCTTTATATCTCATATTTCCAATCTTAACTATCCGCAGTAGCTAAAATAGTATCCGCTAGCTTTTCAGGTACTTCTTGCAGATGATCATATTGCCAATTAAAAAAACCAACTCCCAAAGTAAGCGATCGCAATTCGATAATAAAGTTGTGCATTTCTGCTTGAGGTAAGTAAGCTGAGACTGTATCCCAATCTTTCCAGTCAGCGATGCGATCGTAACCTAGTATTTGTCCTCTGCGTCCTGTAACTAGTTGTAGGGCTTTAGAAGTAAATTCGCTAGGCACAGAAACAGTAATGTATAAAACAGGTTCTAATAATACTGGGTGACATTTGCTCATTCCCTCATTCATAGCAATACGCGCAGCCTGCTTAAATGCTTGTTCGGAACTATCTACAGAATGATGTGAACCATCAGTTAAAGTTACATCAACATCCACTACAGGATAACCTAAAGGGCCCTGCTTAAGATATTCTCTAACTCCTGTTTCAACTCCTGGAATATACTGCTTAGGAACTACGCCCCCCACAATAGCTTGATGAAACTGAAAACCTTCTCCTCTTGGTAAGGGTTTAATATCTAAGTAAACATCTCCAAAAGCCCCGTGTCCACCACTTTGATGTTTATAACGCCCGTGGGAATTGACGGAGGTGCGAATAGTTTCTTTATAGGGAATTTGTGGTAAATGGGTACTCATCGGTAAGCCATACTTACGACGTAGACGATCTAAAGCTACATGAAGATGAACTTCTCCCTGTCCCCATAAAATAACTTCATGAGTATCCCCGTGTTGTTCCCAATGCAAGGCTGGATCTTCATCCAATAGTTTACTTAAGGCATTGCTAAGTTTTACTTCATCTTTGCGATTTTCAGGAGCGATCGCCAGGGCATAAACTGGAGTTATTTTATCTGCTTGGGGTAGTTCTATAGCTTTACTACTATTAGTTAGGGTGTCTCCTGTTTTAGCTGTTTCCAAACGAGCCAGAGCCACAATTTCACCCTCAGTTGCTTCTTGTATTGCTAGATGTTGCTGTCCCATCAAGCGATATATACCCCCAATTCTTTCGCCGTTAAGAGTCATGCCATCGAGTAATTCACCCTGCCAAACTCGAACTAAAGATAAACGTCCCCCTTGAGCGGTAAAGTAGGTTTTTAATACTTGAACGATTGTTTCTCCTTGGGTTTTGGGTGTTAAACCCCGACGCTGGGCGGTAATTTCAGGTTCAGGTGCTTCACGAACTAAAGCATCGAGTAAAGGACGAACACCATAATCATTATTAGCTATACCAAAGAATACAGGGACGATCAGATCAGCACTCAATTCCTGTTTAAGATCCTGTAAAATTTCTGCTTGACTCGGTTCAATTTCTTCTATCAATTCTTCTAATAAATGATCATCAAAATTTGCCAGAGTTTCTAGCATTTCTTGTCTTGCAGCCTTCTCAAACTCTCGTAAATTTTCGGGAAGTGGTACAGCATCAGCGCGACTATGGGAATGATAGTGATAAGCTTGTTCTGTAATTAAATCAATATAACCAATGCAAGTGTCAGCTTGTCCTATAGGGTATTGTTGAGGAACTAGAGGACGACTAGAAACTTGTTTAAAAGCTTGTAAAATTTCCATGTAACCGTAAGAACTACGGTCAATTTTATTAATAAATACTAGATGAGGAATCTCCCAATCATCAAGGAATTTAAATAAGGGTGAGAGGGTTAAAACTTTTTCAATTATCGGTTCACAAACGACAATAACGAGTCCTGCACCGACTAGAGTATTATAAGTTTCTTGGGCAAATTCTACAGATCCTGGACAATCTAAAAAAGTAAAATTAATATTTTGATAGTTGGTATTAGCTACTGATAACTCTACACTCATTTGGCGATCGCGAGCTTCCGTAGAGTTATCCCCCACCGTGTTACCGTCTTTGATATTCCCTTTGCGAGTAATTGCTCCGCTAACAAATAAAATACTTTCTAGTAATGTAGTTTTTCCACTAGAATAAGGCCCAACAATTGCTACATTACGAGTTTGCTTAATCTCGTTTTTACTCATGATTTCACCCCAAAGTAAAATTGCTGTTGTTAGTTAAGACATTATTTTTCGTATTGATGAGATGGAATTAATATTTTTAGATTTTTATCGCCTTTTTTTGATGAAGGTTATACTATCTATAGTTTTGGACAAAAAGTAAAGAATATTGAGCTTAAATTTTTAGTTTACTTTTATCGACGGTTAGCCATCCAAAAACAGATAATCAATTCAGTCTCATCTAATATAATTATGGTTGTTTTGCTGACTGATTTAACTTTAATGTCTATCTATCTTGAGATTACAGCTTTAAGGATTTAAAAAGTAAAAATTGTAATTTCTTGTAATAGGATAAAAATGTTTATTAATGTAATCAAGTAAGATTTAAAAGTTTTTCTTGAGTTATTTTACTTTCTTTAAACAAACTACCAACAAATCAATAATAATGATAAACAACTACAATAAAATCAATAAATCTCAATCTTTAGATAATTAATAACTAAATGACACGTATAGTTTTTGGCTCTATTTGGCTAATTCTGATAATTTATAGTATTACTTCAGCAATTGACCCATCGAGTTCATTCGAGGAAGATTTTGCGTTAATTACTAATCTTTCAGTTGGTAACTGGGAAGGAATCAATACAGTCACCATTGCTATCTTCTGTATCATGGGAATTTTCCCAATAGTGTATGCTGCTTTTATTCTCTTTGATAGTAATAAAGGTAAGATTTCCCCCTATCCTTTTGCGATCGCAGCTTTTGGTTTGGGTGCATTTTCCTTGTTACCTTATTTAGCTTTACGTCCAGCCAATTTTACCGAGACTAGAGAAAAAAATTGGTTACTCAAAATACTTGATTCTCGTTTTCTGGCAATTAGTTCATCCTTGGGTATTATCATTTTTCTTGTCTGGGGGATAACTAATGGTGATTGGTCAAACTTTCTAATTCAGAGACAAAATAGCCAATTTGTCAAAATTATGAGCATTGACTTCTGTGTTTTAGCTAGTTTATTACCTGCACTTGTTCCCTGGGATCTAGAAAGACGAGCAGTTGAATCTAAAAAGTTTGTTTATTTAGCTACATTTATACCCATTTTAGGAACTTTAATATATTGGTGTTCTCGTCCTCAACTACCAGCCGTGGACAAGGTAGTGGCTAGGGACTAGGGGGTAGTAGGTAGCCCTAAAGGATAAGCGGAGCTAATCCCACAAGGGGACAATGTGGGTAGTAAGTAGTAAGTAGTAAGTAATAGGTAGGAGATGGGAGTAACAAGTAATAAGTAATCCCACAAGGGGACAATGTAAGTAATAGGTAACAGAGGGGAGAAGTTAAGAGCTAAGAGCTAAAAGTTAGTCCTACCCGAAAAAAAAATAACCCCCAAAGTTTGGGGGAAATAGAAAATCACAAGCACTAAATTAAACCGCCACTGGGAGGTTCAAAAGATTCTCCAGAGTTAGTATTTTCACTTGAAACAAATTGACTAGATTTTGAAGAAAAAATATTTTTTTGTCTGACAGTATTTTGATAAAAACTAGCGAGAGATTTTAAGGGTGAGATGCGGGTAGGGATGGGAGCGCGGGCTGGTTTTAATCCTTGAAGAACATCAGATAATTGTAATCCTTCTAATGGTTTTACTTCTTTAATTTTATGCCATACTGAACGAGACATCAACAAAGTATGCTCAGCGACAGTTGCGCCAATTTTATTAAAATATTCCTCCCTTTCTGGTTGATAATCAGCAGAAACAATTTCTAATGGTTGGGAATATAAATGACGATCGGCCGTAAAACCAGATCTACCTTCTAAAGATTTTTGAATAATCTGCGCCATTTGTGCCGTTAATTTAGGGTACAACCAGGTGTAAGCAGGATTTACTGTTAATTGCGCTCGATGAGGACGAGAACCATCTTTAGAAGACTCCAGCCTAAAATAGCCAATTGCTGCTTTACGCTGTGGCTCAAAGACGTAACCACTAACTACATCTGTACCATTAATCCAATGCCTAATTTGGCTTACAGCATTTTGAATCAAATTAGCTTTAAAGTCTTCCACATGGCGATCAAAAACTTGACGCAACAAAGGTGGCATAGATACACAGTCCAACTGATACAACAAAGGGGCATCAGCATTACTTATAGGCAGAAAATTAGGTAGATCTGGATTTTGCTCGGCTAATTGAGCAATTAATTCTGAAGATATTTGCCAATAGGTCATTTGTGCTAAAGGCTGAAATCCATTTTCGCGGTAAAGAGCCAAATGATTTTTTTCATTGACATTTACTTCCAGCATCCATGTACGCGCCTCCCAAATATTTTGGAGACAGTAACGTAATAACTGCGAACCCATTTCTTTTTGAGTTTTAAGCAGTTCAAGTTCAGGCGAGTTACTATTGAGCAGAATTCTTTCAACTCTCCAAGTACTGCGAGTACTGTTTAAAGTAGAAACTTGAATTAACCCCAAAACTGCTTCTAAATGCTCGGCAACGTATACGCGCCAACCATGATAATAAGAACGAGGTAGAAGACTTAAAAACCTTTTTAGTCCGTACCAAGAACCTACTTGTTCTAGTTCTCTATCGATAGTTATTAGGCGTTTTGAAGTTTCTTTGGCTACACATTCACTCACCAAAGCATTAATCGCATCCACATCACGATATTGAAGAGGACGAACTATAAGCTGGTCATTATCAGGTACAGATGAAGTCATGATTTATTTAGTCAACTCTTTCTAATTGCCATAAAATTTGGTTACCTTCTCGTCTGACTCTAGAGACAACCCAATTACGCCAAGACCAATGATCTCCTCGACTAGTTACAGCACTAGCATTAATATCCATCAGATCTGCTAGTTCAGAACTGCTGATTAAATAACCTTTGCTAGCTATTTCCTCAGCGATTCTAAGAGTGTCAATTAAATCTCTTAATTGAGGGACTCTCTTTTCATTTGATACTCTAATTTCTTCCATTGTGCTGTTTGATAAGTCAGTCATAGCTAGCTAGAATTTAAATACCTCAATTATTAATTCTTTCTGGTGGATATTAAAGTTTATCCGATTAAGTTTCTTACCGTCATCTTAGCTAATTTGAACGAGAGTTATCTGCTACTAGGTTAATATATCTTGAGCGGGCTGGATGAAAATCTGGTTTAATTTCCAAAGATTTTTCATAACTTGCGATCGCTTCTGACCAATTTTCTAGTTGTTCAAAGGCGCAGCCACGGTGATACCAGAATAAATTATTACCTGGCATTATTTTAATAGCATTGTTCCAACTATTGATTGCTTCTGTCCAATTTTGTAACTGATATAGAGCATGGGCGCGGTCATTCCAAGCTTGATAGTTATCTTGATCAATAACTAAGGCGTTTTGAAATGAATTGACTGCATCTTCATATTTGCCTAAGCGTCCTAAAGCACTACCTCGATTATGCCAGGCTTCTGAAAGATTAGGATTTATTTTTAAGGCTTTTTCCCAGGATGCGATCGCTTTTTCAAATTCTCCCGCTCCCACTTGTTTTAGTCCTAAATTGAACCAACTTTCGATTAACTCGATACTAGATTGCTCAAGCTCGGCTAATTGGCTTATAGCTGTCTGTTTTATGGGTTTTTGAGCTATATCACTAACTGTGGGTAAGGAAAGATTTAGTTTTTCGGCTATTTGTTGAGTTAATTCTGGATCTTGTTTAATTAAACTTGCTAGTTGTTCTAAATTGATAACTTCTAGTTCTGATAGTTGTGATTCGGTAGTGGTTATCTCACTAGGTGGTGTAGAGTTATTTGATGTGCTACTTGTGATTATCTCTGATGATTCTGCTACGTAGGTATCAGTGGTTATGGTATCTTTAATCTCAATTGACGATGGAGACAGAGGTAATTCTGATGGGCTGGGATCATTGTCTGGAGTAGTATCTACAAAATCTACTATTACTTGTTCCGATGGCGGTGAAGCAGCAAGATCGCTAAAATCGATCGGTAATCGTTGAGATAATTCTTGCTCAGTTTCTATAGCTATCTCATTAGTTGCTGACTCCAAAATTAGATCAGGGCCCGCGTATTCCCAGATGATATCTTCGCTATCCCCAAATAATAATTCTCTACCAATTTGATCACAGCAAACCCCTATTTGAGCAACTTTTGGTATAGCTTTGGTTAAGTCTCCTAGACGCATCATCATCGTACCCAATGAGCGTTGAGACTTAATGGGGAGAGTTACAACCTTGACTCTTAGACGCTCTAACCAAGCAACCCAATCTTCTTGTTTACCGCGATCGCCTAATTGATCAAAGAATTTAGCTATTCTGTGATCATGCCAACCATGACTCACCCCCTCTAATAGCTGATTAAATAAAAATTCATAGTCAGCATCACTTAACGAAGATAATGAGGGTATCTTCTCATCTTCAGGCTTGGGTAGGTTTTGATTAACCTCAAATAAGTCTGAGTTTGACTGCTGGTTATTTTCCTTAACTTGTCCGCTCCTATGACTCATTTTTTTTAGATCAAATATACTATTTTTAAGATAAAAGTTAAACTAATAGTGACGCGACCACGGGATTTCACATCCCGTTGCTTCTTGAACGAGTCGCTCAACGGGGGAAACCCCCACAACGCGCCCGTTCGCTTCCGTCACTCTTGCACGAGTTTTACTTAAAGTTCATCGATCCCCTTTAGGAGTCTATTGGCTTTAAGCAAGCTAAATGAAATATTGCTCAATTGTACAGGGAGAATTTATTAGCAACTAGTGGCAAATAAAAAAGTCCTCATTTAATATGACCTACGAACCTCTACACCACAAGTATCGACCGCAAACTTTTAAAGATTTAGTCGGTCAACAAACGATTTCCTTAACCTTAAGTAATGCCTTAAAACAGGCAAAAATTGCCCCTGCTTATTTATTTACAGGACCCAGGGGAACTGGTAAGACTTCTAGTGCCAGAATTTTAGCAAAATCTCTTAATTGCTTAAATTATAGTCAACCGACCCCCGAACCCTGTGGCAAATGCGAAGTATGTAGGGCGATCGCCAATGGTTCAGCCTTGGATGTAATTGAAATTGATGCTGCAAGTAATACAGGGGTGGATAATATCCGCGAAATTATCGATCGCTCGCGTTTTGCACCCGTACAGTGTCGTTATAAGGTTTATGTGATTGATGAATGTCATATGCTCAGTAGTGCTGCCTTTAATGCCCTATTAAAGACTTTAGAAGAGCCACCACCACAGGTTGTATTTGTTCTGGCTACTACCGATCCTCAAAGAGTTCTATCAACGATTATTTCCCGTTGTCAAAGGTTTGATTATCGCCGTATTCCCATAGAGCAGATGTGCAACCATTTAACATATATTGCACAGATGGAAAAGATTGCTATTACTCCAGAGGCGATCGCTTTAATTGCTCAAATTGCTAATGGTGGTTTGAGAGATGCGGAAAGTTTATTGGATCAACTAAGTTTATTCCCCGATGAAATTTCTGTAGCTAAGGTTTGGGATTTAGTTGGGGCTGTACCTGAACAAGATTTATTACAATTATTGGAGGCGGTGAAAAATAATAATTCTATAGGCATCCTACAGCAATGTCGTAGTCTTTTGGATCGTGGACGAGAACCCCTAGTTGTTTTACAGAATTTAGCTAGTTTTTATTTAAATTTATTAATTGCTAAAACCGCCCCTCAATCTCCTGATCTGGTAGCTGTTACTGAGACTTGCTGGCAACAGTTATGTAGCATGGGTAAAGACTGGGATATTAACTTAATTTTATATGGACAACAGCAACTCAAACTCGCCGAAGCACAATTGAAGCAGACGACGCAACCCCGTTTATGGTTGGAAATTACTTTATTGGGTTTAATACCTAATACAGAGCAACCTATAAGATATATACAACCTGCGCCAGCTATTGCTACTTCAGCTAAAACTACGCCAGACATACAACCTGCGCCAGCTATTGCTACTGAACCTAAAACTGCGCCAGACATACAACCTGCGCCAGCTATTGCTACTGAACCTAAAACTGCGCCAGTACAACCCCCAACCTCGCCCCCACCGCCACCTAAGACTAATGATCAACACCAAGTAATTAACCAGCCTGTTACACCGCCCCCAGTAGAAATTAAGGCAGATGTGGAAAGTGAGGATATCTGGCAAAAAGTTGTCAGTCGTATACAGCCACCCACCACCCAAGCTTTATTAAAACAGCAGTGTCATTTAGTTAGTTTTGATGGTTTTAGTGCAATTGTAGGTATTAGTACAGATAGATTACAAAAACTGCATCAGGGTAAAGTCTCTAATATTGAAGCTGCTTTTTTCCAGGTTTGCCAGCGTAAAATTAGAGTGCAATTAGAAGTGGCTAATGCTGGTGTGGCTAAAGATCCAGTAGCAGTAATTAAATCTGATATATCACTCCCAGTTAATCATGCAACAGCCCAGGATAACAAGACAGATATAGTAACGCCGATTATACAAGAGTCTAAAGTAATACCACTTCGGGTTAATAATGCAACAGTGCAGGATCTTAAAAGCGATATAGTAACGCCGATTATACAAGAGTCTAAAGTAATATCACTCCCAGTTAATCATGCAACAGTGCAGGATCTTAAAACAGATTTAATAACGCCGATTATACAAGAGTCGGAATTTATTTCTGATGATTTTGATCCAGATTTACAAAAAGCGATTGATAAGTTAACCGCTAGTTTTGAAGGTGAATTAGTTCGTTTAGATAGCACCGAGGAACAAGTAAAGGATATCTCTGTAACAGAGTTAATCGCTGACTTGACAAGGGAAGAATTAAGTAGTGATGAATATGAAGATGAGGATGAGTTTTAAATCAAACCTACCATGTTTTATTAACAAACCTGACCGCATTCAAGACATTAGATTTTATTGCACTGCTATTTATAAAAAATAATTTATAAAATAGTTGGCTGCTTATCTGTCGAGGGTGATAACAGCTTTTAAGGCAAGGCGATATCCTATTATAATTTTTAATTTTACTTTAAAAACGTCAAAAATTGATCATAAAATTTGCATTTAAGTAAATAAGCATTTTTTTCTCAAGTAATACCAAACTCAAAACTTTCTGAAGATGACATTAATCTTTTCTGTCGAGGGTGATAACAGCTTTTAAGGCAAGGCGATATCCTATTATAATTTTTAATTTTACTTTAAAAACGTCAAAAATTGATCATAAAATTTGCATTTAAGTAAATAAGCATTTTTTTCTCAAGTAATACCAAACTCAAGACTTTCTGAAGACGACATTAATCTTGTTAAGTGAATTGCTAATTCTTGAGCGTGGGTTAATCCACCTAATAAGTTTTCTTGACCAAGATCGGAACTTCTATTATCGTGAACTAGATGGAAATAATAAAATTCAGAGCGCGGTTTTGCTTGAGAATTTTTGCTGTCTAATCTTTCAGAAATACGCTGCCATAGGCAAGAATACTCCACTGCAACTAAAACTTCTGCCCAAAATCGTAAAAAAACAATTAATTGTGCATCAGATGCGGTTTTTCCTATACAATCCACCATTAACTAATAGCTTTCCTCTCTAACTTCCCTAGTTATAGTTGTTTCGGGAGTGGTAAAAATCATTTCAGTAGTTGCACCCAAATTAAGTAAATCTTGAAACAATAACTCCCGATGGGATGGTAAGGAAATACCTTTATTATTGTGGGGATATTCCTCATGTAAAATTTCTCGAATAGTTTGTTTATCTGGTTGCTCGTTGACAACATCGATCGCTAGTTCATAAATATTGACGATCAAAAGAGATAAGAAACGTCGCTGAATTAAAATTGCTAAAAAATCTTGCCAAGCTAAATTATTTATCTGAGAAAAAAATGACGTAATTTCATTATTATTAATTATCTTTCTTTTTGATAATCTGAAATTGACGAGAAATATTCTTTAATCTTTTCTTACCTAATCGAAGCTATAAATATGTTTATCAACTTTAAACAAACTATTTTTAGGTTAAGTTTTAGTTTCCCAAATACACATAGCCACTTCTTTTTACAATAAAGGTAAACTCTTATTGATAATTAATAGATGTTGATCACAGAAATTTTTCACAACTAATAAAGCGAGATGCACTAAGCTACTAACATCATTGTATCTATATATGTTATATTATTTTTATGTAATTCTAGTTAATTACATTTACTTACACTTGATACAGGCATATCTGAGTTTAGATATTTAACTTAAAAATCTCTTTAAGAGCAAAAGATTAATGCTAGAAAGATATCACATCAAACAAAAAATAAGTCATAAAGCAGGTAGAAGTACCTATTTAGCTGATGATTTGGAAACTAATGAGCAAGTTATCATTAAAATTCTTGAGTTTAACGAGCTACTTACTTGGGAAGATTTTAAACTATTTGAAAGAGAAGCCAAAACCTTAAAGAACTTAAACCATCCTCATATCCCAAAATATCTTGATTATTTTGAAGTCGAGTCAGAAAAGCAGCACGGTTTCGCTTTAGTACAATCCTATATCAAAGCATCGTCTTTAGCTGAAATAATAGAGCGTGGTGTTAATTTCTCAGAGTCAGAAATAGTTGAATTAGCAGAAAAAATACTCAACATTTTAAAGTATCTACACAATCTTAATCCTCCCATAATTCATCGAGATATTAAACCCAGTAATATTTTATTAAGCAATCGATCTGGTAATAGTATTGGTGAGATATATTTAGTAGATTTCGGTTCAATACAAACAATAGCCAAGAAAGAAACAGGAACTATTACGATCGTTGGTAGTTACGGTTATATTCCCCTAGAACAATTTATGGGAAAAACTACTTTCGCCTCGGATCTTTATAGTTTGGGGATGACTTTAATCTATTTAGTTACAGGAATTCATCCAGCAGACTTAACTCAAGTTAAAGGGAAAGTTCAATTTAATACTAATAATATAAGTCGCAACTTTGCAGCTTGGCTAGAGAAAATTACTGATCCTTATGTAGATAATAGATATCAATCGGCTGCTATAGCTCTTACGGCTTTACAGACTAAGAATAATAATAGTGATTTTATACATTTAAAACCACAATACAGTAAAATTAATTTATCTCGCGAATATGATGAATTAATTATTACTTATCCTTTTGTGGGAGTTAAGGATAGCAATGTGTTTGGCTGGTTAGTTCTTTTATTACTTCTTTGTTTTCCCTTATTACCTTTAGCTGCTCCTTATCTTTTAGCAATTATTACTATTCCTGTGTTGCTATTTTTTATGATAAAAATATTATCAAAACGCCTAGGCTCAACTCATGGAGTTGTAATAATGACTAGAAATAAAGATAATAATATTTCTACTGGAATTGGTAGTTATTTTCAAAGATATAGTGAACCCAATTTGATTAATTCTTTACAAACACAAGCTAATAATAATCGAGCAGACAAATTTTTAAAGACTGTTAAAAAAATCAACTGGAATAGTTCGTGCGATAATGAAAAAATCAATCTGATAGTTTACAATCCTAGCTATTCTTTCGATAAATGTTTTAATAGCAAAGGACATTTAGTTCACGGCAGAACTATAACTGTATCTTCCAAATTATCAATTAACGGAACTGGTAGTCCAGACAGAAGAGATATATTTCAAAATAATAAATTATCTGATGATGAACTTTGGTGGGTAGGGCAAGAAATTAGCGAATTTTTGGATTTAGAATTACAAGTTGTATATTCAACCCCTATAGTCCCACCTAAACCTGAAGCAGACTAAATATATATAGAAAACCAAGCATTAAAGATAAATTTTTAAAGTTATGATTTACAACCGTTTTCAGTTGAATAGACTACGTATTCAATTAAAGAGCTTTTAGCTTTTTTAAAATCTACTCATTTGCCAACCGTAGTAAGCTGAAAAACTGCTAAGTGTTCGTCTCCTTGGCGACGGGAAATTGAATCTTTAGCTATTTGGAAAATAATCGTTTCAAAATAAGGGGTGAAATATTGTAAAACTTCTTGGGGCTTTATGCCAAACGGCGGGCCTCCAGGACGGTTATGGGTGTAAAATAAACCTATTAACTGACCTTGTGGGCGCAAGAGACTTTTTACAACCTCTACATATTGCGATCGCTTTAGGGGATCGATGGCACAAAAACAAGTGTGTTCAAGTACATAGTCAAAGCTATGGGTAAACTGATTATCTAAAGCAAAGATATCTTGTTGGATAAATTGCGCTTGTAGGTTTCTTGCTTGTGCGGTAGTAGTGGCTTGAGCGATCGCTGTCGGTGCAAAATCAAACCCCGTTACTTCAAAACCAGCCTCAGCAAATAGTAAAGCATCGTGTCCTTTGCCACACCCTAAAACAGCCATCTTTCCAGGCTTAGGAGCATCAGCAGCTAGTAAATTAACAAAAGGAGGAGCAGGAAATCCTAAATCCCAAGGATCGCTCTTATCTTGATATCTTTGTTCCCAAGCTTTAGCGGTTAAATTCATTATTAGTAATATTTAAGCAGATGTTGTTAAAAACTCTTTAATTTTAATCACTGCTTGTTGTAGTACATCGGGTTCTCTAACTAAAGCAAAGCGTACATAACCTTCTCCCGAACTACCAAAACCAGCCCCAGGAGAGATAGCCACGCCAGTAGCTGCTACCAATTTAGTACAAAAGTCCACGGAGTTATTTTGCCAAGCAGGGGGTAATTTAGCCCAGACATACATGGTAGCGATAGGTGAGGGTACGTGCCAACCGATCGCCTCTAGAGCTTGAATAAAGACATCACGACGTTGTTGAAAAGTCGCCACAGTTTGAGCAACAGCTTGTTGAGATCCAGACATAGCAGCGATCGCGCCGTCTAAAATACCACGATACTGATTAAAGTCTACTACAGCTTTAATTTGTCGCAGGGCATTAATTAGATTCTGATTACCGATGGCATAACCTATACGAAATCCGCCCATATTATAGGACTTAGAAAGAGTAAAAAATTCAATACTCAATTCCTTTTGAGGATCGGCTTGAAAAATTGAGGGAGCAAGGGTGTTAATTGGTGTAGAGTGTGAATCAGTAAATACCAAATCCACATAAGGGAAATCGTGAACTAAAACTAAATCATGTTGACGACAAAAACTAACAACTTCCTCAAAAAAACTCAGAGGTGCGATCGCGGTTGTCGGGTTATGGGGGTAACTTAACACCATCATTTTAGACTTAGATAATACCTGTTCTGGGATATCCTTTAGTACAGGTAAAAAATTATTTTCCGCCAGTAATGGCATAGGATATATATCTCCCCCTGCTAAATAAACTCCGCCTGCATGGGAAGGATAACCAGGATCGAGTAATAAAGCCACATCACCAGGGTTAAGAATTGCCAAGGGTAAATGGGCTGTACCTTCTTGAGATCCTATTAATTGTAAAACCTCGGTTTGAGGATCAACAGCAATACCAAAGCGATCGCTATACCATTTAGCAGCAGCCTCCCTAAAGTCTTTAGTTGCAGCATGAAGTAGATAACCGTGGGTATCAGGATTATGCAGGGCGGTTTCAATTACTTTAATTGTAGATTCAGCTACGGGTAAATCGGCTGATCCTAGAGATAAATCAATAATTTCCTTCCCAGCATTTCTAGCTTGGGTTTTAGCCCGATCCATATCCGCAAAGACGTTGCGATCTAAATTTTGTAATCGTGTGGCAAACTGCATTTAATTGAGATTATGAGATATAAGTACTAATCCCCAAAACATGGCGATTTATAAGTACCTGAGATAAGATTGTTTTCGTTTATCTTAACTTCGTTTACGGCAAATTCTTCAATCGCTAATTTTTTTATAATGAATGCTTCTTCAAATGAAGACTAATAATCTTACTACTGCAATTTCCCCTGTACAAAATAGTCGGTTAATAAACAGCCATGATTTCTCAAGGCAGTCATTAACAACAATTCCATCAGATAAACCAACACAACAACAAAAAAAATCAATCGCCTGTATTTATATAGAACAAGCATCTATTTATTTCCGACAGCAAAATTGGAGTAAAGCGATCGCAGCCTGTAAAAATGCCTTGGAAATTGATGCTAATACTGCCGATGCTTATAAGATTTTAGGTAATATTTTAATTATTAATGATCGTAAAGCAGAAGCTTTGGGGGTATATGCTAAAGCCTTAAGTATTAATCCCAACTCTGCCAGCATTTACGCTAATTTAGGCAGTTTTTATGCCGAACAACAAAACTGGCAAAAAGCTTTAGACTATTATCAACAAGCTGCAATTCTCGATCCTCAGCTATCGGGAGTATATCGTAGCCTGGCGCGAATATGGGAAGAATTAGGCAATGAGGAGCAAGCTTTAGAATGTCTTTGTCAAGCTATTAATCTTGATCCTGAAGTTTTAGGTGAGCAGGAATATTTTAGTTTTGGACAAGAATTATATCAGCAGGGAAAAGTAAGAGAAGCCAGTATTTTTTATATTCAAGGAGTTAAATATAATCCTCAAGCACAACAGCAATTAAAACAGTTAGTAGCAATGTTAGAAGAGCTTGGCGACTGGCAACAAGCAGTAACCTATTATCATCAATTGATGGCTTTATCTCAGGGTAAAAGTGAGCCTGCAAATAAAGTAAATAAACCAATTAAAAATTTGCTATCTCGTTGTCATATTACCAATAATAAAGTTGTTCCCCTATCTTTACCTGCGATAAGTGAGCAAAAAACCCTTGCACCACAAATAATAGAAACCAACAAACCTGATAACGCCAATTCCTGGAATAATTTAGGTAGTTTATATGCACAAAAACAACAATGGAATAAAGCCATAAGCTGTTATCAAGAAGCATTACAACTTGATGCAAACTTTGCCAAAGCTCACCGTAATTTAGCAAGAGCCTATACAAAATTAGGAGAACAAGAAAAAGCTGCCGTTCATTGGTATGATGCTTGTAGACTAGAGCCAGATCAAGTAAAACCAGAAGAATATTTTAATTTAGCTAAAAGATTTATCGGGCAACAGCAATTAGAAAAGGCGATCGCTTGTTTACGCCGTACTATTGAACTACAACCGAGTCATACCCAAGCTCAGTTTATACTCACTAAATTATTAGCAAATAAATAGATAATTAATAACTGACGATTACTCTGATCAATTATCAATTATCTGAGGGCTAAAGAATGAAAGTTTTCTCAACTTATCGATCGCCCGAATCAACTTATCGCTTAAAACTATTACTTATCCAATTGAGAACGTAATTCCTCTAATTCTGCATCAATTACTGCATCTTTAGGGGTTTTAGTGGAAGTATCGGCAGCTTCTAAGATTGGTGTTTGGGCGGAAGTACCAGATAACTGAGCTTTCATGGCTGCGAGTTCATCCTCAACCCCACTACCAGCTTCTAGTGCTGCAAATTGTTGTTCAATGCCAACACCACCCAATTCTGTTGCGCTTTGAGATCGTGCCTCTAGTTCGGCTACCTTATCCTCCATGCGTTCAAAAGCACCCATAGCACTTTTAGTACCAATGTTATTCATTGATTCCTGTAACTGCACCTGAGCTTTAGCAGCATTGGCTCTGGCTCTCAGCATATCCTTTTTAGTTTTTGCCTCAGAAATCTTACTTTCCAAAGCAATTAGATTACTTTTAAGGCTGGAAACATTACCTTCTTGTTGATCCAATTGAGCTTTAAGAGTAGCAGCAGTATCACTAAAAGACTTTTTGCGTACTAGTGCTTCACGAGCTAAATTTTCATCCCCTTTAGATAAGGCTAACTGCGCTCTTTGTTGCCAAGTGTTGGCTTCAGACTGATTTTTATTGTATTGTTGTTCAGTGCGTTTTTGAGTTGCGATCGCTCTGGCAACAGCTTGACGTAGCTGCACCAAATCCTCCTGCATATCAATTACTGCTTGCTCTAATACCTTTTCTGGATCTTCAGCTTTGCTGACTAGATCATTAATATTGGCTCTGACAACACGGCTAAGGCGATCAAATAATCCCATGACTGTATCTATCTTATAATCGTTTACAAATCAAGTGTAGGCTGGATCTACTCTAAGATACTAAACCCACTATTATTTTTCATCAAAAGAGTGACTCCGCTCTTCACGTCTTTAGTGTGGCACATTCTTTTAGTGTACTGTCGATCTAAAAATTAATGTTATTTTCCCTACACCTAAGTCTTTTTATACCTCAATTATCGGTTTATTTAATGATAGTCAGAAGACAGGAGAGGGGAGTTAGGAGGAGATAGGTAGTGGGTAGTAGGTAGTAGGTAGTAGGTAATAAGAGTAAAAACTGAGTTACAAACTAAGAAGCTCACAGCTAAAAGCTCAAAGCTAAAAGCTTAAAAAAACTACCACACATTATATATATCGTGCTTAACCAGGGAGGGGATAGACATAGGATTGAAAATTCTTCAACTTTAATTGTGCGACAAACTCCTGTGCTTGTTGCTTGTCGGTAAAAGCACCTAAATAAATAAATACTCCTTGAGGTAAATTTACCAAAGAAATTTGTTTAACGTGTTGTTGTGCAATAGATAAGGATTGTTCCCCAGCATATTCAGTCAAAATATAATAGTATTGAGGGTTTATTACTGCACTCGTGCCAATATTTTCTAAAGGAGCAAGAGCAGGGGGAATGGGTGTAAGCTGAGATTTCAACTCAGGCTTAGGAGAGTCTATTTTGATGGTACTTAAGGTACTAAGATTTAAAGGTATAAATTCTCGATTAACTAGATTGACATTGCCTACAAGGGGTAATTGAGGCTTATTAACTGCGGTGCTAGCTAAATGCTCATTGCGCCAAATAAAGCCACCCGAAATAAAATTAGCCAAAAAAACAAGTGCGATCGCGCTTATTCCCCAAGGATTTAATATACTATCTAACCAGTGATCATTATTTAAACTTTTTTGGTTATCTATATTTGCATTTACTATCAATTTCTCTGCTTCTAATTGAGCATCCGTAGATAACTTGGCGGTAGTATTTTTATAAGGACTAAAAATATTAATTGTTCCCGTGTCAAAAGGCTTATGAACAATACTAGATTTTAGATGATTATTAATTGGGTTTTTGTCTGGCTTATCTGAGCTATTAGAAGACATATTACAATTAAATTTAACTAGATAATTATGGCAATGTCTAGCTTAACTTCTCAATTTTCAAATCGCTGTATTTCTGCCAAATACATAAATCTTCAGGGCGATCGACATCCGATAAGCAAGGAAGATAATGAACTTTTAAGTTTAATTTTGCTGCAATAGTTTGAGTTTGACTAAAAACCTCTGCTGTTCCCCAATTTATATTTTCAAATAACTGAGCAATACTATTATTTAAATTATTTAAACCAATTAAATAATACCCACCATCGACAGCAGCCCCTAAAACTAAATCATGTTGATGCAAAGCTTCAAAAGCATCATTTAATATTTCTAAATCTATATCAGGGCAATCAGTACCAATAATAATTACACGCTGATTATTTAAACTAAAAGCGCGTTCAAATGCCGAATACATTTTAAATCCTAAATCACCAGGCACTTGCTCAATATATTCTACCCCCGAACCTAACCACTCCTTCATTAAGTGCTGATTTCCACCGCCAAAATGTACTTCAATTAAATTACTACGGTATGCTTGCAAACTTCTGACGGTATTGAGGGTATGTTCGCTCATTTGCTGTTGTAATTTAGCTGCCTTTACTGCACCCAAAGCAGGGATCATACGAGTTTTGGTTTTTCCCGCTTCAGGATAGCGACTAAAAATAATTAGGGTTTCGTTCATTGATAATTTAAGGAGAGGGGAGACAGGTAGTAGGTAGTAGGTAGCCCTAAAGGATAAGCGGAGCTAATCCCACAAGGGGACAATGTAGGTAGTGGGAAAGGAGTAATCCCACAAGGGGACAATGAGAGTAACGAGTAACGAGTCTAGTAGTAGGAGTAGTAGTTAAAGCCCAAAGCTAAGAGCTAAAAGCTATCCTAAATGATTAGCTGCGCGTCATAGCTAATAGCTAATAACAATAACCATCGCAAAACTTAAAAAGTATTGTCAACTTATATGTGTCATTTCACTAAGTCTTCAATCTCTTTAATCTCCAGATCTCCAGCTAAATAACCAATGCCTCGATGAAGGTGTAAAGTAAATTGCTGTTTGAGAGTTTCTGGATCTAGGGCGATTTTATCAAGATGACATCTTTGCTTCAAGGCAATAAAGAGTATATCTGCTATCTCACCTCCAAAAACATTCCAAGTCATTTCAACCTTACTATCAGTTTTAAGTGGTATTGGCGAAGGAATACTAGGTTCAGCCAAAGAGCGACAAAAAGCCCAGCGACAGAGGATATTCCATTGTTTAATTTTGGTACTGCGCTTGAGTTTAATTAATTGTTCTTCAGCAGATGTGGAAATGCGTATTCGTTCAATAGGATTATTCATAACTATTTATTTTGATATAAACTGCGAGGATCTAGAGCATCTCGTAAACCATCCCCTAATAAATTAAATGCTAAAACCGTCAGGATAATTAATACAGCAGGAGGAATAATTAGCCAAGGTTGCAATACTAAGATAGAAGCGTTGGTAGCAGAAGATAATAAATTTCCCCAACTAGGATCTTTTGATTGAATACCCAAGCCAATTAAACTTAAAACAGATTCCGCAATAATATATCCAGGTACAGCTAAGGTGGCAGAAATAATAATATAAGTAGCAGTTTGAGGCAAAATGTGACGCATGATAATATATAACGGGTTTGCCCCCATTGCTTTAGCAGCTTGGACAAATTCTTGTTCTTTAATTGATAGTACTTGTCCTCGGATGACTCTAGCTAACCCAGACCAACTAATGAAAGAAGTAATTAAAACAATTAAGAGAAATGTCTGCGCGCTACTCAAACCTGGAGGTAAAATGGCAGCCAAAGCAATTAGGAGATAAAGACCTGGTATAGTCATAATCACTTCGATAATGCGCATAATTACTGCATCGAGCCAACCGCCAAAATAGCCCGAAATACCGCCTATAATCATCCCTAATGGGTAAGAAACGATAATACCAACTAGCCCAATAAATAAACTAATTCTGCTACCAAATAATAGACGACTAAATAAATCTCTACCTTGTTCGTCTGTACCTAAAATATTGATTTTACCTGCGCCTGCAACTCCAAATAAATGACGATTTAAAGGTATACCAGGAAATATGGTAACTGGTTCAAACTTGGGCGGTAGGGGTAGAGAAATGGCTAGAAAATTATAGGTATCTCCTGAAGAGAAAAATGTAATGGGATTTGGATTATCCTTGTCTACAATTAGTAAGCGATCGCCTGTCTCAATATTTGTTACTCCCTGCTTGGTAGGATAAACATAGGGTCTTGTAAAGCTACCTGTTTTGTCGCGCCAATGTATAGCTGTGGGTGGAAGCAAAGAACCATCTACCTGAGAGTCATAGGGGGAATAGGGAGCTATAAAATCGGCAAAAATAGCAGCAAGATAAAATATAATTAGTATTGTTGCTCCTAAGCGTGCCAAAGTATTTTTTTTAAGTTTTTGCCACCAGTTCATTAGCTTTTGGGTTTATTTGATATATTTTAATTGAGTAATTAAGTCAACAAACTTATAGCATAGCGGTTAATATATTTAATCGACTTAGATAGCTTATAGCTGTGGAACTATAATAATAAGCAAGATTTTTTAATCATTGGAATTCGCTAATTTAATTGAAAAATTGCTTCCTTTTCTCTCCTCAATATAGTACTTCGCGACTGTTATTATAAATTGCACTTACTTAAGCAACAACCTTCTATACTTCTAGAAAGAACCTTATCTACCAGGGTAAAAGCGAGCAAAAATATATTGTTGTTCCTGTAACGTAATACTAATACCTGGATCTCAAACACAAATGATTGCATATTGATTAACTACCGTTGGAGTAATAGTTGTAATAGTAACTGTACCGCCTCTTAAGATATGTTGAATAGCATTGATCCCTAAACAATCTAGCCATCGGGCGATCGCTTATTACTTTTATTGAGGGTACTATGATTTGTATAACAAGCTCTATCATAGAACCCTTTCTTAAGGTTGCTAAGTCTTCTGCTCCTTTAGTAATAATAGTTGCTTGTGGATAGTCTGACTATGTCCTACTTACTTCCACTTATTTATAGTACTTTTCACTAAACGAGTCGCACCGATTTAATATCAGTAAACAATAACATTGTTGAAAGGTTCTCATTTAGTTTTGCAGGCGAATGCAAGCGTGACCCACAGCTTAGTTTAATTCAACCCTTCATAACCCCCAATTATTGCCAACAAGATTAAGCTAAAACTAAATTTATGAAGATACTGTGTTTTTTTTGGTTGAGTTATTGTATACTACCATAGGTGTAGATACTAGTATTTATAAAACATAGATTAATCAATTCTTCTGGTTAATTGGCTTTTTTTCATTAATTACAGACTTTTATAAACATCAATACTTTTAGTTTGTTATGCCAAAAATAATTAAGATATAAAATTGTAACTTAAGTATAGTATTGATTTACTAATACTTTAAAGTATTGAACGAAAAAATAAACATTTTGTTCGCTGAAATTAATATAATTCCCTAACAAAGTTTGTTTTAAAAATAAAAATGGCATAATTTTATTGACTCCCGATGTCAATTATTTGATGAAGATTCATTGGAATAAAGATTTTCAATAAATCTATAGAAAGGTAGGGGATGTGGTATGTAATAGCAAATTATTATAATAGGCTTCTAAATTTATCGGTCAACATATAAGAGAAAAAATTTAGGATCTGATTTTTTTTCTTACTTTATTTTGTCAATCTTATCAAGACAATCGAGATATCAAAATATTTTTATTAGGAGGTAGTAAATAGTCTGCAAAACCTGCTAAAGTTAATAATAATAAAAAGTCTAGCAACCCAATTGTAGTTGTAGCCTATTCTCCTCCAATGAGATGTGAAAATAATAATTAAGAAAATTGAAAGATTATTAATTAAATTAATAAATCTTCCTTCGGCAACGGTATTGATAATTGGGGTGGGAGTGCCAAAAAGAAAAAGGAATTAATAAATATAAGAAGAAATATATTAAACGTCAAAGCATTTATGGCGATTGGTGCGACCATCAAATTTAAAGCAGGAACGGAGATAAAGAAATCCTGAATTGATAAGCACAACTGGTCTTAAATAATTGTATATAATGCTTCGAGATGCTCGGAAACTAAAGATATTTATTAGAAAATTTATCTTTTTTTTATTTAATCATTTTTGAAAGTTTGGTTGGTATTAAACAATAAAGAAACTGTTTTCAACAATAATAATTATTTGCTTAGTTTTTTCAATTAACCAATAAGAGTAATAGTTGAAATGTCGTTGATAACTGTTAGATATTTAAAATAATGGAAGCGAACAATATTATTGCATATCTTGCACCAGAGATTCCGTCTGTATCGGGTACATTTGTATATAAAGAAATTTTAGCCTTAGAAAAGAAAGGAATTAAAATTATCCCAATTTCAGTTCATAAAATTACAAGTGTCGAGCTTAACGATCCTCAAGTACGTACATTATCTGAGCGCACTGAGTATTTATATCAACAAAGTTTGATTACAGCTTTATTTACTTCTTTATTTATTTTTATAAATAGACCAAAAAGCTATTTTAATACTCTGCTGATGGTATTAGCGGATATTAATAATGTTGGTATAGTTGAAATCAAATCTTGGAAACTCCTGTATCAGTTTTTGTATTCGAGCATTGTTGCCAAAGCTATTTTAAAAAACTCTTGTCAATATATGCATATTCACTTTGCCCATTTCCCCACACAAATAGGGATGTATGCCTCAGCACTAACAGGAATTCCTTTTAGCTTTACTTGTCATGCCAATGATATTTTTGAAAATAAATTTCTTTTAAAAGAGAAAGCAGAACGGGCTAAAGCCGTAATTACAATTTCCGAATACAACTATAAATATTTACTCAATTTAGGAATAAGTGTCGACAAATTAAAAGTAGTTAGATGTGGCATAGACACGTGCGATCGCGATTTTATTACTAAGTCAGAAATTAAGTTTCCTCTCAAGATTGGATCTTTGGGTAGATTAATCGAAAAAAAAGGCATGGACGATTTAATTTTAGCTTGTAGTAAGTTGCATCAACAAAATCTAGATTTTCAACTAGAAATAGGTGGCGATGGACCTTTAAATAATCGCTTGCAGGAATTAATAAAAACCCATGACTTAAGCTCAAATGTTGTATTAAAAGGAGCGATTCCCAATGATCGAGTTTACGACTGGTTCTCAAGTTTAGATGTATTTGTTCTAGCTTGTAAACAAAATAGTCAAGGCGATCGCGATGGTATTCCTGTAGTTTTAATGGAGGCAATGTATGTAGGAATTCCTGTGATCAGCACCAGTATTTCTGGCATTCCCGAATTAATACAAGATGGAAAATCAGGTTTTTTAGCTCAACCAAACGATCCCGAATCTTTGGCTCAGACTTTAAATGATTTTGTGCAGCAAGCGCACTCTATATCTGAGATTACTAAGGGGGCTCGAGAAAAGGTATTAAAGGAATTTGAATTGGACAGTAATGTCGAGCAATTATTAGGGATTTTCAAGGCTTAAATTGCAATTTTCATCGTAGCCGAGGATTTACTTTGGCACAAAATTCTTATCAAATCAAAATCAAAATTATTTCTATGAATCTATTAACTTCTCGCATAGTTATTATCTCCCCTGTCAGAAACGAAGAAAAGTTTATTTCAGGGATTATTGAATCAGTGATCAATCAAACACTAAAGCCTATAGAATGGATTATTGTTGATGATGGTTCGTCTGATAGAACTTATGAAATAGCCAGTAAAGCTGCTGCCGAGTATGATTGGATTCGAGTAATTAAGAAACAAGATCGAGGTTTTAGATCAGTAGGACCAGGAGTAGTACAAACTTTCTACTATGGATATGAGCGCATCAACAGCGATGATTATGATTATGTCTGTAAAATGGATGGGGATTTAGAATTAAAGCCAACATATTTTGAAACTCTCATAAGTTATTTTGATCAAGATCCTTACTTGGGTGCTGCTAGTGGAAAACCTTTTTTAGAAGATAATGGCAAACTGATAGAAGAACGTACTCATCGTGAGATGGTAGCAGGGCAAATTAATTTTTATCGGCGAAAATGTTTTGAAGATATTGGAGGTTTTGTTAGAGAAGTTCACTGGGATGGAATTGCTTTTCATCGAGCGCGAATGGAAGGTTGGAGAACTCGTAGCATTTGCCATCAGGAGCTAAACTATGTTCACAAACGATTGATGGGTTCTTCTGGAGAAGGAATTATACAGGGAAGATTACGATGGGGTAAAGGTCAATACTTTATGGGAACTCATCCTTTATTTTTATTGGCTATTACTGTTTATCGGATGCGAGAAAAACCATTTTTTATTGGTGGTTTATGTATTTTCATTGGCTATTGTCGAGCGTTTCTTACTTCTATGCCAAGATATGATGACAGTGCTTTTCGCAAATCTCTGCACGCTTGGCAAATGGAAAGATTAAAGTTAGGTAAAAGATTAGAAGTAATTCCCGAAGTTCCTAATAGCAAAAATATCAGTAGCAATTCCAAAATGCCTCAAGGATCGAAGCGAGTCAGCTATTATTTACGTCAATATTTAAGATTTTTATTGTCGAAAGATGAAAAATTTGGGAATAGTAATTATCGGGCGAAATGAAGGCGAACGCCTGCGACAATGTTTGCTATCGGTAGTCGAGCTAGTAGATGATATTGTTTACGTAGATTCGGGTTCGACAGATGACAGCGTCGCAATGGCACAAGGAAACGGAGTAAAAGTAGTAGAACTTGATTTATCTATTCCTTTTACTGCTGCTCGTGCAAGAAATGAAGGCTTTGAGTATTTACTAAAAACCAATCCTCATCTTGAATTCGTACAGTTTGTCGATGGTGACTGTGAAGTTATAGCCAGTTGGCTCTCAAAAGCCTATCAAGAAATTTCGCAGCATTCAGATTGGGCGGTAGTTTGTGGTCGCCGTCGAGAAAGAAAGAGCGATCGCTCTATCTATAATTTGCTCTGCGACATTGAATGGAATACTCCCATAGGAGAGGCGTTAACTTGTGGGGGTGATGCCATGATGCGAGTGGCAGCTTTTCGACAGGTTGATGGCTTTAATCCTACTTTAATTGCTGGGGAGGAGTCCGAATTGTGTCTGCGTTTGCGACGAAAGGGTTGGAAAGTTTGGCGTATTGATGCCCAGATGACCTTACACGATGCCCAAATAATCCGCTTCACTCAGTGGTGGAAAAGATCTTTAAGGTCTGGTCATGCTTATGCTGAAGGTGCTTGGCTATATGGTAAAGATCCCGAACGTCATCGAGTTAAAGAAACTAAAAGTATTTGGCTTTGGGGCGCGATCATTCCTTTAATAGTGATAGCTTTGCTTTTGCCAACCCAAGGATGGAGCTTAACTTTATTATTGGGTTATCCTGTGATGATTTATAAAATCTATCGCTATTTCCAAACAAGAAATTTTAGTAATAAAAATGCTTTGTTGTATGCTACTAACTGCGTATTAATTAAGTTTCCCCAAGCATGGGGTCAAATCCAGTTTCATTTAGATAGATTACTTGGACGACAAAGAAACATTGTCGAATATAAAAATTCAGAACTAGTTTAATACTTTTTCTTTACAATCACATCAAATTTATTTTTAGCTAATAATAATGATAGTTACCATTGCCAAAAAGATTATTCGCTATCTAGCTTTTAAATATGGAAAATTTTCTTCTTTATATCGTAAAATTTGTAAGCCTAGAGGAGAGGAGTATGCTGAATATCTTCGTAAACATGGAAGATTTTACCATATGGGCGATAATTGCAGTATCCTAACATCAACTATCTTTACTGATCCTGAGTATGTTTGTATAGGTAATAACGTACATTTTTCTTCTTGTACTTTAATTGGTCATGATGGTTCAGTGGCAATGCTTAATCGTGCTTACAATGTCAAGATTGATTCTGTAGGCAAAATTGATATCCGTGATAATGTTTTTATTGGTTATAACGCTTTAATCTTACCAAATGTTACTATTGGTCCAAATTCTATTGTAGCCGCTGGTGCGGTAGTTACCAAAAATGTTTTAGAAGGAGATATTGTGGCGGGTGTACCAGCGAAGCCAGTAGGTAGAGTCGATGCCCTAGTAGAAAAGCTCAAAAATCAAACACAACTACTGCCTTGGGCCGATTTAATCGAATGTAGAGAAGGCGGTTATGATAAAACGATGGAACCTTATTTAATACAACAAAGAGTTAATTATTTTTATCAGAGGAAAACTGAATAGTTGTCTTGACTATGGAAATAAAAATAATAATTGTTAATTATCGGACTGCAAAGTTAGTTATAAACTGCCTAACTTCACTTCAAAATGATATTAAATACATAGGTATAGATAATTGTTCGATAATTGTGGTTGATAATGATTCTAAAGATAATTCGGACAAAATAATCAACGAAGTAATTGAAATTAGTGGATGGCAAAACTGGGCCTCTGTTATGTCTCTACAACAAAACGGTGGTTTTGCTATAGGTAACAACGCAGCAATACGCTCAAGTTTGAAAACTGATAATTCTCCTAAATATTATTTGCTACTCAATCCCGACACAATTATTCGACCTGGTGCGATAACAAAATTAATTGAGTTTATGGAACAGCATCCAACAGTAGGAATTGCTGGAAGTCGTTTAGAGAATCCAGATGGCTCGCCACAACGTTCTGCTTTTCGTTTTCATACGATATTAAGTGAAATAGATTCTGGTTTACGTTTAGGGTTAGTATCTAAATTGCTGTCTAGATGGATTGTCGCACCTCCAGTTCCAGAAGAAGCTTGTGAGACTGATTGGGTAGCAGGGGCTAGTATGATTATTCGCAGTGAAGTCTTTGAACAAGTAGGGTTAATGGATGAATCATATTTTCTTTATTATGAAGAAGTAGATTTTTGTTTACAAGCTAAAAAAGCAGGATGGAATTGTTGGTACGTACCTGAAAGTAGAGTTGTTCATTTAGTCGGACAGAGTTCAGGGATTAATAGCTCAAATGTTCAGAAAAAGCGATTGCCAAAATATTGGTTTGAATCAAGGCAACGATATTTTTTAAAAAACTATGGTTATCTTTATACAATTACTGTAGATTTTGTCTGGATCTTTTGTTACACTATATGGCAAACAAGACGATTAATTCAAAGAAAACCTTA
The DNA here is from genome assembly GCA_002368355.1 of Chondrocystis sp. NIES-4102. NCBI lineage: Bacteria > Bacillati > Cyanobacteriota > Cyanophyceae > Chroococcales > Chroococcaceae > Chondrocystis > Chondrocystis sp. NIES-4102. The sequence continues at coordinate 130,666 of AP018281.1, read as the reverse complement.
CAATGATCCCCCAAAATTTTTTGTTGATTTTATTTCTAATAGTTCTTTAGTTATCGTCAATAAATTAAAGAATGTTTTGCAAGTATAGCTCTAATTTTTTAATTATCAATTTATTAATGTTATGGATAAAATATGGCTACTCAGGGAAAAAACAGCAGAGGGAAATGATGAAACAAAATCTGTTGAACTAAGTTTATTTCAACAAATAAGAGAAGATTGGATTGCACATGGTAAAGATTGGACTAAACCTGGTTTTAGAGCAGTCGCAGTACATCGCTTTGGAGTTTGGCGAATGAATATAAAACCAAAGCTTTTGAGGGCTTCTTTTAGTCTTTTCTACCGTATACTATATCGCAAAGTACGTAACACTTATGGAATAGAATTACCCTACAGCGTCAAATTAGGTCGTAGAGTGATTTTTGAGCATCAAAATGGAATTGTTATTCATGGAGACTGTTTGATTGGTGATGATTGTATCATTCGCCAAGGTGTTACTTTAGGTAATCGCTATCTAGAACGTCCTTTAGATGCGCCTCGGCTCGGAAAAAAAGTCAATGTTGGTGCTGGAGCAAAAATTTTTGGCTCTGTCAATATAGGCGATCGCGCTCAAATTGGAGCTAATGCGGTAGTTTTATGCGATGTTCCACCTGACAGCACAGCAGTTGGTATTCCAGCAAAAATAATAGTTAGACATTAATATAGCAGTTCTAACATTCTTGAGGTTGTCGATCAATCCTGGTTTTTGTGAATTGTTAATGGTTGATGGGGTGTACTTCACTGATCTAAGAAAGGCTATATTAGCATTATAAATCTTTTTTGTAGCAAGAAAAGTTTTCATTGTTAAGACTATCAATTTATCTGTAAAGACTAAATGTCTCCAATTTAAAAAAATAGATTTATAAACTATGATCTATGACCAAAAATCATATAGAAAGTAAGATAATATCTGCGACAGAACCAGACTGGGAACGCGAAAAAATTGATCGTTGGTGGTCTCCTTCTAAACAACTAATCAAATCTATTCGTCAATATCAAAAGTGGCAAAAACTTACAGGTTTTATTGCTAAATTTTTTAGATCAATTAATGTAATAGAGTACCGATTTTGGAGTGTAATTACAGGAGCAGATATTCCTCTTAATTGTCAACTTGGAGGAGGTTTAATATTGAGACATCCCAATGGAATAGTAATTCATCCTGAAGCTTCCATTGGCGTAAATTGCCTAATTCTACAACAAGTGACTATAGTAAAAGGCGTAAAAATTGGTGGTCATGTTGATGTTGGTGCTGGGGCGAAAATTATTCGTCCTGTTTCTATTGGAGACCATGCAAAAATTGGTGCTAATGCAGTAGTTTTAAATGATGTTCCTACTTTCTCCACAGCAGTAGGAATACCAGCAAAAATTATTAAGTCAACAGAATATTACCATGAACTTTAAATATTACTTAAAAGAATTACTTTGGATTGGTGGATTATATAGCCAATTTCGTAATCATTATAGAAGCAAAAATCCAGAAATAATCAAATCAATATCTGAAGAAAAGAACTTTTATCATAGTTTAATAAGCAGTGGTGATATTGTGTTCGATGTTGGTTCACATTTAGGAGATAAAGCAGCTATTTTTGTAGATTTAAATGCCTTAGTTGTTTCAATTGAACCTGATCCTAGATTAATTAACTATCAAAAAAAGAGGTTTTCAGGTAAATCTCAAGTCCATTTTGTCAATAAGGGTATATCGTCTAAACTATAAAAATTGTTATTTTATAGACGTAAAACAGCATCTACATCTGGTGTGGTAAAAGATTGGTGTAAAGAATTTACCGATATTGTAGCAACTTAAGAGATAGAAACCAATACATTAGACTTGTTAATTGAAGAATTTAGTACACTTAAATATATCAAAATAGATGTAGAAGGATTTGAAACAGAAGTTTTAAAGGCTCTATCACAATCAATTGATTTAATTTCTTTTGAGTTCCATTATCAGCAAATATCAAAAGTAATGGAATATATTGACCTATTATCAAATGTTCAAGAAAGATGCTTTAAGATTACTCCAACAGATAAATCTTATTTCATTTTTGAAAAGTGGCAGACAAAGCAAGAAATAGAAGACTATATAAATAAAGAATGGGATATATCATTATTAGGTAAAAGAGGAGATATTTACGCAAGAGCAATTTAATAATTTCAGTGGAAAAAATAAATTATAAACAAGTTGAGCAATTTATGTTTATATGAATATATATAATAAACGTATACTTATTATTGCAGAACACGCATCTTTAAAGTTTGGTGGAGAAGCTGCTCTTCCTTTACATTATTTTCGAGTTTTGCGAAAACGTCAGATAGAAGTATGGCTAATTGTCCACGAAAGAACTAAGGAAGAATTAATAAACTTGTTTCCTGATGAAGGCGATCGCATTTATTTTATTAAAGATACTTTTGTTCATCTTTTGTTGTGGCGATGTGGAAAATTTTTGCCAAAAAAACTAGCTTATTTTACCTTTGGGTCGTTGTTACGTTTAACTACCCAAATAACTCAGCGTCGTATCGCCAAGCAAGTAATACTAGAAAAAAAGATCGATATTATCCATCAACCAATTCCTGTATCTCCTAAAGAACCTTCATTGATTTTTAACATGGGAGTACCAATAGTGATTGGACCGATGAATGGAGGTATGACATATCCTGACGGTTTTAAATACATGGAAAATTTCCTCGTTCGTAAAACTGTTGAAATTGGGCGAACATTATCTAATTTTTTAAATTTTTTAATTCCTGGTAAAAGAAAAGCCACAACATTATTAGTTGCAAATCAACGTACTAAAGAGGCATTACCACAAAAGATTGAAGGAAAAATCATAGAATTAGTTGAAAACGGCGTAGATTTATCTATTTGGCAAAAAAATAGTAATAGCAAATTTATCAATAATAACGAGCTAACATTTTATTCTCAGGATGATCAAACAAAACAAGCTATTAAATTTGTTTTTGTCGGTAGATTAGTTGATTGGAAAGCTGTAGATTTATTAATCAATGCTTTTAAACAGGTGCTGGAAAAACTACCAGTTGAATTAGAAATTATTGGCGACGGTGTAGAAAGGGAAAATCTCGAATTACAAGTGCAAGAATTGGGTTTAGCTTCATCTAATAGGGAAAAATTAGACTCACAAAAGCTAATGCTAAATGAACATTATATCCAACAGCCAATTCATTTTTTAGGATGGCTTTCTCAAACCGAATGTGCAGAGAGATTACAGTTAGCTGATATATTAGTTTTACCAAGCCTTCATGAATGTGGCGGGGCGGTTATACTAGAAGCAATGAGTATGGAACTACCTGTAATTGCAACTAATTGGGGTGGACCTGCAGACTATGTAGATGAGTCATGTGGAATCTTAGTTGAGCCTAAATCACGGGACTTATTTATTGATTACTTGGCAAATGCAATGCTTAAATTAGCTAGATCTCTGGAGTTACGCAAAACAATGGGTCAAGCTGGTCGCCAAAGTATTTTAGAGAATTTTGACTGGGAAAAGAAAATAGATAAGATACTGGAGATATATCAAGAAGCAATTGATAGGTATATACCCGTAAAATAAAAATCAAACAGGACTAAATCTAAAATTAATGTTATTAAAGATGTGTAATCTACTCAAAAAATTACCTTTCAAATAAGTATTAATTTAGATAAATATGAACAAGTTTTATTGGCTATTTTTGTCATTGATTTTTGTTTTGCTTAGGAAAGATATTGTATTAGCCCAATCTAATATCTGTGGCAATTTTACAGCACAAAAAATTTATCCAGTGCCAACAGCTAATCAACTGGTTTCTTGTCCAGGTAGCAATTCTAGAGTTATTTACGTTAGCACTTTAGGTACTGACAATAATAATGGTTTGTCTGCTAATTCTCCAATAAAATCTTTATCTAAAGCAATAAGTTTGACCAGAAGAAATTCTCCTGATTGGATTGTTCTTAAAAGAGGTGAAACTTTTAATGATAGCTTTGGGGTTCTTGCTTATCGCGCTGGCGAACAACCTTTAGGGGGAAATCTTGTTGAATCTCCAATGGTTATTACAAGTTATGGAGAATCCACAAAGCGTCCCATCGTTCAGCCAGGAAAAAATTCGGGAATAGATCTTTGGGGCTCTTTTAGAAACATTACAATTTCTGGGTTAGAATTTAGGCAACAGCCTGGTCAAGGAGGAATTGCAATTCGCACTCTTTATGAAGGTACAAATTATGTAATTCATAATAACTATATTGATGGATTTGCGCTTGCAATTAATCTTCAAGGTCAAGCAACTAACAATCAATGGTTTAGAAATACTATTATTAAAGACAATATTTTAGTAAATTCAGCAAGTTCGGGAGAGGGACATTCTCAGGCAATTTTCGCCCAAGATTATCAAGTATTATCCATTACAGGAAATGTGATAGATACCTGTGGCTGGTATAAGGATCGCAATGGAAAATTAGCAGATTCTAGAGCAGCTACTATCTTTAATCATTGCATATATTTACAGAGTGGAAGCGATCGCGCCACAATTAGAGAAAATATCATTACTCGTGCTTCTTCTCATGGTTTACAAGCAAGATCTGGAGCTTTAGTAGAAGCAAATGTCTTTGCTCGCAATCCTATCCAAATGTTTATTTCCAGTAAAGGATACAATGGAATTTCTAATAAACAGGCTATGGTGGCTAGAAATAATGTTGTTCTAGAAGGAAATGATATTAATGATCTACAGCAAAGAGGCACTGGAATTCAGCATAACAATGCTTATAATGCTTATTATGAAAATAATATAATTGCTCACCTCTTATCTCCATCCAAATACAATAAAAATGCGTTGGATATAGTATGTAGAACGGATGATGTTCATACAAGTATTACCGATGAATGTAAATCTAATTTCTCACATAACTTTATTTATAATTGGGGAAATGAATTAGGAGGTAGTTTAATTAATACTAATAACTATAAGAATTCCTTAGTTATTAATCATACTTTGCAAGAAAACTCATTTATAGCAATTAATAATGGCATAAAATTTGTAACTGCTAATAATGAAATTTTAAATAATCGCTATAATTTTGCGGGTAATACATACATTAGTAATTATCTGACAGTTAAAAATATGTTTTCGCTTCCAGGACAGCCTAATGTTAGTTTTTTTGCCTGGAAAGAAAATGCAGAATCAAGAGCAGTTGGAAAAAATCAGATTAGTTTTGTCGATCCCTGCCGAACCTTTGCTACATATTATGATGATTTTGTTTTAGGAAATACTAAAAGTAATTGTCAAATAATGCACGATGATATTTTATTTGAAAAATTTATAGATTTGGCAAAACAAAAGAATACTATGACTGGAAATAGTGGTATTAATGTTAATTCTTTTATTAATTATGTAAAAGAAGGATTTGTTGAATCATCAACTCATGCTAATTAAATATCTTTGTTTTGTACAATTAAACCAGATATGCCACCTGTTGCTAAGGTAAATACGGGGTTGACTTGATTATTTAAAGTACAATCGACCATATAGAGGGTAAGAACTACTACTATTGCTGCTGCTGGACCCACCTTATAATTAGACCAATTTTCAGCAGGATATGACAAAACAAAAGCTACAACTGGGATAAATACCGAACCATATAAAGAAATCAAGCCAACAAGTCCATTGACTCCAAAAGCAATAATCCAAAGGCTATCAGTAATAGATACATCTACAAGTTCTCCTCTCCAGTTATAGTCATATACGCGGTTTCTTCCCCATCCTCCCCAACCAAAAACTATTCTTTCTCTAGCTTTGTCAGCTAGAAGTTCTTCATTGTCAAACCTAAATTGTAAAGATTGTATTCTGTCTTCAGGTAACCCATAGCTATTTAAAGTTGTAACTACTTGTTCTGTCAAATTTGCATTAGCAGACACATTTTGCTGGAGGTAAAAAATAGTGAAAAGAACTACTAATAATAAAGTGACGGAAGTGCGAAATTGCCAAGCTATCAATAAAATAATAGTTCCAGCAAACAATAATCCATAAGCACCAGTGGATTTTACCAAAATAAATGTAGCGAATAACATTGCTACTAACCAAAGCATTGAAATACCAAAAAGCTGTTTAATAACATTGGTCTTCCATAGCCAAATCCCGATTAACGTAGCAGCCATCATCCACATACCAACTGCTAAACCATGCTCCATAAATACAGTTGGTCTAAATCCTCCATAGCGTACTGTTTGCCCAAAACTGTTAGGATGATATCCATAAACCATTCTATGTAATTGAGGACTAAAACGAATTTCATATAAACATAAAGGAATATAGGCTAATCCACCTATAAATATAGCGATCGCCAGCTGACGCATTCCTGTTAAACTATTGAGATAAATTCTGCCAATAAAATACGGTCCTCCATAAGCAACAGTATTAATAAGAGATTCTGAAACACCATCATATATGCCTAACCCATTGCTAAGGGAAGAAAATAAAGGACAAATACACCATACAAGCATTGGTATATCTATCCAGCTTGGGCTAAACTTATTAATCCGCTCGAAATCATAAATAATTGTAGCGAGGGAAATACTATAAACAGTGGCAGACATTCTTTCATAATCGGGTAAACCTGGGAAAGAAAATTCTGCTCTTTGGGGTAAAAGCAGCCATGCTGCTATAAAGCTTATAATTACTGCTTCTTGAGTTTTAAATCTTGTAAATAAATAAAAAACTATTGGCAGCCAAGCAATCATTACTAATTGTGCTTGAATAGTCATATTCTTTATATTCTTTCAGTGGGAACGTAACATGAGGGATAATTTAAATAATTTTGCAGCTAAAGAGGCGTTTAAAAAAGTTCAAACTGTTCTTTAACTATAATCCTTGCCTTATATATTAATAAGTATTTAAGTTTCTTTGATAACAATTTATAGTTTTGTATAGGTTAATCAAAAGCTACATTTTTTGCTTTTTGAAATCTTTGTAAGTAAATTAAAGGCTTCGCTTACTTGTTTCTTCTTGTGATAACTTCGCGCTTATCTGCTCCAACTTTATTGTCAAAAATTTTGCCATAAATTTGTGATAAATGATATGTCATAAAAGACTATTGTCTCTTTATAAAGACATTATTTTAAATACATTTAGTCATCGTCTGTTTTCCTTCCTATTGCAGTATAAAGAGCTTTTTCAAATAAGTTGGTAGCATCATCCCAAGTGTAACTAGTGGCAGTTTTATAAGCAGCATCAGACATAAATCGCCATTCTTGATTAGAAAGATTACAAATATGTAAAATAGCTCTTGCCATATCTTCTGGATCTTCTGGTTTAACTAATATTCCACCACCATTAGCTAGAAGTTCTGGAGCAGCACCAGCAGGAGTTGCTATAACTGGAGTTCGACAAGCCATTGCTTCTAAAATTGGTAGCCCAAAACCTTCCGAACGACTACCAAAAAGCCATGCATCACATTGAGAATAAATATCTTTTATTTGCTCTTGAGGTGGTTGATAAATGAATTCACTGTTTGAAGGTAATAATAGTTCAGGCAAAGGTTTGTGTTGTCCAAGTACAAGCAAACGTAGATCTTTAATAGTGCTATTAGCTAATTTAAAAGCTTCTAAACTAATATCCACACCTTTCCATTTTTGAAGACTATACATCATTCCTACAGTTGGAACTGATTGTTTACTACGAGGTGAAGAAAAAAACTGTTTCGTATCAACGCTATTTGGCACTAGAGAAACATGATTATCTTGATATTTTATATTCATTAAATTTACCAACCATTTAGCAATAGTAATTTTATACAATGGTAATAAATAAGTAGCTTCCACTCTATTTCTTGGTAAAGGATCGTGAATTTCATGGTGCTGTATGAAATAAGCTTTCGCGCCTTTAGTATTAGATAAATTAGCAACCCATTCCGCAGTTTGCCACCAAGTAGCTATGACTATATCTGCATCTGGAACATCTGCATCAGTTACGGGACGCTCTCGCTCTAAAACTTTGTGCGGAACATTTAAAATATCAAAAAAAGGTGCTGGCTTTTCCTTTAGAGCTATTTTTTTATTTCTTAATAATGATTTGATTTGCTCTTTTATAGTTATTGGTCTCATAGGTTGAGAAATCAAAAAAACATCATGACCTCGCTGTTGCAACTTGTCTGCATAAATAGCTACAACACGATTTCCTCCTGATAGAGAAAGACGTGGCAAAACAAATATGATTTTCATTGATGTTTGTTCTTTTTTATAAAATTTTCTCTAACGGCAAACCAAAACCTAATATCCATCGAGTCATGACCAATGATGTAACTAAAGCTAATAGTAAAATAGTTGCTTGGATATCTTGCAAGATTGCTGATAATTTTTCTTTCCACAAACCATAGATAACTACTGCATAAAAAGGCAAATCGTTAAAGGCAATGACGGTTACCGCTCCAACAGTACCAAACTTAGAAAATCCTAGAGGTAGCATAATCAACATATATATAAACTTAAATAAACTACCGATAGCTGGATATACAGGTTTGCCAATTACATAAAGAGAAGGATCTATAGTTACAGAGAGTAGTAACGGCCAAAGACCTAAAGCTAAAATAGGTAACATCCAAGCTGCTGATTGATATCTGGCATCGTACAGCCTAATAATAATTAAGTCTCCAAAGCTAACTAAAATAGTAACCACCAATGCTAATATAATAAGCATTTTCCAGCGTTTCTGGATAATTTTGGCTCTAAATGCTTTACGAGACAAATTTGTCATTTTAGATATCGCAGGAAATATCACTTGGGTGCTAATTTTTAAGCTTATTTGTTTTGGTATATCGGCAAAAGTAAAAGCAATTATATATACCCCCAACATCTCTAAAGAAAAAAGCTTACCTAACAAAATTCGATCTGCTTGAGAAGCTAAAAATGTCATGGTGGTAGAAACAAATATCCATCTTCCAAAAGAAATTATTTCATTTAGGACATCTTTATTCCAACTAAAACGGTTACTCTTTCCTACATTTAAATAATGACTCCAAAATGTCTTAAGAAAAATAGATATTAAATTTCCTGCAACCAAAGCCCAAATAGTTGGACTTATCCAAGCCCAGATAATCATGACTGCTATAGAAACAATCTGTACTCCCAACTCCAGTTTTGATAGCTTGTCAATCTCCATATGTCGATTGAGGGTAGCAAGACTGGTGGAATTAAATCCTGAAATAATTGTATTTAACCCGACTAAAGGAATTAGCCAGATAAGCCGTGGTTCTTCGTAATAGTTGGCTACTGGGTAAGCAATTACTAAACAACCAAACCACAAACAAAATCCTCGTATCACCTGTAAAGTCCAGGCTGTATTCAAAAATTCAGGATCGTCTCCGCGCTCGCTCCTGATAATACTTGGATTAATTCCAATATCAGAAAATAAATTTAAACCTTGAATAAATACCTGAACCAGAGCCATCAACCCAAACAGTTCTGGTACTAGCAATCGAGTTAAGATGATGTTACTACCAAATCTTAATACTTGACTTGCTCCATACGCAAAAATAGTCCAAATAGTTCCTTTGACAGCTTGTTTTTTAAGTAAACTTGATGACACTGTAATTTAATTTTAAGTTAATATTTTGTAGTTATATAAATAGCCAAAAGCATCATTGAGCAACAAGTCTGCAAATATTCGCCTCTATAACATCTAAGTTTTCTTGATCCAAAATGAGCTTGGAGACGATTTTTGTTCTTTACAAGATGGAATACAAGCTTCAAAAACTTCAGTATATTGTTTACTTAAAGCATAGGTTGGCATAATGACTTGAAATGCCTGATTAAAAGACAAAAATGCTTGCAGTAAATACTGTTCATTCCAAAAAAATCGCGCTTCATCAATCCATTTTTTCGGATAGTTCATAGGTAAAAATATATCGTCTATATGTACCATCACTCCAGAAGCTAAGCGAGGAAGAATTTCCAGATATTCATAAACTACATCGCTCCCAATGCTTGCAACATGAGTAGAGTCTATAAATAAAATGTCATTTTCTTCTAAACAAGTAAACTGATCGATGGGAACTAATTGAAGTTGAACTGGTAACATTTTAGTAACCTCAGCAGGTGGGGGTACTAAATATTCAGGAGGATAAGGCTCAATTGCTAGAAAATCACAGGAGTAACTAGTATTTTCTAATTTATTCTGATTAATAGCTTGTGATATCAATAATGTTGTTCTTCCAGAACCAATTTCAATGATTCTTTTAGGTTTAATATGTCTAATCATGCTATACAGAATTTCTGCATCGCCACGCCCATAAGCAGAGTTATTAAGATAATATTCGCGATCGCTATTTATCGGTTCTGATGGAAACTTCAGGTATTCTTGTTGATAACACGTCGACAGTTTGGTTAATAATTCAAGTCCCGATTCTATATTAAGATTTATCCCTTTTAACTCGCTTTGATTATTCCAAACAGATGTAGGAAGTTCTGCTGTATTGGGAATTGGAGAGTAATAGTGAACTGGTAATATGTGTAATCCCTGTTTTTGGGCGTAGTTAAAAATATCTCCTCGCCAATGATTCCAGTAACCATCATACCATTTGCTCCATTTTAAGAACTTAATAGCTATTTGGGCTAAAGCTGTATTGATATGCCATCGTAAATCCATAATTAGCTTTTTTATAGTGATTCAACTCAAATTTAAATTGATTTGATGTCTTGATTATTTGGCTTTGATGTTTAACAATTTTTGATTATGAATTGATTTGAGCATCTGAAGACTTTCTTGCGCTAGATGGCTCTAATAGTTTAATCTGCTCCAGATTTACTAAAGGGTTTGTCTCCAACTTTACTGAACCTGCGTGATTAGTAACTATACCCAGTAAAGGAATTTTGAAATGCTCTATTTGCTTGTAGGCTTTAGTAAATAATGATTTTTTAGTTTTATTTATTGCTGCTACTAATAGAACACCGTCTGTATTTACCGCTAAAAAGCCAGCAGTAGTTGAATCTAAAAGTGAAGGCGTATCATAAATCACGTAATCATAATTATTTCTAAACTCATTCATCAGCTTCTCTCTATTTATTGAATTTTTCAACATTTTTTGAGGAGCAATTAGAGTAAACAAGTTATCTTCGACTTGATTAGCTGAAACCAACATTTCGGCAAGTTGAGAGTTAAATAAACTAGCATCGACCAGTAATACTCTTTTACCATCAGCAGCGATCGCACGAGCTAAATTTAACGCAATAGTGGATTTGCCATCTCCTTCTGATGCTGAACAAACTGCTATGGTTTTGATTGAATCTTGGCGATATCGGAAGTATATGTTGGCATAAAGATCTTCAAAAGCAGTTTTAAATTCAACGTTCGTATAAACGCCGTCGATAGAATCTATAAAAGAACTGCGATCGTTATTCTGCGCCCTTTTGCCTTTATTGATAATATTTTTAATTGTTTGAGGATTTTTGACGATTTTACCTCTTGGCTCTAAAGGGATCTGTGCCAAAATTATGGATGATTTAAAAGCATCGCTAATGTCATCGGTAGAATAAAAAACATTGCGTATTTTCTCTAATAAAAATGCCGTTGCTAAACCCAAAAACAAGCCTCCCATTAACCCTTTCAAAGCTCCATTGTCCGCATCAGTAGGAAGAGGTTTGGGGTTTCCAGCGTTATCTCTCATAATTTCAGGCTGTGAAACGACTGTCCACGGGGTTTCTGTTTGCGAAGCCTGTATGTGTAATTTATCTTTTTGAACCAATAATTGTTCCCTAGTTCGATTAGCAATACTTAGTTCTTGCTGCAATTGCTTATACTGGCGAGATACTTCAGGAAAATTTTGTGCTTGGTTGTCATATAAGGCAATGTTTTTACTTAAAACCCCTTCGCGAGCTTGTAACTTGTCTCTTTCATTTGTAGCTTCCACCAGTTTCTCTACTAAAGTTAATAGTATTGAGTCTTTATTGTCTAAGACTAAAAATTTATTGACTTGATCTGATATTTCTCCATCCACTATAGTTTTCTTTGTCTCTATATCGAGTAGATCTGATATTTTTTGTTTTTCTTCCAGTAGATTTGTTACTTGAGGTGAGTTTGACTTAAATTTTGTTGATGCTAATGCTAGTTCTCTTTCTCTATCTTTAAATTGCTCTATTAACTTTTGATAGCTAGGATTTTCCCTCAATGCTGCAATAGTTACAGCTTCATTAGCAGTTATTCCAAGCTGAGACTCCAAGCTCTTGATCACCTGTGTTTGTTCTTGAATTTCTTTTTGAGTTTCCAGTTGCTGAGACTCAAGCTCACTCAATTTTCCTAATAACGACTCACCCTTGGCATCTGCTTGAAATAACCGATACTGCTCTTGGATCTTTTGGATTTCATTTAAATCTTGAGTTACTTCTTGATCTAATTCTGGTAGTTGTCGTTCGATAAATTCTATACCTTTATTAATTCCCTGTTTACGACTGTTGAGGGAATATTCTAAATATTTTTGAGCCGTTGTTTCTAAAACCAATTCAACAAGATCTGGATCTTGTTCTGTATAGCTTACTGCCAAAATTTTACTCGCATCTAAAGCATTTTTACTATCTGCTACCCTCTCTACTATAAGATTTTGAGCTAATCTATCGACAGTAAAATTTTTGTACGTTTTTTTTACTCGTTCTGTAATTTGAGATAATATATCTGGGGATTTTAATATCCTTAACATCGTGGGATAATCTACAGTTGCCAGCCTATCGTTAGGAATTCCCTGTGAATTAATCAGGGTACTAGGTTCTGAGGACTTTGCTTCTAGGGTTAGAGGTTCGACTAAAAGTTGGAAACCCCCCGTATATTTAAGTGCAGGATTTTTTTGGTTGTCTTTATAAATGTAAACTGAGGTTACTAATGAAGCAATAGCAACAATTAACAAGGCTTTTCTCTTTGCTGTTCTTAACAGTGGTGTGAAATTCATTCCTTGTCGGGGAGTTGTATCTGTACTTTTTCCCTCAATGGCAACTATGTCTGACAATGCTATTCTCCTATTAAACTAAATAAAAATAAATTGAATCTTAAAAACAAACTTATTATTGTAAAAACTTGCTATACATTTATATTGGTTGAGGGTTGAGGTATACTAACCACTAATAATATGCAATTCTAATATTTTTACGCTTTGCCAAACCTAAATGCTTGATCGCATATCCTTAAAAATTTTTTACTATAACTATAGTTTGATATACAATATATTCTTTTAGACTACAAAAGATAAAAAATAGGAAAAATACTTATTATTTTCAGCTTTGTAAAAAAACTTATTTATCTTTACTCTTTATAAGCATATCTGTATTATTTTAGTTATAGCAAGTAATTTTACCTAGAAATTTTAAAGGAATGGAAACATTTAGAGGGGACACACAACAGATAACTTTAAGTTCGCTCATATCTCCTAGTAAATCTCAAGCTTCTTCCGATTTAATGGGAGAAACGGTGATTTTGGAGCTTGAATCGGGAGTTTACTACGGTTTAAACGAAACTGGTACTTTAATCTGGAACTTAATCAATCAATCAAAAACTCTAGAAGAGATTAGCGATCGCATTTTATCAGAGTACGACATAGAACCCGAACAATGCAATAACTATATTCTAAAATTAGTTAGAGATTTAGCAGATAAAGGTTTAGTGACAATTGAAAATAAAACGGTTGATTGAGCTAATATTGTTTAGACAAGGCGATATTTTGCTAGTTTCTAAGGTTTTTGTTTTACTTGCGTTAGTTAGGTTAGGCTTATGGCGAGTAACATTCTCAAACTTACGTAGATTTTTATTATCCATCCAGACTAAATATCATTTCTTTTATCGCTGTAATAGTATTGAAAAGTTAATTTGGGCTGTAAACGTCAGCAGTCGTTATATGCCAGGAAATGTAAAATGTTTGGCTCGTGCTTTGACCACGGAAGTTTTGCTTAGTTGTAATGATTATGCTGCAAATTTAAAAATTGGCGTAGCTAAAGAAAACACAGGAAAATTAGAAGCCCACGCTTGGGTCGAAAGCCAAGGTCGGGTATTAATTGGAGATTTAACAGATCTTGATCGCTATCGTATTCTGCCCCTTCCCCCATTAGATTTAAAACCATGAGCGCGATAGCAGGAATTTATTATAACGATGACACAACCGTCGATCCCCAACATTTGATTGCTATCAATGAATTATTGGCTCATCGAGGCCTCGATGATTCTGGCATTTGGCAAGATAATTGTATAGGTTTGGCTCATCGGATGTTATGGACGACACCAGAGTCTTTGAGGGAAAAGTTACCCTATATTAGTGAAAATGAAGAATTTGTTATTACTGCTGATGCTAGGATCGACAACCGCGAAGAGTTAATTAAATTATTAGCGATCGCTGATATTGATGCAGAAACAATTACCGATAGTCAGTTAATTCTCTCATCCTATCAATATTGGGGCGAGGCTTGCGTCGATAAACTCCTTGGTGATTTTGCCTTTGCTATTTGGGATAAGCAACAACAGTCTCTATTTTGCGCCAGAGATCATTTTGGCGTTAAGCCTTTTTACTACTATTACTCACAAAAAATTTTTGTCTTTGCCTCCGAAATAAAAGCTCTATTTTGTGTTCCAGAAGTTAAGCGCATACTTAATGAAATCAGAATAGCAGAATTTATCACCTCTACTTTTTACGATAAAGAAATTACTATCTATCACGATATCTTAAGATTGCCCCCTGCTCATACCTTAAAAGTTAACAGTGAGGGAATTAATATTAACTCCTATTGGTCACTCGACCCGACCTATGAACTTAAGCTGGGATCTGATGCCGAATATAGTGCTAAGTTTAAAGAAATTTTCGCCGAAGCAGTACGCTGTAGATTACGTTCGCCATATCCAGTAGGATCGATGCTGAGTGGAGGCTTAGATTCTTCTTCCATTACCTGCATGGGTCGCAAGATTTTAACTGAAGATGGTAAATCGGATTTACATACTTTCTCTGCTATTTTCGATACCGTTTCCCAGTCCGACGAGCGTTATTATATGAATGCGGTTATCGATGGAGGTGGTGTTAAACCCCATTTCATTAATGGCGATAAAATTAGTCCTTTTGTCGATATTGAAAAAGTAATTTGGCATCAAGATGAACCCCAATTTGCTGGCAATCTTTATCTAAACTGGAAAACCTATGAGTTAGCTAATTCTTTAGGCGTGCGTGTAATTTTAGATGGATTTGATGGGGATAGTGCTGTTTCTCATGGTTTTGGGTATATGCGAGAATTGGCGCAAGCAGGTAGATGGCTCAAACTTATTCCAGAATTGGCTGGATATTGTCGAAGTTTCAATGTGCCTTTTCTCCCGCTATTTTGGACTTATTTCCATCTTTATGCCCTTAAGCCATTTATGACTAAGTATAAGTTTCTGCGTTTTATTTATTGGCGTTGCAAATCAATCATAGACAAAATCAATTCAAGAAATATTAACATCAGTCCCCAAGCTTTATTATCAGCTTTATTAAATCATCAGTTGGCAGAGAATCTCAACTATAAACAACACCGTAGAAAACTGCTAGAAAAAAGCTATATTGCTACAAAAAATGAAAAAGAAGAACATTATAATACTATCAATGTCGGTTCAATTTCCACAACTTTAGAACTTTTAGATCGAACAGCAGCAGCCTTTTCTACTGAAGTTAGATACCCTTTTTGGGATAAACGTTTAGTTGAGTTTTGCCTATCTCTTCCTGCCAACCAAAAAATGCGTAACGGCTGGACAAGAATGATCATGCGTCGTGGGATGGAAAATATCTTACCCAAAGAAATACAATGGCGCGAAGGAAAAGGAAATCTTAGTTATGCTTTTGAGCGTGGAATGCAAAGTTATGAACAGCATTTATTAGAAAAAGTCATAGATAACGATTATAAATATATTAAAGATTATATAAATACAGTTTGTTATCAAGAAGCTTATGAACGTTTTTTTTCATCATCTTATACGGCTGTAGATGCAATTAAGATTTGGATTAGTGTTAATTTGTATTTGTGGTTTGAACATCAGATCAACAACCAAACTAAAGCTTAAGTTTTAATAATACAATTGTAGATATTCTGATTTTTTATTGTATAATTTATTTGAAATAGTTGTATTACTATTTTGAGATTGAGCAACTAATTTTAATGGAGTATTAAAATGACAAATTCCCACAAAAAAGTATTTATTGAACCAGAGCTTTTTGTTCACGGTGGCATTGAAGAAATTACAGAACAAAACAATGCAATAGCTTATACCGATGTTCCTCAAGGAACGGCAGCAGACCCCACCCTACCAGGTATGGGAATTTTAGGTTCGTAGTTTTTGGCAACTAATAAAATAGTTGTTAGATTTATTTAAGCCGATCGCGCGATCGGTTTTATATTTTTTTCTTTTTAATATTTAATATTTATTTGGTTGTTGTAACCATCTATACACTTAAAATTAATTTTAATAAACATATTATTATCTTTAAATAGTGACAATTAAAAGTAAAACTAAATACAATTATTTAGCCTATGGATTAAAGATTGAATCTGCGATCGAGTTGCCCGAATTAATAGAGTCTCAAGCAACTAATTTTGATGTATCAATTGAGTTTGCCGATTTACTTAATTCTCCGCTCAAAGACTTAGATAAATATTTTTTCTGTTGTGATGCTACGGCAGAAGGACTATATGCTTATTGGTCAGGTTTGGGAACATTATTTATCTCACAAGGAAATAAAATTGTCATAGATCCTGTAACTGGTTTTGATGAGCGTCGATTACGACTGTTCATTTTAGGAGCAGCAATGGGGGCTATTCTTCATCAAAGAGGGTATATAGTTTTACATGGTAGTGCGGTAGCCATTAACCAGAGGGCGGTAGTTTTTGTGGCAGATAAGGGTCGGGGAAAATCGACAATGGCAGCAGATCTAGAAGCTAGAGGGTATAATTTGCTCGCAGATGATGTAGTTGCTATAGGTTTTGAAGAGGAATTTATCGTTTATCCTGCTTTTCCGCAGCTAAAATTGTGGACAGATGCAGTTACTCAAACTGGCAAAGATCCCCATAAGTTGCCAAAACTAATTGAGCAATTCGAGAAGAGAGAATATATAAATAAAGACAAGTTTTCTCAAACACCCTTGCAATTGCAGCAAATTTTTATCTTAGATTACAATTCTCACATTGCCATAAAATCACTTTCGGCACAAGAAATTCTACTCAATCTCCTACGTCATTCTTACGTCGCCAGATTTGGCTCATCCCTATTAAAACCGTCGGATGCAGCCCATCTTTTAAAAATAACTAAGTTGGCAAATCTTATCCCGATCAATCTACTTTTACGCCCAAAGAATTTAGAATTGCTATCTCAAGTAAGTCAAACAGTAGAACAGTATTTAAAATCAAAATAAATTTTCTTAATTAGCTTATAAAATTTTTATATAAAAAACAGCATCAAACTGTATAGATTTCACAGATATATGTCTAAAAACCATAGAAAAAAAAAAAATAACTAGTTTCCTAGAGCAAATATCATATTTACCGCGCACTTTTAAGTTACTTTGGACAGCCTCGCCACAATCGACATTAGCTTGGATAATATTATTGCTAGTGCAAGGAGTTTTACCTGGTGCGACGGTTTATCTAACTAAGATAGTAGTCAATAGTCTGGTTGCAGTTATCGGTACAGGAATAAACCCAGCCAATATTCGTTCTTTAGCCATTCCTGTAGGCTTGATGGCAGGAGTTTTAGGCTTAACAGAACTGCTTAAAGGAGCAAGTGATTATATTCGTTCGGCGCAGTCGGAATATTTACAAGACCATATTAGCGGTTTAATTCATTCACAGTCAGTAGATATCGATTTTGCCTGTTACGAATCTTCAGAATATAGCGATCGCCTGAGTCGCGCTAGAGATAACGCTAGTAATACATCATTAAACCTATTGGATAGCAGTGGTGGTTTAGTCCAAAACACCATTACCTTATTAACTATGGGGGCTATTCTGCTTCCCTACGGTTGGTGGTTGCCTATAGTTCTGGTTGTCAGTGCCATACCTGCTTTCTATATCTTTCTCCGTATTAATAAAATCCAGTATGATTGGTCGCAGAAAACTACCACCGATAGACGCAGACTTAATTATTATGAAATAATCTTGACTGGCAGTGCCTTTGCTGCCGAGGTAAGACTATTCAATTTAGGGTCTTATTTTCAAAACAAGTATCAAAAATTACGCCGTCGTCTACGAAATGAAAATCTGAAGCTAATTAGAGATCGGGGGGTAGCTCGTCTTGGGGCTAGCGCGATCGCTCTATTGATATCTGGAGGGGCATTAGTCTGGATGGGAAGCAAAGCCCTCCTCGGTACGATTACTCTGGGTGATTTAGCCCTGTTTTATCAAGCTTTTAATAGAGGACAGGGCATAATTAAAGCTATACTGGGTAATTTCAATGTAATTTATAAAAATAGCCTGTTTATTAGTAATTTATTCGAGTTCTTGGCACTTAAACCCGAAATTGTAGATTCTCCCCAGTTGGTAGAAATACCCAAACGCTTAAGAAAAAGTATTCGCTTTGAAAATGTCAGCTTTTCCTATCCAGGTAGCGATCGCCTGGTATTAGAGAATTTTAACCTAACAATTCCCGCAGGAAAAATTATCGCGATCGTTGGAGATAATGGGGCAGGCAAAAGCACTTTAATCAAACTTTTATGTCGTTTTTACGATCCTCAAGCAGGTGGTATTACCGTAGACGGTACGGATATTCGTTATTTCTCTGTAGATAAACTACGTAAAAGTATTTCTGTATTGTTTCAATTTCCTATTCCCTACTATCTAACTGCAGAAGAAAATATCATTTTGGGGGATTTAACTACAGATTTTGAGCGATCGCAAATAGAAGCTGCTGCCAAAGGTTCGGGAATTCATCAAAAATTAATCAATCTACCCCAAGGTTACGATACGGTTTTGGGTAAATGGTTTCCCAATGGTACAGACTTAAGCGGTGGAGAATGGCAGCGTTTAGCACTAGCTAGGGCGTTTCTTAAACAAGCACAAATAATTATCCTCGATGAACCAACTAGCGCGATGGATCCTTGGGCAGAATTTGATTGGCTCGAAAGATTTCGTAATTTGGCAAGAGAACAAACTTCAATTGTCATTACCCATCGTTTTACTCTAGCAATGCGCGCCGATTTAATTTATGTCATGCGCGGTGGCAAAATAGTTGAGACTGGCAACCACGAGAAGCTCATAAGTCTTGGGGGATTGTATGCTGATTCTTGGAATAAACAAATGAAGCAACCAGAATCATATTAAAAAACCCTGGCTTTATTGCCCAACTCCCAATCTAATCTTGACAACAAATGAGTGCTATCTTCGGAATTTACTATCTAGATCAACGACTGACGCAGCCAAAAGACATACAAAAAATGTCAAACATACTCAGTCATACAGGCTCTGATGCTGCTAATATTTGGTGCGATCGCCATGTGGCTTTGGGACACCGAATGCTCTGGACTACCCCAGAATCAATGTTTGAACAACTTCCTAGCACTACTATTGATGGTAATTTAACCATTACAGCCGATGCGCGTATTGATAACCGTCAAGAATTAATTTCCCATCTAAAATTACTAAATTCTGCCGATATAATTACCGATAGCCAGATTATTTTAGCAGCCTATCAACAATGGGGTTCTGCTTGTGTGCAACATCTAATTGGTGATTTTGCTTTTGCTATTTGGAATTGTCGGGAGCATAAGCTTTTTTGTGCTAGAGATCATTACGGAGTCAAACCCTTTTATTATTACCATGCACCTGGAAAAACTTTAGTTTTTGCCTCTCAAATCAAAGCACTTTTATGTCTGTCAGAAATTCCTAATATTCCTAACGATCTAACTATCGCTTATTATCTCCAAGGTGGATTTCAAAGTCAGATCAATACTTTCTACCAAGATATCTTTAAACTTCCACCCGCAAGCCTACTAGAAATTCAGAATAACCATGTTAGCGTTAGCAAATATTGGACTCCCGACATCAATAAAACCCTCAAATTAGACTCCGATCAAGAATACGCCGAAGCATACCTAGAAGTCTTTACTCAAGCAGTCAACTGTCGCCTACGTAGTAATTTTGCTATAGGTTCTACATTGAGTGGCGGTTTAGATTCTTCTTCCATAGTTTGCGTCGCCAGGGAACTATTATTGCAGCAGCAAAGACCAAAACTTAAAACATTTTCCGCTATATTTAATGATGCAACCGAATCCGATGAAAGTCCTTATATCCAGTCCGTAGTGCAACAAGGAAACATCGAACCCTATTATGTTGCAGCAGATCGTTACAGCCCTTTGACAGACTGGGAAAAAATGCTATGGCATCTAGATAAACCCTTTGGATCTAACTTATATCTTCACTGGAATTTATATAAAGAAGCACAAAAACAAGGAACAAAAATCTTTTTAGATGGTTTTTTTGGTGACGATGCTGTTTTTCACGGGTGGGAATATTTAATAGATTTAGCTACAACTTTTAGCTGGTGGAAACTAAGCAAAGAACTTAAGGCTATTTCTCGGGTACAGGGGTATAAATATGGCAAAAACTTCCGAAAATACCTTAAAAATTATTCCCTTCCCGTAGCTAGAAGATACGTTAGAGATCGCTTTATACCTCTGCCTCTTTTACAGATATGGCGCAAGCGTAACATCAAAAAACCACAGCTATTACCAAAAGCCATTATCGCTCAAGAATTAATAGCAAGAACCAATTTCCAAGACCTATTGACACAAGAATTGCACCAACAACAGCAATATATAGAACACATTTCCACAGCCAAAGAATCCCACTACTACGCCCTTCTATCGAGAGGAATTACCATTGGGTTAGAAGAAGACCATGCAGCAGCAACAGCGTTTGGTATAGAACCTTGGTTTCCCTTTACAGATATTCGACTGACAGATTTTTGTCTATCAATCCCCCTACAACAAAAACTTAGTCAGGGTTTCACCAGAAATATAGTTCGCCGAGCTTTAAGTGGGTACTTACCAGATAAAATACGTCTGCGTCACGATAAAGGTAATCTTTCGGCTGGCTTTCATTATGGATTAATTAACTTCGAGCGAGATATTTTTGATAATACTGTTGCCGAATGTTCCTCTCTAATCGAACCCTATATAGATTTGAAAGCTTTTAAACAACAATACCAACAATATATATCTAATCCTGGTGGTAATAATATACCTTCAGTCCTCTTAGCGGTAGAATTGGCGTTGTGGCTCAAACAGCAACATGATTAAGGCGATCGCTCTGGGTGATTATGGGGATTGAGTTAGAAGTCAGGAGTCAGGAGTCAGGAGCGATTAGCGCGCAGAAAAGGGGGTTTCCCGCGTATTGGACTGCATCAAGAAGTCAGGAGTCAGGAGCGGTGCTGTGCTAACGGTACGGTTTCCATGTCTTGAGCGAATGCACCAAGAAGTCAGGAGTCAGGAGTAAAAGCTAACACCTAAAAGCTAACAGCTAAAAACTAAAAAATGTCCCGTCAGTTATCTCGTATTGCTATACATGAAAAAAAAATTTATCGCACTGGCTATCATAACAGCAATGTTCATCACCTCGGTTTATGCTCGAGAAAATCAGTTTTTATCTACTCCTCCTAAAACCTGTGGCTACCAAGTTGTTAATACCTATCCTCACGATCCAACTGCTTTTACTCAAGGCTTGATTTATCATCAAGGAGAACTTTATGAAAGTACTGGGATAGCAGGACAGTCTTCTATTCGACGAGTTGAATTGCCAACAGGGAAAGTCTTACAAATTCATCGTTTACAAGATAGTTATTTCGGTGAGGGGATGACTCTCTGGCAAGATCGCCTAATTCAACTTACATGGGTATCTAAGCTTGGTTTTGTCTATGATCGCCACACTTTCCAGCAGTTGCAAACCTTTACCTATCCTACAGAGGGTTGGGGACTAACTCACAATGATCGCGAATTAATTCTTAGTGATGGATCTAGCAAACTCTACTTTTTAGATCCAGATAATTTTCAATTAGTTAGGCAGATCGAAGTTAGAGACGGTCAAAATCCTATAGATAAGCTCAACGAACTAGAATACATTAACGGTGAAATTTTTGCTAATGTCTGGTTAACCAATCGTATTGCCCGAATTTCTCCTAAAACTGGTCAGGTAAAAGGCTGGATCGATCTTACAGGAATAATTGACCCTCTACCAACCCCCAAACAAGATGCGGTATTAAATGGTATTGCCTACGATCGTGATCAAAACCGACTTTTTGTAACTGGTAAATTCTGGAATAAACTATTTGAGATTGACATTAAGTGTCAATAAAGCTAATATGGAGTGTTAAACTTTCATTTTTTTATTGCAAAAATAGCATTAAGTATCGTATTATACCTATAGCAAACATTTAAATAATTTAGATATTTCTAACTAATGAAAGCTAAGAAAGTTTTTGTAGAACCAGAATTATCCTTTTTAGGTAACGTTGAAGAAATTACTCTTCAAGGACAGGGGATCAACGATGGGGTAAGTGGTGGTCCTGGTCCTGGAAACGGTGGTAGTCCCGATGGTGGCGGTGGCGGTGCTGCCAATGGTAAAATACCTGGTCTTCCCGATGGCAACTCCCAGAACGATGGTGGTGGTGGAGGCAGTGGCGGAGCAATTTCCTAAGCCGACCAAATAAATTAATCTAGAAATAGCCTATATAACCTAAGAAACGTTTAGTGTGAATCAGAATAGACCTTGCTAAATTAATAGTTTTATAGTAGGCGTAAAAAACTTATCTAATAATTACAATAAAATTGCTAGTTTCTAGAAAATAATTCGCACTAAGCGTTTGAAGAAAATAGTTATATCTAAATGTTATATGTTTTGTCCGTTAGCAATCTGGCTATCCTTGCAAATAGCCCCAATAGATTATCGTCCCTTCTTTAAAGTCGTGCAAGCGTGCAAGCGTGCCTAAAACCTAAAAATTCTAACTTATTTAAATCACTTATTAAAAATTGTTTTTTTCAGCTTATGGCTTAGTAATCCAATCTGATTTTTTCTTGCCAGAATTAGCTCTTAAATCAGATAATCAATGCCATCCAGATATTAAAATATATCAATCTAAGCTACAAGCTCCCGAACTTCATCCTACCGATAGCAACATTTTATCTGCCATTTCCCAAGACTCAGCTTATCTCTATTGGAGTGAAGCTGGAACTATTTTAGTCAAAGAAGGGAAACAGATCGTTGTCGATCCTATCGATAACTTTGACGAACAAATTTTGCGTATCTTTGTTTTGGGTGCTGCTTTTGGCTTACTGCTGCATCAGCGCGGGTTTATGATACTTCATGGCAATAGTATCAACATCAAAGGTAAAGGAGTTTGTTTTATTGGTAATAGGGGCTTTGGTAAATCAACCATCTCAGCCAGCCTATATTTTAAAGGTTATCCCATAGTTAGTGATGACGTTACAGCCATTAAATTTGAAAATTCCCAAGCTTATTTAGTTCCTGGGTACGGACGTATTAAACTTTGGACAGATTCTGTTGAGGCTTTGGGTTTAGAAGCGCAAAATTTACCTAAAGTACATCCAAATTTTGAGAAACGAGAATACTTAATTAATGAATCTTTAGTTACTGATCTAGTTCCGCTTAAATGTGTATATATTTTGGGAGGGGCGGAAGAATTAACTATCGAATCTCTCTCCCCTAGCGAAGCCTTATTTAAAATAATGCAGAATTGTTATTGTACGCGCTTCTGTAAACAAATGTATAACACCCTTTCGGCAGTGGAACATTTTCAACAATCAAGTAGTTTAGTCAAACATACTAATGTTTTTGCTTTAAAAAGAACCAACGATTTAAGTTCTTTAGCCAAACTAACTGAATTGATCGAGGAACATATTGCTAAATTATAAAAGAAGCACATAAAAATAGTAAGTAGAGATTGAAAAGACTGATGACAGCAAAAAAGTCAAAATTGATAATCTTGCTACTTCTATCATTAATAACGGTAATAGCCTTAAAAGTTTTCTGGTTCAACAACAACAATAGCAATCCCTATGACGTTTCTCGCTATGTCGAACGTTTGGGTATTCCCTATAGACAACAATACAAAAGAGGTGACGCTATCTATGCTAGAAATGTCTGGGATTTACAATCTTTTGACGGTAAATTATATATTGCTGCGGGAAATAGTAGTAATAGAGGTCCTGCTCCTAATGCTGGAGAAGTTCCCGTTATATATTGGAATCCAAAGTTAAATAAGTTTGAGTCGGAATTTACCGTAGACGAAGAACAGATAGACACATTTTACATATTAAACCAAGATTTATATATTCCAGGACACGACCCAACCCAAAGCTGGAGATATGGTAATATATATCGCCTTGGGAAAAATCAATGGCAAAAATATCGCAACATTCCTCATGCAATTCATGTCTATGCCTTGTCTGCTACTCAAAAACTACTTTTTGCTGGTTTGAGTATTAATACTAAAGGAGAAGACAAAAATGCTACTTCTGCTATTGGTATTTCGACAGATTGGGGCAAAACTTGGAAAAATATAGAACATACCAAAGGGTTTAGACTATATGAGTTTCTAAAAGCTCAAGGGCTTTTGTATTCTACTGATATGTTTCTTGGGAGTACGTATAATCAATACCTCAGCAATAATAATTTAGAGTACATCCCCGTATACGAATTTAATCAAGAAGGTATTAACACTGAGCGCGCCGATCTTTCAACTGCAACTATTTTTCCAGGTTTTTATCCCGAAGGCTTTGATATATTTAGGATAGCCAAACCTCAACAATGGCGTTCTGGAACAGTCTATATTGGTGGCAAAAGTCATAACGATCATCAGTATATTCCCTTTGGAGTTTTTTACGCTGCGGATCTAAGATCAGGAAAAGTCAATGTTCGTCAATTGCCAATGCCTACCAACACCAAAGCTTGGGATTTACTTATTCATAATGACGTGTTGTATGTTCTTTTAGAAAATAATCAGCAGAATAAAACAGAGGTTAAGGTAATAGCCACGACAGATATGCAGCAATGGCAAACTATTTTACAATTTTCTGCCCCAACATTTGCACGTTCGTTTGAAATCTTAAATGGAGATTTTTATTTTGGTTTGGGTTGCGAAGTTAAAGATCCTCTAGATTGGCAACAAAAGGAACTTTTATCTCAAACAGGACAAATACTCAGGGTTACAGGCAAACATTTCCAATTACTAAAATAATCTATTTAAATATTTAAAAGTTAGTCTAATCGGTCTGAGGAAATAATATATAAAACTAAGCTGCGTTGGTAATTCAACTACTTCTTGATCTCGTTCATTGGGTGTCACAGCCTTTTTAAAATTGTAACTAATTTTATCTTGCCAGCGTTCCCTAAAAAGCTTTCTTAAATAAATTCTTTCTTTAAATGTGCGATTGAGAAATGATTCTTCACTGCGATCAAAAAACTCCTGACATACTTGAAGTGCTGCTTTTTGAACTACTTGATCTGCTTGTATTTTTTGAGTAATTAAATCTGGTAACTCTATTTCCAGCATTTCTTTGGTTACAGATAAACTAAACAACAATATTCTTCTCGTCCCCAACTTTTTACAACGTTGCCAAATCAATTGCCAATCTAAAGCAGGATTAGCACGCAGTAACTGGGCAATATCACAAACTTTGATTAAAACCTCTGCTGTCCATTGTGAATCCTTAGCTAACTGTACGCAAAGTACTATTAACATATCTTCAGATGAAAAACTTTTAACCTCAACTCCGCCAATTAAAACAGATTCTAAGCGATCGCAAAAACTTGTAAAATCTATATTTATAAGATTAGAAAAACGTGTCAACCCTTGGTGAAGATCGACTGCAATTTGCTTTTGAGGATTGATAAAGCCTCTTTCCCAATCAACATTAGTTTGAGGAGGTGCTTGATATCCTAAACTCATTAACAGTTGTTGAGTTTCAATATATTTTTCCCTAGGTACTAAAAAGTCTAAATCTGTAAATTGTCTAAGGGAGGGATCTTTATAAAATGCAGCAGCTAAAATTACTCCCTTATAGGGTATTGCAGGAATATTATTAGACTCAAAACATTCCATTAAATAAATTAATTCTTTAATAATATATAGATTTTTTATTACTAAACTTCTGATAAATGTTTGTAAGGTAGAAAGCTTATCTGAGGGAATTACTTTAGAGGCTATCTTAATAATATTTACGAAAACTAAGGGGGCTACCTTATGGATTTTAGCTGTAGTTATAAAATAGTCCCAATCAATATCTTGTTCTATTATTTCTTTAATTCTTATAATCGAGTTGGGATTGATTTCTGTGGTAGAACATCTAAGAATAAGTTCTGTTTCTAAGTTTTTGTAGTTCAAAGAAGCTCCTTTCTTTTAGCAATTCATTTTATATTTATGTAATATAATCTGTAATATCATAACCGAGCTTTCTTGTAAATGTATTAAGTGTAAAGACTATATAAAAGCTATTTAAAAATAAATATAACCACGATCGCTTTTTATTAATAGTTGTCTACTGCGATCACCAAGTGTGGGCTATGCCCAATCGCTCTTAGTAGTAGCTTTTCAGAAATAACTTAAACCTTCAACAGTTTCTAACATTTTATTACCAGTTTTTAGCTCCATAACTATTTACATACAACTAGATTACTAAATGTTTCTATCTGAAATTACAATAATGGCGATCGCTCTGTGATAATTTGGTTAAAATACTGCATTATCTAATCTCTCCCCAGCAAACAATAACTTGACTTTCCAGTTAACTAGAGAGTTTACACTTAACTTAATTTCAGTAAAACTAATTTAGCCAAACCACGAGAAGCCCAGCATTCTGGCGCAGCCGAATGTCTGGATGAATCGTGGGCTGGGTCTAGCTTGGCGTATTTTGATTCTCGATATAATTTTTTAATACAGATATTGTAACTCCACCACAAGAAGCTATAAAGTAAGACTCATTCCAAAATACTTTTTTCCAATAAATTTTGTTTATTTCTTCTGGAAATTCTTGTCTCAATCTCCTGCTGGTAACTGATTTAATATTGCCTATGAATTTGGGTAGTTCCATTTGTGGGTAGTACTGAAATAACAAATGTATATGATTGTCTTCTCCATTGAACTCAATCACTTTGCAATCCCATTTTTCACACAATTCAGTTATCACGTCTCTCAATCTGCTAATCATTTCGCCAGTTAAAACCTTTTTTCTATACTTGGTTGTCAAAACTAAATGAGCTTTTAAATCAGATACAGACCTGGCACTAGAAACAAAATCATTCCTCATTCTTCTTGTGCTACAATAACTGTATCCAATTATAACAACGCTGACTTTGATTTACAATTATCAGTACCGACTAAAGCCCACTACAGAACACAAGCTAGTACTCAATGACTGGCTTCGGATTTGTCAGTATTGGTATAATCGACAGCTTGGCGAGCGGTTTGACTGGTGGGAACAAAATCGTAGCTACATTGATAGATGTCTTTTGGTATGTCATTTGCCTGAACTCAAGGACAAACCTGAGTTTTACGGACAGAAAAAGCAGTTACCCGTAATCAAACAAGATTTGGTTATTGTAGGCTGGAGTGGTGAATTGCTAGATTTTAACTCTGTGCCATCTCAAACACTACAAGAGGTGTGCAAAAGAGTCAAACTAGCTTTTGAGCGGTTCATTGCTGGTGATTCAAAAGGAAAGCGTAGTGGAAAACCAAGATATAAAAACACTGCTCGTTTTAGGTCAATAGTGTTTGACTCCTTCAAACTACATTCTTGTTCTGTTGGAGGCAAATGGCTTTATTTATCATTACCTAAAATTGGCATAATCAATGTGCGCCATCATCGTCCACTGCCTAATGGTGCAGTATTAAAGCAAGCACAGATAATCAAAAAAAGTGACGGATGGTATATTAATCTACGGCTTCAAGATGATTCTGTACCTGACTTCAAATCAAATATTACTCCCAGTTGGAATAATTCCTTGGGGATGGATGCAGTACTGCATGAAGATGATTATCTGGCTACCAGCGAAGGTGTTAAATTGCCTAGCCTTAAGTCTTTTCGCTCCTCACGAGACAAGCTAGCCAAGGTATCAAAACGCAAATCTACCAAAAAGAAAGGTAGTAAATCAAGACGAAAACTAGCAAAACGGGAAGCAAAACTTCACTCCTCAATAGCTAGAGCTAGAAAAGATCACGCTTACAATACTGCCCACGCGCTACTGAAAACGGGCAAAAAAGTTTTCTTTCATGAAAAGCTCAATCTTGTTGGGTTGAGTCGAAGGAATAAAGCAAAAACTGATACTAATGGTAAATTTTTACCTAATGGGCAGTCGGCGAAATCAGGATTAAATAAGTCTTGGGCTGATGCTGCTTTTGGTCAGTTTTTCAACATACTGAAGTTCAAAGCTGAAAAAGCTGGGGCTTTGGTAATACCTGTAAATCCACAATACACCTCAATGTTGTTGCCGTACAAAGATGAGTTTGTCTTTACTGATTGCGGTATTCGGGAGTATTGGGATGAAGAATTAAACCTTTTGATTGATAGAGACGTTTCAGCCTCTATCAATGTCAAGAGAGTGGGGCTGGACTTGTTCCCCACTATAAAACGCTGTAAAGGGAATCCAGTAGTGATTGCATCTACTACTAATAGTACCTTAAAGGAAGTTCTCTCTACCCTCCGAGGTTTGGAGAAGCCAGCGTTATACTCGAAGAGTTAACGTCTGGAGAAGTCACGAAAATGAATAGTGGTACTGTTGCTCCAGTTAAAGTGTACCGTATGTCTACCCCAGATCATGAATGTCCTTGGGGAGTGAAAGCCATTAATTTACTTGAGGAAAAAGGTATTAAATATGAAGACTATAAGTTAACTTCCAAAGAGGAAACAGAGGCTTTAAAAGCTAAATATAAGGTTGCAACGACTCCTTTAATCTTCTTTGGTGAACAAAAAATTGGTGGTTATACTGATTTAGCGCAAAAACTACAAGTAAAAGCTGAAACTCCTCAATATTCCTACACTCCTGTTGTGGCAATTTTTTCCACCGCAGGCTTAATGGCTTTGGCAACTAGTATGGGGCTTACAGGATTTATGGGTTTTTCTTTGTCTCTACTCGCTTCATTAAAGTTAATGGATATCGAATCATTTGCTAAAAGCTTTACTAAATACGATTTAATTACTCAAAAAATCAAGCCTTATGCCAAAATTTACCCTTTTGCTGAATTAGCGATCGCATTAGGTTTTCTCTCAGGTATTGCACCTTTAGCCACGGGAATCACTTCTCTATTAATTGGCATCAGTGGCAGTATATCGGTATTTAAAGCTGTGTATATTGATAAATTAGCCCTAAATTGTGCTTGCGTGGGGGGAAATTCCAAAGCACCTTTAGGAGTGGTAAGTTTGAGTGAAAATGCCATTATGGCAATTATGGGCGCAACTATATTATTTTCTTCTGCAACCATTCAAGATATGGAATCTCTTAAATTTAAGGAAACTCAACCGAGGGCGATTGCAGTAGAGACAATGATTAAAGATTAAAGTAATTATGAGTGTGGTAACTTTGCTTAAAATTGGGGAATTAGCCAAGCAAACAGGGGTTGGGGTCAGAACTTTACGTTACTATAGCGATTTAGGCTTACTGCGCCCTAGACTACGGGGAGACAATAATTATCGTTATTATGGTCAAGATGCTAGTGATCAAGTAGAGTTTATTAAAAAGGCTCAGACATTAGGATTTACATTAGAAGAAATTAAACGCTTACTAGATATTCGAGATCGGGGAGAAAAACCTTGTAATCTAGTGCAAAGTTTATTAAATGAAAAGATAGAGCAATTGGAACTTCAAATTCAACAGATGACCTTATTTAAAGCTGAATTAGAAGCATATCGGACTATTTGGCAAAATAACACCTATCCTGAGTTTGATTCCTCCCAAGTCTGTCCTTTAATTTCCAGTGTATCTACACATTAACGCGCATTTATTTAACTCTGATTTACTGTGGTTTGCCAATGAGTATTTTAAAAGTTATTAGCTTTTAGCTACGAACTAACGTAATCAACAATACAATCATCAACCCTGCAAAACTCCAAATTCCCTATATGTTTAATCATCCAATTTTTAAAAATACTATCAAAGGAGCGATCGCTCTATTATTAACTATAGGATCATTACCCGCATCAGCCCAATCATCCCACCAAGATCATCTACATCCAAAGTCAGCAGAAACTGCCAAAAATTTACCCCCCGTACCTCAGAATTTGCCTAAATGGATGAATAATAAGGATAAAAATCATATTTATCGTAAAAGAGGCAAGTATAATGATGATATCTATAACGTTCGCGCCCTAGCTAAGGATTTAAATGCAGTAGCGGTAGGTCATGCTTTTGCTTATGAAGATTTAGTGACGGGTAAGAGTGGGGAATTAGAAACGGCAACTTTTGCTAAAATCAATCGTGTTTTAAAAAATCCTCCCCGTTTTATGCCCGATGAAGCCAATATTTCCCCTACCTTCGGACGCAGGTATGGTGTATTAGAACAAGTATTCGACTGGGCGCACATTCTCCACTTTCAAACGGTAGACGTATTAGCCAGCACAGAAATGACTGAGGCGGAAAAAGAAGCAGAAATCGACGCACTCTATCAGTTTTATCTCAAGGAAGTCCCCTATGCTATTACGGGCTTACCGATGAATATGGGATATCTAGATTCCCAGCCCTATTCTAAAGCTTTTAGAGAAAAATATCCGAAAGTTAACGGCTTATTTTGGGGCTACCACTGGTTACAAGGTTCAATGTATGACTTACTCTACAACAAGACTTTAGAAGAACAAAATAAAGTTTACGAGCAAATGGGTAAACAATATCACCAAGTAGAGTTATATCGTAGAGATCGTCCGTTTATGCCTATGTTTGCCGAACTTAGCCCTCGTTTTGCCGATCGCTTTCCCGAAATTGCTAATACTTTTGACAATCTCCATATGCTACACGACCTAGTTAACGATATTTTAGCCTCCCAATGGATGAGTGAGGAACAACAAGCAGAACAAATTCAAAGGGCAACTTGGTTAGTAATGGCTGCTAATCATCAGGGAATGGAAGCAGGAAAGACCTACGGCGATAATAAGCTACACGACCACCGTTTTATGGAGGGAATGCCTGGAATGGGCTGGATGGGAGATATTGAAGGTTACGATCATCAGATGAATCATGGACAGGATAATCCTCAACATATGCAGCATCAGATGAATCATGGACAGCATCAACCTCAACATATGCAACATCAGATGAATCATGATCAGCATCAACCTCAACATATGCAGCATCAGATGAATCATGGACAGCATAATCCTCAACATATGCAGCATCAGATGAATCATGGACAGCATAATCCTCAACATATGCAGCATCAGATGAATCATGGACAGCATCAGCAAAAAACACCCAATCATCAAGATCATACCCACCATAACCATTAATCCTAAAAATATAAACAAATGTCCAAACTAAAATTTTCTTTCCTAGTCTTACTAGGTGGGTTAACTCTTGTCTTAACTAGCGTAGATCAAGCTGTTGCAGTAGATCACAATAATATAGATGCTAATCGCCCTCTTAATTTTGACGATGCAGAATCAATTGGTTATCGTGAACAAGCTATAGATTTAGGTGCAGCCTTAACTATTCCTGAAGATGAATCTGTTGGGGGTGAATTTGAAATTGAATATCTTTATGGTTTTGCCCTTAATACCCATCTTAATATTGGTTTAGATCCTGCGGTTAGATCAGATAATAATGAGACAGAATTTAGTATCGGCGATTTATCCCTAGGGGTTTTACATAACTTTAACCGCGAATATAACAATACTCCTGCTTTTGCTATTCGTGGTGATGTAGGTTTACCTACTGGTAAAGATTCCCAAGGGGTTGATTTTCGTCTGCGAGGTATCATCAGTAAAACCGTCGGACAATATAATCGTGTTCATCTAAATGTAGATGCCAATTTTAGTACTGATACAGAAGAAAGCGATCGCTCTTTTATCCCTGGTTTGATTATTGGTTATTCTCGACCGATAGGCTACCCTGAAACCTTTACCCGTACCTTTTTAGCCGAAGTGGGGGTAAGAAGTAGTGAAATAGAGGCAGATGGCGCAATAGTTACTTTAGGCGCAGGATTACGTCAACAAATTGGATATCAAAGTGTACTCGATCTGGGTATTCAAGGAGATCTAGGCGATCGCTCGGAGTTACGTTTAGTGGGTGGTTATTCTATGGCTTTTTAAAAGATCGTGTTCCACTATTTAGCAGGATTAATTACTTTTTCGATATCCTCTTAAATAGGAAAAGCAGAACAAAGATTCAAGTAACATGATTATTGATGATATCTTCTACGATGTAATTATTGTTGGTACTGGTGCTGGTGGTGGAACATTAGCTAGAAAACTAGGAGAGGTTGGTAAGAAAATCCTGGTTTTAGAAAGAGGCGAATTTACAGCCAAAGAAAGTTCAGAATTAGTCGAGGTGGAAGTATTTAAAAAGGAAGACTATCACGCTCCTGAGCAATGGTATGATCGCGAAGGTGAACCCTTTTATCCTCAAACTAAATATTGTGTTGGCGGTAATACCAAAATCTATAGTGGTGCTTTATTACGTTTTAGAGAGAAAGATTTTGAGCAAGTAATGCATCAAAACGGTATTTCTCCCGAATGGGGTCTAAAATACCAAGATTTCGCCCCTTATTACACCGAAGCTGAAAAACTCTATCGTGTCCACGGTAAGGCAGGAGATGACCCCACAGAACCCCCTAGAACAGAGGATTTTCCTGTACCACCAGTAGAACGTATTCCTCAAATTAGTGAATTAGGCGATCGCTTGAGTAACTATGGTTTACATCCTGCCTATCTTCCTATTGGTATTGGCGATGAAGGGCGCACAGACTCGGAAGATACAGGAGTTAGCCCTGCTATTCGAGGTGGTGCTGATCTTACCCTAAAGACTGGGGCGAAAGTTGTCGCTATTCATACCAATCCTACAGGAACAGAAGTAAAAGCCGTAGAAGCCCAAATTAACGGGCAATCCTATTTATTTATGGCGCATATTATCGTGCTTGCCTGTGGTGCAATTAATTCTGCTGCTTTATTATTGCGATCGGCAAATGAAAAATACCCTAATGGATTAGCCAATAGTTCGGATTTAGTCGGGCGTAATTTAATGAAACACCTGATGACGGTAATTTTGCAACAATCTCCGCAATCTAATTCAGGTTTATTTCAACGCAGTATGTATATTAATGATTTTTATTGGGGTGATCCTGATTTTCCTTATCCTATGGGGCATATTCAGGATGCAGGAGGCATTCTACAAGATGTAATCTTTTCGGAATCTCCACCACTGTTATCCGTTGCAGCTAAACTTATGCCAGGTTTTGGTTTGAAGCAACTAGCTAAACGTTCGATCGGTTGGTGGTTACAAACGGAGGATTTACCTGATACTCAAAATCGTGTTCGAGTTAAAGGTGAAAAAATTTATCTCCACTATACACCTAATAATCTTGAGGCACACGATCGCCTTTTATATCGTTGGCAAGAAACTTTAAAAGCAACCGATAAGGATTCTCGCGGTATTCATCCCTACGGTAATGCACCTATTCAAGTGGTGGCACATCAATGTGGTACTTGTTGTTTTGGCACAGATCCTCAATCTTCCGTCTTGGATCTTAACTGTCGCACCCACGATCTTGATAATCTTTATGTGGTTGATAGTAGCTTTTTTCCTTCTAATCCTGCGGTAAGCCCTGCTTTAACCGTTATTGCTAATGCCTTGAGGGTAGGTGATCACTTGAGCGAAAGATTTGGTTAAATTAAGTAAGAGTTTGGGGAAAATCTTAGATTAGGGGTTAATCTCTAATCTATTGATTTAGGTAGCATTCCTCTTAATAGTTATCGCCTACTTTATAGCAGTCGCAGCAAAGATTAAGATAGTTGATCTAGCCGTATATGGTTAGTTGCTTGATAATTCGGGTGATTATTGAATCCTAGTCAGAAGTATTCAATGGATCTATTATTATTTGAAAACTAAAAGCTACCTATCACGGGTTAGCGCAGCATCATTGCTAATAGTAGTAGCTAGTAGAAAAGGATTTAGTATTAGTAACTAAAAGCTAAATACTTCACCATTATATTCAGCAGATGCAAGGGAAAGATCTTACTCCTGTACCATTTTGCCAAGGATTTTCCCATTCTATCATGCCAATTATATTACTAATTAGCTAATTAGTCAATACTAGAAATTAAAAATTCTTTTATGTAACGGTTAACTAATACAGGTTGTTCTTGTTGCACCCAATGGCTACAATTAGGAATATATTTAACTTGCCAATCTCTAACGTAAGCTTCTGTGCCATAAGTTAATTCTTTACCCAAAGCTGTATCATTTTCTCCCCAGATAGTTAAAGTTGGGATATCCAATACACCCCATGTCTGCTTTTGTTGATCTATAAATAGGGGATTAAAATTAGCACGATAGTAATTTAGCATAGCTGTTAATGCACCTGGTTTTGCAGCAGCAGTGCGATAGGCATCTAAATCTATTTCGCTAAAGGCGGTTTTATCAATTGCCATGTTGCTAAAAGCTTCAGCGATCGCCCTATAGTTATTTGACTGTAAAACTAATTCTGGTAGCCAAGGGAGTTGAAAGGCGAGAATATACCAACTTTTTAATATTTGTTGTGGAGTGGTTAACCCTTCGATAAATTTGGCTGGATGGGGAATATTTAAAACTATTAGTTTTTCCACCATTTTAGGATAAGTATAGGCAAAACTCCAAGCGATCGCCCCTCCCCAGTCATGGGCTACTAAAATGCAATCTTGATAACCTAAACCTGTAATTATACCTTGGATGTCTGCTACTAATACCGACATTTTATAAGCATTTAAATCTTCGGGTTTGTCGCTATCGTTATAGCCTCGCAAATCTACCGCTACTACATGATAGTCTTCGGCAAATTCGTTTATTTGATGTCGCCAGGAATACCAAAATTCGGGAAAGCCATGCAGCATCAACATTAGTTTTCCTTTTCCTGCACTCACGTAATGTAAGTTTACACCGTTGGTTTTGATAAAATTATGTTCTAAATTGTTTTGGGACATTTAATTAAATAGCAATGACTCTTATTTAATATACAGTCAGGAATTAATTTAGATCTTGTTTTAAAATAAAAAGCTATAGTTGATATGCTAATATTTTTAATTGTTCAGCCCTGGCGTATATATTTATTATTAACGGATAGTTATTTAATTTGGTCTATTTTCTTCGCGGCTTAAATAAAAAGATAACTAGGAAAAAGCAATATTCTTTTTACCAATGAATAAAATATTAATTAGTTTTATTTAATCTAGCAGTCGCAGCATCGGTTAGGATAATTCGGGTTATTACCCGCCATCTGAGGTAGTAGGTAGTGGGGGTTTGGGTAGTAGGTAGGGGGTAGGGGGTAGTAAGGGTTGAGTAATGAGTAACGAGAAAGGCTAATAGCTAATAGCTAATAGGTAAAAAATGTCCCTTAATTATCCACTATTACTATATTAAAATCACGCAAAGACGTTAAGGCGCAAAGATATTTCACAAGGTGTTTATATTTGTCATTCTGTCGCCCTGCTTGCCAAAAATAAAACAAATAGTTATTAATTGTTTGTGAGAGATAATTAGATAATATTTTGCTATTTTATTAGGTTTTAAAGTAGAGAAATTATAAGTGATTGTGCCAAAGGTTTATCTGGAAAAATCATTGAGTTTTGATGTTTTAATTACCCTTATCCTAATATTTTATACATCCTTACCTAAAAGTAGAATGAAGGAATACAATTAGCACATCAATATCTCAAAAACATACTAAAAAACAATAAAATCACACTCTTCCAAATCCAAACAGCTACTAAAATTATCTATCTTTGCCAAACCTGAATTACTAATAACTATTTCATGTCCTGAAGAATTATTAATAACTGAAGACGCAAGACTACTTTTAAATATCTTCTTATAACTTCTACAATTGTGATCTGGCGATTTACAATCCCTAAACAGTTGTGAAACACTATTAATTTTTGGATTACTATTAACTGGATTTGGGTAGAATTCGCTCATTACTTAAATACTCCTAAACTAATTTGATTTACCCGTATAGGGTGACGGAAGCTACAGGATGTAAAATCTTATGGTCACGTCACTGTTAGTTGTAATAATAATGAAAGCGATCGCCAAAATAGAAAAAGGTATGAAAAGCTGCGATCGCATTTAACTTTTTTTATATTTAGTTCTAGAAGACT
This sequence comes from Chondrocystis sp. NIES-4102, assembly GCA_002368355.1. NCBI lineage: Bacteria > Bacillati > Cyanobacteriota > Cyanophyceae > Chroococcales > Chroococcaceae > Chondrocystis > Chondrocystis sp. NIES-4102. Next base: position 94,329 of record AP018281.1, on the reverse strand, counting down.
TAATATTAAAATTTATCTCCGTAGATTTCGCTTTTCTAAAATCCTATCTGTAGTAGTAGTAACTATTATGCAATTTTTTTACATTTCTTAACTCAAAATAGCTCGTAATTAAAAGAAAGCTCATAAAATATCAAAATAAATCCTCAATACTCTTAAATACTGCCATTAATGCCCTATAACAATCAAAATTTAGATTCTCGAATGGAGCAGGTACAGTTACCTCTGATTCCTTTTGTGGGAGAATTAATTAATAAGAATCCTGGTACAATTTCATTAGGACAAGGGGTTGTTGCCTATCCACCACCGCAAAAGGCGATCGCGATCGCATTAGAAAAATTTCTCGCTCAGTCAAATAATCATTTATATAAAGATGTTACGGGGATAGAATCTTTACACCAAGCTATTAGCGAAAAACTGGCAAGGGATAACCACATGATCATCAATTCAGAAAATAGCATTGTGGTTACTGCAGGAGCAAATATGGCATTTATCAATGCGATCCTAGCTATTACTCAAGCAGGGGATGAAATAATCCTCAATACTCCCTACTATTTTAATCATGAGATGGCAATTAGGATGATTAACTGTCATCCCGTATTAGTTAATAGCGATCCTAATTATCAGTTAGATCTAGCAGCGATCGCTCTTTCCATTACACCAAAAACCAAAGCCATAGTTACTATCTCTCCTAATAATCCCACAGGGGCTGTATATCCTCAAACTACCCTCAAAGCAATTAATGATTTATGCCGAGACAGGGGTATTTATCATATTAGTGATGAGGCTTACGAATACTTTACTTACGATGGTGTAAAACATACTTCCCCAGGCTCATTTAAAGATAGCTCAAATCATACTATTTCCTTATTTAGTCTTTCTAAAGCCTACGGTTTTGCAAGCTGGCGTATTGGGTATATGGTTATCCCCAAACATCTTCTGATGTCTGTAAAAAAAGTACAGGATACAAACCTTATTTGCCCTCCTGTAGTTTCTCAATATGCAGCAGTGGGGGCTTTAGAAGTAGGGAAAGATTATTGTCAGCAACATTTAACGGAAATTGCTAAAGTAAGAGAGATTGTCTTAAATCAACTACAGTCAATTCCAGATCTCTGTAAGGTAGCACCAGCACAAGGGGCATTCTATTGTTTTCTTAAAGTCAACACCGATCTAGATGATCTTCAATTAGTTAAACAATTAATAGAAAAACATCGTGTAGCTGTAATTCCTGGTAGCACTTTTGGTATGCACAACGGGTGTTATTTGAGGGTAGCTTATGGTAGTTTACAATTAACAACCGCAAAAACAGGAATTGAACGATTAATTATAGGACTAAAATCAGTAATTAATAACTAGCAACGAATAATCATTAATCAATGACTCAAATTAAATTAATGCACGCCAAGCTTCATCGGGTAACAGTTACATCCGCCAATGTAGATTATGTTGGTAGTATTAGTATAGATCAAGACCTGATGGATAAAGTGGGAATTTTGCCTTTAGAAGAAGTAGACGTAATCAACCTTAATAATGGTAAAAGATGGTCTACTTATGCGATCGCTGGAGTAGCAGGATCGGGAGAAATTTGTCCTAATGGTGGTGCAGCGTTACTTTGTCAGCCAGGGGATCTATTAATTATTATTGCCTATGAATATCGCGATCGCGCTGAAGTGATGCAAAAGGGACATCAAGCACAAATAATAGTAGCAGATGAGCAGAATCATTGTCGAGAGTTTATTGATCAAGCTCTTATTCCCCAAGGCGATCGCTTGCAGTTTTATAATTCCGCAAAATAAACCAGCATCATACTTTTGTATAGGTAAGCAATGTTGCGACATAAATCAAGATCTTGCTTAATTACCACTAATAATAAAGCGATCGCTGCTGCTAAGTAAAAAATAAAGTTATAAAAGGTGGCGATAACTATATTTACACTATATAAAATAGTTATTTGGAAAACGTCAGTATAATAAAGAGTTATGAAAGCTTCCTCAGAAGGCATTTAATTCCAACCTAGAAGCTCTTATTTTGAGAAAAACATTAACTTAGTTCTTCCTGTGCTGGTACAATCAAATATGGCAAAAATAATTTAAAAGTACTCTCCAGGAGTCTGAACTTTTCTAACAGTAACCTTGCCAAATTTACTACCAGACATTCTCACTAATTCATCACCTGAAAATTCGTACCCATGTTTTAGTGCTATTCGTGCAATATCGTCTGCTGTTGCTGCTGCAACCACCTCGGATTTAAGTGCAGGATCAGACTGTATTTTCATTATAAATGCTTCGAGTTGATCTATAGCCATACTTGAAACTCCTTTTCTTATAAGCTGCTTATATATTGTTATCTTAAAGGTTTTTTCAAGAAATATACTATTATTTTAAGCTCTAGACAATGAGTTAAAATTCCTAGAATGGCTTGGTAAAAATCTACGTTGATTATCTCTGATTTTAATAGTAGCGTAAGCAAGTAATAGCGTTATGCGAAGCTGTATCTTTTAGAACAAATTTATTAATATTAACTTGTGCAGTCATAAAAAAGTATAAGTATATATTTTTGCACTACAAAATAATATCAATTCTTACAGTTAGTTGAAAAGATAAAATTTTTTTTTAGTTATTTTAGCTTTTTAGCTTTTAATTGCTAAGTAATCACTGATTATTATTACCTCTTACCCACTATTAAATATGAGCAACGAGCTAGTTATTAGACAAGATATTAATAAATATATTGAAGTTGGCAAATGAGTAGATTCAAAAAAAGCTACGAACTAATTAATTAAATAGGTAGTCTATTCAACTGAAAACGGCTGTTAGTTTGATAGATAAATATAACTTTTTAGAAACTTTTGTCACAATACTTCTACTTTTTAACTATAGCTTGTCTTCTTCTAATATAACTAATAACAAGAAATACGAATACTATAACTAAAACTGCTGTAGAAACTGGTTTGAGATAAGCCCCTACCTTTTCATAATTAGCCCCAAAAATATAACCCGCAGTTGTGAGCAAACTTATCCAAACAATACTACCTAAAGTAGAATAAATTAAATAGGGTAAAAATGGCATTTTACTAATACCTGCGGGTAAAGAAATATAAGTACGTATTCCTGGTATGATTCTTCCGAGTGCTGTTGCCACATAACCTCTACGATCAAACCAAATTTTAGCTTTTTCTACGTCTTCACCCGATAAAGTCAACCATTTACCATAGCGATCGGTAATTTGTTTAGTCCGTTGTAAACCCCAAGATTTGCCTAAAAAATACCAAGGAGTTGACCCTACTACTGAACCAATTGTACCTGCAATTACTACTAGAAAAAAATTTAATTTACCTTGAGTTACCACAAATCCTGCCAAAGGCATAATTAATTCTGAAGGAATTGGCGGAATAATATTTTCTAATGCCATTAAAAAAGCAATTCCCCAGTAACCCAGAGAATTAACTATATCAACTATATTTTCAATCATTTAATTATTTATTATTAGTGCTGTTAACCGTTTATTATTATTTTACTTTGCCCTATCATTAATAATTAATTAAACCTCGCTACTAAAATCCTGTTAAATTTTGATTTGCAGCCACGTTGTAGATATTCCAGTTTTCAATTTGACGTTTATTCATTAAAATAGCTTTAGCACCGTTAATTTCAGCTTCTGTGCCCTCAACCAAAACTATATAACTACCTTTAGATAACAATTCATCGTAATACTTAGCCTGATCTTCAGGAATTCCCCAACCAATTAGCGCGCCAACTAAGCCACCGCCAGTTGCACCAAGACCGCTTCCTAATAAAACATTACCTAGTAATACAGCTATCTCTGTCGCTACACCAATTCCAGGAATTGCTAAAATACTCAAACTACCAATTAATCCTAATATTCCTCCAGTGGTTGCGCCCATAGTTGCGCCCATAGTTGCTCCTACACCTGCTGCATTATCTCTAGATTGTACTTCCACATCAGCAAGATTTTCTTTTTTCTTTGGGTTACGAGCGATCGCTGATATTTTATCCATATTGTACCCAGAGTCACGCAATTCAATTAGAGCAGCTTCGGCATCTTGGCGGGTAGAAAATGTACCTACAGCACGTTTGACATTTTGCATAATTATTCAATTAAAGCAGTTTTTCAGAACTTTCTAACTATGTTTGTATTTTGCGCTCCTTATTAGTTAAATGTATCCCACCATAGACATAAAATTTTTTTGAATAATTAATATTAATTAATAAATAAGCTAGAACAAATTTTGAGCAGCTTTAGGTAGGACATCAGTAGTTTTGAGGCATTTTTGCGTATATGTTCTGTATATCTTCTCAATAGATCGATTATTCCTAACTTTCTACCTCACTCACTACTAACTGTTTCTGATAGGTTTGCCAAGCAGTTAAAGCAGATTTATTAGAAATCTCTGCTTTACGCAACAAAACTACTCCATCGGCAAAATCACTCATGCCATATTTGTTTTGCTCTATAAGTTCATTAACTAAAGCACTAACACCCTTTAAAGCCTCCCGATCTTCCCCAAAAGCTGCTTGATACTGCTGCATCTGCCAAAAATCAGCAATAATATAATCCACCTGTTTAATTTGTTGCTGATCATTCTTTATTTCTAAACCAGGTAAACGAATAATTTCTCTTCTTCCAGACAGATGAGGAATAATATAAGTAGTAGCAGAAACACTTGCATCAGCAGGAATTTGAGACATCAAAGCCCGAATAGAAGTAACGTGTTGCCATTGTTTGGGGGCAGAAACATAAACCCTAGGATCAATTGAATCAGGAATAATGAAAGATAAGGTACGACTAGGGTTAGAAGTGATGGTAAATAGCAAAGATAAACAAATACAAAAAATCCAAAAGCGACGGAATTTAGGGCGCAACTTTCTAGGTTGACATTGCTGCAAAGATTTCCCAAAATTATTAAAACCTTGCCCAGCCCACCAAAGAATTGCCCCATAAAACAAACCAGGGGTAACACTCATGGCATAGCGAATAGAAATTACTAAGACAGTTTCCCCTTTACCCAAAAGTAATTTAAGTAGAGGAAAAATAGCAATAATCCAAGCAGCAGGCGCAACCGCAGGAATAAATGCTAGTGGTAGCCAATGACCTAAGAGATATTTGCAAGTATCCCAAACAGGAGTAAATAACTCTTTTAATAGTAATCCAGGGCGAGTAAGCATATTAATAATAATTTCTACCGTCGAAGCCTCATTCCCATCGGCATATTGCCCAAATCTTTCTAACATAAAGCGTTTAGCAATATCATCAGAAAACAAGGGCATAATTAAATTCGTCAATGCCACCATATAAAGAAAACTGAGGATACAAACAGCAAAACCCAGACGAGGAAATCTGCGACTCAAAAGCATATACATCCCGATGCCAAATAGGGTAATGCCACTATCTTCCCTAACTGCTAAAATACAGATTACTAAAATCCAAAATACCCACCAGCAGCGTTTCTCCATTGCCAGGAGTAAACCAAAGACAAATAAAGGTATTTGGGAAATATCATGAAAATTTGCCAAAGTCGGCCCTAAAATCGCATTAGCACCGTAATAACTAATTGCAATTAAAGTGGCGATCGCTCGGTCTAAATAGATTCTGGCTAAAGCATATAATACTAAACCCCCAGCCGTTACAAATACTGCCTGTAAAACTGTCAGAGTGGCAGGATAAGGAAACAGATAATAAATCGGCAACCATAATAATAAAGCTGGGGTAAAGTGTTGTCCCAAACGGTGATAGGCTACATAGGGAACTTCACCACTGTGAACCACATTAGTAGAGAGTTGGGAAGAAAGAGTACTTTGGAAAAAATTACCATGTGTCCCATTCCAGAATACCTGATTAAAAATCCCTTGATCATAAGAAGAGTAAAACGAGAAATGCCGATGCAGAGTTAATGATAGGGTAATTATCAAAAAAGCGATCGCCCACCAGAATACGGCTGTGTTTTCAGTCTTACTCCCCAATTTTGATGACATCTTTTCCATCTAGAATTACTCAAGTTATTTTAGCGATTACCAGTGTACTTTCTACTACAATCTAAAAAAAATCTCAATTTTTGATTTATTTAGCTATAAAATTCTGGCATTTTCAGAGTTCTATTTTAGAATGGAGAGGGCGGAGACTAAAGTTTCCGTTCACTCCTCACACCACATTCCGCTCGAAAATTTATCGGGCGGTTTTCTATTTGTTGCATAAGTGTTTCTTAGGATTATCATTTCTCTTTCTCTATATGTAAAGTCTCGTTGTTTAAGGTAGTAATAACCATTGACTATGGTAGAATTCTGTATTATTGAAAAGGATTTGTGGTAAATAAGGACTTAAGAAGAATGTCATCATCAGCTGCACCAGTAACAGATGCAAGTTTTGCAGAACAGGTTCTAGAAAGCTCAGTTCCTGTATTGGTTGACTTCTGGGCTCCTTGGTGTGGACCCTGCCGTATGGTAGCACCAGTAGTCGATGAAATCGCCGAGCAATACGACGGACAAATTAAAGTAGTTAAATTAAATACAGACGAAAACCCCCAAGTTGCTAGCCAATATGGTATTCGCAGTATCCCCACTTTAATGATTTTTAAAGATGGACAGCGAGTTGATATGGTGGTTGGGGCTGTACCTAAAACTACTTTGGCAAATACCCTGGAAAAATATCTTTAATTTTTCTATAAAATTTGATTATAAAATTCATTTGGCTTCAGCAAATCTTAATTTAAGATCAAGCTGAGGCTAATTTTATAGCCTAAATTAGAGAAGATAAATAATCTTTAATTTTCAAAAATTATGGCTTTATCTTCTTCTAACGAGTTTGAACTACTCCATCAGCAGCTAGAAACATTACTTAATAACTTATCCGCTCATCCTCATCGTCAATTAATTCAAAGAGCTTTAAGTTCCTTATTAAGAATTGCTCAGTCAGATACCGACCGTCTGGACTGGAAAATTTTAACTGCATCCATCGAAGACCTAGAACAAGGATTTAAAAAGTTTTATCCCTATCGCCATACGAGAAAAATAGCTATCTTTGGTTCGGCTAGAACCTCTGTCGAGTCAGCAGAATATCAAATGGCAGTAGATTTTGCTCGCTGCGTCACCGAAGCAGGATTTATGGTAATTACAGGGGCAGGGGGCGGTATAATGCAGGCAGGTAATGAAGGGGCAGGTAGAGATAATTCTTTTGGACTCAATATTAAATTGCCTTTTGAACAAAGTGCCAACTCGGCAATTATTAATGATCACAAATTAATCAACTTTAAGTACTTTTTTACCCGTAAACTCTTTTTTTTAAAAGAAAGTGACGCGATCGCTCTTTTTCCTGGTGGCTTCGGCACTCAAGATGAAGCTTTTGAAACTTTAACTCTTTGTCAAACTGGTAAGTATGGCCCCGTTCCCTTGGTTTTGGTGGATCAACCAGGGGGTGATTACTGGCATTCTTGGAATCGATATATTCATCAACAGTTAAAAAGCAAAGGCTTGATTAGTCCTGATGATCCTAGCCTCTACACCATTACCGATCAACTTGATGTAGCTTGTCAAACTATTAAAGATTTTTACCGTGTTTATCATTCCAGTCGTTATATTGATAAACTATTTGTGATGCGCCTTAAATTAGAACTTAGTGATTTAGCAGTCGCACAACTTAATCAAGAATTTGCAGATATCCTCAGTGAAGGTCAAATTTCTAAAAGCCATGCCCTACCAGCAGAACAAAAAGAATTGGAAACTTTAAATCTACCTCGCTTAACTTTTTACTTCAATCAAAAAAACTTCGGTCGTCTATACCAACTAATCACTAAAATCAATCAAATGGGCGACGAGTGTAGGGCTACAGAACATCCAGAACTCAAATAAACCTTTTATTTTGTAGAGTTAAACAGTAAACAATCAACACTTAATATTAAGCTTTGTGTGAATATTAACCCAAAATCTCAATATTTTCTTTAGATTTAAGTTAAGTAGACTAGAATTTATATTGTTGATCAAGTTTCATAAGGAACTAAAGACAGCACAACTTATTCAGATTAAGAGGTGAAGCAATTGAGTATTACATTATTACGCCAAACCTGGAGTTTAATCGAAACTATCAATGCCGTAGAACTATTAGAATTTAGTGAAGCGGAATTAATCCAAAGATTATTAGATTATCTAGATGCCCAAAAGCCCCTAGCTGATCAAGAACGTATATATTTACACGATTATCTCCATTCCAAAATTAGCTTGATTAAGGATACCGCCGAATCTCGCCTAGTATCAGCGTAAGCTTGCCAGTAACCATTGGGTCTCAATTAGTTTCTAGTTTCTAAATATGATACTTAATCTATAAAAACAGTTATTAACAACACCTAATAGCTTTATATGCCAACTCAAATAAGTTTTTAGACCAGATATGAGTTTTAGCATTATTATTGCAGTCAGGTCTTGAACCTAATTCATGCTAGAGTACGTCATATCACATCTAAAAGCTTTTTGATAAAAAATATATCTTAGTAGGTAGCCTAAAACCATCTTGACAGGGGAAAATAAACCTAAGAACAGGTTAAATACCCAACGCCTCTAAAGTTGAGAAATTATTTTAGGTTTCAAACTATAACTGTATGCAAATTTATCTAGATAATAGTGCGACAACTAAACCGCGTCCAGAAGCGATCGCCATACTCGAAACTGTATTACAACAACAGTGGGGTAATCCTTCAAGTTTGCACGACTGGGGACAGAGATCAGCAACAGTTTTAGAAACAGCTAGAATGCAGGTAGCTGGCTTATTAAATGCTTTGGAGAGCGAATCAATTGTTTTTACTTCTGGGGGGACAGAAGCGAATAATTTAGCAATTTTGGGTATAGCTCAACAATACTCGACTCCACAACATATAATTATTTCTAGTGTGGAACATTCCGCGATTAATGAGCCTTGCAAATTATTAGAAAAATCTGGTTGGCAGGTAACTAGATTAGCAGTAAATCAATATGGTCGAGTTAATCCCTTAGATTTACAAGCAGCATTGCAAGAAAATACAGTGTTAGTCTCGATTATTTATGGACAAAGCGAAGTAGGAACACTACAACCTATTGAACAGCTAGTTCAAATAACTAAAGATCACGGTAGTCTATTCCATACCGATGCCGTACAAGTCGCAGGACGTTTACCTTTAGATGTTCAACAATTGGGGGTAGATTTATTATCTTTATCTTCCCACAAAATTTATGGACTTCAGGGCGCAGGCGCGTTATATATTCGTCCAGGGACTAAACTTTTACCTTATATTAGAGGCGGTGGACAAGAGGCTCAAATACGTTCAGGTACTCAGGCACTTCCTGCGATCGCAGCTTTCGGGGTGGCTGCACAAATGGCTGCACAGGAAATTAAAACCGAAGTTCCACGTTTAAGAGCCTTACGCGATCGTCTATTTGATTTATTGGCAGATTATCCTTACTTAGAAGCAACTGGAGATCGATTATATCGTTTACCCCATCATGTCAGTTTTATCTTAAGCGATCGCGCAACTGCTCAAGCTCAAAATATTACAGGTAAAACTATTGTACGGCAATTAAATTTAGCAGGCATTGGAATTAGTGCAGGTTCTGCTTGCCATAGTGGTAAACTTAATCCCAGCCCTACTTTATTGGCGATGGGATATGATGCAGCAGCAGCTAAAAGAGGAATTCGTTTAACTTTGGGTAGGGAAACTATTCAAGCTGATATAGACTGGACAGCAATGGTGTTAAAACAAGTTGTCTGCCGTTTATTACCGCCTTTGGTTTACTGCTAAATTATTTAATAGTTAAATATTCTGTCTTGAGGGAGAAGACGATTTACTAAAATAAATATATACTTGCGTAGCACAACAGCAAGAAAGAATCTATAAAATAACGTCAATGGCAGTTATACTTACCCATAACCCGCGTTCAGTAGTTCGATTAAGATATTTTCTTAGAAAAATCAATCGGACTCTGCACCTAAAGAGGCTTTGGTATCAAGATAACGGAGACTGGCAATGGTTAAAAGAAGCCCCTACTCCTGTTGCCGATCTCAACCGTACTATCTGGCAGTTATCAGTCCCTTCCTTTAGCTTTTTTCTGATGTTGACTTTATCGGGGGTGATTGCAACTTTAGGCTTGCTTGCTAATAGTACTGCGGTAATTATTGGGGCGATGATTGTTGCACCTTTAATGGGCCCAATTTTGGGTGTAGCTTATTCAACAGCTATGGGTAATCGTAAACTATTACGCCGTTCTATTTTTACTTTAATTAAAGGTATTTTATTGACAATCGGCATTGCCTGGATTGTTTCTTCCATAATTGGTTTACAAACCGTTGATACAGAAATTATGGCTCGGGTAAAACCTACTTTAATCGATTTTGGAGTGGCAATGGCAGCAGGGGCAGCAGGGACTTTTGCTTATACACGTCCTAGTATTGCTAATGCTTTACCTGGAGTTGCGATCGCTGTGGCTTTAGTTCCACCCCTAAGTGTAGTTGGTATTGGTTTGGGTTTGCAAGAATTTGATATAGCTTTCGGTGCATTATTATTATTTTTAACTAATTTAGTTTGTATTATTTTCTTTGGTAGTTTAGTTTTTGTGTTTCAATCCTATGGCAGTATTAACCGTGCTAAAAAGGGTTTGGCACTATCGACTATAGTTATGTTTGTTTTAGGTATCCCTTTAACTATTTCGATGCGAGAATTAATTGTAACTTCTAATGTCCGCAGTCAGATTGAAAGTTTTATTGTGGATGAAACAGAAACCTTTGGCAATTTAAACGTTAAGTCAATTGATGTAATTCCTGCAAAGGGCTCGCTTGAGGTGAAAATAGAGGTAGCAGCTTTGCCTGATGCAATTTCCCAAAATCAGGTTAATTTGGTCAAAGAGGCTCTATCTCGCAGAATAGGAAGACCAATTGATTTAAAAGTTGAAGTGATACCGATGAAGATCTTGCAATCTCAAAGTTAAAAAGTTTTAAATTACCGTTAATTTTGTTTGGCTTCTATATCTGCAAATAATAATTAAAGACTTAAATTGATTTTAATGCCTTGGCTCTCTTATTTATATTCACACAAGATTAATTTAGGACGATTTTGGTAGTGGTAGCCCTAAAGGATAAGCGGAGCAAATCCCACAAGGGGACAATGTAGGTAGTAGGTAGTAGGTAGTAGGTAGTAGGTAATCCCACAAGGGGACAATGTAGGTAGTGGGGGTTTGGGTAAATAGTAGGTAATAGGTTGAGTTACCAGCTAAAAGCTAAGAAGATCAAAACTAAAAAATGTCTCTATATCTAAACCTTGCTCATTATTATTCGATTAATCAAGTCTGGTTGAATTGCCATTAGTTTATAGTATTAAGATAACTGTTAGTATTTCGTCGAGATGTTGAACGTATGATTCCCGATTCCAATAAACCTACTGCAATTCCTAATTCGGCGAAATCAGTTTATCTCAACGGTAAGAAATATCCTTTATCCGAACAGGTTATAAAAAATATTGAAACAGTTATTGGATTTCAAATCAAACAAGAGCAAGATCTACCTTTACGAGATCGCATAATTGATAAAATAGCTTCTTTTTTTGGCAAGTCGGAATTTTTATATTTGCAACTATTATTTTTTACCAGTTGGGCAATTTGTAGTCATATAGCACCAGAGTTATTACCATTTAAAATACCTAGATTTGAATTACAAGAAGTAGCCATAGATCTAGCTTCTTTATTGATTGCTACAGGCGTATTAATACAGCAGACACGTCAGGATAAGTTAGCTGAACAACGATCGCATTTAATTTTACAAATTAATCTTTTAAACGAACAGAAAATTGCTAAATTAATTGAATTGATAGAAGAATTACGTACCGATCTACCAATAGTTCGCGATCGCTACGATTTAGAAGCCGAAATTATGCAAAAAGCTACTGATCCCCAAGTGGTTTTAGATATTTTACAAGAAAATTTGGAACAGTCGATTATCGATTCTCAAGGGGATTAAAATTTAATTAGTAAATAATTTCCTACTTAAGATAGATTAAAAAAAAATTTACCCTATGTGATTATATATAAGTTTAAATAGTAAAACAAGTTAAATACACCTTTTTTATTTAAATTGATTTACAGTAATTTTATTGAGTCACAAAAAAATTTCCAAAATTTATAACTATATATTTAATTAGCGATTAAGAGGTATATCAAATGGCAGAATTTAATGGTGTCATGATGCAGTATTTCCACTGGTACAATGAGCCAGATGGTAGCCTGTGGAATCAATTGGCAGCAGATGCAGAAGACTTGGCAAAAGCTGGAATTACTGCCGTATGGTTACCTCCAGCCTATAAGGGGTCTGCTGGTGGTTATGATGTGGGGTACGGTGTCTATGATATGTTTGACCTTGGTGAGTTTGATCAAAAAGGTTCAGTCAGAACAAAATATGGCACAAAAGAAGAATATTTAAAAGCCATTAGAATCGCTCAAGACGCAGGTGTCCATGTTTATGCAGATGTGGTATTAAATCATAAACTTGGTGGAGATCAAGACGAAGAAGTTGAAGCAACACCTTTTAATCCTAATGATCGTCATCATGCGATCGGCGATTTACAAAAAGTTAAAGTTTGGACTCATTTTACTTTCCCTGGTCGTCAAGGTAAATATTCCAGTCTAGAGTGGCACTGGTGGCATTTTGATGCTGTAGATTACAATGCCTACGATGGAGACGCTAACGCTATTTATCTGTTTAAAGATAAGCAATTTGATGATCAGGTTGATTTAGAACAAGGTTCTTTCGATTACTTGATGGGTTGCGATCTTGATGTGGAACATCCTGAAGTAAGAGGCGAACTCAAATACTGGGGTGAATGGTATATAGATACTACTGGGGTAGATGGTTTTCGCTTTGATGCTGTCAAACACGTTAAAGCTGGTTTTTTCCCAGATTGGCTAAATCATGTTCGTCATTATGCAGGTAAACAACTATTTGCAGTGGGAGAGTATTGGTCAACCCATATTGAAGCTTTACATCATTTTATCGATGTTACAGGTGGTGATGTGGCTTTATTTGATGCACCTTTACATTACAATTTCAGCGAAGCTAGTAAATCTGGTAATGACTATGATATGCGTCAAATATTTGACAACAGCTTAGTTAAAGATCAGCCAACCCTCGCTGTTACCTTAGTAGAAAATCATGATTCTCAGCCTCTACAATCTTTAGAATCAGTGGTAGAAAGTTGGTTTAAGCCCATAGCTTACGCTTTAATTCTGTTACGCAGAGATGGTTATCCTTGCATTTTTTATGCAGATTACTATGGCGCACATTACAAAGATTGGGGTAATGACGGTCAAGAACACGAAGTTTGGTTAGATTCCCATAAGTGGATTATTGATAAGTTTTTAGAAGCCCGTCAAAACTATGCTTACGGTGATCAATATGATTATTTTGACCACGGTAACTGTCTTGGTTGGACACGCATAGGGGATGAAAAACATCCAGGGGGAATGGCTGTAGTTGTAAGTAATAGTGACGACGGTCATAAATGGATGGAAACAGGAACACCTAACCAGACCTATATTGATATTACCGAGCATATTAATGATCCTGTAGTTACTAACGAAGATGGTTGGGCGGAGTTTCTCTGTCCTGCTGGATCTGTTTCTGTTTGGGTTCCTAAAGAATCTGATTAATCTACTCCATATTTGACTAAATATTATTAGTTTTGATATTTATTACCCATTTTCTTAATTATTAATCCAGAAAGTGGGTATTTTTATGGGCATTGGTGAATGTATAATAGTCTGTTTTACTTATTAAAAAGCTAATAGTAATGAGAGTAGATACTGTAAGGCATATAACTATATGCGATCGCGAAAAAATTTTATAATTTATTATTTTGATTTTAAAGCTGATAGATTACTTATGGCACTATTGCTAAATATTAGGCTATAACCTAAAAACTTATTTAGTTCTCAATTGTAATGAAACCATATCATCAAATTACAATTCAAGATTGTTGCGAGCCTTTAATTCCTATCCCCTTAGATAATTTCTCACTAGAAATACCTCATCCTTATGTAAAATTAGGGGCAGAATATGGAGATAAATCACCTTACTATTTACGTCAAGGAGTTGTAGAAGCTTTATTAGAAGCACAATTTCTTTTGGAAAAAAGACATCCTCAATGGAAAATTAAAATATATGATGCTTACCGCCCAGTTGGGGTACAGCAATTTATGGTTAACTATACTTATGAATCCTTAGTAAAAAGTTTAAACATACAGGAGCAACAATTATCCGCTCAACAAAGACAAAACCTGTGGGGAAAAGTATATCAGTTTTGGGCTGCACCTAGCTTAGATAAAAAAATGCCCCCTCCTCATAGTACTGGAGCAGCAGTGGATGTAACAATAGTTGATGCTCAGGGTGAAGCTTTGAATATGGGGGGAGAAATTGACGAACTTTCAGAGCGATCGCAACCTGACTATTACTATGGCGATCCTAACAATAAAAGTCAGCAATATCACTTTCATCGCCAACTATTGCAACGCATCATGACCAAAGCTGGTTTTTTACAACATCCTAATGAGTGGTGGCACTTTTGTTTAGGAGATCAAATGTGGGCTTGGTTACAAAATCAAACTAAGCCTGATTATCAATTTGTCGCTCGTTATGGTCGAGTTTGAGTAATTGATTACATTTAGATCTAGATTGTTTATTTTTATTAAACGTTAGCTTGATTTTCTGCTTGTTTTGTATAAATCCAGAGTGCATGAATTAGCCCTGGTACAAAACCTAAAATAGTTAAAAGAATATTAATAATTAAGGCAGAACTTACACCAACTGTTAAAAACACACCTAGAGGAGGCAATACAATACACGCAAGCAATTGTATGATTTTCATGATTTTTATTGTTAGTTTTATAGACAGTTAAATCTTCATTTAATTATATACATTGACAAAAATTATTGAATTAGTCTTCTATCGAGAGATATAAACTAAATAGTTTATACTGTTATTGTTATCTAAAAATATTTGAAAAATCTATCTTTTAAGAGAGACATTATTATCAATATTTGGGAAATAATAAATAATTGGATGTATTAAAATTGGAGAACAATCTCTGAGTTAGTTTTTAGTAAAATAACCATAAATATCAGGAGAACATCAACAATGTTAGGAACACTCTTAACCCTATTAGCAACTACTCTTAGTCTTTTGGTAGTTGACATAATCTTTCCTGGAGTTAAATTAGCAAATTTTCCTGCTGCGATCGTAGCTGCTTTAGTTATTGGTGCTGTAAATAGTGGTATTAGACCAATATTATCAGTACTTTCTTTGCCTGTAAATCTTTTAACCTTGGGTGGATTTACCTTAGTAGTTAATGGTTTTTGTTTTTGGTTGGCTTCTATATTAGTACCAGGATTTCAAGTAGGAGGCTTAGTTGCTTTCTTGGCTGCTCCTGTTGTACTATCATTTGCCAATACTTTTATCAATAACTATTTTGCTGAAAGTTTACCACAAGTAACTGGCACTAACGATAAAAAGTTAACTGGTCAATAGTATTGTATTTAAATAAAGGATGCTTTAGATGTTAAGCTGCAAAGTATCTAGTTGAGTTGCCCTTTAAAATATTTATTGCAACTAACTTAGTTATAGGGCAGCTAGCATCTTATAATAGCAATACTTTTTTTGCCTAGGGTATTCAATTCCTTATATTCAGATGTTACTTTCTAAACAGGTCAATCAGTGTCTAAATAACGATAAAAAAATACATAGGCATCAATTGATCTGGTTGGGAATTGTTTTAAGCTTATTACTTTCAAGCTGTGGTGAAAGTCGTTTGACTCAGTGTGAGCAAATTTTCCGCATCGCTCAAGGAGTGAAAGAAAGTAGCAACAATGTTAGCTATAGTAATAATCAACAAGCTGTAGCTACTAAAAGTTGGTTAGAATCTGCTAGTATGCTAAACCAAGCAGCAGAACAAATTAAGGGTTTACATATTAATGATAGTGAATTGATTAGCTATCAAAATCAGTTGATTAATATCTACCGCATTTACTCTCAAGCTACTTATGATGCAGTGCAAGCTAGGGAAAGTGAAAATCTTGAGGCTCTAGAAACCGCCCGCGACGAAGCGAAAAAAGCAGGGGAAATGCAAAGAGGTTTAATTAAACAAATTAACGCTTATTGTCTTAACCAATAGTATTTAAGATCTATTTCTTTTTGATGTTAAGCTTTTTAACTCCTTAATTATAGGTGAGCTTCCCCAGTTAAAACTCGGGTTGGTTAATAATCCTTGACTAGGGCTAAACAGTAGAGTCAGAACAAATATACCAGAAGCAACTAAAACGATCGCAGCACCAGAAGGCAGATTATAGTTATAGCTGAGATACATTCCTGTAATGCTGGAAAACACGCCAATTGCTACGCCTAAAAGCATAACTAAATGTAAACGGCTAACTAGAAGGTAAGCAGAAGCTGAAGGGGTGATTAATAAAGATAAAACTAAAACCACTCCCACTGCTTTGAGAGAAGCGACAATAGTTAAACCAATTAAAATCATTAATCCTAAATCAAGTAGAGCTACTGGTAAACCAACAGCTTGCGCCCCTAGTTTATCAAAGGTATAGAATAATAATTCCTTGTAAAATAGAATGACAACACTCAAGACTATCCCAGCAATAATTAGGGTGTCTCTAACATCATTGCCATTAACAGCTAAGATATTCCCAAATAAAAAATGATTGAGATCAATCTTATTATCTTTCTGCACCACCGTAATTAAAGTAATTCCCAAAGCAAAAAAGGCAGAGAAGACAATTCCCATTGCTGTATCTTCTTTGATATTGGATTGAGTCGCAATTAAATTAATTAAAATAGTGCTAATGATTCCTGCAATAAATGCACCGAGGAAAATATTAGCATCAATAATATAGGCGATCGCTAATCCTGGTAAAACGGAATGACTGATTGCATCTCCTAATAATGCTAATCTTTGTACCATTAAATAACTCCCTACCACAGCACAAATTACCCCGACAGTAATAGCTACTATCAAAGATCGCTGCATAAAGCCATATTGTAATGGTTCAAATATAGTCTCTAACATTATTGCTGGTTTTAATTATCTTGATTGAATATCTAGCCTCAGTGTATTACTTTTTCCAGGGTAATTTTGTTCCCATTTCTGTAGCTGCGGAAAAAATTAGATAGGTAATTAATAAACCTACTCCTACTAGGAAAGGAATTATATCGTCAGGCATAATTATAAATCGTAGTATACTGCTATTGGATCTTAAATTGTAAGCTGTTAACAATACTATTACCAAATCCTGTTGAGATTTCCCCGTTAAAATTTAAATTGAATCTTAATACAGTTATTTATCTATACAAAAAGTAATAATGGTTAAATGCGCGATCGCTTTAGGTAGTAATCAGGGAAACTCTCTTAATATTCTGGAGGATTCTTTGACTGCATTGGGCAAAATTCCTGGTATCACTCTTGAGAATACTTCTAACTGGTATCAAACTAAACCCCAAGATACTCCAACACCTCAGCCAGATTATCTCAATGGTTGTGCTTTATTGTCTGTCGATCAAACCCCTGATGATTTATTAGCTATTTTACAAGCTACTGAAATTCAATTTGGCAGAGTCGATAAAGGAACAATGCAACCTAGAACTTTAGATCTCGATTTACTATTATATGGGGATTTAGTTTTAAATTTACCTCATTTAACCATACCCCACCCTAGAATGACACAACGGGGTTTTGTACTTGTACCTTTAGCTGAAATTGCAGCAGATTGGATTGAGCCGATATCGGGTAAAAGCATCGCCACCCTACTAAAGAATGTTAATACTTCTGGTGTGCAGCCTTATGCAATAGGTTAACCATTTAATTAAGCAAGCTTATAAATCATATCTGGCTTGAAGTTGCAGTAATTGCTGTATAGCAAATTGAGAATTATCAGCTAATTGAGCAAAAGTCATAAATCTCAATAATTCTTTACGCAATAAATTTTTCTCAACTTCCCAGATATCTCGCTCTAAATTAGGGGGAATAACGATAGTATCAAATAAAGTTGCTTGATCTTTACCAGGATAAGGGCGTAAAATTCTGCCACGACGTTGAACAAATTGACGAGGATTACTACTACTTGCCAAAATAATCGCAGTTTTGATAGCAGGAATATCTATACCTTCATCTAAACAACGAATAGCTACTAACCCTTGTAATTCTCCCAATTCAAATTGACGGCGTAAACTTTCTCGCTCTTCAATGGAGGTTTGGGTAGTATAGGTATTAACACGATATCCTAATTCTTGACCTAATAGGCGAGTAACAGCATCAATTTGACGAACATTATAATTATTTAGATATCCGTCTCCACAATAAAATAAGGTGTGGCTAGTTTCCAGGCGAGACAGCATTAATTCCTTTAAACAGTTTAACTTATTAGCTGCTGAGGCAATCAAACGCGATCGCTTAGTCAATAATGAAGTTAAAGTCTCGTTATTTTCAAAACTGGGGTTTTTATTTAAAATCCAGCCAATGCGCTTAGTCAGATTAGCATAGCTAACTGCTTCTGGTGCAGTCAATTCCACAAAAACTGGATAATATAAATATCGTACTAATGCTCCTTGCTCGATGGCATCAGCTAAAGTAAATTCAGGCTCAATTATCCCACCAAAATAGTTTAACATCGCTTCTGTTCCTATTTCGTCATATTGTCTTTCAGGGGTAGCGGTAAGTGCTAAACGTAAGCCTATGTTACGAGGTAAAGATGATTTTAAACGAGTTGAACCTAAATTATGCGCCTCATCACCCACAATTAAAGTTTTAGGTGGAAAATATTTTAACTGGGATTGAAAACCTACACTGATTAAAGTAGAATTTGTAGTAATAATTGTGAGAAAATTTTGGGAATTAGTAGTTAAATTGTAGAGATTGTTAGCTAATTCACCTTGCCAGTTTTCAACTCGATTCATCGCCATCATTGGGTGAAGATTGAATTTTTCACATTCCCTTTGCCATTGCACTACTAAGTGTCGATAAGGACATACTATTAATAATACTTTTAACCCAATTTGTTGATACAATTCCAAGGCGATCGCTAGGGCAATAATCGTTTTACCACTACCTGTAGCCATTTTTAAAGTTCCCCTACCTTTATTTTCAAGCCAATTAGCAACTGCTTGTTGTTGATATTTTCTCAGGTGTAAATCTGGGGGAAAACTAGGAATTTTTTGCTTACTAAACTGATATTTTTCTCTCTTTTCTCGTAAGCGATAAGATTGAGATTTACGACGATATGACTGTGCTAATTGTTGCCAATTTATATTAGTTAAATTTTCCAATGAATTAGTCATTAAATATAGTCAAAATAAGTTAAAATCAAAATATTAGTTGCCAAAAATAAAATATAGATAGTGAGCGATAAATCAACCGAGAGAATGTTACTTTCTCACAATTTTAATCTACGCAATAATGAACTTCCCGCACTAAAACGTGAAGAATTTGCCCAAATATTTATTGACGGGTTTAAAAATAAAGATGTGACAGTGAGTTTGATAGAAAACCCTCATTGGATAGTAGAAATCATCTTTCCTCAACAAAAGTTTACTCCTGAAAATATAGGTCAGATATGTGGTGAAATATTAACTACCCACAGAAAAAATCAACATCCAGACTCCCAATTAAATAGCGATACTTTGATTTTAGGCGGAAGAAAAAGTACGATCGCCATAAGTAATTCCCCTACAGCCTTACAAATGGGAGAATGGGGAGTAGATGTAGTAGAAACCAAGCAAGCGGATATCTTTTTAGCCGAAATAAATTGGGAAAACCTAAGCGCATCAAAAACTAGCGATAGCGT
Organism: Chondrocystis sp. NIES-4102; assembly: GCA_002368355.1. NCBI lineage: Bacteria > Bacillati > Cyanobacteriota > Cyanophyceae > Chroococcales > Chroococcaceae > Chondrocystis > Chondrocystis sp. NIES-4102. Next base: position 74,469 of record AP018281.1, on the reverse strand, counting down.
CTTTAAAATTGAAATAATAGGCACAAATAAATAATTAAAATTTATGAATCATTCCATATTTGAACAATTCTTTGCCGACTGTGTAGGAAATTGGCAATCAGATCGCACCTATCACTATCTGACTCATAAAGAAATAGAGCGATCGCAAACCACTTTTCAAGTAGCACCCTTAACTAACGAGCAAAAAACTCAGGTTTTGACTGATAATGCTTACGAAGATTTAGAAAAACTCCAGCTAGAAAGCTTACCTGGGTTCAATTTAGGGTTTTATACCATCTCGGAAAAAGGCGAAGAAGTTAGGCAAAATCTTAACTTAATGTTTGTACCCAAATTAGAAGCAGGTTCAGTTTTAGAAGGAGATTATTTGCGCGATCGCGCCTATGAGGAAGCAAAACCAATTGTCTCGCATTTTCGTTTTGATTGTCAAAATCGCGAATTACTGATGACAACTAATTATACCCGTGTAGTTTCTGTAGATTCAATTACCCTAATTAATCCCACCTTGCGTATCCGTAAAATTCTTAATTATGCTAAACCTGCAGCAAGAGAACCCTTAGAAACCGTCTTGTTGGCTGGTTTTGGCGTAGAACAAAAATTACTATAATTATAATACAGAAATTTAGATCTCAAAAAAATCAAAATCCTTTAGTAATAAGTTCATTTTAATAATTGTCCTGGCAATCTCCCACTCTTCATAGAACAACCGCAAAACTTAATAATTTTTAACATAATTCTCATTAAGTTTTACAAAACTTGCAAAGAACAGTTCAGGCAGCATTGTATAAATAGACTGTGTAGTGCGATTTTGAGTTATATAAATCAAAGTTGAAATACATTTATCGTTAGGTGTTATATAAGATCAAATAATATGTGGTCTATTTTAGATAACAATTGATCCAACACCTTTTTAAAATAAAGCTGCACTATTTATCAATAACAGTGCATAAAGCTTGGGTTGCAGCTATCTAAATAGATAAGCGAATAACCTTAAATATTTACAATAAAACTGATTAAACTTAATTCTAAAGATAGTGACTATAAGGTGGTGAAATACTCAGCATTCATAACTGTCAATATCTCGCTACATTATCCTTGCTATTGAATGAATTAGGTAATCAAGTTGCAACCGCAATAGAGTAATTAAACTATGGCAAGTAGTAGCTAAAGCAATTCGCGATCGCGCCTTTAGTTAATGTGTTTATCTACAACTCATAAATAAAGTATATGCAGGAGAAAATTAGAGTAACTCTAATTAATCATGAAATACTTTACTAACATAGTTAACCTATGAAAAATTAATTCCTAACAAGGAGATCTTTTAGATGACTTTTGGACCAGCATCCGAATTAGGTGTCGCTCTATTTGAGGATACCGCCCCTTTTGAAAGAGTACCAGGTCAAGGCGAATCTGAGTTAGAAAGCATTATTCGTGCAGTCTATCGACAGGTACTAGGAAACGCTTACGTCATGGAAAGCGAAAGGGCTACAATTCCTGAATCACAATTCAAATCAGGACAGTTAAGTGTTAGAGAATTCGTCAGAGCAATTGGCAAATCTAACGCTTATATATCCCGTTTCTTTGAAACTAGTCCTCGCTACCGTTTCATAGAACTAAACTTCAAACATTTTCTTGGTCGTGCGCCCAATGATTATGATGAAATGAAAGCTCACAGTGCTATCCTCGATGAGGGTGGCTGGGAAGCAGAGATAGATTCTTATTTAGATAGTGATGAATATCAAGAAGCTTACGGAGAAAACATTGTACCTTTCTACCGTGGATATAAGAGTCGCCCAGGTCAAACAATGGTGGAATTTACCCATATGTTTGCTTTAACACGTGGTGCTGCTTCTAGCGATTTTAAAGGCAGTTTGGCGGGTAAATCTCCTGTTTTAAATAAAAATGTAATTCAAGGTACACCTATTGCTATAGTTCCTCCTTCTGGTGGTGCTGCGGGTAATGGTTGGTCGTTCCAAGAACCACCTTTGGGTGCGCGTACTCGTCAAGGTGCTGGTGCAGGAGAAAACGGTAAAATTTATCGTCTTGAGGTAACAGGATATTCCTCTCCAGGGGCAGTTAATCGTGTATCTCGCTTCCGTCGTAGTAATAAGGTCTACCTTGTACCTTATGAGCAGCTATCTCAAGAATACCAACGTATTCACAAGCAAGGTGGCAAAATAGCAAGTATTACTGTTGTTAATTAAAGTTGCACTCAAAAAAAGTAATCGCCCTTAAATAACAGAAGTCGGGAATAGCAAGCCTGAAATAAGGAATATTCCCGATCGCTGATTGCCTATTTAAATAAAGCAATCTTAATTCAGGAGAGACCAGACATGAGTGTAGTTAATACTAAACCCAGGGCAAAAATTACTAGTGCAACTAAGATTAATTAATTTTTAAAACTTAACTAATTGCAATTTAGGAGAAAAATATCATGTCCTTATGGATAACTGATGTACGTCCAGTAGAATTAAAGGAACGTCAAGCACAGCAAGATTTAGATATCGTTATTCGTACTGCTTATACCCAAGTATTAGGTAATGCTTACCTCTTAGAAGGCGATCGCCTCAGTAATGCAGAATCCTTACTCAGGAATGGCGACATTACAGTACGTGGCTTTGTAAGGGCGATCGGTCAATCAGAACTGTATCGCTCTTTGTTTTTTGAGCGTTCTTCCCAGTATCGCTTTATTGAGATGAACTGCAAACATTTTTTAGGACGTGCGCCTTTAGATCAAGCAGAAATCTCCCAGCACGTACAGATTTATAACAACTTTGGTTACGAAGCAGAGATTGATTCCTATATAGATAGTGATGAATACATCAATGCTTTCGGTGAAAATATAGTTCCTTGTCCCAGAACAGAAAGTAATCAACGTAGCATACTAAATGTAGGTTTTAATCGTACTTACGCCCTTTATCGTGGTTATGCAAGCAGCGACAACCTGACTAATAAAGCTAAACTAATTTCAGATTTAGCAGCTAATAAAGCTACTCCTATTGTCTTTCCTACTAAAAGTTCTGGCAAAACTCCAGGAGCTAATAATAAACGCTTCCGCATCAAAGCAACTAAAGCTAGTGTGGGTTCTCTCAACCGTTTAAGCAATCAAACTTACGAGGTTAGTTACCAACAGCTAAATGCCAAGATTAAAAACTTGCATCGCACTGGTGCAAAAATTCTTAGCATTGAGGAAGTTTAGAGGGTAAATAAGGTAAACAGATTGGGGGCTTCAAGCCTCCAACAAATTATAGAGGTTTAATCAGATGTTAGGAATGATTACTACTGGCAATAGCAGTATTAGTGAATATGGTAGCCGTATTGCCATCCAGGTAACAGGGGTATGTCGTCAAGACGTGATGCGGACAAGTAACTATACAGTTAAAGTTCCCTATAGTCGTATGTCTCAAACGATGCAAAACATTAGCCGTATGGGTGGAAAAGTAACTGGTGTTTCCGTCGGAGGCACTGCCATGTCTACAACTTCTGCAACTAAAACTATGGTTACTCAACCTGAGGCAAAAAGTTGAGCATCAAACAAACAAAGATCTAAATCTTAAACCAACATCATAAATAATTAATCGTGCTTTTCTAGTAGTTATCAATCTATTGCTAGGAACAATACCTATTTATAAATAGAAAATTAACTAATAAAACAGAATTATTTATAAAATATCAGCCCATGAATATCGATGAATTTGTCGAACGTTCTTTAGGAAAATGGCGATCGCAGCGTAGCGCACATCATTTAGCTTTTCATCATTTTGAAGAAGTTAATTCTGAAATTGAAATTCTTGCTTTAGATCATGATGACCATAGGGTAATAGAACTGTGTAAAGCAAATCAAGTAGATCCTCATTTAATTTCTAGTCCTTTTTATATGACGTGGGAAGGAGAATCTGATTGGGATGAAGATGAAGTATTAAGAGGTTCAACTGTATTAGTTCCTGTACCAGATCCAGAAAACCCAACTATAGGAAGACTTTTAAGAGAACAAGGATATGCCGAAACTGTACCAGCGATCGGTTTTTACCAATTAATTGAAGACGGATCTTTTGTTTTGACTACTCAATATGAAAGAGCTTGCGCCGAAGAAAAAATCTGGTTTGCAACACCAAACTTGCGCCTGCGAGTTTCTTTGATTAAAACAGGTGATGGCAAAGGAGTTACGACTGCTTCCTTTTCTTCAGAGATTCGCGCTCTCAATTTAGATGAGTCTCCCTAGATGATAAGTTGCCCGTTTCTATCGTTTTTTTAAAAAAATTAATTATATATTTGCAAACTAATGTTGATTAGCACAAATAATTCAACACCAAAAGAAAACAGTCTACTTTATGAGTTAGCCTATTTGATGGCAGGAGATTTTTGCAATCGTCAACAATCTGATGCTGATCCTAAAAACTATGCTCATATTCGTATATTTTTTCGCCCTCTACCCTGGAATTTCTTCTCTGGAATTGGATTTTATTCTGAGCAAGTTTATGATTACGATCTTTGGACTCCCTATCGTCAAGGAGTTCACCGTTTAGTTGATCAAGGTGATCATATATACATAGAAAATTACAGTTTAAAAGAAGCGGAAAATTATGCAGGTTCAGGTCATAATCGCGATATCTTATTAACTATTCCTAGTGATAGCATCGAACGTCGTTATAATTGCTCGATGGTTTTTCACAAGGAAGGTGATAAGTTTAAGGGTTGTGTTGAGCCTGGTAATAAGTGTTTTAGTTATCGCACAGGTACTAAAACTTATTTGGTTAGTGAAGTAGAATTGACTGCTACCACTTGGATTAGTTGGGATCGGGGGATGGATCTTGATACTAATCAGCAGGTTTGGGGTTCTGCTGTAGGGCCATTAAAATTTCAAAAAAGAACTAGCTTTGCTGCGGAACTTCCTACATTGGGTATTTAAATATTTTTCTGGTTTTCAATTTTATTACAGCAATTTTACTATTTGAATCGAGCGATTTATCACCATAAATTATCAATTTAAATCAAATTAAAAAAAGATGATTACATCGGAGCTAACAACTAGAAGTATGTTACCACCTGTAGCTAGCAAAAAAATGCAAGCTTGGATTAGAAGCCGTCATCTAATTTGTTCTGGTAACTTTTTCATATTTGAAACTTTGGAATATTCCACAATTGAAAGATTTGAGGAATGTGTTACTGGTTTGGGAGGTACTTTTATTTCAGTTGAACCTATTCGCAAGGTTTGGATTGGTAATCATCGTCAAGTGATTTTATATCAAGCTAGAGCAAGTTTACATACACCCCATCATGATTTGAAACAGTACTGGATTAAATACGGTGGATTTTATACAAGATTTGATGAAAGGTCATGTTAGCTTTATTGATCAAGTTTAAAGCTGCGATAATTGAATATAAAATTTGATTTTTTTAGTTAAGATATCTGTTATGCTATTATTTTAAAGTAAAAAATATTAATGGCATAATTAATTATTGGTGGGCAATATTTGGGTATAGTATTACTTGTCAAGATGATGTGAAAATATTAGATTCCGAAAGAAACCAACCTTAAATACGGCGCATCTCAATCTTAACTAATATGGTATATATAGTATATTTTTATGCAAGCTTTTAAAACTATAAATAGCTATACTGTATTTAGGTTTATATAGCCTTCCTGCTTAAAGAAAAGATAAGATTAATCATTATTATATATTTAATTGTACTCGGGCAAGATTGAGAAAAGCTATTTTGTTAAAGATAGAAAATAATAGCGTAATTTTTTTAAAATACAATTTGATATTGCTTAATAAAATTAAATAAATATTTAGTTAAATGGTGATTGGATTAAACTAATTACAGCAGTATTTGAGAAAGTTTAAATTTAATATCGGAGCAAAAGAATAGTATGCCACGTAAAAAAACTAAGTCTGGTGCAAGACCGCCCAAGAAAACTAGTTTTTTAGATAAGTCTCAATTGGGAATTTCTTTGAGTCCATCCGCTTTAGAAAATCTTAATGAGATTGTACAGGAAACAGGATTAAGTAAATCAAAAATTATTGAAGACTTAGTTACAGGTAATATAGCGATCGCCAGCCCTGAAGCAGCAACCACTATTTCTATTGTATCTGTAGATGATACTGTAACAATAGAAGTATTAGAAGGTACAGTCGATAGCCCAACTCAGCAAGGATCTGTTGGGTTAGAGGGAGAAGAAGTCGCACAATTAAAAGCAAAAATAGAAGAATATTCTGCTGATAATCAAGCTTTAAAACAACTTTCCCAAGATAAAGAGGCTTTGGTTGCTCAACTACAACAACAACTAGACTCTATAAATAGTGCGGGTGAAGATGAGAAAGATAATTCTGCTATACAACAGCAATTACAGCAAGAAATTGATCAATTAAAACAACAGTTAACGCAGCAAGAAACTGATAGTAAAGCTACTATTGACGAATTAACACAACAGTTACATGGGTTACAGGATAACGATAATAATTGGAAAAATCAGTTATCGGAAAAAGAAACAGCCTTAACTCAATTACAACAGGAAGTAGATGGGTTTAATAACCAGTTAGCTGAAAAAGAAACAGCATTAACTCAACTACAACAGGAAGTAGAGGGGTTTAATAACCAGTTATCGGAAAAAGAAACAGCTTTAACTCAACTACAACAGGAAGTAGATGGGTTTAATAACCAGTTATCGGAAAAAGAAACAGCATTAACTCAACTACAACAGCAGTTAAATGATAAGCAACAAGAAGTAGATGGGTTTAATAACCAGTTAGCTGAAAAAGAAACAGCCTTAACTCAATTACAACAGGAAGTAGATGGGTTTAATAACCAGTTAGCTGAAAAAGAAACAGCCTTAACTCAATTACAACAGGAAGTAGATGGGTTTAATAACCAGTTAGCTGAAAAAGATGCAGCATTAACTCAACTACAACAGCAATTACATGATAAGCAACAGGAAGTAGATGGGTTTAATAACCAGTTAGCTGAAAAAGAAACAGCTTTAAATCAACTACAACAAGAAGTAGAAAGTTTTAATAACCAGTTATCGGAAAAAGAAACAGCATTAACTCAACTACAACAGCAGTTAAATGATAAGCAACAAGAAGTAGATGGCTTAAATAGCAATATTAATACTACTGCTAGCCAGTTATCGGAAAAAGAAACAGCCTTAACTCAATTACAACAGGAAGTAGATGGGTTTAATAACCAGTTATCCGAAAAAGATGCAGCATTAACTCAACTACAACAGCAGTTAAATGATAAGCAACAGGAAGTAGATGGGTTTAATAACCAGTTAGCTGAAAAAGAAACAGCTTTAAATCAACTACAACAAGAAGTAGAAAGTTTTAATAACCAGTTAGCTGAAAAAGAAACAGCATTAACTCAACTACAACAGCAGTTAAATGATAAGCAACAAGAAGTAGATGGCTTAAATAGCAATATTAATACTACTGCTAGCCAGTTATCGGAAAAAGAAACAGCCTTAACTCAATTACAACAGGAAGTAGATGGGTTTAATAACCAGTTATCCGAAAAAGATGCAGCATTAACTCAACTACAACAGCAGTTAAATGATAAGCAACAAGAAGTAGATGGCTTAAATAGCAATATCAAGGATCAGCAACAAAAATTAGATACCCTAGTTGAAGAAAATCAAACAAACATCAAACAATTAACAACCGCACAAGAGCAAGTAAAAACCTTAGAACAACAAATCAATGATTTAAATCAAAAAATAACCACTCAAGAAGACAATATTAGTCAAATTCAAAAACAACTAGAACAAGAAAAAACGCAAACAGCCGAACAAATTAGCAAAGTTCAAAACCAAACAACCAAAAATCAGGAACTTGAACAACAATTAACCGATCGCTATAGTTTTATAGAACAATTGAACCAACAGCTAGAAGAGCAACAGCAAAAATATGGTGCATTAGATATAAAAGGTAACGAACAAAATAGTTTAATTGAAGATTTGCGATCGCAAATAGACAAAGGAAAGGTTACGATAGCTTATAGAACTTGGACAATAATTTTCTTAGGAATTCTCTTAACTATTTCTTCGCTACTGTAGCTGCACTAGCTAAACAAAATAATTACCCAGGTGTTATTAATACCTGGGATAACCTAGAGATATATAGCTCAATAAATGCCAATTTTCTCTTACGTCAATACAGCAAAACATTAAAGCTAATAAATAATGCTAGCAAGACGTTGGTTTTTAAGCTCTTTAATTAGTTTTTTTGCGTACCAGATCTCAGCTTTACCTGGATGTCTACTTTTTTCCCAATTAATCATATTTCGAGCAACATCCTCGCGATCATCAACTAAACTGACAAGTTCACGAAAACTTTTAGTAAATTCTACAGTATTGCGATAATTTTCCCACCAAGTATTTGAAATATTAGTAGCCATCTGATTTTTATAATCATCATCCTTCGATAATTCCTTTTAATATAACTACTAACAATATTCTTGTCATGACGGAATATAACTAAGTTTATGTTTTTTGACAAAGTAATAGCCCAAACCATTGTTGAGGATCAGTGTAGGTTTGAACTAATTTTAAATGACTATGGCGATCGCCATTTATTGACTGGGAGTAATTACCTAAATATTCCTTCATTTGTTGTAGATCAAATTTACGGGAGATTTCTGTTAAAATTCTTTCCTGTGGTTCAAGTTCAATAGTCAAGTCGAGACTAGCAAGAGTTACAGACTGAGCCTGTTGACTAATTAAATACATTTCAATTTGCTGTGCAGTTTGATTATAAATTGCTTCATGTTTAAATAAATTTAAATCAAAATTGGCTTGAAAACGATTATTAAGGTGTTGCAACATATTTAAGTTAAAAGCTGCGGTAACTCCTTGAGCATCATTATAAGCAGCCAGCAGGATGTCTAAGGGTTTTTGTAGATCAATACCCAAAAGAAAATAATCTCCTGAATTTAGAGAATTATTAATTTCCTCTATTAAGCGATCGCATTCTGCTGAGTCAAAATTACCAATACTACTACCTAGAAAAATAATTATTCTTTTACCTAAAAAATAGCTATTTAACTGTTGTAGAGCTTGATTATAAGTAGCAACTTTTCCTTGAATTTTTAATTGTGGATAATCTTTTAGTAATTCATAAGCACTAGTTTTTAAAATACTCCCACTAACGTCTACAGGAGTATAATATAAAGGACGCTCAGTTGGATAGGCATCTAAAAGATAACGAGTCTTAGTAGAACTTCCACTACCCAACTCCACTATTTCCATCACCTCAGTTTGTTGCACAATATCTTGAGCATACTGCGATAGTATACTAGCTTCGGTGCGAGTCGGATAATACTCTGGTAACTCACAAATTTGTTCAAATAATTGTGAACCTAATTGATCATAAAAATAGCGAGCAGGAAGGGATTTTATATTTTTTCGTAACCCATTGATCACATCTTGCTTGTCTGCTTCTTCTTTTACTTTATCATCTAATAAATAATCAATTTTTAAGCGCGCTTCTATCGAATTATAATTTTGTTCAGTAGACATATAAAAACTAGACATTACTTTAATACTTATCCCCTTGGCTTTTGATTACCTCTTTCTACTTTTGCACAGCCCCGACAAGATATATTCAAAAAAATACTCTTCATTGAAGAATTACTAATATATTTACAAGCTGTAAACTTTAGAAAAAACTTGAAATACTTATTACCATAACTAATAAGCTAAAATTCTCCTGACTATGATTAAATTAGGAAGAAATTAGCATGGATGTTAAAGCAGCCGTGGCTTTGGGATCAGATAAACCTTTAGAAATTACTACAGTACAACTAGAAGCACCCCAACCAGGAGAAGTTTTAGTTGAAATAAAAGCAACAGGAGTCTGTCATACTGATGCTTATACTCTTTCAGGTGCAGATCCAGAAGGCTTATTCCCCACCATTTTAGGACATGAAGGAGCAGGAATTGTTGCTGAGATAGGTAAAGGCGTAACTAGCGTTAAACCTGGAGATAAAGTAATTCCTCTCTACACCCCAGAATGTCGCCAGTGTAAATACTGTTTGAGTCAGAAAACTAACCTATGTCAAGCAATTAGAAGTACTCAGGGAAAAGGAGTTATGCCTAATGGTACAAGTCGTTTTTCCTATAATGGTGAAAAGCTCTATCACTATATGGGTACATCCACCTTCGCTAATTATACAGTTTTACCTGAAATCGCTGTTGCTAAAATTCGTGACGATGCCCCTTTAGACAAGGTATGCTTAATAGGATGCGGAGTAACTACAGGCTTGGGTGCAGTAATTAACACAGCAAAAGTTGAACCTGGATCGAATGTAGTAGTATTTGGTTTGGGTGGTATCGGCTTAAATGTTATTCAAGGAGCAAAAATGGTTGGTGCTAATAAAATTATTGGTATTGATCTTAATCCTGAAAAACGCGCTTTAGCTGAACTTTATGGTATGACTGATTTTGTTAACCCCAAAGAAATAGAGGGAGACTTAGTTGCTCATTTGATAGAATTAACCGACGGTGGCGCAGATTATAGTTTTGAATGTATAGGTAGTGTTCAAGTAATGCGTCAAGCTTTAGAATGTTGTCATAAAGGCTGGGGTGTTTCTACCATTATAGGGGTTGCAGGTGCAGGACAAGAAATTAGCACTCGTCCTTTTCAATTAGTTACAGGTAGAGTTTGGAAAGGTAGTGCTTTTGGAGGTGCTAGAGGTCGTACAGATGTACCTAAAATTGTTGATTGGTATATGAATGGCAAAATTAATATTGATGATTTAATTACTCATACTATGCCTATTGAGCAAATTAACGATGCTTTTGATTTGATGCACAAAGGGGAATCTATTCGTAGTGTGGTTACGTTTTAAATAGATAGGAGTCAGGAATAGGGTAGTAGGTAGTAGGTAGTAGGTATTACCAGCTAAAAGCTAAAAGCTAGTCCTAAAGGATAAGATATAACCAATAGATAGTAGATAGTATTTATTAGCTAAAAACTTAATTATTTAGTATTGCTATATCTTGAGGTAATTATTAATTATTATTTTTGCTGAAGTTCAGCTTTAATAGATGTTGTGCTGGCTTGTTTTTTGCCTTCTAGGGAATGGTAATATTTTAAACCTACAATTCCAAAAAGGATAAAGACAAACACACTAGAAAAGATAGTTGCTCGCTCAAATATTGTCATAGATATCAAGTTTATAACTAAGTTTAGTTATTTTAATTTTCGGTTATGTTTCTGACGTTGCCATTAGTTTTTATACAGAAACTTGTGACTATAAAATTTGAATAAATCGGTATTTCTATCTATCTAGATGATTCAATTAAATACTTTTTTTGGTATCTATTATCTGTTCATTTAATAACATTATTAGTAAATGCTGTTGGCACATCTGAAACTTTGCACAGAAGAAAATTGGTTATGGTATTATCAGGCACAAAATAATGATGCCATAACAATTAAGCCTCAAAATATTAGCCAGCAGTTATATCAATTAACTTTAAGACATTTAGAAAATATACTAATAATTAAAAAATCATCTGATAGAAAAATAAAAATAGTTATAGCAGCAGCAGATCCAATTCAATTTTTAGCTACTTTAATCGCAGCAATTACAGCGCAGGTGGATATATTTCTTGCTAATCCCAACTGGCAAGCAAAAGAATGGCAAGAAGCATTAAATATAATTAAACCAGATGCTATATTTCGCGATCGCTCTATCGACAATTTAGTAGAAAAAGTAGCAATTACATCTAATATAGTTAATATAGATAGACAATCATTAATTATGATTCCCACTGGTGGCACTTCTGGAAAAATTAAATTTGCCATACATAATTGGTCAACTTTAACAGCATCAGTTAGGGGATTTCAAGCTTATTTTGATTGTGATAAAATTAATTGTTTTTGTAGCTTACCACTTTATCATGTTAGTGGTTTGATGCAGTTTGTTCGTTCTTTTATTACCCAAGGAAAGCTAATTATTTGCCCATACAGTTTAATAAAGAATCAGCAAATAAATCCTCAATATACTGACTGCTTTATCTCTTTAGTACCCACCCAATTAAACCAAATAATACAACAAAGTCCAGACTGGTTAAAACAATTTAAAACCATATTAATAGGTGGTGCGCCAGCAGAGCGATCGCTTTTAAATTTAGCCAGAGAATATCATTTACCCCTAGCTATTAGTTATGGAATGACAGAAACCGCATCTCAAATAGTTACCCTAAAACCCCATGATTTTTTAGCTGGTAATGATAGTAGTGGTCAAGTTTTACCCCATGCAAAAATAGAAATTGAACCCAACAATGATTTTGTTGCTGATCAGCCTATCGGTATAATTAAAATAGAGTCTAATTCTCTTTTTTTGGGATATTATCCAGATTTAAATAAGGGTAAACAACAATTTATTACCGATGATTTGGGATATATTGATTGTGCTGGTTATGTATATATAATTGGTCGTAATAGTCACAAAATAATTACAGGGGGAGAGAATGTTTTCCCAAGAGAAGTAGAAGCAGTAATTTTAGCCACAAAATTAGTCAAAGAAGTCTGTATTATAGGGGTGGAAAATAAATATTGGGGACAAACAGTTACAGCAATTTATGTTCCTTTAGAATCAAACCCTGATATAAATATAATTAAAACTCAGATAAAATCACAACTAGCAAAATACAAACAACCAAAAAATTGGATCAAACTAAATAAACTTCCCCGTAACCCACAAGGTAAAATAAATTATCAGAAGCTACAAGCGATCGCAAGAGCAAATAATAGATAATTAGGTAATAGGTTATATGGATATTTGGCAAGCTGATTTTTATTATTTACCATCAGCAGCTACACAATGGGAATTAGTAATTTGTGAACTTAATAATAATAATCATAATGTAGAAAACTCGAGTAAGCAGCCTAAATATACTGCCCAATGTAGCGCAAAAGAGGCTAATGCAGCATGGGTAGAGCAACAAATAATAATAGCAGCCCAGGGAAAATTACCAACTAAAATACAGTTTTTTCGTCCGCAAGTGGAAGGTATATTAACTATTGTGGGGGAAAAATTGGGAATAAAAATTGAAGCGAAAAGAAATACAGAAGTATTAAAAAAAGTTTTAAAGGATAGATATCAACAGCAGTTTCCTAACTACAACCCTTTAGCCTTAGATAAACCACCACCCCAACCCCTACCAGAAAACCTTTGGGGAGAAGAATGGCAAATAGCTAATATAATAGCGGGACAAATTGTAGAATTATTTCGCGATCGCCCTCTACCAATTTGTAGTTTACCTAATGAATTTCTGCCTATTAACTTAGGAATTGCCTCAGATATATTTATTCCTGGAATTATAATTTATGGCGGTAGGAAATCAATGCAGCTTGCCCGTTGGATTGAAAATAAAATACCTGATTCTATTAATTATATACCTACAGAAGTAGGTCAGTCTGGTGGTTTTATCCTAGAAACGGGTTTAGTTGATCGCTGGGTGTTTAATACCTTTGAATCACCCCAAGCTGCTACAATTGCTAATAGTTATGAACAAAAGAAACAAGCAGCCAAAGGATTACATTTTTTATTAATTCAACCAGACAATTCAGGTATGACTTATACAGCCTTCTGGTTATTAAAAGAAAGCCTGTAAACTTTAATTACTTCTACAAGAATCTAAGGAATTTATATTAACATTAAATAAATCCCCAAACCAAATATTAGCTAAGTTAGCTGCTTGAGGACTACTAATTACAGAATTAATAAACTCCTGCCATTGAGGATCATTATTTCTAATAATCATTCCATAGCGATCGCAGGTTAAGGGAGTATTTGGTATTAAAGAATATTCCGTAGACGATAAACCCTGTCGTTGCGCTTCCGCTTGCAATAAAATTCCATCACTACCCATAGCGATAATTTTATCTTGTACTACCGCTTGTACTCCCCTAGTTCTACCAGTCACTCCACTGTATCTTTGAATTACTGCTGATGGATAGCGATCTCTGATAAGTTGTTCTGTGGTAGTATTACCAATTACGCCGATAGGTAGATCTTTTAATGCTAGTGAAAGATCAAATAAAAGACTATTCTTATTTTTAACTAAAAATTGTGTACCTGTAGACAAAAAACCCTGGGAAAAAATAGTATTAGGTGGAATATTTGAACGAATAGTATTAGGCCCACATTCTAGATCAACTGTATTATTTTCTACTAAATCAAAACGGTTAGCAGGAGTAGATTTAAACAATTTAATACTTAGAGTATCACGTTCCAAATTATCATTTAACTGCTCTCTCAACAGCGCGAAAAAATCCAAACAATACCCTTTCAAATCATCATTAGCATCCAAATAACCAAAGGGTGCAGAATCTTCCCTAATAGCCACCCTTAATACCCCTGTGCGTTCAATTTTAGCTAAAACAGTTTCAGCTTTAACTGAAGATGCCAGACATAATAAACTCAAACTACCACTAAACAAACTAAAAATAAATTTGCGATTCATAAGTAGCGATCAGCACAATAACTTATAAAAATGATAACTGTTAGTTTTTAGCTATTAGCTATGACGCGCAGCTAATCCTTTAGGGTAGCTTTTAGTTACTTCAGGCTCGTTACTCTCATTGTCCCCTTGTGGGATTACTCTTTACCTGTCTCCTAATTACTACCCACTATCCCCCTCCTGTCTCCTGTCTCCTGTCTCCTGTCTCCTTATTGACTAAGGATAAAATCCCAGCTTAGGTAAACCTAGATCCTCATCCCAACCCATCATCAAATTTAAACATTGTACAGCTTGACCTGCTTGACCTTTAATCAAATTATCAATTGCTGACATTACAATAATTCTACCTGTACGAGAATCAACTTCAATACCAAGATGAGCAACATTAGTACCACAAGCCCATTTAGTTTGAGGATAAATACCGTTATGCAAAATATTAACAAAAGATGAAGAGCGGTAAAAAGCAGAATAAATAGTAATCAAATCATCTCTAACCAAACCAGGATCGCGCAGAGTAGCATATACGGTAGCCAAAATTCCCCTAACCATTGGTATCAAATGAGGGGTAAATTGTACTCTAACTTCTTGTCTTGCAAGAGAGCTACAAATCTGTTCAATTTCGGGGGTATGACGATGATTAGCCACACCATAAGCAGCCAAAGAATTATCAGCCTCGGCTAATAATAAATTCGTTTTTGCTTGACGACCACCGCCAGAAGTACCAGATTTAGCATCGATAATTACAGTAGATGGGTCAACTAAACCTTGCTTAAGTAGTGGTGCTAAGGCTAACAAACTAGCAGTAGGATAACATCCAGGACAACCAATCAATTGAGCTTGTTTAATTTGATCACGATACAACTCAGGTAAACCATAAACAGCCCCAAGTGCGATCGCCTGATCAGAACGTTCCTTTTTATACCAACTAGTATAAATATCTAGATCACTAAAACGATAGTCAGCAGAAAGATCTAGAACCTTACAACCCTTATCAATTAGAGTAGGAGCAAGATCACAAGCCAAACCATTGGGTAAACCTAAAAATACAGCTTCACAGCGATCGCCAATTACTTCTAAATCAATAGATTCAACATTAAGATTTATACAATGAGCTAAATGGGGATAAATAGAGCCATATTGTTTACCTGCACTACTTTCACCCCCCAAATAAACAACTTCAACGCCAGGATGCTCCAACAATAATTTTACTAATTGAACCCCACCGTATCCAGAAGCCCCAATGATACCAATTGGTTTTTTAGATAAATCACTCATGAATCTGTGCCTTTGCTTATCTCTACGCTGCTTTTGCTAATGATCTTTAGTTTAAGCACATTTGGTAAATTTAGAACAGAAAACTATTTTATAGCTCGTGGAAAGGCACGCTTGCACTAGCTACTAGGCACTAGCTACTAGGAAAGCTTGTTAATCATTGAGGTCAACATTCGTCCGATTTCATCAATTAACGCATTAGTAATTTTCAAATCTTCTAAATTTGCTATATATCCTAATTCTTCTGAAATATCTAACTGTGCGTTTGGAGTTCAAATAATGAACCTCTTGCAATGGCTAGGAATCGAACATATTCTTTATCTGAATATCTTCCTTTACCCTCAGCGATATTAGATGGAACTGAAACAGCGCATCTTCTCATTTGATTCGTAAGACTGAACAATTCTTCTTTAGGAAAATGTTTAGTTATTTTGTAAACCAAGATAGAAAGTTGAAAAGCTTTTTGGTATACGCTTAATTTTTTTACAGGATTCATTAGGCTCTATACAAGCAATATACCAGTAAACCTAATACAAGCGTGCCTAGTGTAAGCGTGCCTTGTGCCTAAAAACAATTGACCCTAAACGCAGTTCCTTAAATTGTCACAGTTGATTAAACAGAAGACTCTTGTTGCTGATAGAGATAACAATAACGTCCTTTCAATGCCATCAATTCCTCATGAGTACCTCGCTCAACAATTGAACCTGCATCCATCATCACAATAGTGTCGGCGTTTTTAATTGTCCCTAGGCGGTGAGTAATAAAAAAGACAGTGCGACCTTTGAGGGCTTCTTTCAAATTACGAGAGACTTCTTGCTCTGTTGCAAAATCTAAAGCACTAGTAGCTTCATCCAAAACCATCATTGCAGGTGCTTGTAAAATTGTCCGAGCGATCGCTATTCTTTGTCTTTGTCCACCAGATAATGATGAACCCCTTTCCCCTACTCTGGTATTATAACCATTGGGGAGCGTCATAATAAAGTCATGAGCAGCAGCAATTTGAGCAGCAGCAATTATTTCTTCAGTCGTAGCATCAGGGTTAGTCAGGGCAATATTATCTAAAATTGTGCCTTCAAACAATAAAGTATCTTGAGGTACAACCCCGATCTGACGACGGAGAGAATACAACTCTACACGGTTAATATCATATCCATCAATTAAGATTCGACCCCCTTCAGGCTCATAAAGTCGGGATAAAAGTTTAGTCATGGTACTTTTACCAGCACCACTTTCCCCCACAATTGCCACAAATGTTCCAGGAGCAAATTCAGTGGTAACATTCTTTAATTGTAGAGGGCCATTATTTTTAAAGCGGAAGGAGAGATTATCATATTTCACTCTACCTTTAACTGCGGGCATGGGGATATTATTACGGTCACTTTCCCCTTCTTCAGGATGATCAACAATATCAGCCAAACGCTCTAAAGATAAAGCAGTTTCTTGGAAGTTTTGCCATAGAGTCGCAAGACGCATCACAGGAGAAGTTACATAACCTGCAATAATTCTAAAAGCAATCAATTGACCTAGGGTAAGTTTGCCATCCAAAACCAAATAAGCCCCTAAACCTATGGTGATAACTTGCGATAACTTATTTAAAAAAGTACTAGCAGATTTAGCGAGGGTGGAGGTGATTACAGTTTGAAAGCCTGTAGAAATATATCGTCCATAATACTCTTGCCATTTCCAGCGCGATCGCAATTCAATATTTTGGGCTTTAACTGTTTGAATACCTGTTAAAATCTCCACCAAGTAAGATTGAGTTTCGGCATTTCGTTCGGCTTTAACCCTCAACTGCTTACGAATTGTTGGCGAAAACATCAAAGTTAACCCCACAAATACTGGAATAATTGCCAAGGTAACGGCGGTAAGCAAAGGACTGTAGAGAAACATGACCACCACATAGATCACTGAAAATATACAGTCTAAAACTACTGTTAAAGCTGTTCCTGTCAAAAACTGACGAATTTGCTCCAACTCATTAACACGGGTAGAAATTTCCCCTACTGGTCGTCGTTCAAAGTAGCGCAACGGCAACCTAAATAAGTGATCAATGATTTCTGAACCTAAACTTAAATCGATACGGTTAGTAGTATCTACAAATAAATAAGTACGTAGAGTTGTTAATAGAGCTTCAAAAATATTTAGTACAATTAAGAAAACAACCATCCACCCCAAAGTATCAGGGCTGTTTTGGCTAATTACCTTATCAATAATTACTTGAATCATTAAAGGATTAGCTAATTGAAATAATTGCACAAAAAACGAAGCAATAAAAACTTCAACTAGAACTCGTTTATATTTCTCTAGGGCAGGTAAGAACCAACTTAAACCAAATGTTTCTTGAGGAGTTTCTTTTGTTTTCTTGAGTAAGAGTATTTCCCCCCCTTCTCCCCAAGTATTAATAAAATCTTCAGGCTTGTAACGACGTACCCCCAATTCAGGAACAGCAATTACCAATTCCTTGTCATTAAGTTCGTACATGATCGCCAAGCTCTCTTGCCAAATTACCAAACAAGGAGCTTCTAGACGAGTAATTGCCGATGAGGGAACATTAACTAATTGTGGGTTAAGCCCCATTAATTCCGATACCGCACCACATAAAGGTAAAGACAAATTCGGCGATCGCTCTAATTGTTCTGAAAGTACGCGCTTAATCACCTCCTTACGGAAGGGCATACCAAAGTACTTACTCAACATTTGGAAACAGGCTACCCCTATTTCTAAGGTAGTTTTCCCTGCCACAAAAGGATAATTTTTTGGATCACTAGGAATTGATTCCTCTTCCCCCTGAAAAGTATATCCTTCCCCTAACCCTTCAGATTCATCAAAATCCGTATCATCAAGCTCCAGACGTGGAATAATCTGGTTCATTGGATTATCCAAGGGTCTGTATTCTAAACCAGAGTCTTTAACCCTTGCAGTTTTCTGCGTCTCAAACCAATGTGCTTGAGGAATAGAAATAAGGCGAACTGGTTGATTACCATTAACAGTAATAGTTTGACGATCTTTAGTCAGTTCAATTCGACTACCAATAGAAAATTCATCAATCCCTCCCCCACCACTCACTAACCATATAAGATCTGGATCTCTTAAAGGTTTAGCAATTTCACTATTTAACTGATGCTCTCCTGGGGGTAAATAATGCACCTGGGCAACTGAGGTTAATTTACCAGCTAATTCTGCAAGTTCCCAATCACCCTGTGCCTGTTGTTCTAGTTGAATTCCCAATAAATCAAAAATTTCAACCTTAGCTGCTTGATATTTATATCCTGCTGCCAACTGGGGATATTGCTCAATTAAATCCAGAAAATCCTGATTATCCAACGCCAAACAGACAACTTCAGTACTTGCCATCGCCGTTTCACAGGGTAAGCCTCTTGCCAAATTCACCCAACCTATAATTTGCCCAGGTTTTAACTTGTCTAGGGTAGTTGGCATTTTAGTCCGAGGATCATAACCAAGTAACCGTACTTCCCCTTCCGAAATGATGGCTACTTGTCCCTGCATTTTTTCCCGCATGATCATCACTTTGCCCACCCCAAATCTTAGGGGTTTCAACTTCGGGGCAATTTGAGCGATCGCCGAGGGCGGAAGTTGATTAAATTGTGGAACTAAGGAGAGAAACTGTTCAACAATTTTAGTAGTATTTGTGTTTGTCATAAATCAAGATCTGCCTAACTGCTGACTGGAGTAGATATGAAAGATATTTTTTGTTTGGTTGTTTTATTAAGCCATTGATAAAATAATTCGTCGAGCATTCTTTGACGCATAGGAGGATCAAGTTTTGCTGAGAGATAATTTTCCAGTCTGACAATGACAATCCATTCACCAACTCGTGTAGGAGGAATTAACTGACCTGGCTGACAAGTTGCCAAGATCTGAGCTATTTTAGGATGAGGAGCATTGATCTCTACAGGCCCAATTAAACCCCCCGTCTGTGCTTCTGTCCCCTGAGAATATTCCATCGCCAAAGCACTAAAAGTATTTTCATCATCTTTAATCCGAAAATATAATTCTTGAGCTACTTCAGGCTTTTCTACCCTGATTAAGGAATAAACTACACGATCTAGTTGGGATTTACGTTTAATGAAATGAGCATCTACTTGATCACCCCATGTTTGTTCTTTATACTTTTCCAAACGCAACTTTTTAGTAATCAAATGCTGCAACTGCTCATGATTCATTCCCTGACTATCTAACCATTCTTGTACTTGTTCTGGCGAAGTTAGTTGATTTTGTTGACAAAACTGATTATAGGTCTGAGTGTTTTCTTCTTCGCTACATTCAACCCCGACAATGATTTTATCAATTAAAATCTCTTGGGCTAACTTTGGTAACATTTGATACTGAGTTAATAGAGGAATCAATTCCTCTGCGGTATAAACTTGATTATCTACTTCTAAAACTACACTCATATTTTTTGAGTTCAGCACACAAGATGCCAATAAACACAAATAATTACAATTTATTTTATTGTTCTGACATTCAAACCAAATAACCAAATGTTTCTTAATTAGCTGGGCTTGGATAAGCTTGAAGTTAATTAATTATGTTCCTTCTATTTGGCTATCTTAACTTAACCTACTTTGCTTGGAATGACACATTATTGATCGCCTTTTGTAAGTTTCTAAATTAAGTTATTATTGGCAATACAACTAATAAATCTGGATAATTAAGAGATCTTGCACCTTTAATTATCAAAACCTTACTGCCGAAGTAAAACTACAGCATAAGCACAGATTCCCTCTTCTCTACCAACTGGGCCGAGTTTTTCATTTGTAGTAGCTTTGATACTGATTTGCTCAATTGCTATTTTCAATGTTTCGGCTAATCTAGAACGCATACTATTTAAATGTGGCTTCAATTTTGGCTGTTCGGCAACCACAGTCGAATCTATATTACCAATTTGCCATCCCTCGGACTGGATAATTTCCATTACCTGCTCTAGCAAAACTAAACTATCTGCTCCTTTCCACTTTGGATCGCTTGGAGGAAAATAATGCCCAATATCCCCCATCCCCAATGCTCCTAAAAGAGCATCCATAATAGCATGGGTAAGTACATCAGCATCACTATGTCCTAATAAGCCTAACTGGTGAGGAATATTTACCCCTCCTAAAATCAAAGGTCGATCAGCTACTAATTGATGAATATCGTAACCGTTGCCAATGCGAATGTTCATTAGTTGAATGTATTATCTTAGATTGGTTGTGTATTTAATTTTAGTGTTAAAAATATGCTTAATCGTTTGAGATTTTTATCTGGGCAAACAGTTGTAACTAGCATTCTAACTGCTTGTATCTCGACAATAGGTGTTTCCCCTGCTTCTAGTCAAATTATTTCTCCCGAAGTTTGGGGGACGGTAGGATCGGTGGATGATTTAATTAGCTATGGGGTCGGAGCTAGATTTGCAGGTTCTGGTATAGAAGTTGGTACGGGGGAAGAAGGGGCGACAGGAGCGGATTTTTTAACATTTATTAGTTTACCCGTAGTTTCTCCTTATTTGGGTTTGGGGTATTACACTGGGGATGAAAATGTAGCTTATTCAGTTGGGGCGCATCTTGCTGCTGGTAGTAATTTAATGGTTGGTGCAGGCTACCATTCAGTTAGAGGTTTTAATGGCAAAATAGGTTTTCAATTTTAATTAGTTTTAGTTGTTAGGCAAGTAGTTATTGAAAGTGGCTGCTTGCTGAATTTTGAAAAAAGTTTAGATTTAAATTGCTATAAGTATATCTATTTTCCTCAATTGTGGAATTCTTAATTAAGTAAATATAAAGAAATTTATCTTCTTGTCTAGATAACTTGACAACTCAACAAGTGGCACTTACTTCCTTAAATTACGTCAAATTTTTTGATAGCTTGATGATCTAGAGAGTATTGCAAGCTAAAGTTTGGTGAATTTGTCTAAACCAATAATTAATTGCTGCTCAATCTAGTTTAGCTATTTGAAAAATTAAATTATCCCATATTACACAATTAGATCTTAGTGAAAAAATAATTATGTTATTGCAAAAATTACACTTAAAATCTTTATTAACTGCCTTAAGTATTGCAACATTGAGCTTGGGCGGAGTCCATACCCTAGCTAATGCTCAAGGTACACCTGGGTTAATAATTTTTGGCAATCAAGATACAGATATATTAAGTTATTACTTAGATTTTGGCGGTCAGGCTCGTCAACGCGATCGCTATCGTCTGAGAATTCCTAAAAACAAGCTACCAAACGGTGCAACTCAATTTGAAATTTCCTATCCTGACTATTTTAATGGTAAGTTTGACACGGATAAAATAGAAGTCCGACCAAATAAAGATAAAAAGCAATCCTTGGCATTAAAATCAGTTGTTTGGGACGAAAAAAGTAAATTAATTAAAATCGAGTTAGCCGAACCTTTAAAGAAAGCTAAACTCTTAGAAATTGTTTTTTCTAATGTGCGTAACCCTAAAGTCGGCACATATTATTTATATGCTAAAGTCGTTCCTGCCACTGGTACTCCAGTCCCTCAGATGATCGGAGCGTGGGTATTGAATATTAATCCCTAATCTTGTAGTAAAATTATGGATTGTGGCTTTTTGTCAAGCACAAGAAATAATCTTTATAGAGGAAATAATCAGTGACTCAGCGAACTTTAGGCGGAACTAACCGCAAACAAAAAAGAACATCTGGTTTTCGCGCCCGTATGCGTACCAGTAACGGCAAAAGAGTAATTCAAGCACGCCGTAAGAAAGGTCGTCATCGTTTATCAGTTTAAATAAATAAATAGTAATAGTGTGGGATTGCCACTAGCCTATAGGCTAAGAAATCGGCACGATTATCGGACTGTTTACGAGCAGGGCTTGCGTCGTTACAGTCCTCATTTAACATTAATAGCCTTAGCTCCGAGTGATCCTTTAGCAATGTCTAACACCATGTTTGGGATCTCTATCGGTAAAAAAGTTAGTAAAAAAGCTGTAATTCGTAATCGGCTTAAAAGACAGATTAAAGGTGTAATTAGAACTTATTTACTGTCTATTAATCCTGGTTGGAAGGTCATAATTATTGTGAAGCCTCAAGCAATTGAATGCAAATATGAACATTTTTTGCGAGAATTAGAAGAGTTATTAAAACAAGCAAAAATAATCAATGGGCATTAAAGAAGAAGTTTATTACGAAGGTGGTCCCCACGTTGGCGATTTAATTTTTAATATATTACTGGCGTTTACAGTTATTTGTATTCCCTTGACAGTAGGAGCGATCGTCAGAGCATTATGGCTACGTTATCGTATTACCGATCGCCGAATTTCTGTAATAGGTGGTTGGATGGGTAGACAAAGAACAGATATCATTTATTCTGAAGTTATTAAAATAGTTAAAGTACCCAGAGGAGTCGGTCTGTGGGGAGATTTGGTAATTACCCTAAGAGATAAAAGTCGTTTAGAAATGCGTGCAGTTCCTCAATTTCGGGAAATTTATGATTATATTTCCGAAAGGGCAGCAGCAAAAACAGGTAGACCACTTGAAGCTATTCAAGTTAACTAAAATAACCGTCATTTAAACATTCAAAGTTAAAATTGGTTCGACCCGACCTACGGGTAATCAACTAAACTGAAAAGTGAAACTATAGTTATTCCATCAAGGCTGGACAGATTAAAAAATGGATTTTGGTATCGGCTTTCTTTCAAACAATATCATGCTCCCAATCCTAGATTTCTTCTATAAGATTGTGCCGAGTTATGGTTTTGCAATTATCGCCCTTACGGTTGTAATTCGCTTGGCGGTTGTGCCTTTAAGTGCAGGACAAATTCGCAATATGCGTCGGATGAAAATCGTGCAACCTTTAATGAAGGAGCGACAAGAACAAATTAAGCAAAAATATAAAAATGACCCAGAAAAACAAAGAGAAGAAACAGCAAAAGTGATGCAAGAGTTTGGCAATCCCTTAGCGGGTTGTTTACCTCTATTGTTACAGATGCCGATTTTATTTGCTCTATTTGCCACTTTGAGAGGGTCGCCGTTTACCAATACTCCTTATGATGTTAATGTGCAAATTTTGCCCCAAGAGCAGATAGAAAGAGTAGATCCTCAGCCTTTTGCCACAAAGCCAAAAAATATTTATATTGCTGATGGGGTACACGACCAAGTAGCTGCCTTGCTTCCTGGAGGCAATAAACTTGCAGTGGGTGAAACTACAAAAGTAGAATTGCAAACGCCAGAAGGTAAATCCCTCAATAGTTGGCTAAAAGAGTATCCTGATAATACTAATCAGATAGAACCTACTTTGGCAGTAACTAAAGGTTCAGAAAGAATAAAAATTAATGATGATGGTACATTTACAGCTTTAGAGCCAGGAGAAGCCACGGTTCAGGTAACTGTTCCAGGGATTGCAGCTAATAAAGGTTTCTTATTTATAGAAAAGCTAGGTCGTGTAGGTGTTACCGATGAAAGTGGCAATATAAACTTTGATATTCTAATCATGGTCTTGCTGTTTGGAATTGGTATGTATGTTAGTCAACAATTAACCAATGGGCAAAGTGGCGGTGCAGGCGCAGATCAGCAGCAAGCAGTAAATAAAATTACTCCTTTATTATTCAGTGGGATGTTTTTGTTTTTCCCATTACCTGCAGGAGTATTAATGTATATTGTGGTAGCTAACTTTATCCAAATTGCTCAAACTTGGTTCTTAATGCGCGAACCTTTATCAGAAGATTTACAAAAGATCTTGGAAGAGCAGGAAAAAGCAGAAGCTGCTGCAAAAAGAGATGCTTTACCTTTTGAGCGTAAACGTCTTAAAAAGAAAGAAAAAACTTCGGGATAATAACCAGCAAAGATGGTGGAAAATCAACTTCAGTCAGGCAAAAATTGGTTAGAGCAGCTTTTGAATTTGATGGAAATAGCTGCGGAAGTTAACACAGAGGGATTTGAAACAGTTGGAACTAATTTAAATTCAAATTGGTTGGAGATTGATGCAACTAACCTCAGCTTAGAGCAGAAACAGCAGTTAATTGGTAAACAGGGTCAGACTGTTGATGCTATCCAGTATCTTGCTAATACTATTCTCAATATTAGTGCTGATCCAAACTTACCTCGTTCTTTTATTATAGAAATCGATGGTTATAGAGTCAGACGCAATCAAGAGTTGGCTATCCTAACTAAAGAAGCAATAGAGAAAGTTCAAGCAACAGGACAACCTGTAGAAATACCTGGATTGTCTTCAGCCGAGAGAAAACAAGTACATTTTATACTTGACCAAGTAGAAGGGCTTGTTAGCGAAAGTCGGGGTCAAGAACCAGATAGAAAGTTAATTGTGCGGTTTCGTCAAGTTAACCCAGCAGATTATTAAAAAACTTAACTAAATAATGGAAGCGATATATATCCCCCATTTACTTAAAACACCAAAACGTCAAATTAAAATCATAGTTGATGATTTGGTGTCAGGGTTAAATACCCTAACCCCCGTAAAAGGGACAATTAGTGTCCGTCACGGGGGTAACTTCCTGGAAATAAAAGTTGAAGCAGAAACAATTATTACTTTAGTTTGCGATCGCTGTTTACAGCATTACAATCATCGTTTAGAAATTGATACTTCAGAATTAATTTGGTTAGAGTCTGAATTAGAAAATATTGAGGATCTACCAGCAGAAAGGGAAGTAGCCCTGGAAGATTTATCTGAAACCCTCCCCCCTAATGGTCATTTTGACCCAGAAACTTGGTTATTTGAGCAATTATCTCTAGCTCTACCTTTAAGACAATTATGCGGTGAAAATTGTCCAGGGGCAGCCACCACAACTTCTCAAGGATCAAATCAATTAGATAGTCGTTGGTCTTCTTTAGCAGCCCTCAAAGAGCAATTAAACAACAATCAATAATAATTTTTACCCATTACCCAATCTGTAATTATTGCAGCTCTCCTCGCATTACCGTTACTGCTTGTCCTTGAAGCAAAACGCGATCGCCACCATCATAAGATATTTTAACCACACCACCGCGACTAGAAGCTTGATAAGCCAAAAATTCATCCTTGCCCAAGCGATCGCGCCAGTAAGGAGCAAGGCAACAGTGGGCTGCGCCTGTAACTGGATCTTCATTTACACCTAATCCAGGGGCGAAAAACCGCGAGATAAAATCATATTCTGAATTAGCTGCTGCTAGACTAGTCACTATAACATTTGATATTGGCAGTTGTTTTAGTAGGGTAAAATTAGGTTGCAACTGTTGTAATTGATCAGGAGAACTAATTTCTACTAGGTAACCTAGATAATTATAAGCAAAGGTTTTAATATCTACCCCTAGAGCATCTTGTAATTTAGTAATCGGCCCAATATCCTGAGAACGACTAGCAGGAAAATCTAAGCTAATCCAATTATCCTGATATTTAGCAGTTAATAAACCGCTCTTTGTCTGAAAATTTATTGTTTGCCCCGTAGAAGCATAACCCTCCGTCCATAAAACGTGTGCGCTAGCTAATGTAGCATGACCACATAAAGGTACTTCGGTAGTGGGAGTAAACCAACGTAAATTGTAATCTTGCTCTTGTTTGATTAAAAATGCTGTTTCCGATAGATTCATTTCCTGTGCCACAGCCTGCATCCACTGTTCATTTTGAGGGGTTTGTAAAACACAGACTGCAGCAGGATTACCTCGAAACATTTGATTAGTGAAAGCATCAACTTGAATGATCGTTTGTTTCATTTTTATTTTCTAAACATAAACAGAGATGAACGTTTGCACAAAAATATACAACAAAGACAAGCAATTTCTGGTTTGATAAGAGAAAAATAATCTAGCTTTGCGCTACTAATGCCCAAAGTTCATACAATAGTAGATAAACAATATAGATTGACTAAACCTTATGAATCATAATAAATCTGACCTAATGCCATTTTTGGGTTTAAGTCTTGCTACTAGTCCCTTTATCATCAGCATTCTAACCCTATATCTTTTGACAGAATTGATCACTGAATTAGGTAAAGCTAGTGAAGAAATATTTCGCTCAGACCGTTTGCCAATTCTAAATTTTCCTAACTTTGACAACCATTAGAACCATTGACTTTTATGACTAGCTAATTGCAGTAATCTTGATTGAGAAACTCCTGACTAATCTAATTTAATTTAGTTACAAAATTACGACATAAATATATACGCCAGACAGAGGTTTTTATGAGTTCGGTTGTTCAATCTTCCATAGCTAAACAAGAAGAAATCGGTGTAATTGGTACTTCTCACCTATTATTACGTCATCGACAAAAACTAATAGAAGATTTATGGAAGTCTGTGCTACGGTCTGAATGCGGTCAAGAAATGCTAGACCTATTACAACAAATGCGCGCTCTTTCTTCTGCTGAAGGACAAGTGACAGATACATTTGGGCAATCTTCTGTACCACAGTTAATTGAGGATTTAGATATTAATGACGCTATACAAGCTGCTCGTGCATTTGCGCTTTATTTTCAACTAACTAATATTATTGAACAACATTACGAATCTAGAGAACAAAAGCTGTCTAGGCGTGTTACTCATCCTATTACTAATGTAGAAAATCATAGTAATGGTTCTCAAAATGGGTCTCAAGTAGTCCCGATTAATAATGGCGATCTTCAAATTGAACCTAGTATATCTAGCGAAAATAAAGCAGGTTTATTTCATTGGCTATTTCCCTATCTAAAAGAAATTAATATGCCACCTCTGATGTTGCAAAGATTATTAGATCAATTGGATATCAGATTGGTGTTTACAGCCCATCCGACAGAAATCGTGCGTCACACCATACGTAAAAAGCAGCGACGTATATCTCAAATTCTAGAACAACTAGATGTTGCTGAAGAAGCGATGCGGGAAATGGGCTTAACCGATTCTTGGGAAACCAACGAAGCTACTAGTCAATTAACCGAAGAAATTCGCCTTTGGTGGCGGACAGATGAATTACATCAGTTTAAGCCCAAGGTTTTAGATGAGGTTGATTACTCTCTGCACTATTTTCAAGAGGTTTTATTTGATGTAATTCCGCAATTAGCATCTCGTTTAAAACAGTCCTTAACTACTTCTTTCCCTAATTTAGTCGCTCCAACTCATAATTTTTGTTATTTTGGTTCTTGGGTAGGGGCAGATAGAGATGGCAATCCTTTTGTAACTCCACAAGTGACTTGGGAAACAGCTTGTTATCAAAGAAGTATTGTTATTGAAAAATATCTTAAGTCGATTGAGCAATTACGAGAGTTATTAAGTCTGTCGTTACATTGGAGTGATGTAGGACAAGAATTGCTGGATTCTTTAGAGCAAGATCAGCAACAAATGCCAGAGATCTACGAAAAATTGTCAATTCGTTATCGTCAAGAACCCTATCGTCTCAAACTTGCTTATATAGCCCAGCGTTTACAGAATACTTTGGAGCGTAACCAAACTTTAGCATCGGTTGCAGGTAGACAGGCAATATCGGAGATAAAAATAGATAATATTTATACTTCGGGGGAGGAGTTTGTTGCTGAATTAAAACTGATGCAAAGTAGTTTAGAGGCAACAAGTTTACAATGTCGTGAATTAGATAATTTAATTTGCCAAGCAGAAGTATACGGGTTTACTTTAGTAGAATTAGATTTCCGTCAAGATTCCTCTCGTCATGCAGAAGCGATCGCCGAAATTACTGCTTATTTACAAGTTCTGCCAAAACCCTATAACGAACTTTCGGAAACAGAAAAAACTGCTTGGTTGATTCAAGAATTGAAAACTCGTAGACCCCTAATTCCAGCAGAAATGCCATTTTCTCCTGAAACTTGCGAGACTATCGAAACTTTTAGAATTTTACGTTTATTGCAACAGGAATTTGGACGTGGAATCTGCCAAACTTATATTATTAGTATGACTAATTTTGTAAGTGATGTTTTAGAGGTATTATTACTATCACAGGAGGCAGGACTATATGACCCTGCTACTTGCCACACCAGTATTAGAATTGTTCCTTTATTTGAAACCGTAGAAGATTTAAAACGCGCCCCTCAAGTAATGCAAGAATTGTTTGAGTTGCCACTTTATCGAGCAGCTTTAGCAGGGGGATATAAACACGTAGCTACCATTAAAGAACAAAATACTTCTACTGAAACTAGTACTATTCCTCTAAAACCTACTGATCTTCAGGAAGTGATGTTAGGTTACTCCGATAGTAATAAAGATTCGGGGTTTTTGAGTAGTAATTGGGAGATTCATAAAGCCCAACGCGCCTTACAAAAGGTAGCTTCAAAATTTGATATATCTTTGCGGATTTTTCATGGTCGTGGAGGTTCAGTTGGTCGTGGTGGAGGACCCGCCTATTCGGCGATTTTAGCGCAACCCACCGATACAATTAAAGGCAGAATTAAAATAACTGAACAAGGGGAAGTATTAGCCTCCAAATATTCCCTACCAGAATTAGCTCTGTATCATTTAGAAACGATGACTACAGCAGTAATTCAGGCAAGTTTATTGGGGAGTGGGTTTGATCGGGTAGAGCCGTGGAATCAAATCATGGAAGAATTATCAGCGCGATCGCGATCAGTTTATCGAGCTTTGATCTATGAACAACCTGATTTTGTTGATTTCTTTCATTCAGTAACCCCCGTTGATGTAATTAGCCAATTACAAATAGGTTCACGCCCTTCTAAACGTCCTGCTAAAGGCAATGATAATAAGAAAAAGGATATGAGTAGTTTAAGAGCTATTCCCTGGGTGTTTAGTTGGACACAAAGTCGCTTTTTATTACCTGCTTGGTATGGTGTGGGTTCGGCTTTACAAGGATTTTTAGACCAAGAACCACAAAAAAATCTTGATCTTTTACAATATTTTTATGTCAAGTGGCCCTTTTTTAGAGTTGTAATTTCTAAAGTTGAAATGACTCTGGCTAAAGTAGACCTGCAAATAGCCGAACACTATGTTAAAGAGTTATCTCAGCCTGAAGATTTAGAGCGGTTTCAAAAGTTATTTGCCCAAATTTCTCAGGAATATTATTTAACTAAGGATTTAATTCTCAAAATTAATGGTCAGAAGAAATTATTAGATGGCAATCCTGAACTACAACGATCAGTACAGTTGCGTAATGGTACAATCGTTCCCTTGGGCTTTTTACAGGTGGCTTTAATCAAGCGTTTGCGTCAGTATGATAAGTCGCAAGTACTCCATTTTCGCTTTAGTAAGGAAGAACTATTGCGCGGGGCGATGTTAACCATTAACGGTATTGCTGCGGGAATGCGAAATACAGGCTAATAGTAGGCTAGAGTTGTAGATTAATCTTAAAAGTAGCTAAAGCTGTAGTGGTGATACTTGCAGTTATTAGCTACTTATTGGACATATTGACGATACCAGTCGATAGTATTTTTGAGTCCTTGACGAAATTCAGTTTGAGCTTCAAAACCAAATTTAGCCTTAGCCCTTTGAGTATCCAAACAACGACGGGGTTGTCCATTGGGTTGGTCTGTTTGCCAGATAATTTCGCCTGTAAATTCCATCAATTCACAAATAGTTTCTACTAAGTCTTTAATAGAAATTTCCTGATTAGTACCCAAATTGACAGGCGCAGCTTCATTATATTTTTGGGTAGCCAGTACAATTCCTTGGGCTGCATCAGCAGCATATAAAAACTCACGGGTGGGACTACCATCGCCCCAGACTAATAGTTGCTCACCTGTTTGTTGGGCTGCGTGGACTTTATAAATTAAAGCTGGAATTACATGGGAACTTTGAGGATTAAAATTATCTTCAGGCCCATAAAGATTAACGGGTAGTAGATAAATACCATTAAAATTATACTGTTGTCGATAAGCTTCCAATTGAACAAGTAGAGCTTTTTTAGCAATTCCATAGGGAGCGTTAGTTTCCTCTGGGTAACCATTCCAAAGATCATCTTCCTTAAAAGGTACAGGGGTAAACTTAGGATAGGCGCAAATAGTACCAACACAAACAAACTTTGCTACTCCCGCTTGATAAGCAGCATGAATTAACTGTGTCCCCATGATCAAGTTATCGTAAAACAACTCAGCAGGTTTGACGCGGTTTAAACCAATGCCACCCACATGAGCAGCCAAATGGATTACAATATCTTGTCCTTCGACGGCTTGTTGACAATTAGACCATTGACAAAGATCAACAGAGCGCGATCGCGGTATAGTTATATTACTTTTATTCGCTCCTGCTTGACACAGTTGTTCTACAACCTGTTTACCTAGAAATCCAGCCCCACCTGTAACCAGAATTTTTTTGTCTTGTAAATTTAACATCGGCTTGATAGGAAAGCAAAATATTTTTAATCAACAATCGTGGCAAGATAGCGACGCAAATGGGCGTTATCTTCATTTATACTGCCATCAGGAGTAGGTAAGTTGAGGGCAGCTAAATCAGCATTGACCATTAATTTAACTAATTCTTCAAAGGTAACGGAAGGTTGCCAACCTAATTTTTCCTTGGTTTTAGTAGGATCGCCAATCAATAATTCCACTTCCGCAGGACGAAGATAACGAGGATCAAAAGCTACATAATCATGCCAATCTAAATTTACATAACTAAAAGCAACATCTAAAAAGTCTCGAATTTGATAGGTTTCTCCTGTAGCAACTACATAATCGTCTGGATGTTCTTGTTGCAACATCAACCACATAGCCTGAACATAGTCTTTGGCGTATCCCCAGTCTCTTTTAGAATCCAAATTACCTAAATAGAGTTTTTTCTGTGTACCTTCAATTATGCGAGCTACAGCCCTAGTAATTTTACGAGTGACAAAGGTTTCTCCGCGCCGAGGCGATTCATGATTAAACAGGATACCATTACAGGCAAACAAATCATAAGATTCACGATAATTGACTGTTTGCCAATGGGCGTATACCTTAGCACAAGCGTAGGGACTTCGAGGATAAAAGGGTGTAGTCTCTTTTTGAGGCACTTCCTGAACTTTGCCAAACATCTCCGATGAGCCTGCTTGATAAAATTTTACTTCAATTCCTGTACGTTGCTGATAATCTCTGATTGCTTCTAATAAACGTAAAGTTCCCATCCCCACCGAATCTACAGTGTATTCAGGGGAATCAAAACTTACCCTCACATGGGACTGTGCGCCTAAATTATAGATTTCAATTGGTTTAACTTCTTCTAAAATTCTTCTTAAGGTAGTACCGTCAGTTAAATCACCATAATGTAGAAAAATTCTAGCTTCTGGATCATGAGGATCAACGTATAAATGGTCAATGCGATCGGTATTAAATGTAGAAGTGCGCCGAATAATCCCATGAACTTGATAATCTTGTGCCAATAAAAACTCACTTAGATAAGAACCATCTTGACCAGTAATTCCCGTGATTAAGGCGACTTTACACTCACTCATTTAATTATAATTTCCTAATTTATTGTCAAATTTTCTGACAAATATGTTACCACCCCTATAATAATGCAGCCACACTTAATGCAGCCACACTAATACTTATCCAATTAATCTTAATTAAAGATAAAATTCAGATCAAAGATTTAGTTAATCCACAGTTTTAATAAGCACCATTGTTGCGCGGAAAAATGATTACACCAATAGTTTTAAAAACAATCCAAAGATCCAATAACCAATTATGACTGGTGGCATAATAAACATCGATGCGGACTCTTTTAGGATAAGGAATATCATTTCTGCCTGATACTTGCCATAAACCAGTTATACCTGGTCGAATAGTGAGTACAGTATTGATTTTATTCCCGTATCTAGGTAACTCTTCAGGTACTAATGGTCTCGGCCCTACTACACTCATTTCCCCCTTAAGAACGTTCCAAAATTGAGGAAACTCATCAAGGCTAGTCAGACGTAAAAATTTACCTATTTTAGTAATTCTAGGGTCTTGCTTTAGTTTAAAACTATCTTGAAATTCCTCACGCATTTGTTGAGAATCTTCCATAATTGTTTCTAGCATTTGATCGGCATTATGTACCATAGTTCTAAATTTGTAGCAGTGGAAAAGCCGATGATCTTTGCCAACTCTTTGTTGGACGTAAAAAATTGGCCCTTTAGAATTGAGGGCAATTAAAATCATCAAGATCAAATACAGGGGAGAAAATACGATGAGAATAAATAAAGCAAAAAATATATCAAATATACGTTTAACAAGATTTCCGTTCAAAACAGAGGAAAATAAATTCAATTTAGAGACATTAAGACAAGATTGATAACCTTTTCTGATCAGTCCCTGTACTATTTTGACCGAAATAAGTTGGCTATTAGCAGTCATCTTACTCCTTCACACATCACACCACACTTGTCCAATAATAAGCTGATCGAGTCTTAATCGGTTGATAATTTCCGAATCTAGAAAAATTTAAATTTTCAATTAGACTCTTGCCACTTTTTACTACAATCCTCGATAAATTTTAAGTAGGATTGATTAAAGATTGTCGGGCTAAACTTGTTTGCTTGCAAGCGACAATTTGTTGGGTTGATTTTATTTTGTAATTGTTCAAAAGTTTTTACCGCTTTGATTAATGATTCGGGATTTTGACTCTCGAAAAGTAAACCTGTTCCAGTTTGAGGATAGGTACGAATATCTTGAACTGTTTCTTTAGCACCTCCTTGACCATAGGCGATTACGGGTGTACCACAAGCCTGTGCTTCCACTAGGGCAATACCAAAGTCTTCACAGGCAGCATACACAAACGCTTTGGCTTTAGTTATGTATTTGTTGACTATATCTTGGGGTTGCCAACCTAAAACTTGAATGTGGGACTGAGCGAGTTGGCGTATTTCTTCTAATTGAGAACCTGAACCAATAATTACCAAGGGTTTTTTTAGTTCATTGAATGCTTTGACAATTAAGCATATTTGTTTATAGCTTACTAAACGTGAAATTGTCAGATAAAAATCTTCTTTATTAGGATCAAACTCAAATTTATCTATATTTACAGGTGGATAAATGACTTTTGCTTCACGACGATAACAACGCCAAATTCGTTTAGCAGTATGTTGGGAATTAGCGATAAAATGATCAACTCGGTTAGCAGAGACGACATCCCATTGACGCAGACGATGTAAAATATATCTGGCAATGATTCCTTTGATTCCCTGACCGTTGCGATCGCTTTTCAAGTAGTCAAAGGTTAAATCCCAGGCATAACGCATAGGAGTATGGCAATAGCAAATATGTAATTGATAGGGATTGGTTAATACCCCTTTGGCTACCGCATGGGAAGAAGACAAAATTACATCGTACTTTCTAAGATCTAGTTGTTCTATGGCTAATGGTAATAAGGGTAAGTATTTCTGTACTCCATTACGAGCCTGGGGAAATTTTTGTAAAAATGTAGTCCCTATTTTCCTTTGATAAAGATAGCTTTCGGGATTAACTGATTCAAAGTCTATCAAAGCGTAAAGATCGGCATCTAGATGTTGCAAAATCTCTTTTACGACTAACTCTGATCCTCCTGTAGCTTTAGGAGTAAGCCATTCATGTACTAAAGCATATTTTAAATCCACAGTTACTCGATCTTCGGTAATTTATAGAAAAGATTTTACCTGTTCAGGTAGCAAATATTATTGTTGATTACCAAGTAATTACTGATTAGTCACACAGACTGCGCCCTTCGGGTTCAACAGTAGGATCAACGGGGGAAACCTCCGCACCGCTACTGTCTCACCGTGGAACGACTTGCTGACTCTGACTTCGTAATAATTTGCCATTCTACATTATGGGCTTTCGTTCCTAAAGTTATATGGGGATTTAAATTTAATCTGGCGATCGCGTCTGGATTTACTAGCAAATAGATTGGTGTAGTTGTTTGCCAATATTGTTTGATTTGTGCATCTGAAGCTGGAATTATCAGGCGATCGCTATAAAATTCTAAAGCAGGGCGTAAATTAGGATAACTGGTATAGATGGTTTCTCTTGCAGGGGTATATTGTTTGATGATCGTTGCTATGGGTTGGACTGGAAATGTTTCTGATAGTTCCCATAGCCAGTAACGGGAATTAAACAACAGCAGTAAAGTTAGATAAAATCCAGCTATAGTTACAGCAAGAAAATAACGCGAGGATAGGCAAATTAATACTGAGGCGAGGGTAAGACTAAAAGCTAAAACTAATAAAATCCTACTTAAATCCTTATTGTCTTCTGTCGCGATAAAACCATAGTAAATAGTGGCTATCCAAATAATTATCGCAACTAAACCTAGGGATATTTGCCAAAATCTAGGATATTTCTCTGTGGCAATTGCATTAGCTAAACTTGCGCCTATTAAAAGAGATAATCCAGGATAAAGAGGAATTATATACCAGGGTAATTTCGTAACCATCAGGGAAATAGCTAATAAATATACCCCACTCCAAACTAAAGCTAATTTTGCCCAACTTTGATGTAGATTATGGCAAGCTAATTTTACACCGTTCGGCAGAAATATGAGCCAGGGAAGGGTGTATTTAATCATTTCCAAGAAATAATACCAAATAGGCGATCTAGCATCGCTAACAGGCTGCCAAATGCGGTTAAAGGTCTGTTTCCCTAAGCTGATTCCTAAAAATTGTTGCCCATAATGTAAATACTGCATCCCATACCAAGCGATCGCAGGGAAAATTCCTAAAGCTAATCCCCCCCATAGATACGGATTAAATATTAATCTAGGATTGTCCCAGAGTATAAATAGTAAAGCTATACCCCCCAACAACAGCCCCATCATTAACCCCTTAGTCAGGCAGATTAAGCCGATACCCAACCCTGTACCCAATAACCAGCCAGAATGCTTTTTAGCACGCAGTAAACACCAAATCGCCCCACAAAACCAACAGGCGATCGCTCCATCTAACATTGCTACTCTACCATGACGCGCTACTGGCAACAGTGTTAAATATACCAGTGCAGATAACAGCGCAGCTAAACGGGTATTAAATATTTCTCGCCCAATTTTGTACAATAATGGTACAGAGAAAGCTGACAGTAAGGCTGGAACTATTCTTGTACTCCATTCACTAACTCCAAAGCAATTATAACTAAGGGCAATTAATCCATGTATTAAAGGCGGTTTATTCCAATAGGGTTGATCATAATTAATGGTGGGATAAAGCCAAGTTAAATCAGAAGAACTACGCCAAATGTTACGGGCTACTCCTGCAACAATACCTTCATCCCAATCTCTTAAGGGCAATTCTCCTAAATTAAAAGTATAGAGAATTACAGCAGCAACTAATAAAATCAGAATATAGACATGATCTCTACCTAGCAACTTCAACTTTCTTAATCCCTTTGATTATTAAACCTCCCCAGCCTTTATTTATACACGTACCTAGCAGATGGAGAGGTTTATTTACCTGGCTCTACGCACTTTTGCTCCCATTAACCACAGTTATTAAGGATAATAATTTTATTCTGGATACCCACTGACTGCATTAGGATCGCTATCATTCTTTGAACCTAATAATTCTAAACGATCTACTTTTATAGTTGGACGTGAACGTATTCCACCTGTATTTTTATCTGTCCAAGTTTCAATTTTTAAAGATCCTTGAACTCCAATTAATTTGCCCTTTGTAACATAGTTTCCTGCTATTTCTGCTGTCTTTCCCCATATTTCCAAATTAAACCAGTCTGGTTGATCGTTATTACGAGTGCGACGGCTAACCGCTAAAGGTAGTTTACATAAAACCGAGCCTGATTGAAAATGAATGATTTCTGGAGCAGCCCCTGCTCTACCAACTAAATTAACTATGTTAATACCCATGCTTTTTATAGTACTATTGAACCAAACGATAATTTTTTAGTCTAGCAAATTATAGCTAAACTAATTAGCAGGCATGGTATTAATTTTTAAGTCAGGAGTCAGGAGTCAGGAGTCAGGAGTCAGGAGTCAGGAGTCAGGAGTCAGGAGTCAGAAGTCAGGAGTCAGGAGTCAGAAGTCAGGAGCGGTGCATCGCGATCTTGTTGGTTTCCATGCCTTGAGCGAATGCACCAAGAAGTCAGAAGTTAGGAGTCAGGAGTCGGGTAGTGGGGAATGATAATTATCGATTAATTAGCAATTAAAAGCTAAAAGCTATCTATCACGGGTTAGCTGCGCATCAAGGCTAAAAGCTAATTTTTTCTTTGGCTGTAATTATTTTCCATGACATTTATGAAACTTTTTACCACTGTGACACCAACATGGTTGATTGGCTTGCGGTTTTGTTCCTGGTAAAATTTCTCCATTTACATAAAACCATTTACCATCAATTTTGAGAAACTTGGAGCGTTCATGAAGTTGTTGTGGTTCATTGCTCTTAAGTTGATAAATTGCTTCAAACTCTACATAACCTACAGAATCGTTCTTTTTACCTTGATTAGTATTAAGAACTGTTAAACCTAACCATTTAGTATTATTAATGGTATTAGTTAATTCTGCTTGTTCCTGGGGTTCTCTTTGAGCAGGGGCGAGGGTAGAAATTAAATAATCAACATTACCTAAGCAAAAAGCAGTATAACGCGATCGCATTAGTTTTTCTGCTGTCTCTGGTTGTTTATTTGCCGATAGGTACATAAGACAACAGTATTGATAAGCTTTTCTACTTCCACATAGACATAATTCTCGGCTCACATCCTTAACCTTTTAGTCTAATTTTTTGAAGGATTAGTAGTTTTCTGTTCAATATCTTCGAGAGTTTGCAACACTAAACGTTTTGCTTCTAGTTTCCATCCCAGTTTCTGAACATAAATTGCGATCGCGCCACCAATAATCGTAGCAATTGAGTCTAAAGGCTGCATGAAAGAGATACTTAAAAGTAATCCCAACCCCGCTATCCCCCAAAAAGGTAGTGCTACTGTTTGTCTTTGTGTTGCAATGAGTTTTCTAATGGGATCTTGAGGCATTTCTTTAAGCAACATTTCTTTTACTTGTCGTTGCTCAGTAGCGGAAACTGATAAACCTATTTTTCGGCGTAGTTTCTCAATTTTCCGAGCCTCGGTATTATATTGTGTTAATTCGTCTTCCGCCATTGAGATTAGACGTTCGTATTGCTCCATACCGACTCAACTGCTAATATTTTTTGTTTAATTACAATAGCTTCTCATATTTTTTCTGCTTTTAGCTATTAGTTATTAGCTCAGGAAATCATGCCCCAGAAGCTCCATTTGGGGAGACTCCAAGAGGATGTCTTCGCATTTAAGCCTTTGTTTGCTGTCGCCAATTACTTAGTTGTTAGTAACTATCTCAGCTTTAAACTCAGGGGTATTTACACCTGATAGCTAATAACTAGTTGAGCTTGATAGTATTTACTAATTCAAAACTTTTTCTAAAGCGTCTAAAAGCAAGAGAACATTTTCAGGACGACTATTGTAACCCATCAAACCAATGCGCCAGACTTTACCACCTAATTCTCCCAAACCACCAGCAATTTCGATATTATATTTAGTTAATAATTCAAGAGCGATCGCTTTTCCATCAACTCCTTCAGGAATTTTTACCGTAGTTAAAGTAGGAAGACGGTATTGAGCCTCTACATGAAGGGATAAACCAATTTTCTCTAAACCAGACCAAAGCATTTCGGCATTTTGTTGATGACGTTGCCAACGTTGGGCTAATCCTTCTTCTGCTACCAGGCGTAGGGATTCTCGTAAACCATAATTGGTATTAATAGGTGCAGTGTGATGATAAACTCTTTCTTCGCCCCAATATTTCGCTAGTAGAGTCATATCTAAATACCAATTGGCAACAGGTTTAGCACGGTTGTTTAATTTAGCAACAGCCCTACTACTCATCGTAAAAGGAGAAGCCCCAGGGGGACAACCTAATCCCTTCTGACTACAACTATAGGCTAAATCTATTCCCCAATCATCAATATATAAAGGCACTCCTCCCATACTCGTTACCGTATCAACCAATAGTAAACAGTTATGTTGACGGCAGAGATCCGCTACTCCTTCTAAGGGTTGGCGCGCACCTGTGGAAGTTTCTGCATGAACTAAAGCTAGAATTGCTGGTTTATGGGTGGCTAAATTAGTTTTTATTTCCTCTAAACTAAAGACTTGTCCCCAAGGTTTAGTCATAGTGCGTACATCAGCACCATAACGCCCAGCCATATCTACCAAACGATTACCAAAATAACCTTTTACCCCAACTAATACTACATCTCCAGGTTCAACCGCATTAGCGATCGTTGCTTCCATTGCTGCCGATCCTGTACCACTTACAGAAATAGTCAATTCGTTTTCTGTTTGCCAAGCATAACGCAATAGATCTCTAATCTCATCCATCAAAGCTAGATATGTCGGGTCAAGATGTCCTACGGGACTAATCCCCATAGCAGCTAAAACTCTAGGGTTAACATTAGCAGGCCCTGGCCCCAACAGCAAACGTGGAGGCATATCAAGCTGTTGAGTTTGGAGACGATAGCGATCGCTAATTCCTGTAGTTGCAACCATATTTTAAATCTCTCTATTTACTATATATTATGTCTTTGCCTAGTGTACTGGCTCAACTGCTTTCTATTG
Organism: Chondrocystis sp. NIES-4102; assembly: GCA_002368355.1. NCBI lineage: Bacteria > Bacillati > Cyanobacteriota > Cyanophyceae > Chroococcales > Chroococcaceae > Chondrocystis > Chondrocystis sp. NIES-4102. The sequence goes on along the minus strand of AP018281.1, from coordinate 35,318 downwards.
AAAGCAAAATATATTTTACTGGCAACACATTTTTAGTTAAAACTAGATAAAATTAAAGTATACAAGTATTATTTGTTTTTTCTGATTTTAGATCTTTCAAACAACATAAAAAGCCCCCTGATTTATCTATGATTCTATAACCAAGGGGATAAGTAATATCTATTAGTAATTATAATTACATTAGACCAAACTGAGCCAAAACTCCATGCCCAGTATTCAGTTCTAGCAAAATCGCACTGACAAAGCCAATCATTGCTAAACGTCCGTTCCAAATTTCCGCAAAATCTGTAAACCCAAATTTACCTTCTTGTTTATCCATAATTTATTTATTCTTCCTGATGCTATTGCAGAGTCGATTTGTGTCAAGTATTCTTAATTTAGTGTAACTTTTTTGCCTAGATTGTTGCAATTCACCCGCAAGCCAAATTGAGTATTCTAACAAAATACATAAAAGTTACAAAGTAATAATAAAACCAGGTAGGCTGATCTTGATTATCACAGAGACATTAGATTTATTAGAATGGCATAGATTGTGCCAACATTTATCCACTTTTGCAGCAACTAAGTTAGGTGTTTTGGCAGCACGTCAATTAAAAATGCCTGTGAATCAAGCAGCCAGTGAGAAGCTATTGGCACAAACCCAAGAGATATATAATTTAGAACAAGGGTTAGATTCTGGTTGGAGTTTTAAAGGGATTAAGGATATTGGGGCATCCTTAGAAAGGGTCAAAATAGGTGGAATACTATCGGCAAAAGAACTCTTAGATATCGCCACTACTTTATCGGGAATGCGTTATCTACGTCGTTTAATTGATGCAAAAAGCGAACAATTGGTAACTTTGGCAGAATTAATTGTTGATGTTCGTACTTACCCTGAAATTGAAAAAGAAATCCATCATTGTATTGACGATCGCGCAGAAATAACCGATCGCGCATCTCCCAAACTCGCAGGAATTCGTCAGGAAACCAAAAGTTTACGTGAGCGCATTTACAAGCAACTACAAGGAATTATTCAGCGAAACCCAACAGCAATTCAAGAAGCGGTAATTACTCAAAGAGGCGATCGCTTTGTCCTCCCAGTTAAACCAGCCCAAAAAGAGACAATTAAGGGGATTGTTCACGATGTTTCCAGCACAGGTTCGACCTATTATATAGAACCCAATGCGATCGTGCAATTAGGTAATCAATTAAGGCAAAAAGAAAAACAAGAACAACGAGAAGAAGAAATTATCTTAAAAGCCTTATCCGATAAAATAGCGGAAGTACAAGCAGATTTAGAACGCTTATTAGCTGTCGCCACCATGTTAGATTTAGCCACAGCCAAGGCACGTTATGGGTTATGGTTAAATGCAAATCCACCCCGATTTATTAATCCCACTCAAGCAGAAACTACAACCCTGCGTCGTTTACGTCATCCTTTATTAGTTTGGCAACAGCAGCATGAGGAGGGAACAGAAGTTGTACCAATTGATGTAATTGTCAAACCCCAAACCAAGGTAGTAGCGATTACAGGCCCCAATACAGGCGGAAAAACCGTAACTCTCAAAACCCTAGGGTTAGCTGCTTTGATGGCTAAGGCTGGTATGTTTATTCCCGCTAAAGAACCCGTTGAATTACCGTGGTTTGAAGTAGTTTTAGCTGATATTGGAGATGAACAGTCTTTGCAACAGAGTTTATCTACTTTTTCGGGGCATATACGCCGTATAAGTCGGATTATCGAAGCTTTAAAAGAAAACGATACCAATGCTGCCAATGCTTTAATTCTCTTAGATGAAGTGGGTGCAGGGACAGATCCAGCAGAAGGAAGTGCCTTAGCGATCGCTTTGTTGAAATATTTAGCCCAACACAGTTTATTAACTATTGCTACCACCCACTACGGAGAATTAAAAGCCCTCAAGTATCAAGATGCTAGATTTGAAAATGCTTCAGTGGAATTTAATGATAGCACTCTCCAACCTACCTACCGTTTGTTGTGGGGAATTCCTGGGCGTTCAAATGCTTTAATTATTGCTCAACGTCTGGGGTTAAATACAGAAATTGTTACCGAAGCACAATCATTAGTTGCTCTTGGGGGGACAGAAGACGTAAACGAAGTAATAGCAGCCCTAGAAGCCCAAAGAAGAGAGCAGGAGGAGAAAGCCAAGGAAGCAGGGAAGTTATTAGAGCAAACAGAGCGTTTTTATAGTGAAGTATCAGAAAAAGCGTCTTCCCTACAAGCGAGAGAACAGGCGTTAAAAGCCTATCAAGAACAGGAAGTGCAACAGGCGATCGCAATGGCTAAACAGGAAATTGCTAAAGTTATTCGCCGTCTTCAGCAGGGTAATTCAACCATGCAGCAAACACAACAGGCGACTGAAGCGATAAATCAATTGGCTTTACGCGAATTAGCTAAAACTCAAACCCCCAAACCAGCCAAACCTAGTTATAAACCCCAAGTTGGCGAAAAAGTAAGAATTGTGCGTCTTAATCAAACAGGAGAGGTATTAAGCATAGAGGAAGATGCAGCCCAATTAACAGTCAGATTTGGAATTATGAAAATGAGTGTGGGGTTAGAAGAAATTGAATCTCTTGATGGACAAAAACCCGATGTCCAACTTAAAGCCAAGGGAAATACAAATAAGGCAGCCCCAGCACCAGTTAAACCCCCAAAACAAGCATTAATGGTACGTACATCTAAAAATACCCTCGATATTCGCGGAAGTCGGGTAGATAATGCTGAAAGGGAAATTGAGAAAGGGCTTTCCTTAGCTATTGAATCTGGAGTGCTTTGGATTATTCATGGCAAAGGTACAGGACGTTTACGTCAAGGAGTACATGAATTTCTTCAGCAGCATCCTCAAGTAGATAAGTTTGAATTAGCAACTCAAAAAGATGGTGGTGCAGGGGTTACTGTAGTTTACTTGAAATAAGATATGTTTGATTGATATCTACTAATCATTAGTAACTGGGTTTAGTAGGCACAAAATTCTACTGAGTTGTAGAGATTATTGGACTTAATATGAACTCTGTAATCACCTTTTTGGGGAGCATAAAAATTAAGCTGGTCTGAAGATACTTTATTACCGTAAATATATCCAGTAGACCCATAAACGGAGACATAATATTTAGCTTGACTACCAGTATTACGAACACTAAAACTTTGTCCATCACCTAGACTAAGAACAAATTCTTCTCCTCTAGAAAAATTGCCAGAATAGGAGTCGCAATAACTTCCGCTCGCAGACCCGATACGAGTTGCAGCGTTAACGTCTTTGGGACTCAAAACTAGATTTGAGATTACTGGTAAACAAATAAATATGCCGATGACAGAACTTTTTAAATTCATTTAGATAAAACCTTTTAGCCAAAAGTAAGTATTTAGATTTAGTATGATAACCTTTGTCAGAAAATTTTTGTTTGCACTAGATGTATCAACTGTCATTCATATATTTATCGTAAAAACTAGAGTAATTAATTTGTTCTAATATGAATTAGTAAGACTTGAGCAATTTTAGAATTCCCAAATTTATCGACATTATTAATATTGCTAAAAAAAAAGATGCCCAGATTAGGACATCTATTTAGATATTTTTAAATTATTGGAATCAAAACACAATTAGATTATTGATTATTGGGTAGATGATTGTTTTTTCCGTAGGCATCCAAATTAATCTCTACTGGTTTTAGATCCCAAATCTCTTCACAATATTCCTTAATGGTGCGATCGCTGGAGAATTTGCCCATGCGTGCCGAATTAAGAATAGACATTTTTGTCCACTTGTCTTGATCTTGATAGGTTAAAGATACTCTTTGTTGGCAATCAATATAGGCTTGGTAATCTGCCAAAAGCATATAAGGATCGTCGTAAAGTAATGAATCTACAATGGGTTTAAATAATTTAGTATCACCCTGACTAAAATAGCCTTTAGAAACGCGATCAATTACTCCTTTTAATTCCTCATTGCTTTCGTAAAAAGACATTGGTTGATAACCGTCTTCTTTCATCTGATAAACTTCTTCCGCAGTTAAGCCAAACAAGAAGAAATTTTCTTCCCCTGCTTCTTCGCGAATTTCAATATTTGCCCCGTCCAATGTTCCAATAGTTAAAGCCCCATTCATGGCAAACTTCATATTCCCTGTCCCTGAAGCTTCTTTCCCAGCCGTAGAAACTTGTTCGGATAAGTCGGCAGCAGGATAGATTTTTTGCCCTAGGGAAACATTAAAGTTTTGCAAGAAAACTACTTTTAAACGTCCTCTAACATCAGGATCTTTATTGACTACATCCGCTACTGAGTTAATAAATTTGATGATTAACTTTGCCATAAAGTAACCAGGTGCAGCTTTACCACCAAAGATAAAGGTACGAGGTACTATCTCAATATTGGGATTTTGCTTGATACGGTTATAGAGGGTGATGATGTGTAACACCATTAAGTGTTGGCGTTTGTATTCGTGAATTCGTTTAACCAAAACATCAAAGATGGAATCTATATTGACATCGATGTTTTTAGTTTTCTTGATTTGTGCTGCTAAGGCAATTTTGTTTTTACGCTTGATATCTCGCCACTGTTGACAAAACTCAGGATCATCAATAAAGTTTTCCAAAACTCTCATTTCATCCAGGTTTTTTAACCAGCGATCGCTTTGGGTTTTTTCTGTAACTAGTTTGGCAAGTCTGGGGTTACTAAGTAAGATCCAACGACGGGGAGTAACTCCATTAGTTTTATTAAAGAACTTTTCTGGCCACAGTTTAGCAAAACCTTGGAGGGTGTATTTTTGTAGCAATTGAGTATGCAAAGCTGCTACCCCATTAATTGCATGAGCTCCTACACAGGCTAAATTAGCCATACGGACTTTTTTATCTGGCCCTTCTTCAATAATTGAAAGTTCTTGAATTAAATTCTGATCATCGGGAAACCAAGTACGAAGATCATTGATGAAACGCTGATTGATTTCGTAGATAATTTCGATATGTCGCGGTAGCATACGACTAAATAGGCTTACTGACCATCTTTCTAAGGCTTCTGGTAGTAAGGTGTGGTTAGTGTAGGCGAGGGTTTTCTGGGTAATATTCCAAGCTTGATCCCAGTCCATACTATGTTCATCAATCAACAACCGCATTAATTCTGCTACCGCCACAGCAGGATGGGTATCGTTTAGTTGAATAGCTGCCCCTTCGTGGAAGTTGCTAAGATTGGGATGAAGATGCAGGTGAATACGGATTAAATCTTGTAGCGAAGCAGAGACAAAAAAGTATTGTTGTGCAAGGCGTAGTTCTTTACCCTGGGGTGTATTATCATTGGGGTATAAAACTTTAGAAATAGTTTCCGAACTCATTTTTTCGGCGACTGCACGGTCATAATTTCCTGCATTAAATGCTTCAAAGTTAAATTCTTCGCTGGCTTCAGCTTTCCATAAACGTAGGGAATTTACTGTATTAGTGCGATAACCTGGTACTGGTGTATCATATGGAATAGCTTTAACTTTGCGATCGCTGATCCAAGTTACACAATTGTGTCCTTTTTCATCTCGATAGACTTCGGTATGCCCACCAAGTTTGACTTCAACGGAATTTTCAGGGCGAGCGATTTCCCAGGGATTTTGAAACATCAGCCAATTATCAGGGATTTCTGCTTGCCAACCATCCCTAAGTGCTTGATTAAAGATTCCAAATTCATAGCGAATACCATAACCAATGGCAGGCATTTCCAAATTTGCCAAAGAGTCTAGAAAACAAGCTGCTAAACGACCCAAACCACCATTACCCAGACCAGGATCAGGCTCTTGTTCAATTAAGTCTTCAATCTCCAAGCCAAACTCTTTAACCACCTGACGCATTTTTTCATAGATCCCCAGAGAAATTAAATTATTCTCCAAATGACGACCCATCAAAAATTCCGCCGACAGATAAGAGACGACTTTAACATTTTCTTCGTAGTAGGTGCGTCCAGTTTTAATAAAACGGTGTAGAAGGCGATCGCGTACTGTATAAGCTAATGCTTGATAATAATCATGAGGAGTAGCACTAGACTCATCTTTTCCTTGAACATAAAACAGATTATCAGCGAAGGCTCGTTTAAGAGTTTCAACGCTCATCCCTGTGCGATCGTCTTCCATCTTGATATCGTCCACTAAATTATTAGTAGCAACAGTTTGACCAAGTTTTTGAGAAGATGTTGTTTCCATGTTTATTGCTTTTAGATGATGATATTCCAATAAATAATTGCTGGTAGATAACCCTTCGAGTGGCAATAGCCAAGAATTGGGCAAACACTTTTTTAGAAGATTGACGGGGGGTTATTGGTTCTAGAATAGCTATTGATGTGCTGTATTGAGCATAAATCTCTTTCCTTAACTGCCAAACCTTACAAGATAACAATATAGGGTAGCTATTTTAACTGATTAATTTAATCAGACTGAAATTGAGGTTATATAAGATAGGTATTTTGCTAATAACAATAGTAATGATGTTTAATCTCGTCTAGATTCAATTTCATATACTCTTTTTTATAATGCCATACTTAATTAAATTCAACTTTTTATAGGGTACTATCAGATTCCTAATTAGGGCTTGGGTTTTGCCAAGCCTTAACCTTTAGTTGAAAAACTTAATTGTTGTAGTTTAACTTTTAGGCCCTAATCCAATTTTGCCTGCATAGACAGCGCGATCGCCTAACTCTTCTTCAATTCTCAAAAGACGATTATATTTTGCTACTCTTTCGCTACGACAAAGAGAACCAGTTTTAATTTGTCCTGCACGGGTAGCCACAGCTAAGTCAGCAATAGTTGTGTCTTCGGTTTCTCCAGATCGATGACTAATTACAGATCGATAACCACTGCGAGTTGCCAAATCGATAGTTTCCAAGGTTTCTGTGAGTGTACCAATCTGATTTAATTTAATCAAAACAGCATTGCCCACTCCTAATTCAATCCCCTTTTGTAACCTGGTTTTATTGGTTACAAATAGATCATCTCCCACTAATTGAATTCTCGACCCTAATTTTTGAGTCAATACTTTCCAGTTATCCCAGTCATCTTCGTGTAGAGCGTCTTCTATGGAAATAATCGGATATTTATCAACTAGTTCACTTAAATAACTAATAAACTCTTCGGGAGAATGAGACCCACCATCATAGGTATATTGACCATCCTGATAAAATTCACTCGCAGCAACATCCATTGCTAAAGCTACTTCTTCACCAGGTTTATATCCAGCTTTTTCTATCGCTGTAATTAATAAATCCAAGGCTTCTTGATTAGAACCTAAGTTAGGTGCATATCCTCCCTCGTCTCCCACTCCAGTTAAAAGGTTTTTTGACCCTAAAACTTTACTCAAGGCTGCAAATACTTCTGCTCCCCAACGTAAAGCTTCCCTAAAGGAATCTGCCCCAACAGGCATAATCATAAATTCTTGGAAATCAACGTTATTATCTGCATGAGATCCACCGTTAATCACGTTCATCATGGGTACTGGCAGTACGTTTGATAAAGGACTTCCTAAATAACGGTATAGGGGTAGTTGTATTTCCTCCGCAGCAGCCTTCGCAGTTGCCAACGATACCGCCAAAATTGCATTAGCCCCTAAATTCTTTTTATTTGGTGAACCATCGCGATCAATCATTAACTGATCTACTGTCGCCTGTTCTAGCGCATCGACATTTAATAGCACGGGGGTAATCTTTTCTTTTACATTCCGAACTGCAGTTAAAACTCCCTTGCCATCATAACGGTTGTGATCACCATCTCTTAGTTCGTGAGCTTCAAAACTACCTGTAGATGCACCACTAGGTACTTGAGCCAAGCCTACCGCCCCTGTTTCTAAACGTACCTCAGCTTCGATGGTAGGGCGACCACGAGAATCTAATATTTCTCTAGCAGCGATCGCTTCTATTACTGCTTCTGATTGATTTAGCATCAATTCTCCTCTATATACTCTTTATTTACTGTGTTATGAAACTAACACGACTGCACTACTAGGTAAATTCTAGATCGAAAATCAATATATCCTTTTTTAGCCTTAATTCAGCTTAAGAATATGATTTTGGTGATCCTAGCTATATGCTTTGAAGGTGCTGTTGTATTAAACCTTGCTCCTAAATAAAGCCGTGCAAACAGTCTTTTAAGATGCTTAACTGACGACGGGGACTGCCATTTATTTCTTTAATAGGTTAGTCAACATAATTAAGTCTGATTACCCCAACTTGTAATAGTTCTATGACATACCACAGTTGAGGTGTAATCATTGTTACTAATCTGCTTTTTAAGCAATAGCTAACATTTCGCTTTCTTTAGCTGCCATCAGCAACATTAAATCAATGGCGCGATTTGAATAACCCCACTCATTGTCATACCAAGCAATCACTTTAAAGAAGTTATTAGTTAACTCCATACCTGCCCCTGCATCGAAAATACTAGAATGGGGATCACCAGTAAAATCTGTTGAAACCACAGGCTCATCGGTATAGCCTAAAACCCCTTGCATCTCTCCTGCTGCTGCTTGAGCCATTGCTTGACAAATTTCAGCATAGGTAGTTTCTTTTTCTGTGCGGAAAGTTAAATCAACCACTGAGACATCGGGTGTGGGGACACGCATTGCCATTCCTGTTAATTTTCCTTTTAATTCTGGTAGTACTAAGCTTACTGCCTTGGCTGCACCTGTTGAGGCTGGAATAATATTTTGTGCTGCACCACGTCCGCCCCGTAAATCTTTTTTACTACAGCCATCTACAGTTGGTTGAGTAGCAGTCATGGCGTGAATAGTAGTCATCAAGCCTTCTACTAAGCCAAAATTATCATTAATTACTTTAGCTATAGGAGCAAGACAATTAGTAGTACAACTTGCATTAGAAACGATCGCATCTGTACGGGGATCGAAACTCTGATGATTTACTCCCACAAGTAAAGTTTTAACTCTGTCGGGATCTTTGGTGGGTGCTGAGATAACGACTCTTTTTGCTCCTGCGGTTAGGTGTTGTGCTGCTCCCTCATAGTCGGTAAATAGTCCCGTGCATTCAACTACATAATCTACTTGATATTTTCCCCAGGGTAATTCTGTGGGATTTTTGAGGGAAACACAGGGAATATGTTTGCCATTGACTACAATACCGTCTTCCTGCGCTTCCACTTTACCTGTAAAACGTCCATGAGTGGAATCATATTTGAGCAAATAGGCGATCGCTTCTGCTGGTACAAGATCATTGATACAAACGAATTCTATTTCAGGATTATCGATCCCCGCCCGAAATACCAATCTACCAATGCGACCAAAACCATTAATCGCTACTTTAATAGTTGCCATTAGGAATGCTCCTTAAATAATTGTGTTCTATTAAGTAAATAATTGCTCCTTTACCCCTAATTAAGCTCGATGAGTATTTTGCTTTTAAGGGCTTTCTTCTTAATTAAATCGATAAAATCAATTTTTTTAAATAGTAAAATGATTAAAAAAAAATTAATTAATTAATCAAGCTTTATTCAGTAAGGGTTAAAAGTTTTTCTTAGACTTTTCTTAATATCTTGAGAGGTGATTTTATTTAAGTCTGTATAACATTACATCAATAGTTTTAATGGGAGAAAAAAGGATAAGATTCCCTCTAATCTCCTCTACATATCTATCTAAATTATGGAGCCGAGCAGAGTCGAACTGCTGTCCAGACCAACTATTCACTTGCCCATTCATTCACAGGTTTAGCTCCTCTAATCCTTGGAGCGAGAACCACCACTTATCCCTGATGGTAGGATTCTCTAGTAAAGTCTTTTTTTATCGGTCTACCAGAGAAAACCAATAAAAGCATCCGTTGGGGTTTTGTCTTTAGCTCTTAACGGAGTCAAACTAAGGACGAGCAAATCTAAGTTAGATTTAGGCAGCTACTGCCTGACGCTCAAATTTTACGATGTTGTTTGCATCTATATTTAAGTTTGAGTCTGGATTAACGAGAGATTACTCACTCTCGACCTGTATCACGAGTCAGCTTTTGCTAACCTGTCGAAACCTTTACGGCCCCTTGTTGAGCATTTTCACTCAAGTAGTATTGTAGCTAAATTTTTGGCTCTTTGCTGATTAAATTGCAATTTAAACGTTACAAAACATTGAGCAAGGTTATTATACCTAAAATTAATACTAAGATTCGTTTTACACTAGAACCTATACGAATAAACCCTTGTTTGTGAAAGTCAAGATTTCGTAGTTAAAACAAACTTTGGTTTATCAGAGTATAAGTGAATCAAATTTTGCTGTTTTAAAGTATCAGTTTAGTATTAAAAATATTATGTTTCCTATCAATCGTCCTCGCCGTTTGCGTTCTTCACCTCAATTACGTCGCATGGTGCAAGAAACGGTAGTCACCGCCAATGATTTAATTTACCCTCTATTTGCTGTACCAGGTAATGCTTACGCCAAGGAAGTTAAATCTATGCCTGGAGTATATCAGTTATCGGTTGATAAAATTGTCGAGGAAGCTAAGGAAGTTTATGATCTGGGTATTCCTGCGGTAATTTTATTTGGTATTCCTGAAGATAAAGATACTGAAGCTACTGGTGCTTGGCATGATTGCGGGATAGTTCAAAAAGCAGCCACAGCTATTAAGGAGTCTGTACCTGAATTAGTAGTAATTGCTGATACTTGTTTGTGTGAATATACCAGTCATGGGCATTGTGGTTATTTAGAAATAGGGGATTTAACAGGTAGAGTTTTAAATGATCCAACTTTAGAGTTACTCAAAAAAACTGCCGTTTCTCAAGCAAAAGCTGGGGTAGATATTATTGCACCTTCGGGAATGATGGACGGTTTTGTACAGGCAATTAGAGAAGGTTTAGACGAGGCTGGTTTTCCAGATATCCCCATTCTTTCTTACGCTGCTAAATATGCTTCTGCTTATTATGGGCCATTTCGCGATGCTGCTGAATCTTCTCCCCAATTTGGCGATCGCCGTACCTATCAAATGGATCCTGCTAATGGCACTGAAGCTTTAAAGGAAATTGCCTTGGATATTGCCGAAGGTGCAGATATGTTAATGGTTAAACCTGCTTTATCCTATATGGATATTATCTGGCGAGTTAAGGAAGCTACTAATTTACCTGTGGCTGCTTATAATGTCTCTGGGGAATATTCGATGATTAAAGCTGCTGCCCTTAATGGTTGGATCGATGAGAAAAAAGTTACTCTAGAAACCTTAACTAGTTTTAAACGTGCTGGTGCAGATTTAATTCTTACCTATCATGCTAAGGATGCTGTCCGTTGGCTCAATGAATAAGTAATATTTAGTTTAAATATACAATTGTCGCTGCTAGTCACCACTAATGTGAATAATTAATTCTCGCTGGTGACTACGTTGGCGATGCTCCCAGAGATAAATTCCCTGCCAAGTACCTAAAACTAACCTCCCTCCAGATATAGGAATATGTTCTGATGTTTGGGTTAAAGCCGAGCGAATATGGGCTGGCATATCATCTTTGCCTTCGGCACTATGTATATAACGCATACCGTCTTCAGGTACTAAACGAGCGAAAAAGTTTTCTAAATCTAATAACACATCAGGATCTGCATTCTCTTGTATTACTAAGGAGGCAGAAGTATGACGCACAAAAATAGTACATAGTCCGGTGGCGATCGCACTTTGGGCTACGGCTTGTTCTACTTGCTGAGTTATTTTATGTAATGATTTGCCTGTTGTTTTTATTTTTAAAGCAGTTTGATGGTGTTTCATATCTAAGAATATGTCTCTCTATTAGGACAATATAGTATAGAAATTGCAGCAGAGGTTAAGAGAATTGAGCTATAGATCACGCAAAGACACTAAGACGCTAAGAGCTTTCATCATTGGTCTATATGTATCATGATTGTTAATACAGTTTTCAGATAGATGGTGTCGCTCCCTTAGATGCAGCACGATAATTGCTCACTGGTAAACAGTATTTATATTTACTACTATCCCACCTGCTTACTATACAACTGCTCATTGATAATAGTTGTTAATTAAATTCTTCTTTTTTAGAAATATTAGAAATCGAAAAAATATATCTGTCTGACTTTTTCCTCACCCTTATATGTTTCTATCTATAATTATTTAATTAACTTTTGCAAGGATTTAGGAATTTTACTAACACGAGATTTATTTTTATTTAAAATCCCTGTTAAATTAGTCGTATTTTGGGCATGATTTTTTTGATTGCTGGCTTCTAATTCTTGCTGGTTCGGATTAAAATTACACTGTGCAAATAAATGTTTGATTACTTTTTGTTCCTCTTCAGGCAGAGCAAACCACCAAGGCAAATGTCCTGCGGGGGCTTCTTTGGGGTTAAAGTTTAATTGATTATATAGTAAATAACCACTACTGCTTGCTACATCACCTTTTTTCCAGCCGACTTTAGTTGCAAAATTACGCCAAGTTTCAGTAGAAAAGTCACCTTTTTGATTAACACTTTGCCAAACCTCCTGTTGAGAACTAAACCCAAATTTATTACCACTGTATTGTTTCCAAAGGTAATCTATAGTTCTAATATCAGGACAAGAGAATTCGGCAATACTTTTTAACTCAATAAATATATGTGGATTTTCTCGTTTAGCAGTTTTAACTATTTGTTCAATTAGCTTATAGGTATGGATATCTGCCTCTGACCATTTTTGCTCTTTGAGTAGATTTTTTAAAGTTGTATAGTCAATACCTGTTTTTTGAGAGATTAAAGTTACTCTTTGTTCAGTTGAGGCTAAATCTACTGTTTGTGTTGGTGTTGGGCTTTGGGGTTTATCTTCTGTTGGTTGATTAGTTACTGGGGTTTGGCTTTGGGGTTTAACTTCTGTTGGTTGATTAGTTACTGGTATTTCTGGTTTTTTCTCAACCTGTGTTGGTTTGGGGGAAGTTACTATTACTTCAGGTTTTTTCTCAACCTCTGTAGGTTTTGCAAGATCGCCTTCTGCTGGTGGTGATTTTACCTCTGTATTCTGAGTTGGTTTAGGTGAACTTGAAATAAAAGTAGGTACAGAAACAACATTATTAGAATCTTCAGGTTTAGCAGCAGTTGAATTATTGGTTGGGGGATTAGTTGCGGGTGCTTGTGGAGGTTTGGCTACGGTAGTATTATTAGCTGGCGGAGTAGTATTTAATTTCGCAATCGCTTGTCGATAACTATCTATCCCAATTGCATAATTGGAAGTTCCCCCAGATATGGCATTAACATTAGCTTCCCCGTGTACCCCAATCATCAAACCTTCTTGGTTAAATACGGGCCCTCCACTCATTCCTGGAAAGGCTTCGCCATTGTAAATTATAGAATAGCCATTTTCTGTAGCCTTGGGTAAAATTCCGACTAAATTAACTGTAAAAAAACGATAGTAGCGATTATCTTCTCGGCGTAATTCTCCAGGATACCCAGCAAAGTAAATACTTTGACCCTCATTTAAGTTAGCTGAATTACCTAATTGGGCGATTTGATAGTTTTGATCACTCGTGAATTTAAGAATTGCTAAATCTAGTCCTGGTAATTGTTTTATACTAGCAGGGTCTACTTTATGGGTTCTACCGTCAATTGTTTGCACTATGTATTCGCCAGTATTCTGCATTACGTGCCAATTGGTTAGTACGGTATATACTTTATTAGAATAATCAATTAGTGTTCCTGAACCAACATTCGCACCATCAATACGCACAATAATTGGTTTGGCACGTAGATTAACTTCTTCGGGGGAGAGAATTTGAGCTAACTTAATTATGCTAGCGGAAGCTACTGAGGGTTTTAATTTGACCAAGCATATACTAAAAGCTATGGTTGCCCCTACTGTCCCTGCCATCAGAAATTTATTTATCCGCCCCAAATATTTCATTTATTTAACTCCAATCAATCTAACTCAAGAATTTTTAATATTTATATCTCTGTAATAATATAGTTCCCGACTGATATAATACCGCTTAGATGCTCTTATTTTTTTGACGTTGTCGATTAGCTATTAATCTAGGTATTTTTATTGCTGCCATAATTAATAGACCAATTACTAAAGCTATAGATAGTACAGGTAGAGTAATAGCCAATAAAGATAAAATTCCAGCACTCAATGCTTCAGTGGTAGAGATTAAAAAATTTCCTGTACCTGCGGTTACACCCGTAGAAGCAACCCTAGTCATTGCTGTAAAAGTTTCAATAATACCTGCTGACCCTCCCCCAGCGATCGCTGCTAAACTCCATTGTAATAAAGGGTTAACATCCCCTAAATTAGCAGCAGTTAATAATGTCCCAATAGCTACTGCTGTAGGAATTTCGATTGTATCTAAAAGATTATCGACCACAGGTATATAGTAAGCCAAGATTTCTGCTACTGTGGCTATACCTAGAGCGATCGCCGTTGGGGATGTACCCACCCATTCAAATCCTGAAGATAGCTCAACATTTCCTAAATTAGCTGCCAAACTTAACACGAAAGGGGGTAAAAATAGCCGAAACCCTGAAGCTGCACTAAGAGTTAAACCTAAACAGAGAGCTAAGATAATTTCCATAACTTTATATATTATTTTAAGTTCTACGCCAACTTCGATAGCTCCAGTTTATTAACCAAACTAACTGTCTTACTTTTACTATCTGTAATTGTAATATTTGATATTGTTGACGTACCTGATAGATATTACTTTGTCCCTGATAAATGAATTCTGGAGCAAAATTGAGTAAAACATGGAAATAATGCTCATAATTGTTAAATAAAGCAGATATTCTCCTGATTAAGCATCTAAACTGCCATATTCTTATTGCCAAATAGACATTTAACAGTGTTATGGATAAATTAATAGCAATAATTATGTAGATCATTAATTTGTATACAATGAAAGCAATTAGCAATGATAATTAATAAGTTAGCAGTGAGCTAAAAGCTAAAAAGCAGTAATTATTTAGCAGTTATTAGTTAGACATTTAGGGATCAAGATAATTAGTAATCAATATATCAGACTAGGATTATTCTGTTTTTGTTCAGTTTAATTATTGAGTTTATGAAAAGTTAATGAAGCTGTTAGTTTTGAGTAATGGTCATGGAGAAGATACGATCGCTTTGAGAATTATAGAACAATTACAAAATATTACCAAACAATTAGAAATAACTGCTCTTCCTATTGTTGGAGAAGGTTATAGTTACACTCAAGCAAATATGGCGATCGCGGGTAGGGTACAACAAATGCCTTCTGGGGGGTTTATTTATCAGGGGGGAAAACCTCTATTACAAGATCTTCAAGGTGGTTTAATTAATCTTACTTTAGAACAATTACGCTTAGTAAAGCACTGGGGTAGTCAGGGAGGTTTAGTTTTAGCAGTGGGGGATATTGTTCCTCTGTTTTATGCTTGGTGGAGTAGGAGTAATTATGCTTTTGTTGGTACTGCTAAATCGGAATATTATTTACGTGATGATCAGCAATGGTTAACTAAGACTTCTTGGTTAGAAAAAAAATTGGGTTCGGTATATTTACCCTGGGAACGTTGGTTAATGAGCCGTCCTACTTGTAAAGCGGTTTTTCCAAGAGACAGTCTGACGACAAAAATATTACAAAACTGGTCAATTCCTGCTTATGATCTGGGTAATCCTATGATGGATGGTTTAGTTGCTACAACTAGAATTTCTCAACCCCACAAGCTTACCGTTTTACTCCTACCAGGATCTAGAATGCCTGAAGCCCTGCATAATTGGCAACAGATTCTAACTTCTTTAGTAAAGATAATTGCAGGTGAGCAAACAAAGCAAGTAGAATTTTTAGCTGCGATCGCTCCTGCTTTGGATCTTCAACCCTTTATCAACTCGGCAATTACTCAACAATGGCAAATAAGTCAAGAAAACGACCAATCTATCACCTTAGTTCAGAATAACAGTAAATTAATTCTGAGCGCGCAAAGTTATCAAAAGTTTTTAAATCAGGCAGATATAGCGATCGCGATGGCAGGGACAGCAACAGAGCAATTTGTCGGGTTAGGAAAACCTGTAGTAATTATGCCAGGACAAGGCCCTCAGTTTAATTATGCTTTTGCAGAGGCACAATCTCGTTTGCTGGGATGTTCGGTTATCTTAGTAGAAAGTCCTGTTGCAGTTAGCATGGCGATCGCCCAGGTGATGGATCAGCCTCAGTTATTAGCTCAAATCGCCCTAAATGGTAAGCAACGTTTAGGAGAAGCTGGTGCAGCAGCTAGAATTGCTCAATATTTAGAGGATAAACTACTTAAAGGTTAATTTTCCCTGAGTTTTAGACGGATTTGACAATACTTTTAGCTAATTGTTGCAAATATTTTTCCCTTTCTACCATTGCCGAACTTGGTTCAAGATTGAAGGCAGCCAACATATCACGCCAACGATAAACCCAATCATGTTTGAGTAAGGAATTAGCTACATTCATACGACTAATACGTTGTAATCTTTCTGGTTGAGCATCCAATTCGGCGATCGCTTCTATAACATCTGTACCCGAAAAATCTACCTTAACAATGGCATCTTCCCAATCAAAATAACGCGGAAAAGCCGATCCACCTGGTGGCATTCCTACCATAACCGTACCTGCTGCTGCACCTTCAAAAAAGCGATACCCAATTTCCTGTGTACCTCCTGTTTCTTGTCTTTCATCAAATTTAGCGTAGTTAGTAATGTTGTAACGACTACGTTGAAAGATATTAGCGAGTAGAATACGGTGTTCTCTAGGGTTAGCAATTTGTAATTTACCTTTTATAGTGTCGTAATAATAAAAGAAATTTTTCTCTATTGAATGTTGAACTAAGGCATTATGAATAATTGGCGATCGCCTGCCTACATAGGAAACATCAATTGAACGCTGGGGTGGATTGGGATAAGGGGAAAATCTCAGGGTATCAACCGCAGGCGGTATATAAGTTACGGGGGGTTCAATAAGTTTACTTAACCCATCAAGACACTGTGTTACCCCTAAAAATACATGGTCAAAATCTGCCCAAGGTTCTTTAAATAATCGCCAATTGTTTAAATCAGGCTGCCACATTTCGGCAATAAAACAGGCGGTGTAACGGCAGCGATCGCGCAACCCTTTGATGGATTTTAATAAGTGAAATTGCCAAGGGTTATCCAACACTGCAAATAGTAAATCATAATCATGATCTAAAACTAATTCCTCTGGAAATGGTGCAATTTTCTCCGCCAAAGTATCAGATCCACCAATATATTTAGTTGTGCGGTAAATTTTACGAGCAAAATCGAATTCATGAGTGGGAGTATATAATTGAGCAGATTCTAAATCGGTTAAAAGATCTTCAAATTCATAAATACAACAATTAGCTACCTGAAAACGATACCCACGAACTGATACAACTAAAATACGTGGTAATACATCTGCATCTTTTGCAGTTGAGTTGATAGACATAGTAAATAAATATTAGACAAATTAATACAGAAAATTCCCTTCAGGCTGTGAGATCGTCTTATTTCAACCTGGTTAAATGAGCGTTTTGATAATAATGAGCGAGAATTTGATGATAATTAACTCCTTGCTTGGCTAAATAATAAGCACCCCATTGACTCAAACCCAACCCATGACCAAAACCTCGCCCTTCAACTTGTAAATTATTACCATCTGTAGAGATCCGAAACAAAGTACTACGAAGATCCAACGCTTTGCGTAAATCTTGCCCACTAACCATAGCTGTACCGCGATCGCCTGTAATTTTCATAGTAATTACTCGCCCATAAGGAGTCATTTCTGCTGGCTGCAACCCTTTAATTGTGCCTACTCCTGCTACTAAATCTTGAATTTGACTAACAGGAAATATTTTCTCCCATTGAAATACAGGAGATTTTTGATCGTAATCTACTACCGCTCTTAGATAAGGTAGAGGGGAAGTCCAGATATCCTCAACATTTTCAGTGTGTCCACCAGAGGAAGAATGAAAAGCAGCTAAAATAACTTTATTGTTATAAGTCATGATCTGACCTAAAGTTCCATTAACTGCAGCATGGGTGGTAGTATATTCCGTATCTAAGCCTTTATATACCTGCGTTCCTACGGTTGTATCTACATCATAAATACTATTAGCTTCAGTATTACGTTTGTATAAAGCATAGGATCGTGCTGCTACGGCTTGAGCTTTTAAGGCTTCGATGGGCCAACTAGAAACCGCTTCTGCACCGACAACACTATAAAGATATTGTTCTAAATCTACATAGTTAATGGCAGTCAAACCATCACCCTGACGAATTAAATGAGTTCTACCACGATACCAGCGATCGCCTATCCAAACATAGCCATTTTTTTCAGGTTCAATGATTATTTCTCCCGCTTGTACACGGTCATTAATACTCACCCCAGTACCTTCTGGTTGCGCTGCTAGGGAAGACATGGAACTAAGCTTACCAATTTGCTTACCTGTACCATCTTTAACTATAGCGGTGGTGGAACTACCCACTTTAATAGTAGAAACGTTTTTTTGAATTGCTACCCTTAACTCCAATGCCTGGGCAGGTAAAAGCATTAAAACCCAAATTAGTGCAGAAAATAGCCAATGTTTGGTTGTCAAAGGCGATTTTAAGCACAAATTCAGGTATTTTTCGTTATTTATTCTCATTTTCCCTACTTCAAAAAAATACTCACCAATATCTTGCAATATTTTAACTCCCATGACAATCTGAGTCTCTATGCGGAGGTTTTTCCTAAATTAAAGATGCACAGATAATCAATGACAATTAGAAAAGAATTTAGCTTAAAGTGGATAATTTGGCGTTAATATTTTGAACTAGAAAACCGATAAATTAAAGGTTTGTAGCTAAATTGAATATTTAAATAGATTGATTATTGAATTTTATTATTTAGAAGTTTTCTTTGAGATAATGCACTATTACTAAAGGTGTATGATTGAGTAATTATATTAAGCTATTGCTGCAAGTGCCTCTTTTCCGTGCTGACGCATTAAAGCCATCAATTCATCTCGATAATCGTGAAATATAGAATGACGTTTAATTGTTTGAGTGCGTTCTGGCAATTGAATAGTAATCTCTTTGCGAACAGTACCAGGACGTGAACCTAAAGCGTAAATTCGATTGGAGAGAAAAACCGCTTCTTCCACATCGTGAGTAATCATAAATACAGTAATACCTGTACGCTGCCAAAGATCGAGAATAAATTCGTGCATAGACTCCCTTGTATGCAGATCCAAAGCCCCAAAAGGTTCATCCATCAAGAGGATTTGTGGTTCTGAAGCTAAAGCACGAGCGATCGCTACCCTTTGTTTCATCCCACCAGATAATTCCTGTGGTAATAAGCGTGCAAATTGACTTAAGCCAACGACGTTTAAGTAATAACTTGCCTGTTCTTTTCTTTGTTTTGCAGGTATACCTTGAAGTTTCAAACCAAATTCTGTATTTTCCTGCACATTCATCCAAGGATAAAGTGTGTATTGTTGAAAAACCATACCACGGTCTGGACCTGGGCCTTTTATCGGTTGATTATTGATTCTCACATGCCCACTGGTTGGGGTATCTAGTCCTGCAATTTGACGCAGAAGAGTAGATTTTCCCGAACCTGATGCACCCACTGTACAGATAAATTCTCCTTTGGCGATCGCCATATTTATTTCTTTAAGGACAATTAAATTGCCATTTTTAGTTGCAAAATGCTTATGAAGGTGATCTATTTGTAAAAACATAGTAAAACTTAACTGACTTTAATTTAATCATATAAATATATGGTTGAAATTTATCATTTTTTTTGTCAATTAAGTGTAATATGCAACACAAATTTTTCATAAAGTAGGGTAATTTTAATTGATTTAACCCTTGAGACTTGACCATTTACAAGTAACTCTTAAAAGATATTGAAAAACTAAATCAAAAATTAGTCCAATGATCCCGATCACAATTAAACCCACAAAAATTTCATCAGTTTTGAGAAATCTACCCGCCACACTAATCCGACGACCTAAACCTTCATTAGCAGCAATCAATTCTGAGACAATAACTAATTGCCAAGCAGCAGCTAAATTAATTCTGCAAGCGTCAATAATTCCTGGCAAAACATAGGGTAGAATTACTCTTTTCAAAACTGCCAAACGGTTACCACCTAAAATATAAGTTGCTTCAATTAAATCTTTAGGGACAAACTTTACCGTATCCATCACCATTAGAGAAATAAAGAAGAAAACACCGATAAAAATTAAAGCAATTTTTGCTTCTTCACCAATGCCCAAATATAAAATTAATAGGGGAATAAAAGCAGGGGCGGGCATATAGCGTATCAAACCGAATAAAGGTTCAACTAAAGCACGAATACTAGCAAAAGCACCCATTAAAATGCCCACAGGAATAGCAAGTAATAATGCTAAACCAAACCCTATACCCACTCGCCATAAACTGGCAACAGTATCTTGAATCAGTTCACCACTAGACCATAAGCGAATAAAGGCTGACCAAACATTAGCTGGAGAGGGCAAAAATTTGGGGTCAATATTACTCAAGGTTGTAACCATCCACCATAAAATTAGGGGTAAGGCGATGGAAGTAATTATTAAAGAGGTACTAAGGGGTTGGGGAATATCTTCTGCTAACCGCCAAAAAACTGTAGGACGAAGGGTTTTAGATTTATTTAGGGAGCTACTTGATCTATGTCCATTTTGATGATTCATAATTTTAGGAGTTTTGATGTTTAGCAGCGTAGGCTTGAACAAAGCGAGGGTCAAAAAGTTGGCTGGTATCTGGTAGGGATGGAGTAAAGCCTACCTCCACGAGAAATTCCGCCATTTTCTTGGCAGCAAATGATAAAGAATTTAGATCATTGCCAGGCTCAAAAGCCTTGAGGTTTTCATCTAAGGTAAAGATCTTAGTCCCTTCAGCATAGGATTGATATTCTTCTACACTCACCCCTGCCCTTTGTGCCATGATTTGATAGGCTTGATCGGGATTATTTTCAATATATTCCAGGGTCGTAAACCACGAATCTACGATCGCCTGTACTTGTTGGGGGTTTTCATCGATAAAACTACGAGTAAAGACTAAATGATCGGAAATTGACCCTGGGAAATCTTTAGAACTAAATAGTTCTTTGCTTTGTGGACGTTTGAATGCTTGAGTGGTATAGGGGGCAAATACCGCTACGGCATCTACTTGTCCTGCAACAAAAGCGGAGGCTGCTTTACCTGTTTCTAGAGGTATCAATTCAATGTCTTCTCCAGATAATCCTGCTCTCTTTAATCCTTGAAGCAATAGGAAATGATCAACAGTTCCTTCTTCTACTGCTACTTTCTTACCTTTGAGATCGGCAATGGTGTTAATTTCGGGGGCAACAATTATCTTGTCATTGCCTGTGGAATTATCATTTACTAAAACAATTACCTGATCAGCACCACCTGATACTGAACTTACCGTATCTCCCAAGGTTTGACCATTACCATCAATTTGTTGTGCGGTTAGTGCGCTAATAGATTCGAGATAACCATCAAACCAAGTAAGTTCTACAGGAACATTATTCTGTGCAAATATTTGTTGTTGTTCGGCAACTTTCCAAGGAAACCAACCTGGCCAAGCACTGTACCCCAAGCGTACTGCATTAGCTGCCACGGGAGGAGTTGCGGTGTCGGTGGGAATTTTAGTCGCAGGGTTAGAACAACTAACTACTAAAAGTAGAGTGACAGCGAATAATGTAATATAAGAACGGCAAGATTTGATTAGCTGCATGAACTGAATTTTCCTTTGATAAGTTTAATTACTTAATTTGTTTCTCTATCCAATTGAGCCATTGCTCTAAACCTTCTCCTGTTTTAGCAGATAAAGAAATGATTGTGACCTTGGGATTAATTTGACGTACATTGTCAATTAGACGATCTATGTCAATATCTAAATGAGGCGCAAGGTCAATTTTTGTGATTAATAAACAATTAGCTTCGCGAAACATGACTGGATACTTTAAGGGTTTATCTTCACCTTCGGTAACACTTAATAGAGCAACTTTACCATGTTCTCCTACTTCAAATTCGGCAGGACATACTAAATTTCCGACATTTTCCACCAAAACTAAATCAATATTTTGAGGATTATATTGCTGTTCTAAAATATGAATTCCTCCTGCTACCATTTTGGAATCCAAATGACAGGAACGTCCAGTATTAATTGCAATCACTGGCACATTATATTGACGCAGGCGATCGGCATCTAGTTCTGTCGTCATATCTCCTTCAATGACCGCAATTTGTAGCTTATCCTGTAAAGCAGCCAGGGTCTTTTCGAGTAAAACGGTTTTTCCAGCACCAGGGCTACTCATAATGTTGAGACAAGTAATACCCCAATTATCGAAGTGTTGACGATTATGGTTAGCACCATCTTGATTAACATGAAGTAGGTTAATTTCTAATGCTGCGTCGAAAGTTTGGTGCATAATTTTAGTTAATAGTTAGATGAATATTCCAAGCGTTCAATTTTTAATTCCCTACCTGATCGAATATCTTCCATTGGGCAATTACAATCAGGACAAGCATATTGAATGCCTATTTCTGGTCGATATTCCCTTTGACAATGATGACAAAAAGCAATTAATGGCTTTTCCTTAATTACTAATTCCACATTTTCAAGAAAAGTATTGCTAGCTTGAGCTTCAAAGGCAAATTTCAAGCTAACAGGTTCTACACACGTAAATTCCCCGACTAGCAAATGAATTTTCTCAATTTTGGGCTTTTCTAATTGTGAGTCGTACCAATCTTTAACAGTTAGAATTAAAGCTTTGGTCATATCGGTTTCGTGCATATTTTAGTTATCAGTTATCTGTTACTTACTGCCAAGGTTCATCTACCACTTGAGCTTCACTATGAATATATGCAGGTTTCTCTTTTCTGGGTAATTGTCCTGAAACTACTAAATGCGCCATTGTATCACAGATAACCCTAGTTGCCATTAGGGAGGTCATATCACTGACATCGTACGGGGGGGATACTTCCACTATTTCTAATCCGCAAATGGGGGCATTTTGCACAATTTTTTTGAGTAGATAGAGTGCTTCGCGGGGCAATAAACCACCAGGTTCGGGCCAACCTGTACCAGGTACAAATCCTGCATCTATGCAATCAATATCAAAACTGATATAGACACAATCAGTACCATCTGTAGCTTTTTCTATGGCGAAATCTGCTGCTGCATCCAACCCCATGTCGGTAATATCTGTAACGGTAAGAATATTTGTAGCTCTTTCGCGACAGACTTTAACCCCCTCACGTGGTACTTGCCAACCGCCAATACCTAACTGGACTAGATTTTTAGCAGGGGCATTAGCTATATTAGTAGCGTGAAACCAAGGACAAGTGTGCATTCTTTCGTCTAAATCGGTTTCTTGAGTATCCACATGGCGATCAAAGTGAATAATACCAACTTTTTTATCTCCTAAATGGCGACAAACGCCTCTAACCGTGGGGAAGCCAATTGAATGATCACCACCCAAAATGATTGGAAATGCTCCAGAGCTAAAAACGTGTGCAACTCCTTTGGAAATTTGATCAAAAGATTTCTCATTATTAGCTGGAATGGTGAACACATCGCCAACATCACAGAGGGTAATTTGTTCACGTAAATCAACTCCTAATTCAAAGTTATAGGGGGTATATAAAGCTGAAATACGCCGAATGCCTTGGGGGCCAAAACGTGTGCCAGGACGATAGGTTGTACCAGAATCATGAGGTACTCCCATAATAGCGATGTCATATTCTCCGACTTTACGGACATCTTCTAAATAAGGAGCTTTGAGAAAGGTATTAATACCTGCATAGTGAGGTAATTCTCCACGAGAAAAGGTAGGGATACTGCGATCGCGAATACTTGGGGCTGCTTCTAAACCTAATTCTAATCCTCGATCAACTTCTTGTTGCCACCCAGTTAAAGGTAATTTTAATTCTTTTTCTAAGGCTTGTTTGGCTTCTGATTGATTGTTATCTGAGGGCTGGAATGATGGTTGTTCACTCATGATTTTAAGATTATTCCCATTATTTGTATTTGGACTAATAAAAACAAAACCCAGGAGACTTGATGACCTATGTTGTGTAGATCACTAATATCTCCCGGGCTTTTATCCCGCCGTGTAGCCAATAATAACTATTGGCTTGCTTCTCTTGGACCAGGCATTTAAAACGCTAGTTAAATCGGAACCCTAGAAGCAGTTCATAATTTGAATTATCTTAATATATTTTATGGCTCTAAATGTAGCAAAGTTTAAAATTATAAAAAGTAATAAATTGTACAAAATGAAAATAATTTAAAATATTTTTATAAAATAATTGGCAATTTTTTGTTCAGCATTACTACAATAACAATTTATTTAAGTTTATTTGGGAAATGATTTTTAATCATACTCGCAGGATTTATTTAGGTGATACTGATGCTGCTGGAGTTGTTTATTTTGCCCAATTAATTAACATCTGTCACGAAGCTTATGAGGAGTCTTTAGCTCAAGCAGATATTAGTTTACAAGAGATATTGCAAGCAGGAGAAATTGCTTTACCAGTTACCCATGCAGAAATTGATTTTTTCTTGCCTCTATTTTGTAATGATCAAATACAAATAACCCTGGTAGCTAATTTGATTAGTCAAAGTGAGTTTGCGATCGCCTATAAAATTTATAATCTTAATAATTTAAATCAACTTGTTGCCCACGCTCAAACCCGTCATGTTTGTATTAATCCTCAAGTGAGGAAAAGAATTGATTTACCAGCGATGATACTTGCTTGGTTGGAAAATAACAAATAATACTAGTTGATAATTATTTTATCTATCACGGACTAGCAATACGCTTTTAGCAATACGCTTTTAGTTTTAACTACTACTCCTACTACCAGACTCGTTACTCTCATTGTCCCCTTGTGGGATTACTCTCATTGTCCCCTTGTGGGATTACTCCTTTCCTACTACCTACTACCTATTTCCTACTACCCAAACCCCCACTACCTACTACCTACTACCTACTACCCAAATGTAATTATAATCCCCAATACTTAATTCTTGTTTCCAGCCACCCAGATTTCTGCCATCGAACGATCGCTTTATTTACTTTGGAACGTAATTCTTGATATTGTAATCCTTTGGGCATAACAATAGCTAAAGCAGCCCCTGATAGTCTTTCTGGTAATAATTTGTAGTTGGGGTATTCCTGTATCCAGCCTGTAAGTATAGAGCGATCGCTAGCAAAAGCATCTGCTTGTTTGGTTTCTAATAGTTGTAAGGCTGCTTGATAGGAATCTACACCAATTAAGGTTGCTTGGGGTAATTTGTTTTTAATTACGGCGATGGTTACTGAATTTTTTAAGACAGCTATTTTACTATTGGTTAAATCGTTAATATTTTTAACTGCTGGCTGGTTGGTAACTATCCCTGTACCGTCTAAATAGTAATAATTGCTAAAATCTACTATTCTGGCGCGAGAAGTGGTAACAGCGACTACAGCGATCGCCATATCTACCTGTTTATCTAAAACTACTTGTAATCTTTCTTTATTGTTTACAGGAAGTAATTTGACTGCTTGAGCATCTCCTAATAATTCTTCGGCTAGTTTACGTGCTAAATCGATTTCTAGCCCCACTAAATTACCGTCTTTGTCTGTAAAACCTAAAGGGCGTATATTATCTTTAACCGCAACTTTTAATCCACGCTCTTTTATTTCTGACCATTCTTGAGCTAATACTAGTTGTGGAGTAAGTGCTAGTAATGGGATTGTTATAAGTAAATTGAAAAGCTTTTGTTTCATTAATATTAAGTATTAATTCCCGATCGCAAATCTAACGCTTGATGCGGCTTTTGCAGAATAATAATTTGTTGATTACCTCGATACTTTGCTATTTGTTCTAAAATTGTGGGGCGATGTATTTGATTAAAATTCCAAACATATTGTAAAAATTCCCAATTAAACCTTTCTAGACACCCAGTAGCCATATCTGGTCTTGTCTTACCAGAATACTGTAAATATCTTTTTAAGACTCTCCACAGACATAAATAACGATTAAAATCAAGCCAAATAATTGTATCTGCTACAGCTAAACGGATATCCATTGTATTGATATAATTACCATCAATAATCCAGCAACTATTTTTAATTAATTCTTGTTGTATTGTTAACCAGTCATTTTCCTCGGTTTCCTGCCAGCCTGGTTGCCAATAATACGTATCTAGATGGATCACAGGCAAATCAAGTTTTTCTCCTAAAATCTTCGCCAAAGTTGATTTACCTGCACCGCAACAACCAATAATAACTATACGTTTATTAAAACTAACCATAGACTTATTTTTGCCCTAGAAAGCGTAAAACTCGGCTGTATGAACATAACCGAGTCTTCTACGTCTTATAGCCATTCAATTATTTTAAGCTACTTCAGATTTACTGTGCTGATTTGGCAACTTCTACAACCTTCTCAAAAGCTTGAGGATCAACCATAGCAAGCTGTGCTAACATTTTGCGATTTAAACCTATTTCTGCTTTCTTTAACTGATGAGTTAGCTTACTGTAACTTAAACCATTAATTCTGGCTGCTGCATTAATACGGGTGATCCAAAGACGACGAAAATCACGTTTGCGTTTACGGCGATCGCGATAAGCATTACGCAATGCCTTCATCACCTGTTGGTTAGCGGTGCGAAATAGCTTTGAATGTGAACCTCTAAAGCCTTTTGCCAGCTTGAGGACTTTTTTACGACGTTTGCGGGCTACATTACCGCGTTTTACTCTACTCATACTATATATTCAAGGGTTTTATTGATATTAGATTTAACTATTAGCTTTCAGTTTTTCGAGAAACTAGCTATAGGGCATCATAGTGCGTACTGCTTTTTCATCAGTCTCATGCACTACAGCCATACTTGATAGGCGACGGCGAGTACGTTCTTTGCTCTTACGTTCTAATAAGTGGTTTTTAAACGCTTTACGACGCATAATTTTCTTGCCACTGCCAGTTATACGAAAACGCTTGGCAGCCGATTTTTTAGTTTTTAGCTTAGGCATGAACAATTAATAATTAAACACAATTTACCATTATACTTTGTTTTGCTAATCAAACAACTGGTTTAATCAGGGATAATTATTAATTATTTTTTTACAATGGAACTAGTTCAGGGAAATTAAGCAGTAATTGTTCACCGTTGAGTTCATCCCCCAATTTGGCAGGGGAGAAATGAATTTGTATAGCCCGTAATTTTTCTTGGTAATGTAAATTGATTAGGGCTTTAAGTCCGTATTCTAATGCTTCTATATCCGCTAAATTATTTTCAAGATCAGGAGATTCTCCTTCAAAAGCAACCGTCAACATAATTACTAGGTTACGAGTTACAGGCAAAGATAGAGGTAAGTCGTCTTCTTCATCTATTGCTTGAGAGGTATCTATTTCACTGAGATATCTTTGTGCTGAGTCGGTAAACAGTTCATTTACATAGTCTCCTGCTTCACCCTCATCCCACATTACATCGCCTTCATTCCCTGCAGACTGCCAATAACTACTCATCTGTAGAAGATTTTGACAAACTGAAACTAATCCTTCTCCCAATATTTCTAAATCACCGTCGGCATCAATTGCTTCTCTTGCTACACGATTTAGTACTCCCAACATTGGGGCTACATCGTCGCCTGCTAGGTGAATAAAGATGCGAGAAACTACAAAGCGAGTTTTGCCACTGAATTTAGAAATGCGATCGCGCCAAGAAGTCATAATTTAATTTATCTCACTTACTAATTCTTGCTACAGATTACTACAGTCTTGAAAACAAAAGCTAAGATTGTGAAATTAATTAACTGGTTATCTAGAGTGAGTAATGAAGATTTTATTTTTACACCCTAATTTTCCTGCTCAATTTCGCCATTTAGCTACTGTTTTGGGTCAGCAACCCCATAATACTGTGGTGTATGCAACTAATCGTCGTGAAGGTCAAATTCCTGGGGTAAATAAGGTAATTTACGATAAGTCTCGTACCGCCCGTCCCGAAACTCATCATTATGTTAAACCGTTAGAAAATGCTGTTTTAGAAGCCCAAGCAGCATATCGTATAGCACAGCAACTAAAAGACCAAGGTTTTTACCCCGATCTTGTTTATGGTCATTCTGGGTGGGGACCTACTTTATTGATGAAGGATATTTTTCCGAGAGCTACTTTACTATGCTATTTTGAATGGTTTTATCGCGCCTATGGTTCAGATGCAAGCTTTGACCCCAGTGACCCAATTAATGCTGATGATGAGGCGAGAATTAGGATTAAAAATGCTCCGATTTTAATTGATTTATTTAGTTGCGATCGCGGTTTATCTCCTACTTTTTGGCAGCGATCGCAGTTTCCTATTGAGTTTCATTCTAAAATTAAAGTTCATCACGATGGAATTGACACTAATTATTTTCAACCCTTACCTAATACAAAGTTGTTTTTACCTCGAATTAATCTTAATCTTATCGGTGTCCCTGAAATTATTACCTATGTCGCCAGGGGAATGGAACCTTATCGCGGTTTCCCACAGTTAATTGAGACTATTCACATTTTGCAGCAAAAGCGTCCTCAATCTCACTTTGTTATTGTGGGGCAAAATCGAGTTGCTTATGGTAAAAGTCTTCCTGACGGTAAAAGTTATAAGGAAGCGATGTTAGAGAAATTTCCTTTAGATCTTAGTCGGGTACATTTTACTGGTCTTTTACCCTATGATGAATATCTTCAGGTACTACAAGCCTCTTCAGTACATATTTACTTAACTCGTCCCTTTGTTTTATCTTGGTCAATGCTAGAAGCTTTAGCAACTGGATGTTTAATTGTAGCCAGTAATACTGCGCCTGTGACGGAAGTGATTGAGGATGGAGTTAATGGGCTATTGGTTGATTTTTTCTCTCCTCAACAAATTAGCGATCGCGTTATCGAAGCTTTAGATAACCCTCAAGCAATGGCAAATATTCGTATTCGCGCCAGAGAAACAATTTTAGACCGTTACGATTTAAGTAAGTTACTGCCCCAACATCTACAATGGTTACAAGCTATGGCTGTCGAGTGAGCATGAAGCAGGTTATCTAGATTTTAATATTGCAATTTTAACTGACTAACTTTTTTGCGATTAAGAAACATTAAAGGTCGCAATAATAATTTAAAGAGAATAAATATTGATTGTAATTCACTAGGTGAATTTCTTCTGCGCCATTGCCCAGGACGACAGTATAACATCTCCACTAATTCTCTATGTTGTTCAGTACTTAAATTCTGGAACTTGATAATAGCTCTTACAGCATCATCTTGAACATAACTACGGGTTACTCTGCCCGATACTATTAACAATTCTGGTAAAATTTCCACAGTTACTTCTGTAGCTAAATTAGCTGTATCTTCGATAATAATATCTATCCCTTCTTCCGAAAGCTGTTGAGCGACACCTTGATATGCAGCTTGTTCACTATAGATATTGACTTCTTTGCGCACTTTAAACCATTCATAAAAACTGGGTTTTGGTAGGTCTAATAAAGTGATCATCGCCACAGCAATAGTTAGTAGATTATATCCACTCCAATATAAACTTAAATTAAGGTTGCCATTAGAGGAATTCAGTAAACCATAACTAAAACTGATCAAAGTTGCACTAAATATAAATGCCATAGGTAAAGCCAATGACCAATTGTAGTTAAATTTATCACGAGCAACTCCTTTAGGGGTAACTTGAAACCCTTTACCAAAAGGATTAAACATAACTTTAACTACAGTCATAAAGATAGGGATGGTTTGTACTAGGCAGTAAACATCAGAAAGTAAAATAGAACGCGATCGCTTATTTATCCATGTGAATAAGGCAATCTGCATTGCATAATAAGGTAGGAACATATAAATTAGTTCCCCTAAGTTGCTTTCTATAGGATTTAATTGGGCAAAAATACACAATAGAGGGAAAAATAAGAAGAATACCCTAGCAATACAGGTAAACCAATGTAGTAGACCGTCTAAATGCCCTAATCTTTGCCAAATATTTAAACCAGCAATAGTTAAAGGGTTGGATTTGATAAATAGAGCTTGTAAAGTACCTCTTGCCCATCGTAATCTTTGTTCTATATGCGCACCAATACTTTCTGCTGCTAACCCTGCACTCAATTTTTCATCTAAATAAACTAATTCGTAACCTTGAGCAGCTAATTTGATCCCTGTAAAATAGTCTTCACATAATGACTCGGTAACAAAATAATTAATTGCTTCTAAGGCTTTACGGCGCGCAATAAAAGATGTACCAGCGCAAACTACACTCCCCACACCGTCTTTTAATGGTTGTAGATGACGATAGAATACTTCTTCTTCGGAAGTTAAAACGTTTTCTAGCCCTAAGTTATGAGCGATGGGATCGTAATTATAAAAGCTTTGAGGAGTTTGCACTAAAGCTATTTTCTCTTTCTGAAAAAAGCCAATAGTACGTTCTAAAAAGTTACTAGTTGGAATGAAATCAGCATCAAAAACTACTACTAATTCCCCGTGGGTTTGTTTGAGGGCGTTATTTAAATTACCTGCTTTGGCATGAAGATTATCAGGTCGAGTAATGTAATGACAGCCTAATTCTTGAGCTAATTGTTGAATACTTTGTCTTTTGGTATCGTCTAAAACATATATTTCTTTTGCTTGATAATTTAATGCCTGACAGCCCATAATTGTACGTTTGAGAATAAAGTCAGGCTCGTTATAGGTAGGTATAAGGATATCTACGGTAGGATTGTAATTATTTTCTTTAGCAAGAGCAGCATATCTATCTGCTTCTATGTCACGGTTTTTAACACTAAATAATAATAATAATTGCAATGCTCCACCCACCATTGCCAATAACTCCATCAAAAATAGCAAAATACTTACTATTCCATCGACAGGGTTAGCCAAATTTAAAGTAGTCAGCGAGCGCCACATAAAATAACGGATAAATAATGTCAGTAAAATAGTGGCAACTATACGCCTCGACCAAGTTGTAGGCTCAGGGGACAACTTAATAATTATTTGCCCCAAGCTAAATAAAATAACTGTTGGTAAAAATAGATAGTATTTATTGGTAACCTGGGGTGGTTGTAACCAAGCAGGGGGGTTCTGTTGTCCTATGTGTAGCTGTATAAATAATTCTGTAACATGATTATTTCCCAAAACCCAAGAAACAGCGATCGCGCCAAAAAAACCGCAGAACGCTAAAATTAATGCAGTTGGAATACCGACCCCAGCGTTACTTACAGGTTTTCTAATTGTATATCTAGCTCCTTTAGAACCTGATATTGGCTTGATAGTTTGCATTATTTAATAGTTATTGTACCTATCGCAAGTAGACACAGCTTAACAAACCATATGTAAATTTCTCGTTAACCCGTAGAGGGTGACGGAAGCCATGGGAGTTCACATCCAGGGGTCGCGTCACAATTACTAATTTTGAGTAATAAAATCAATTTTTCTTTGCACTATCATCCTCTGAAAAGCTATACTCCAATCGGATTTACATCAATAATTAATTGTAGGCAATATGGTAGCGGTAGCAATTTTAGCAGCAGGGCGAGGGACACGTATGAAATCAGATTTACCCAAAGTTTTGCATTCTTTAGCAGGGCGATCGCTTGTTGAACGAGTACTTGATAGTTGTAGTTTACTAAATTTAGATAAGCAGATTTTAATTATTGGCTATCAGGGAGAAAAAGTTAAACAGGCTCTGAGTCATCGTCAAGATGTTGAATTTGTGGAACAAACAGAGCAATTGGGTACTGGTCATGCAGTACAACAGTTAATGCCTCATTTGGAGGGATATGAGGGGGATTTGTTAGTTTTAAATGGAGACGCACCATTGTTACGCCCCACTACTCTTCAACAACTGGTATCTACTCATCAGTCTCAACAAAATGCAGCAACTTTGTTAACTGCTAATTTACCAAATCCTCAAGGTTACGGACGTGTATTCTGCAACGGTGATAATTTAGTTAGTCATATTATTGAAGACCGTGATTGTAATACCGCTCAAAAGCAAAATAGACGAGTAAATGCTGGAATATATTGTTTTAATTGGCAAAAATTGGCAGCTTCTCTACCTCAACTTTCAACTAATAATGATCAGCAAGAGTATTATCTGACTGAAGTTGTTAATTATCTCAGTCCTGTTATGGCTTATGATGCCGATGATTATCTTGAAACCAACGGTATTAATGATCGTCAACAGCTATCAGCAGCCTACGATGTTTTGCAAGCAAGAATTAAAGATGATTGGATGAAAGCAGGAGTAACAATGGTTAACCCTGACAGCATTACTATAGATGAAACTGTGCAATTAGAGCCTGATGTAATTCTCGAACCTCAAACTCATTTACGAGGTAATACTACAATCGCTACAGGTAGTCGCATTGGGCCAGGTAGCTTGATAGAGAATAGTAAAATTGGTAATAACGTAACTATCTTGTATTCAGTTGTCACTGATTCAGAAGTTGCCTCTAATACTAGAATCGGCCCTTATGCTCATCTGCGAGGTAACGTGAAATTGGGTGAAAGTTGTCGTGTTGGTAATTTTGTTGAGCTTAAGAAAACTACCATAGGTTCAAACACTAATGTTGCTCACTTATCATATTTAGGAGATGCAACGGTTGGCGATCGAGTTAATGTTGGTGCAGGTACTATCACCGCTAATTATGATGGTAAAAGAAAACATCCTACCATTATTAAGCAAGGAACTAAAACGGGTTCTAATAGTGTTCTAGTTGCTCCTGTGACTTTAGGGGAAAATGTAACTGTAGCAGCAGGTTCAATAGTTACGCAAGATGTAGAAGATAATGCTTTAGTTATTGCCCGATCTCGTCAAAAAGAAATCCCTAACTGGCATCAAGCTGAGTAATTATTGATAAATCGATAATTTATGGTCAGAGCCAACTCCGTATAACATACTAACGGAGTAATCTCTGGCTATTTAGAAATTGGACTTATTTTGGATTTTTTTTCTGTATTACCCTGTAATTATTATATCTTAGGTATAAACCCTTAAAATTATCTTAATAACAAAGTAATGACCCGTTGGTTAATCAGTTTAGTTCTAATTTTTTCATTTTGGAGCGCACCTAGCGTCGTCAAACCAGTGACAGCGATGTCCAATCAAACTATTAACCTTACCGAAGAACAAATTGCTCAAGGAGAAAAAATAGCTAAAAAAGCGTTTCAAGCTGCTCAACAAGGCGATTTTGCCCGTTCAGAAAGCTATTGGACTGAATTAGTTACTCAATTTCCTGATAATCCTGCTGCTTGGAGTAATCGTGGTAATGTTCGTATTGGTCAATATAAATTAACAGAAGCGATCGCAGATTTTAATCGTTCAATTGAAATTGCTCCAGAATATCCTGATGCTTATCTTAATCGTGGTATCGCTTATGAAGGTAAAAAACTTTGGGATGAGGCGATCGCTGATTATAATCAAGTATTGGCTATTACTCCCGATGATCCAGTAGCTTTAAATAACAGAGGTAATGCTGAAGCAGGTCAACAGAAATGGGAAATTGCTTTAGAAGATTATCAACAAGCTGCAAACATTTCTCCCAACTTTCCTATCGCTCGTGGTAATGCTTCTCTAATTATGTATCAATTAGGTAACCATTCAGAAGCTATTCGTACTATGCGTAACTTGGTACGTAAGTATCCTATGTATGCGGATATGCGTGCAGCATTAGCTGCTGCTTTATGGGTTTCAAATCAACAAGGAGAAGCAGAAAGTAATTGGGTTGCTGCAGTAGGTTTAGATAATCGCTATCAAGACCTCGACTGGATTAAAAATATTCGTCGCTGGCCTCCTTCAATGGTCGAAGCACTGGAAAGATTTCTCAATCTTAATTAAATTGATTATATATAGATAAAAAGATAAAAAATTATTTGTAAGGTGTTTTATGACCACTGACTCGTTATCTTTTCCTGAAGCGATCGCAGCAACTCAATATTTAATGGAGCAAATAACTGTTAATCAATTGGATGAAATTACGATTGAGCAGAAAATTTCTACAATTGTAAATAGTAAAACTGGAGCTAGAGGCTTCTTTGTAGCTTATCTAACTAGTGAAATACCACTAGCAGATTTTCCTTCAGTTGGGGTTATCAATGGGTTGAAATCAGCAAATGATCTAGTTACTGAATTATTGGTCAAAAACCTAGCTATGTCTTCTGCTATGACCATTACTCATACTCTTAATAATGATATAGATAACCTTGAAGGATCACGAAAAGTTAGTCAGCGTACTAGTAATCTAATAAAACACCTTCAATTGCACTCATTAACTGAAGAATTACAAAAATTAGAAAGCACCATTGTTACTGGAAACGGGGATTACAAAGATTTTTTAACTCAATGGAATTATGATCCTCAACAACAGCAAGAGATTCTCAAGGCGATCGCTAACACTTTAAAATCTCAAAATGATCTTTAAAATATTGCCAAATAGTCACTATTGTTTGTTCAAAGTCCAAATTATCAAACAATATTAGAAGTATTATCAACCTCAAATTTATAACCGACACCACGTACAGTTTGAATAAAGGAAGGTTCAGAAGAATCTATTTCTATTTTTTTACGAATTTGACCTATATGAACGTCAACAACTCTTTGATCTCCCACGTAATCATAATCCCAAACATTTTGAATCAATTCATCTCGACGCCAGACTCGCCCAGGTCTTGTAGCTAAAAAATGCAATAAATCAAATTCTAATGCAGTTAATAAAATTGGTTGATCATTAATTTTAACTTCTCTGCGAACAGGATCGATAATTAAATTACTAAATACTAATGGTTGCTTCTCAGATGTTGTAACTGTTCTCTGTCGTTTCAAAATTGCTTTTACACGATATTCTAATTCTTGTAAGTCAAAAGGCTTAGTTAAATAATCATCAGCACCCTTGAGAAATCCTTCTTTTTTGTCGGCAGCATCAGCACGACTTGTAAGCATTAAAATGAACACATCTGTATGACGCTGCATTTCTTCACATAAATTATACCCCAACGCATCTGGAAGATTAACATCTAGTATTACTAAGTCTGGATTAAACTGCTCAAAAATCTTTAATGCATTTTGACCATTTTCAGCTGACTCTAGTAAATAGTTTTTCTGACTAAGAAAACGATATATCAGATTGCGAATTGCAGGATCATCATCTACGACCAAGATTTTAGCAGAAACAGTATGCATAATTTTAATTAGTAAACTAAGAACTTTAGGAAATCAATCATTCCAAGATACAAGTAGAGCTTATATTTTTATATCAGTCTTTTAGACAATTATCGATGCATAATTATATAATGCCAACAACATGGATCACTTTTATGATCATTTTATGTTCCTTCAGCTTAATATGGTTTTAATTGCAAAAACTCACCCTTAATTAAACATTTAAGAGTGAGCTTTTGAATTTTACATATTAAATTAT